>NZ_QUIH01000003.1:0-375083 GCF_003479985.1 Clostridium sp. AM43-3BH
CGGTCGAGGGCTTAACCAAAAGGTTATGGTTAAGGATAGGTAAGAGGAAGTTATTTCCTAAAGGATGGAAGATAGAAAGTAGAAGAAATTCAGTGTGCAGTTTTGAAGGTATATAAACGTTCAAGAAAATCAAATATAAACGTGGATGACGGGGTGTGGCTCAGCTTGGCTAGAGCGCCTGGTTTGGGACCAGGAGGTCGCAGGTTCGAATCCTGTCACCCCGATTCTTACAAATATGCGCGAGTGGCTCAGTTGGTGGAGCGCGACCTTGCCAAGGTCGAGGCCGCGGGTTCGAGTCCCGTCTCGCGCTCTTTTTATTTCTAGGATTTATGCGGGTTCCGAGGTTTTCGGAGCCCGCTTTTAATTTACATAGAATTGCTAAAAGTTTTTACTGAAGGTTTTGTATTATCATTCCGTATATGCTTGCTGGAAGAAATTCAAGAAACGAAGAAAAATGAAGGAAAATGCGTGATTTTTTTAATTTCCACTTGCATGTATACCGTGCCTGTGATATAGTATAAAGGCTGAAAATTCACGCCGGTCGGATTTACGCAGGACGGTGCTCATTATGAGTCCCCGCGGAAAGCATGAGAAGACGGCGGAAGAAAAACCAAAATTGGAGGAAAGAAACATGAGCGTTATTTCAATGAAGCAGTTACTCGAAGCAGGTGTACATTTTGGACACCAGACCAGAAGATGGAACCCGAAAATGGCTCCGTACATCTACACCGAGAGAAATGGTATCCACATCATCGACCTTCAGAAATCTGTAGGTAAAGTAGATGAGGCTTACAAGGCAGTATCCGATATCGCAGCAGACGGCGGCACAATCCTGTTCGTTGGTACAAAGAAGCAGGCTCAGGACGCTATCAAGACCGAGGCTGAGAGATGTGGTATGTTCTATGTAAACGAGAGATGGTTAGGCGGTATGCTGACAAACTTCAAGACCATCCAGAGCCGTATCGCTAGATTAAAACAGATCGAGGCTATGTCTGAGGACGGAACTTTCGACGTTCTGCCGAAGAAAGAAGTTATCGAGCTGAAAAAAGAGTGGGAGAAGCTGGAGAAGAACCTGGGCGGTATCAAAGATATGAAGAAGATCCCGGATGCTATCTTCGTAGTAGATCCGAAGAAGGAAAGAATCTGCGTACAGGAGGCTCATACTCTGGGTATTCCGCTGATCGGTATCATCGATACCAACTGTGATCCGGAAGAGCTGGATTATGTAATCCCGGGTAACGATGATGCTATCCGTGCCGTAAAACTGATCGTTTCCAGAATGGCAGACGCTGTTATCGAAGCTAAGCAGGGCGAGGCTGAGGCAGCTGCAGCAGAGGGCGAAGCAGAGGCTACAGAGGCTTAATTAACCCCAAAATTAAAAACTGAAACCAAAAGACCAGGAGCACGCCGCGGTTTTCCGCATAAAAGCGTGCTCCGCGCGGGTATACGAACGTGTACCTGAATTTATATACACGGAGGGATTTAAGATGGCAGTTACAGCCGCAATGGTAAAAGAGTTACGTGAAATGACAGGCGCTGGTATGATGGACTGTAAGAAAGCTCTTGCAGCTACAGATGGCGACATGGACAAAGCTGTTGAGTTCCTGAGAGAAAAAGGACTTGCAGGCGCTACTAAGAAAGCTGGCCGTATTGCAGCAGAGGGTATCGTTATGACTAAGGTTACCGCTGATGAAAAGAAGGCAGTTGTAGTAGAAGTAAACGCAGAGACAGACTTCGTAGCTAAGAACGAGAAGTTCCAGAACTATGTATCTGATGTTGCTGAGCAGGCGCTGAACACAAGCGCAGCAGATATTGACGCATTTCTGGCTGAAAAATGGGCAAAGGATCCGTCCCTGACAGTTGCAGAGGCTCTGTCTTCCCAGATCTCCATCATCGGCGAGAACATGAAGATCCGTCGTTTTGCTCAGTTAGCTGAGGAGAACGGTTTCGTTGCTTCCTACATCCATGCAGGCGGCAAGATCGGCGTTCTGGTAGACGTTGAAACTGACGTTGTAAACGATGCAATCAAAGAGATGGCTAAGAACGTAGCTATGCAGGCTGCAGCTCTGAAACCGCTGTACACCAACGACAGCGAAGTAGATGCAGATTACATCGCAAAAGAGAAAGAGATCCTGACTGTAGCAGCTAAGAACGAGAAGCCGGACGCAAACGACAAGATCATCAGCGGCATGGTTATGGGTCGTATCAAGAAAGAGCTCAAAGAGATCTGCCTTCTGGATCAGGTATATGTTAAGGCTGAGGATGGCAAGCAGAGCGTAGCTCAGTATGTAGCTCAGGTTGCTAAAGAGAATGGTGCGAAGATCACTGTTAAGAAGTTCGTTCGTTTTGAGACTGGTGAAGGTATCGAAAAGAAGGAAGAGAACTTTGCAGAGGAAGTTGCAAAGCAGATGGCACAGTAAGCGAACTACTTGTTGTAACTTCATATAACTTATTAGAAAGTGCTGAAACCCAGTATTTATGTAGGGTTTCAGCACTTTTTTGTGTACTGTTTTTTGATACTTTTTTATATAACTTGTTGCAATTTATTCTATCTTCTTATGCGAATTGTGTAAAAAAGTGTGTAGTGAGTTGTGTAGAGGTTTTGGGGGATTTGTGTAATAACACGAATGGAACGCCTCAGCTGATTGCAGACGCACCTTTGCAGTCTGCTCAGCATTACATTTACCGGTCTCAGGATCCCATTAGCGATTCTTTTGGGTGGCATTATGGGACTCACCGGAATCTGGCGGGCGCTTATGCTGACCTTGATCGTGAAAGGATAGGGGATAAAAGTGCACCAGAAAGTCGCACTTGAAAATTTCGCCAGATGCGCTATAATAAGTCTGGCGATGGTTCAGCATGGAAACATTGCAAATTTGATAAAAACAGGGGAGCTCGTTAGCGGGCTGAGAGGAAGTAATCGAACTTCGACCCTTTAACCTGATGCGGATAATGCCGTCGTAGGAAGTCATGAGATGAATTTTTACAGGAGATATCCGCAGGGGTATCTCCTGTTTTTTCATATAACAGGAAAATCCGTTGAAATTTCCTGTTATATAAAAAGTCCTACCGGGCGGGATCGCACTGCGGCGGAAGGGAATCATGTCGCAAGCGACCGCGCTCGGCGCGGGAATGTGCCAGGGCACATTCTTTTAAAATTAAATTCTTTGAAAGGGGGAACGTATTCCGCATGTGTGCGGCGAGCTGAGGGGGAGCGCCCTGAGCTTTGTAGGCAGCGATGGGAAGCCGTGTTCCGGCGTGAGAGGATACCAGAGAGTATCGACCGAATTTCATGCAGAAAACGTAAATTGTTCGTAACTGTTCAAGAATATCAAAGAAACAGAACAGTTGCAAATTTTCAAAGAAGGAGAAGAAAAATGAATAAGACAAACACGAAAAAACTGGCGATTGCGGCTGTATTCTGTGCCGTTGCCATCGTAGGAAGTTTATTTTCCGTTCCGGTGTTCGGAAGCAAGTGTTCCCCGGTACAGCATATGGTAAATATCCTGTGTGCCGTTCTTCTGGGACCGGGCTATGGACTGGGAGCGGCCTTTGCAGCGGCGCTGATCCGAAATCTGTTAGGACTTGGAAGCCTGATGGCATTTCCGGGCAGTATGTTTGGCGCCCTGATCTGCGGACTGGTTTACAAGAAAACGCAGAGTGTGTTCGCAACTTTGATCGGTGAGGTGCTTGGAACGTCCATTCTGGGCGGATTTGCAGCATATCCGGTGGCAGTTTTCCTGATGGGAAAGAGCGCGGCGGGACTGGCTGTCTATGCCTATGTGGTTCCGTTTTTGATCTCGACCGCGGGAGGCGCGATCATAAGCGCGGTTCTGATTTTAAGTTTAAAGAAAGCCAATATTTTAGCAGGAATGCAGGAAGCACTGAGAGAGGAGAAGCCAGCACATGTTTAAAGAAATATTTGATAATGTAAGAGAAAAATGTCCGTTAATCCACAACATTACGAACTACGTGACTGTCAATGACTGTGCCAACGTGGTACTCGCATGCGGCGCGTCCCCGATCATGGCGGATGATAAGGACGAAGTTTCGGATATCCAGACCATCTGCGGCGGACTGAATATCAATATCGGCACATTAAACAGCCGGACCATCGAATCCATGCTGCTTGCCGGAAAGCGGGCAAATGAGCTGGGTCATCCGGTAGTTTTAGACCCGGTAGGCGCCGGTGCGTCGAAACTCAGAACAGAGACCGCCAATCAGCTTTTAAAGGAAGTCAGGTTTACCGTGATCCGCGGGAACATTTCGGAGATCAAGACACTGGCACTTGGAAATGGGACGACGAAGGGCGTGGATGCCGATCTGGCAGACCGGGTGACGAAGGAAAATCTGGACGAGGCGGCAGCTTTTGCGAAGGCATTTGCCGGAAAGATGAATGCGGTCGTTGCGATCACCGGTGCGATCGACATTGTGGCGGATGCGGAGAAGGCATACTGCATTTACAACGGTCGTCCGGAGATGTCTTCCATCACGGGAACCGGCTGTCAGCTCTCGGCTCTGACGGCGGCCTTTGTGACAGCCAACCAGGAACAGCCGCTTGAGGCAGCTGCTGCGGCAGTCTGCGCGATGGGACTGGCCGGGGAGACGGCATACGCCCGTTTAAGTGAACTGGACGGCAATGCGACTTATCGGAATTATATCATTGATGCTATTTATCGCATGAACGGAGAAGCGCTGGAGGCTGGAGCAAAATTTGAAGTAAGATAATAGAGCTTTAGTGTCCGTTTTTATAAGAACAGCTGAGAAAAGGAGGAAATGCAGATGAACTGCAGACCGGAAGATATGCTGCTTTACGCGGTGACAGACCGCGCATGGCTGAAGGGGGAAACTCTGGAGAGTCAGGTTGAGAAAGCTTTGAAGGGCGGGGCGACGTTTGTCCAGCTGAGAGAAAAGGAGCTTGACGAGGCGGAGTTTCTGGAGGAGGCAAAGAAGCTTAAAATGCTTTGCAGAAAGTATCAGGTTCCGTTTGTGATCAATGACAACGTGGAGATTGCCCTGGCGGTGGATGCGGACGGCGTCCATGTGGGACAGAGCGATATGGAAGCGGGAAAGGTCCGGGAAAAGCTGGGACCAGATAAGATCATCGGCGTTTCCTGCAAAAATGTAGAACAGGCGCTTCTTGCGAAAAAGCATGGGGCGAATTATTTGGGAGTCGGAGCCATCTATCCGACGGGAACCAAAAAGGACGCCGATGCCGTGACGCCGGGGATGCTTGCCAAGATCTGTCAGGCAGTCGATATTCCGGTTGTTGCGATCGGCGGACTGAATAAAGAACATCTGGAACTGTTAAAAGGAACAGGTGTGGACGGCATTGCAGTGGTCAGCGCCTTGTTTGCGGCCGATGATATTGAAAAGGCAGCAGAGGAACTGAAGGAAGCTGTAAAAAAGGTCCTGTAAAGATGAAAACGTTGTCATTTTGTCAAAAAATGGCATGAAAAAGTTTATAAGAAAAAGCTTGTGAAAAAAGCTTCATTAAAAAATGGTAAGAAACTTTGCAAAAAGTTTTTTATGGCGGCACATTGGGGGCACCACCTTGTGTCGCCTTATAAAAGTTATTGATGCCTGAAAGGAGTTAATTATGAAGACAGCATTAACAATCGCTGGAAGTGATTGCAGCGGAGGCGCCGGTATCCAGGCCGATTTAAAGACGATGATCGCCAATGGAGTATATGGAATGAGTGCGATCACGGCGCTGACGGCCCAGAACACAACCGGCGTCCAGGGGATTTTTGAGATAACCCCGGAATTTCTGGAACAGCAGATTGACAGCGTATTTACGGATATTCGTCCGGATGCGGTAAAGATCGGTATGGTTTCTTCAACCGGACTGATCAAGTCGATTGCGAAGAAGCTTTGTGAGTACCAGGCAGAAAACATTGTTGTGGACCCGGTTATGGTGGCGACGAGCGGAGCAAAGTTAATCAGCGACGACGCCATCGACACCTTGAAAGAATCGCTTTTTCCATTAGCGGCGGTTCTGACACCGAACATTCCGGAGGCGGAGGTCTTATCAGGAATGGAAATTAAGTCTGCCGACGATATGATTACGGCAGCAAAATGTATCAGTGAAACGTACCATTGTGCGGTTCTCTGCAAGGGTGGACATCAGTTAAATGATGCCAACGATCTTTTATACCGGGACGGCGGATACCGTTGGTTTAACGGAAAACGCATCCACAATTCCAACACCCATGGGACGGGCTGTACCCTGTCCAGCGCGATTGCATCCAATCTGGCGAAGGGCTATGATCTTGACACCGCGGTGGAACGTGCCAAGGCATATATTTCCGGCGCACTGGGAGCGATGCTGGATCTTGGAAAAGGATCCGGGCCGATGGATCATGGATTTGATTTCTGGGGAAAAGGATTTGCGGAGGAACGCGTATGACAATGACAGAGAGGCTTTTGGAAGCCACAAAGGAGATCTGGGCTGGTTACAATGAAAAACCGTTCGTAAAAGGCATTGCGGACGGCAGTCTGGATCATGATAAATTCAAATATTATATGATACAGGATTATCTGTATCTGATTGATTACACAAAGGTGTTTTCCATCGGGGCGGCAAAATCAACGGATCTCGCATTTATGCGCCTGTTTGCCGGATATACCCACTCGATTCTGGATGGGGAGATGGATATTCACCGTGCTTACATGGAACGTTTGGGGATAACCAGAGAAGAGGCGGAACAGACGCCGGTCGCTCTGGATAACCTTTCTTATACTTCTTATATGCTTCGCATCGCTTATGAGGGGGGCACGCCGGAGGCGGCAGCAGCGATATTGTCCTGCGCCCTCAGCTATGAATGGATTGCGAAGAAAATCGCAGCAGACAGACCGGATGCCGACAAACATCCATTTTATGGGGAGTGGATCCGGGGATACGCTTCCGAGTCTTACCACAAGGAAAATGAAGTCCTTGTAGAGTGGATGAACCGTCTGGCAGAGGATCTGTCTGAGAAACAAAAGAAACATCTGGTGGATATTTTTGTGGCCTGCTCCCGCTATGAAGCGGCATTCTGGGATATGGCGTGGGAAATGAGGCGGTAAATATGCTTACATTTGACAACGTGCGTTTCCAATATGCGGTAGAGGATTTTTCGATCATTGACCATCTGTCGTTTGAAGTCCAGGATGGGGAGTTTGTGTCCATCATCGGCGCTTCCGGCTGTGGAAAAAGTACGATCTTCCGGCTGGTAAATAAGCTTCTTACCCCGGCTTCCGGTGTGATCCGGGTGGATGGGGAATCGATCGAAACGAAGAAAAATTACTGCGGATATATGCCGCAGCAGGATCTGCTGTTTCCATGGCGCACCGTGCGGGAGAATCTGATGCTTCCGATGGAGATTCAGGGCGGATATTCGAAGGAACAGATGCAGAAAAAAGCGGATGATGCGCTTCGATCGGTTGGACTTGCAGACTGGGGAGATAAGACGCCGAAAGAGCTTTCCGGCGGTATGCGCCAGAGAGCCGCCTTTGCGAGAACGGTTCTGACGGGTTCAGACCTTCTGCTTTTGGATGAGCCGTTTTCAGCCCTGGATTATCTGACAAGACTGTCTATGCGGGAGTGGCTTCTGGAACAGTGGGAGAAGGAGAAAAAGACGGTTCTTTTCATCACGCATGATGTGGAAGAAGCGGTGTTTCTGTCCAGCCGGATTCTCGTGGTGGAACAGTCACCGATCACACATCTGCGCTCCATCGAGGTCCCGGCGGGATATCCGCGATCCCGGGAAGAGCTTCGCAGACCGGAGATTCTGTCCTTAAAGGAAGAACTGATCGGAATGCTTAAGAAGGAGAAGGCGTGATGGAACAGAAAAAAACAAATAAAATGGGAAGCCGGATGAATGCGAATCTTCCAGCCCTGATTCTGGTGGCGGTGCTTCTGTTTACATGGCAGGCAGCGGCTATGGGGATTGATGCGGCCTATATTCTCCCGTCTCCGGTTCAGGTGGTTGTACGGCTGTGGGAACTTCGGGGTCCATTATTTACGGCACATCTGCCGGCGACGATGTCGGTAGTTGCGATTGGACTTTTGATCTCGATCGTGCTGGGCGTGGGACTGGCTGTGCTGATGGATGCCAGTGAGACGGCAAGAAAGGCGCTGTATCCGCTGATCATCGCCTCGCAGACGATCCCGACGACGGCGCTGGCACCGCTGTTTGTCCTCTGGTTTGGCTACACGATCTGGAGCAAGGTGCTGGTAACGGTGCTGATTACGTTTTTCCCGATCACGATCACGGTATTTGACGGGTTCCGGTCGGTGAAGACGGAAATGGAAGAACTTTTGTTTACATTTGGCGCGGATAAGCGTCAGATCTTTTTGAAATTAAAGATTCCGGCGACGCTTCCGTACTTTTTTTCAGCGATCAAGATGGCGGTACCGCTGTCGATCATCGGAGCGGCGATTGGAGAATGGCTGGGCGCTCAGAGCGGACTCGGATATTTCAGCCGGAGAATGATGACCCAGTTAGATGGAGCCGGTGTATTTGCACCGATTCTGCTCCTATCGGTAGTGGCGATGGCGGCAACGTGGGTTGTCTCGCTGCTTGAAAAGCGGATGATTTTCTGGAGGAATGAGTAGGAAATTGTGATATAGGATGAAATTTTGAAGTATGTGTGCGGATATTGAAAAGTCTGTATTTTTGAAATGTGTGCTGCAGGCCGAAAAAGTGTATTCACAAAAAGAGCTACTCGTGAAGAAGTCCAGATCGTTGAGATTGGTATGTGAATCCAGTAAGTCATATGCAAAAAAACTGGAAAACAGATAAGTGATAGGGAAATATAAACGGAAATTTGTAAAACTGAAAGGATATGAGATGAAAAAACGAATGAGAATGGCTGCCGCAGTGATGGCAGCAGTGATGGGAATGATGACACTTGGCGGATGTGGAACGGCCAGCGAAAAGAGTGAGACAGCTGCTCAGGCAGAGGGCACGGATGCGAAACAGACCTCGGAAGATGGAAAAAGTCAGGATCTTAAAGAGATCAATGTGGTTCTTGACTGGTATCCGAATGCGATCCATACCTTTATTTATACGGCGATCGAGCGCGGCTATTATGCGGAAGAAGGACTGGATGTGAATGTGCGTTTTCCGGCCAATGCGAACGATGCGTTATCACTGGTAGCGGCTGGAAAGGCGGAGATAGGCATGTACTATCAGCAGGATGTGATCCAGGCGGTTGCCAATCAGGGAACGAAGATCAAATCCATCGGTGCGATCGTGCAGTCCCCGTTAAGTGTCGTTCTTTCTTTAAAGGATAAGAATATCACAGGACCGGAAAATCTGGTTGGAAAAACCGTTGGTTACGGCGGAACAGCACTCAGCGAGGCGGTTGTCAAGAGCATGATGGAATATGTGGGAGCGGATGCATCGGATGTAAACCTGATCGATGTCGGATTTGAACTGATGAGTTCTATGACGACCGGCAATGTGGATGCGACGATCGGATGCCTTGTCAACCATGAGGTTCCGCAGATGGAGGAAGAGGGCTTTGATGTCAACTACTTCATGGCAGATGGATATGGAATCCCGAATTATTATGAGGAAGTATTCCTTGCCAACAACGAAATGATCCAGCAGGAGCCGGAAGTTCTGGAAGGATTCTTACGCGCATCGAAGAAGGGCTTTGAAGACTTTAAGAACGATCCGAATGGCTGCCTGGCAATCCTGATGAATAATCAGAATGAGGAAAACTTCCCTCTGACCCAGAGCGTGGAGGAGAAGTCCTGTGAGACACTTCTGCCGCTCATGGAGAGCGATGAGGTTCCGTTTTTGACCCAGACCGAAGAGTGCTGGCAGGAAAACATCGACTGGATGAGCGAGAGCGGGCTGATCGATAAGAAAGTGGATGTTTCGGATGTGATGGTAAACCTGCAGGAGTAAGAGCCAGAAGTAGTCAGAGACTGGCTGTTTGCGCAGAGCAAGTAAATTTCCGGAACTGGAAATTCTGGTGTTTAACATATATATGCAAGACAAGAATGGTAACAGAGTTACAGAGTTACTGGGGAAGATGGAGTCTCAGAATGTTGACAGTCTGCCAGCCAGGATATATAATATTTTCGTAACTGTTCAGTACCTTAACAGTCACGCGCAAAAATCCATTAAAGAAAAAACACCAGAATGGAAGGGGAAACAAATAGATGAAGAAAATTATTTTAACCGGCGATCGTCCTACCGGGCGCTTACATGTCGGACATTATGTTGGCTCTCTGAGCGAGAGAGTGAGACTTCAGAACTCCGGCAAGTTCGATGAGATTTATATTATGATTGCCGATGCGCAGGCACTGACGGACAATGCCGATCACCCGGAAAAGGTGCGTAAAAATATTCTGCAGGTTGCCCTGGACTATCTGGCTTGTGGAATTGACCCGGAGAAATCCACCATCTTTATCCAGTCGATGGTGCCGGAGCTGACAGAGCTTACTTTTTACTATATGAACTTGGTTACGGTATCCCGTGTACAGCGAAATCCTACCGTAAAAGCAGAGATTCAGATGCGTAATTTTGAGGCAAGCATCCCGGTTGGATTCTTTACTTATCCGATTAGCCAGGCGGCGGATATCACTGCATTCCGCGCGACGACCGTTCCGGTTGGAGAGGATCAGATGCCGATGTTAGAGCAGTGCAAGGAGATCGTCCATAAATTCAACAGCGTGTACGGCGAGACTCTGACGGAACCGGAGATTCTGCTTCCGTCCAACAAGGCGTGTCTGCGTCTGCCGGGTATCGATGGAAAGGCAAAGATGAGCAAATCGCTTGGAAACTGCATCTACCTCTCTGATTCGGAAGCAGATGTGAAGAAGAAGATCATGTCCATGTTTACAGATCCAAATCACCTGCGTGTCGAGGATCCGGGTAAAGTCGAGGGCAATCCGGTCTTCATCTAT
Source organism: Clostridium sp. AM43-3BH (assembly GCF_003479985.1). NCBI lineage: Bacteria > Bacillati > Bacillota > Clostridia > Eubacteriales > Clostridiaceae > Clostridium > Clostridium sp. AM43-3BH. Next base: position 10,907 of record NZ_QUIH01000003.1, read on the forward strand.
CTGGATGCATTCTGCCGTCCGGAGTATTTTGCAGAGTTCCTGCCGGATTACCAGAACCTGGACGAGCTGAAAGCGCATTACCAGAGAGGTGGTCTGGGCGATGTGAAGGTGAAGAAATTCTTAAACAACGTCATGCAGGCTGAACTGGCTCCGATTCGCGCGAGACGCCAGGAATGGGAGAAGAGAATCCCGGATGTATTTGACATCTTGAAAGAGGGAAGCAAGGCAGCAGAGGCGAAGGCTGCTGAGACACTTCGCGATGTGAAGGCTTCGATGCGGATCAATTACTTTGATGATGACAGTCTGATCGATACGATCGAAGACTAAGATAAAAAGTGGAAATTCGGCGTGGCTTTCTGGAATGCCGGGAGTGTGCTGCCGGAAATGAATTGAATTAAGAAATAGAGAAAAGTCTGTCTTTTGGCATGGGAAAGGTGTCGGGGGACAGGCTTTTTTGCGTGATTCCCACTTAAAAACGGTTTACATAGTCCCTAAAATTCGATATAATAGTCCATATTGCGTTATAACGCAAGGCTATATCAAATATGAAATGAAAGAATACTAAGAGGGCTACACATGAGTAAAAACAAACAATGGGCGAGTAAGCTGGGCTTTATTATGGCGACGGCTGGGGCGGCGATTGGATTGGGAAATCTGTGGAAATTTCCATATCTGATGGGAAAGAACGGTGGATTTCCATTTCTGGTTGCGTATCTGTTTTTTATCGTCGTTCTCGGACTGCCGGTTATGATCACGGAAATGTCCCTGGGACGGAAGACGCGGCATGATCCGGTGCAGGCATATGCGGACATTCATCCGCACGCACGGATTGTCGGTATATTCGGCGTACTGGCGGCGTTTATTATTTTGAGTTATTACAGCGTCATCGGCGGCTGGATTTTAAAGTATATTGCCAGCTATGTGACGACGGCGGCAGCGCCGGATTTTAACGCCTTTATCGGCAGCAGCGAGCCGGTGATCTGGCATATTGTATTTATGGCAGCGACTATAGCTGTCTGCTATTTTGGCATCAATGGCATTGAGAAAGCGAGCAAATTGATGATGCCGATGCTTCTGGTTCTGTTATTTGTCATCATTTTCAGAAGCGTGACGCTTCCGGGAGCTTCGAAAGGACTGTTATTTATCTTCCAGCCGGATTTTTCGGCGTTCACGCTTTCTTCTGTCAGCGCGGCACTGGGACAGGTGTTTTATTCCCTGAGTCTCTGTATGGGTATCACGATCACCTACGGAAGCTATCTGAGTGGAAAGGAAAATATTCCAAAAAGCTGTATGATCGTCGGTGGTCTGGACACCGTGATTGCGGTTCTCGCGGGTATCGCGATCTTTCCGGCAGTATTTGCCTTCGGTCTGGAGCCGGGACAGGGACCGGGACTGATTTTCGGCACACTGCCGATGGTATTTGCGAATATTGCGGGGGGAACTTTCTTTGCAATCCTGTTTTTTGCGCTGGTTTTTTTCGCAGCCGTTACGAGTGCGATCGCACTTCTGGAAGTCTGTGCCTCTTTTGCGATTGATTCGCTGGGCTGGGAACGCAAGCATGCGGCGCTTGTGATTGGTACGGCGATCACGCTGCTTGGCATTCCGAGTGCGCTGTCCTTCGGCGTCCTGAGTGATGTCACAATCCTGAATCAGTCGGTCTTTGATTTCGCCGGACTGGTAACGGATAATATTCTGATGCCGCTCGGTGGACTCACGATGTGCTACTATGTAGGCTGGAAATGGAAACCGGAGTATCTGCTTGCGGAGATCGAGGCGGACGGTACGAAATTCCGTCTGGGAAAACTCTGGGTGTTCTGCATCCGATTCCTGACGCCGATTATGGTGGGAATCGTCAGTGTAACTGGATTTTATAATTTGTACTTGGCGATTCGGTAGGAAGAGCGGTTTTGTTGACAAAAACAGGAAATTGCCGTATAATTTGTTAAAGTTCAGACAAGGTCATGGAAATAGGGATAGGATGTGCTTGACGGTGGATCAAGGGCGGAAAAAGACCATTTGTGTGATAATCTGAATGGACAGACAACTTGGGGAAACTTGAATATAAGACAATTAAATTATGGGGATACCGCAGAATGACAAGGATGTGATTAGGCGGTGTCCCTACTTCGACTGTCGGGAATGAATCGGATATGAGGCATTGCCGCAGGCAGAAAAGCTGCGCCGTGTGAGTGAGCACAGAATCACAAGCCGGAAGACGTTGCGGAGAAAGCAGAGAAGGAGGATGAGATATATGGTTCAGAGAAAGAAAACATTAGCCAAGACAGCGGCAAAGAAATCTGTTTCAACGGAAGAGAAAAAGGTTCCGTCTGTTGTGGAGAAAAAAGAGACAGCCGTAGCTGAAGTGGCGAAGAAAGAAACGGCAGTGGCAGCAGTCGCAAAGAAAGAGACAGCGGTAGCGGAAGTGGCAAAGAAGGAAACAGCTGTTGCAGCGGTGGAGAAAAAAGAGACGGCAGTAGCATCCGTTCCGAAAAAGGAAACTGCACTGGCACATGTAGAGAAGAAAGAAACAGCCGTAGCGCCGGTACAGAAGAAGGAGACCGCCCTCGCAGAGAAGAAAGAGGTGGCAGCAGCCGCAGAGAAAAAGGAGACAGACGTGACCGTAAAGAAAACAACTGCAAAGAGAACCACAAAGACAACCACAAAGACAACCACTGCAGCAAAGAAGACAGCTGAGAAAAAGGAAGTAAAGACAGTTGCATACGTACAGTACGCAGGTGCTGAGATTTCTATCGAGAAGCTGGAGGCAGAAGCAAAGAAAGCATATGCAGCTCTGGGACATAAAGAGGACGAGATTGAGACTCTGACCCTGTATGTTAAACCGGAAGAGCGTGCCGTTTACTATGTGGTAAATGGAGAAGGTTCCAGCGAGTACAAGATTGTGTACTAAGGTGGTCGTTCGGTGAAGTTTCCGGCTCTGTATGACGGGAAGTTTACATACCATATCTGCTTAAAATGAGGGAGCAGGTATAAAAATTTAAGAATGGTAAAAAGCCAGTTTTTATATCTTTGGTGTATTAAGAGAGATATAGAATTGGCTTTTTTTGTTGATAGGGAGATGTTTAAAAAACGCTTTGCAAGAATTACAACAGGGAATGCGGATGATTCGATGCCAGGCGTAGTGAAGGAAAAAACAGCCAGAACAGTACGCCAGCGGTTAAGGTCAGGCAAATTTCCATGGCACTGTTGATGATTCCCGATAAAATCCAGCTGTCCAGACAGAAAACACAAGAAGTCCAGAGAAGCAGGAGGCAGAGGCGCCCACGGGCAGCAGGAGAATCCAAAGAGTGAGTCAATTTGCTGAAAAAGGCAGTATTGGAGGGGGGTTGGGAATAACGGGCAGGAGCTGGGGACGAAAGATAGAGCTGCAAGCTTAAATAAAACAGATTATAAAGAAATAACAGTGCAGCCGCCAGTGCCAGAAGCGTGTGAAGGATAGCACAGACTGGGAGGTGCTCCGGGGTATAGGGCAGCAGGGCAGCGGCAGTGAGGAGAAGCAGGCAGTATTTTGCCTGGCGGGGGCGGTACAGGGAGAGTTGGGAGTAGAAAAAGCCGCCGCAGAGCAGGCACCAGAGAAAAAATTCCCCGCGTCGGTGCAGTGCGATGCTGATACTGGAAAAATTGGAAGAAAACAGATTGCATCCGCGTGTGAGTGAGAAACTAAAAAATGGGAGGAGAACGAACGTAAATATCCATCGAATCATGAGGATAGTGTGGGAAAATGGGGCGGAAAAGATACTGGAAAGAAGAGGCAGAAATAGTTGACGGAATTGCTGTTTATGTAATAGTATTATTATTTAGGAAAGATGAATTATATGTTTGATTAAGAAGGATAATACAAAACCATGATAAATTTACCAGCAGCATTTACTGAACGAATGAAACAGATGCTCGGCAGGGAGTACGATGCGTTTATCGCCAGTTACGACAAGGAGCGCTCACAGGGACTGCGCGTGAACGGACTGAAAACGGATCCGGCGGAATTTGCTAAGACGGCTCCATTTTCTCTGAATCCGGTTGCGTGGGCGGCGGAGGGATTCGCTTATGGGGCGGAGGATCGTCCGGGGCGTCATCCGTACCACGATGCGGGCGTTTACTATATTCAGGAGCCGAGCGCGATGATTGCGGCTTCGCTTTTAAACCCGCAGCCGGGGGAAATGATTCTGGATCTCTGTGCGGCACCGGGCGGAAAATCGACGCAGGCGGCGGCGAGACTGAGCGGAGAAGGACTTCTGGTGAGCAATGAGATCCATCCGGCGCGTGCAAAGATTCTCTCGCAGAATATCGAGCGCATGGGAATCCGGAATGCGGTTGTGACAAATGAAGATTCCGGGCGGCTGACGAAGTATTTTCCGGCATTTTTTGATGGGATCATCGTGGATGCACCGTGTTCCGGCGAGGGAATGTTCCGCAAGGATGAGACGGCGGTCACGGAATGGAGCCCGGAGAATGTGCGTCGCTGTGCTGGGCGGCAGCAGGAGATTCTTGAAAATGCGGCGATGATGCTGAAACCGGGCGGACGGCTGGTGTACTCCACCTGTACTTTTGCGCCGGAGGAGGACGAGCAGGCGATCGGACGTTTCTTAGAGGCACATCCAGAGTTTGCGCTAGAGGAAACGCCGGACTATCCGGGACTTTCGCACGGCGTTCCAGCCTGGGGGGCGGGTGTGACGGATGGAATCGAGAAAACGGTCCGTATCTGGCCGCACCGGACCGAGGGAGAAGGCCATTATGCGGCACTTCTTCGAAAAACGGGTGAGCCGGAGATCGTGAAGCGTAAATATCCGGCTTCAATGAAGGACAAGAAGCTTCTGGCAGTCTATGAGGATTTCTGCAAAGAGATATTTATTGAGCCGAAGAAATGGACAGCGGACAGTACGATGACGATGTTTGGCGACCAGCTTTACCGGACGCCGGAGGAGATGGTCGATTTTAAGGGGCTGCGGGTGCTTCGCCCGGGGCTTCAGATGGGAGAATTTAAGAAAAACCGTTTTGAGCCGTCCCACGCGCTGGCACTTGCCCTGCATCCATCGGAGGTAAAACAGAACGTGAACCTGTCTGCCGCCGCGCCGGAGACGGCGGCATACCTGCGCGGCGAGACGATCCAGCTTTCTGAGGAAGACGCCGGAAAAGGCTGGTGCCTTGTGAGTGTGGACGGGTATTCGCTCGGATGGGGCAAGAAGAGCGGCGGTACGCTGAAAAACCATTATCCGAAGGGACTGAGAAAGCAGTATTAATGGAAAAAGGAAAAATCCTCCGGCATCGGAGCCGTAAACTCCATTGCTTCCCCTGTGATCGGATGCCGGAATGCCACCGTATAGGAGTGAAGCGCCTGCCGTCCGATGAAGCGGTAATCCGGGTTGTATAGAAAATCCCCTAAAAGTGGGTGCCCGATGGCTTTCATGTGGACCCGGATCTGGTGGGTGCGCCCCGTTTCCAGGCGAAGCCGGACGAGGGAGCAGCCGAGATCGTCCCGGTAATCGAGACACCGGTAATGGGTGACGGCGTGTTCCCCATGATCCATATCGATGCAGCGTTCGATGGTGGAACCATCTTTTCGGGCGATCGGCAGATCGATGGTGCCGGATTCTTCTGGTTTACCGGCAACAATCGCGAGATATTCGCGGCGTATCTCTTTTTTTGCAGTCATGGCGGAGAGAAATGCGCCGCTTATTTTATGTTTGGCGATCAGCAGAAGACCGGTGGTGTCGCGGTCTAAGCGGTTCACGGCACGGAACACGAAATGTTCGCCGCGCGAGGCAAACCGGTACGCGAGGGCGTTTGCCAGAGTATTTTCATGGTGTCCCTGGGATGGGTGGACAGGCATTCCGGTGGCTTTGTTGAGTATTATGAGATCTTCGTCTTCATATACTATATCGATCGGAAGATTGACCGGAAGAATATCTGAAGAAACGGGTTCGTCCGGGAGAAAGAGCGTCAGGGTGTCTCCGATCTGAAGCGGTGTGTTTAGCCAGGACGGTGTTCCGTTCAGGCAGATCTGCTCAGGGTTCTGTTTGAGCTCGATGAGTATGCGGCGGGAATATCCGGCATCGCGGAGGAAGGCGCCGATGGTGTCAGCTTTGTTTTTATTTGTAATAGTGTATGATAATGTCCGTTTCATTTAGGGAACCTCTTTGGGGTGAAAATGGGTTATTTGTTGTCATTCCAATAAGGATAACATAAAAGCAGGATGGGCTGCAATGTCAGAGTGAAATTTGTTCTTGATTACGGCTACATTATTTTGGAACAGGAAGCGCCACATGAGAACGTATGACGAAATTTTGAAGGATTCTCGAAACACTATTGACTTGCCATGAAAAACCTAGTATCATTACTAATAAGTAAGGCTGTTTTTATTCAAATTACTTATAAGTAGAACTAATAAATACAATGCAGAGAAAAGGAGAATGAACGATGGCAAAAGTAGGAATTGTAATGGGAAGCGATTCGGACATGCCGATCATGGCACAGGCAGCAGATTTTCTGGACAAGATGGGGATTGATTATGAAATGACAATCATTTCTGCACACCGTGAGCCAGACATCTTTTTTAACTATGCAAAATCCGCTGAGGAGAAAGGCTTTAAGGTTATCATTGCAGGTGCTGGCAAGGCAGCACATCTGCCGGGTATGTGCGCGGCACTGTTCCCGATGCCGGTAATCGGTATTCCGATGAAAACCTCGGATTTAGGCGGAGTTGATTCTCTGTATTCGATCGTACAGATGCCATCCGGTATTCCGGTTGCAACGGTAGCGATCAACGGCGGCAAGAACGCGGGTATTCTGGCAGCCAAGATTCTGGCAACTTCCGATCCGGAGCTGTTAGCGAAATTAAAGGCATACTCCGAGGAGATGAAGAATGAAGTAGCCGGTAAGGATGAGAAATTACAGAAGCTGGGACATAAAGAGTATCTGGCACAGAAATAAAAACAAAAAATATAAACAAGGACATACGGAGGAAAACCATGGATTACAAGAATTCCGGAGTAGATATTGAGGCTGGTTATAAGTCGGTAGAACTGATGAAAGAGCATGTAAAGAAAACGATGCGTGAGGAAGTGCTGGGAGGTCTGGGCGGCTTTGCCGGTGCATTCTCCCTGGCAAAGATTAAAGAGATGGAAGATCCGGTTCTCTTATCTGGTACGGACGGCTGTGGTACCAAGGTAAAACTGGCGATCATCATGGACAAGCATGACACGATCGGTATCGACGCGGTTGCGATGTGTGTCAACGACATTGCATGTGCAGGTGGCGAGCCGCTGTTTTTCCTGGACTATATTGCCTGCGGCAAGAACTATCCGGAAAAGATCGCGGATATCGTAAAAGGCGTTGCAGAAGGCTGCTTACAGTCGGAGGCAGCTCTGATCGGCGGCGAGACAGCCGAGCATCCGGGACTGATGCCGGAGGAAGATTATGATCTGGCTGGTTTTGCTGTCGGTGTGGTTGATAAAAAAGACATGATTACCGGCGAAAACCTGAAACCGGGTGATGTACTGATCGGTATGGCATCCACCGGCGTTCACAGCAATGGTTTCTCCCTGGTCCGCAAGGTATTTGAGAAGGAACTTAACAAAGAGGGGCTGGAGACCTACTATGAGGAGTTGGGAACCACGCTTGGCGAGGCCCTTCTGGCACCGACCCGTATCTATGTAAAGGCGCTGAAAGCAGTGAAGAATGCAGGCGTGACTGTGAAAGCGTGCAGCCATATCACAGGCGGCGGCTTCTATGAGAATGTTCCGCGTATGCTGAAAGACGGTGTCCGCGCAGTCATCAAGAAAGACAGCTATCAGATTCCGCCAATCTTTGGTATGCTGGCGAAGAAAGGCGATATCGAGGAGCATATGATGTACAATACCTACAACATGGGTATCGGCATGGTTGTAGCAGTCGATGCGGCTGATGCAGAGCGTGCGATGGAGGCAATGAAGTCCGCTGGCGATACACCGTACATCATCGGTTCCATTGAGGCAGGAGAAAAGGGAGTAACATTATGCTAAGAGTCGTTGTAATGGTGTCTGGCGGCGGTACAAATCTGCAGGCAATCCTGGATGCGGTTGATAACGGCAAGATCACGAACGCAGAAGTTGTGGCGGTTATCAGCAACAATGAGGGCGTTTATGCGATTGAGCGCGCGAAAAAACACGGTGTCCCGGCGTTTGTTGTGACTCCGAAGGCGTATGAGACGCGAGATGCATTCGATGAGGCGCTTTTAGAGACCGTCAAGGCGTGTAAGCCGGATCTCATCGTTCTGGCTGGATTTCTTGTGAAGATTCCGGCGGCGATGATCGAGGCATACAGAAATAAAATTATTAATATCCACCCGTCCCTGATTCCGTCCTTCTGTGGCGTCGGCTATTATGGACTGAAGGTGCATGAGGCGGCACTGGCGCGCGGCGTCAAGGTGACGGGCGCGACGGTTCACTATGTGGATGAGGGAACCGATACCGGTCCGATCCTCTTCCAGAAAGCCGTAGAGGTGCAGCCGGATGATACGCCGAAGACGCTGCAGCAGCGCGTGATGGAACAGGCAGAGTGGGTACTGCTTCCGCAGGCGATCGATGCGATTGCAAACGGAAGAATATAAGGAGAAGAACATGAAAGTTTTAATCGTTGGCAGCGGCGGACGTGAGCATGCGATCGCATGGAAAGTGTCTCAGAGTCCGAAGGTAGATAAAATTTATTGTGCACCGGGCAATGCGGGAATCGCAGAGTATGCAGAGTGTGTGCCGATCAGTGCGATGGAATTTGATAAGCTGGCGGCATTTGCGAAAGAGCATGAGGTTGATCTGACCGTGATTGGCATGGACGATCCGCTGGTTGGCGGTATCGTGGATGTGTTCGAGGCACAGGGACTGCGTGTATTTGGACCGAGAAAAAATGCGGCGATTCTGGAAGGATCGAAGGCATTTTCCAAGGATCTGATGAAGAAATACAACATTCCGACCGCAGCCTATGAGACTTTTACCGATCCGCACAAGGCGCTGGAATACTTACAGAGCGCTAAGATGCCGATCGTTTTGAAAGCAGATGGTCTGGCACTTGGAAAAGGTGTTCTGATCTGCAATACTTTAGAGGAAGCAGAGGCAGGCGTCAAGGAGATCATGGAGGACAAGAAGTTTGGTTCTGCCGGCAATCAGATGGTCATCGAGGAGTTCATGACAGGACGCGAGGTTTCTGTCCTTTCCTTCGTCGATGGCGATACGATCCGCATTATGACTTCCTCCCAGGATCACAAGCGGGCGCTGGACGGCGATCAGGGCTTAAATACAGGCGGTATGGGAACCTTCTCGCCAAGCCCGTTCTACACAAAAGAAGTAGACGAATTCTGCAAAAAGTACATCTATCAGCCGTCGGTTGACGCGATGAAGAAGGAAGGACGTACCTTCAAGGGCATCATTTTCTTCGGTCTGATGCTGACCGAAGATGGTCCGAAGGTGCTGGAATACAATGCGCGTTTCGGCGATCCGGAGACACAGGTTGTCCTGCCGCGCATGAAGAACGATATCGTGGAAGTCTTTGAGGCATGTATCGACGGAACCCTGGATCAGATTGAGCTTGAATTTGAGGACAATGCGGCAGTCTGTGTTGTTCTGGCGTCGGATGGTTATCCGGTGAAATATGAAAAGGGCTTCAAGATTCACGGTCTGGAGAAGTTCAAGGATGCAGACGGATACTATGTATTCCACGCGGGCACGAAGTTTGATGAGGACGGCGACATCGTGACAAACGGCGGTCGAGTGCTGGGCGTTACTGCAAAGGGCAAAGACCTGAAAGAGGCGCGCGCCAACGCATACAAGGCGACCGAGTGGATCGATTTCGCTAACAAATATATGCGCCATGATATCGGGCATGCGATTGATGAGGCGTAGGGGAAGCGGTAGGTAGTAGATTCCTATTTAGAAAAGAAACGGGGATATCAGATTTGAACGTCTGATATCCCTGTTTTTGTCTGGATGTTGGAAAAAAATGCTTTTGAAAAACATATTAAAAACATTCAAGCGTGCTATAATAGAAAGAAAAGATGAACTGTTTTCATGCAATTAAAAGGAGGACAATGCAATGGCTAACAAATATGCAGGAACCCAGACGGAAAAGAACCTGAGGGAGGCTTTTTCTGGTGAATCACAGGCAAGAAATAAATATACCTATTTTGCATCCAAGGCAAAAAAAGAGGGATTTGAGCAGATTTCCGCCCTTTTTTTAAAGACCGCAGACAATGAGAAAGAACACGCAAAGATGTGGTTTAAGGAATTAGACGGTCTGGGAAATACCGCAGAGAATCTGGCATCTGCTGCAGACGGCGAGAACTATGAGTGGACAGATATGTATGATGGATTTGCCAAGACGGCTGAGGAAGAAGGATTCCCGGAACTGGCAGCGAAATTCCGTATGGTAGCGGAGATTGAAAAGCACCATGAAGAGCGCTACCGTGCCCTGCTTCACAATGTGGAAGCACAGGAAGTATTTAAGAAGAGCGAAGTGAAGGTATGGGAATGCCGCAACTGCGGTCATATCGTAGTAGGCGAGAAAGCACCGGAAGTTTGTCCGGTATGCGCACATCCGCAGGCTTATTTCGAGATCCATGCGGAGAATTACTAAATCTGGGGATCAATCGTGGAAGCAGATGCCTTTTGTGGGAATGTGAGACGCAAGAGGCAGTTATGGATTTGGTATGTGATTGAGTATCAGTAATGTGAGTTAGAGTGGATATGCCATGGACGGCGAGGATCTGATGGATTTGCTGGTCAGTCAGCTGGGGGCACTTTCGGAAACGACGAGGCGCCAGCTGGGGAGGTTGCCGATTCCTTATTGTGTATAAAAAAGGAAGATGCATCATATAAAAGATACGAAAATTAAGCAGGCTGTTTTGGATCAGTTCATATGAGATCGTCTTTTTTATCATTCGCACCAGATGTTTCGAAGGAACAATGCCAGGCAGAGCATTGGATCGATATAGAAAATGTGTCAGAATCAGTAAAAATGACGCCGGAAGAAATTGAAAATTTGAATGCACGGATTTTACGGACATATGGAACGGAAATGCATGATTTGAAAAATGAAGCCTTTGCCAAAGAAGAGAGAGTTGTTTATGATAAATGGTGTGGAAATTTCTTATCATTTGGGATACAGGGGATAAATTGGACTGTGCGTGATGCTCAAAATTCCGTGGATAAAAATGTTCATATCAAATATGGAATCGCGACTTCACAGGGGTTGATCAAACAGTTTCCGATGGAGACTTTTTTAGCTGATGAGGAGGATCCATCCGATCCGGAGTGGGATGAGGCAGCACTTTGTCTCTGTATGGTCGGGGAACCGCTTTTGATTTTGGGTTCGGTGCAGGAGGAGGGTTATCTGTATGTCCAGAATGAATGCAGCGAGGGCTGGATATCGGCAGAGTCGGTGGCAGTCTGTCGGAACCGGGCGGAATGGCTGATGGCGGCATTTCCGATCCATCCGTTAGTAGTGACAGGGGATATGGTCTGGCTGGAAGCAAGTGCAGTCTATCCGGGAACCAGTGCATACCGGCTTCGGATGGGGACGGTGTTGGAATTGTGCGTGGAAGAAGGAATTCCAGAGATAAAAGAAACAATAGAAACAAACAGAATAAAAGGGACAGGAGCGGTAATAGAGACAACAGAAGCACAGGAAGAACAGAGTGTACAGAACAGACTGTCTTGGAATAATTACATCGTCTGGCTTCCATGCCGCGCCCCGGATGGCAGTTTCTTCCGGCAAAAAGGATTGATTCCGATGAGCCGGGACGTATCGGTGGGATATTTGAGCTTGACAAATGAGGAGATTATTAAACAGGCGTTCAAGTGTCTGGGAGACCGCTACGGCTGGGGCGGAATGCTGGAGAGTCGGGATTGTTCTTCCTATATCCGGGAAGTGTACCGCTGTTTTGGATGGATCCTGCCTCGCAATACGACCGGTCAGCTGCAGATGCCAGTTCGAAAAATAGAGCTGGCGGGGCGGCGCTGCTCAGAAAAAAAGCAGATTTTAAGAGCATTAGAACCAGGCACACTTCTATATTTTCCGGGACATGTGATGATGTATCTGGGATATGAGAATGGCAATTTTTATGTCATAAACGATGTGAGCAGGCTGGTAAAAGAAGGAGAAACGATGCCGGTGCGTGTACGATCGGTGATTGTCAACACGCTGGCAGTCAGGCGTCCCAATCTGCGGACCTGGATGGAGGAGCTGACGCTTGCTTTGATTCCTTGGGAAACATGAAGCGTACAGCAGATAGAAAAAGGGAGAAAAAGAGAGATGAAGATAATTGTATGTGTGGATAATCAGAACGGCATGATGTTCAATCACAGACGGCAGAGCCAGGACCGCGTGCTTAGAAAGCGTATTCTGGAGCTGACAGGTGGGAAAAAACTGTGGATGAATGCATACAGCCAGAAACAGTTTTTACAGGTGAATGGAAATATGCCGAAAGAACAGGAACAATCCGGGCAACTGGGGCAATCCGGGCAGATTCAGGCAGATGAAGCGTTTTTGGAAAAGGCGGGGCCGGGAGAGTACTGTTTTGTCGAGGACAAGGATGTTGTTCCGTATGAGAGCCGGATCGAAGAAGTGATTCTTTGTCATTGGAACCGGGATTATCCGGCAGATATGTATTTTAAGATGGATCTGGGCAGCTGGAAGCTGGCAGAAACGCAGGAATATGCGGGTTCCTCGCATGAGAAAATCACAGAAGAGCGGTATGTGCGCAGGTAAAAAATATACATAAAAAGTAAGTACAATATAAAAGAGTAAGAAAAACATAAAAAACAAGTCAAATATAAAAAAGAGCCGGTTCTGCACCTGAAAATCAGGCGCCAGAACGCACAAATCTACATGGCTCTGAAAGGGATAGGCTTAAACGGAAAGGCAGAAATTCATATGAGAAAATTGAAAATGTGGCTTCTGGGGCTGGCTGCAGCGGCGATGCTGTCTGTTTCAGCGTGCGCGCAGGAGATTCCAGAGGGAAGTCTGAATGGAAACGGAAGTGTCAGCGCGGAGGAAAATCAGGCGGAAAGTGCGGACGGAGATTCGCAGGCGGTGTCATCGTCAGAAAATGGTGGAAACCGTGTATCTTCTGCTTCGGGAACGTCATTTAATCTGGCGGATGTACCGGCATATTCCGGTCAGCCGTATGTGGCGGTCAATGGAAATGTGCCGTATTTTACCGATGCGGACCTGACGGATGTATCATTTGAGAGTTACAGTGATCTGGACAGCCTGGGGCGCTGCGGCGTGGCATATGCTTCGGTTTCGCAGGACACGATGCCGACGGAGAAGCGCGGCTCGATCGGGGAAGTCAAGCCGACGGGCTGGCATACGGCGAAGTATGACAATGTGGATGGAAAGTATCTCTATAACCGCTGTCATCTGATCGGCTACCAGCTCACGGCGGAGAATGCCAATGTCAAAAACCTGATTACCGGAACCCGCTATCTGAACGTACAGGGAATGCTGCCATTTGAAAATCTGACAGCCGATTATGTGAAAGAAACCGGAAACCATGTCATGTACCGCGTAACGCCGGTTTTTGAGGGCAATAATCTGGTTGCCTCCGGCGTCCTGATGGAGGCGGAATCCGTCGAGGATCAGGGCGAGGGAGTGCTATTCTGCGTGTACGTCTATAATGTCCAGCCGGGTATTGCGATCGATTATGCGACAGGAGAAAGCTGGGCGGACGGCTCTGGAAGTGCGGGAAGCACAGCCGGACAGGGAACGGTTGGAAATGGCAGCAGCCAGAATCAATCGGCTGGATCGGGAGCAGCTGGTTCGTCGGGAGGCGGCGCTGGATCCTCTGGAAGCAGCGCGACGGTTCAGACCTACATTCTCAATACCAACTCGAAAAAATTTCATCTTCCAAGCTGCACATCTGTCACCCAGATGAAGGCGGCAAACCGGCAGGAATTTACCGGTACGCGCGATGAAGTGATTGCAGATGGATATGAACCATGTAAGAACTGCAATCCCTGATAAAACAGGAGTGCAAAGTGTCTCGTTTCTGGGATTGGTGCTGTCCCAGTATGCGTACTTAAATGCAATCAAATGGACCAATTCGGGAACGGCGACGGTTTTGATTATGAAATAGTATAAGAATAATATTAGAGATTTACTTTTTTAACAATGCTTTGCAAGAATTCTCCTATCCTCTTTAGTGTGGCAGTATCAATAGAGAGAAAAAGGATTGACAATTTCACAAAATATTCACAAATAATTAGCACTCACCTCTTGACAGTGCTAACGGAAAGTGCTATAACATAGCCAGAACGAAGGAAGAGGAACAAAGAGGAAGCAAAAAGAAAGGGTTGAGCGCTTCCGGGAATGTTCCCAGACCGTCCCGGTTCCGAAAATGTTGGTTATAAACATAATGAACAGCTAGTAAGCTGAAAAAAAGGAGAGATGACTTATGTTAATGCCGAGTATTTTTGGAGAAAATTTGTTTGATGATTTCTTTAATGATTTTCCGTTTTATGATGATAAAGCCGGACAGAAGATAGAGAAAAAGCTGTATGGACGCCATGGACAGAACCTGATGAAGACCGATATCAAGGAAATGGAAGATGGCTATGAGCTGGAGATGGATCTGCCGGGATTTAAGAAAGAAGAGATTTCGATTTCCCTGGAAGATGGTAATCTGACGATTCAGGCTGCGAAGGGACTGGATGAGGACGAGAAGGAGAAAAAGTCCGGTCGTTACATCCGCAGAGAGCGTTACGCAGGTTCCTGTGCGAGAAGCTTCTATGTCGGTGATGATATAACAGAGGAAGATATCAAGGCGGAATTTAAGCATGGTATTTTGAAGATTTTTGTTCCGAAGAAAGAAGCAAAACCGGAAGTCGAGCAGAAAAAATATATTGCGATTGAAGGATAATGTAGAAGAAGCAGTCAGCCGGATTGATGGATGCAGTTGTCTGGCTGTAACATAGAAAAGAGCGCTGTGGCACTCATGAAGCAGTTTTACCAGAAATGGAAAGCCGGTTTGTGAGTGTTGCGGCGCTCTTTTTCACTATTTTATCTCTGATTAGTAGTTAATAGCTGTGATACCGATAGATCCCTCTTTGTCCAGACCAAAGGTAACTGCCGGTTTACCGGATGGATCGCCTACGATGAAACCTGCCTTGGTCAGTTCGTTGGAAGAAACATCGGCTGTCTTGACTGCCTCAATCAGCGCGTCGGTAAATACCTTGTCTGCGTCGAGAGCCATAAATTCAGTTCTGTTATTTACGACAATCCCGTCATCGATGCCGATGTAGGACGGATAGACAAGCAGCTCGGCTAAATCGTTCATATTTTTATTGGCGATGATGCTTTGAAGGGATCTGGCAAAACCACGGTAAAGTTCTGTGATTTCTTTTTCACTCAGAGTCTCGTCTTCTGCATGATCTGCATCCGTTGTCTGGGCGGTTTCTTTTTCTCTGGCAGTAGTTGTTTCGCTGGCATCGCTGCTTTCTGCTGATGTATCGTTTTCCTGTGTGGATTCAGCGGCAGTTGTTTCAGACGGCTGGCTGGAGCAGGCGGTCATGCTGGCGGCTGCGATGAGAGTGGAAACCATCAAAGTATAAATTGATTTTCTCATAATTTCCTCCATTTGCAATCAATGGACTCCCGGAAGCTTTCTGTGCTTAATGTTGTGAGATGATTTGCAGGAAAGACTCCGAGAGTACCTATCAATAAGGTATGGACAGTAGGTGTCCTCTGCCTGTATGTTTTGCTGATATGATTATCATATCATAAGGCGATGGGAATGTATATGAGGTTTAATGTAATGCGTTTAAATCCGCCTTTTTAAGCCTTTTATTTTTTATAGAAACAATTCCCACCAACCACCTGATAGCTGGAGTAGCTGTCGTAGTTTGCTGATTTGGTCGAGGTAAAATAAAGGTAGTCGCCTATCTGATTCTCCCCGGCGAGCGCTGCCTTTGCCGCCTTGGTGGCAGTAGAGGACGGTCCTCTATCGAGATATTTGTCAAGCAGGCCGGAGGTCGCGCCTGGGAACTGTCCGTCCGCGTAGATAACGCTGGAGATGGATTTGCCCCATTTGCCAGATTTGACGCGGTTGACGATCAGACTTCCGACTGCCAGATAGCTTTCATAGGATCCGCCGTTGGCTTCCATCGTGAGGCAGGCGGAGAGCAGATAAACGTCGCTCTCGGAGGCGGAGATCACGTAGGCTGATTTTGCGGCTGGTGCAGCCGTGCTCTTTTTCGAAGAGCTTCCAGAATTTCCAGATTTTCCCGAAGTCTGGGAGGAACCTTTAGCTGCGTTTGCTTCTGCCTGCGATTTCGCGGCTGCAATCTGGGCTTCTTCGGCGGCTCTGGATGCCTGCTCAGCTTCTTCAGCAGCCTGTCGTGCCGCCTCCAGCGCTGCCATCTCAGCCTCAATGCTGATTGCGCGTCCTGGCTTGACGCTGATTGTGACATAATCAGAAGAAACGTAACCGGAGGTGTCAACGGAAAGCTGGATTTTGACCCATCCAGTTTCCTGACTCAGCACAGGATAGTAGTCTTCCGCGGCAGCCAGACCGACGATGGCAGAATCCGTGCTGGCTTCCTCACGTACATGGAGTGTCTGTGTGCTGACGGTAGCGATATAGAGACCGAGCTCTTTGGCGAGCGGCTTGATATCATCGCCAAATACAAGATAATCGTCCTTGAGCCATCCCTCCAGCCCACCGGAGCGGATTTTTGTCCAGCCATTTTTGCGTTTTAAAATGGTACCGCCGCCTCCGCGGAAGCAGGTGCCGAGTACCTTGGCATCTGTATCTGGTTTTTCTCTCAGGTTCAGCGCATCATCCACATTGGCGACCGCGAGATTTTCATACGGATCGACCGGCTTTTCTTCTTTGATTTTGGCTTTCGCCGTACTTTTAGCATCGGTGCCGGTCTGATGACTGTTTTTTAAGGTGCTGGAAGAAGCGATGGAAGGATCAGAGCCGGCGTTGTTCTTCTTATCAGAAGGTTTAGAGAGGCATAGAAATGCCAGCAGAGCCGCCCCGGCCACAATAAAAAGGATCAGGAAATAGATCGCCATCATTGTTTTATCCATTTTTTTGCGCCTGGAAGAAGCAGGTTTCAAAGGGGAATCGTTCATATCGTATATCCTTTCTGATATAAAAACATCTTGGAAATATTACAAAGATATTACAAAATTCTTCATTTACTATAGCAAATGGGGAAATCCTTGTCAACAAAGGCGGATTTTACGATTAGAAGAGGAGATGAAGCTGAGTAAAAAAGATGTTTTTGGAAACACTATTCCATCAGTGACAGCAATCGTTTCGCCGGAATTCACACGAAACAATCAATCAAAAACAATCATAAAAAATCAAAATTGTGCAATATAACCCAAAAAGAGGCAGCATGTTTGTGAATAAGTTTGATTGATTTTGAATGAAAATGATTTTATAATACAGTCAGAATCAATCAAGATAAGAAAGGAATGAAGGCTTATGATTTATACGGTAACCTTTAATCCATCGTTAGATTATATTGTGTCAGTGAGCGATTTTAAGCTCGGACTGACCAACCGGACGGATTCGGAGCTTTTGCTTCCGGGCGGAAAGGGAATCAATGTTTCGACGGTCCTTCAAAACCTTGGAATTGCCAATACGGCGTTTGGCTTTACTGCCGGGTTTGTCGGCGAGGAGGTTCGGAAGGAAGTGGAGCAGCTGGGCGTGAAAGCCGAGTTTATTTCCCTGGATGAGGGAGTCTCCCGCATCAACCTGAAGCTGAAATCCATCGACGGGACTGAGATCAACGGTCGGGGACCGAAGATTCCGCGGGAAGCGGTGGATGCGCTGATGACCCAGCTTGACCGACTGGGGGCGGATGATACGTTGGTGCTGGCTGGAAGTATTCCAGCGTCGATGCCGGATGATATTTATCAGAAGATTATGGAGCGCCTGGATGGCAGGGACGTCCGGATTGTTGTGGACGCGACCAAGGATCTGCTGCTCAATGTGCTGGGACACCATCCATTTTTAATCAAACCGAACAATCATGAACTGGGAGACATTTTCGGCGTGAAGCTCTCGGAGCGGGAGGAAGTTGTTCCGTATGCGAAGAAGCTGCAGGAAAAAGGTGCGGTCAACGTGCTGGTTTCGATGGCAGGCAAGGGCGCGGTTCTTCTGGCGGAGGATGGAAGCGTCTATGCGGCGGAAGCGCCGAAGGGAACCTTGAAAAATGGTGTCGGAGCCGGAGATTCGATGGTAGCCGGTTTCCTGGCCGGATACGGGGAGAGCGGAGATTATGAACACGCCTTCCGCATGGGACTGGCAGCTGGAAGCGCGAGCGCCTTTTCGGAGCAGCTGGCGACGAAGGATGAGATAAAGAAAGTGTATGAGAACTGTAAAATCACAAAAATCGGATGAGGTTGTATGCAGACATTTTTGAAGCTGGCAGAATGTACTGCCGGATATGCAATGCATACCTGACATTCGGGCATAAATAGGGAGGCAACAGATATGAAGATTACTGATTTACTGGATCCGAGAAGTATATCGCTGGATGCGGCACCCACCAGCAAATCGGAGACACTGGACAAGGCGGTAGAGCTGATGGCGGCGAGCGGAAAGCTGTCGGATGTCGAGGCATTCCGCAAGCAGGTTTATGCGAGAGAAGAAGAGAGCACGACCGGTATCGGCGAGGGGATTGCAATTCCTCATGGAAAATGTGATGCGGTCAAAAAGCCGGGGCTGGCGGCGATGGTCATCAAAAATGGCGTGGATTTCGACTCTCTGGACGGCGAACCGGTCACTCTGCTGTTTCTGATTGCAGCGCCAAATACAAAAGATAACGTACATCTGGATGTGTTGAGCAAGCTTTCCGTTCTCATGATGGACGAGAATTTCTCAGATTCCCTGCGAAATGCCTCTTCGGTGGAAGACTTTCTTTCCATTATTGATAAGGCAGATGCAGAACAGGCAGGCATCGATGAGAGACTGGCGGCTGATTCCGGCGAAGAAGCGGCAGATACAAATGGAGAGAATGTCGCACAGGCAGGTGGTCAGGAGATTCAGGCGCAAAAAGCGGGTGCAGAGACGGAACAGACAGCCGGACCGAAGATCTTAGCGGTTACTTCCTGTCCGACCGGTATCGCGCACACCTACATGGCTGCCGAAGGCCTGGAAAAAGCGGCACGCGCGAGGGGATGGAAGATCAAAGTTGAGACGCGCGGTTCAGCCGGAGCAAAAAATGTGCTGACGGCACAGGAGATCGAGGCGGCGGACTGCATCATCGTGGCAGCGGACGCACAGGTGCCGATGGATCGGTTTGACGGAAAACGAGTGATCGAATGTCAGGTTTCGGACGGTATCAGCAAGGCACCGGAGCTTTTGGAGCGCGCGGCGTCCGGGGAGGTACCGGTTTACCACGCAGCATCATCTGGAAACAGCAGCCCGGCAAAGGCAGCCTCTGGCGGCAAATCGGGCAGTGTCGGACACCAGATTTACACGCAGCTGATGAATGGTGTTTCCCACATGCTTCCATTTGTAGTCGGCGGCGGCATCCTGATTGCGATTGCGTTTCTGATTGATGGTTTCAGTGTGGATATGAATGCACTTCCGCTCGACCAGCGTGTAAACTTTGGTACGATTACCCCGCTGGCGGCATGGTTTAAAAATGTCGGCGGTGTGGCATTTGGCTTTATGCTCCCGATTCTGGCTGGTTTCATCGCGATGGCGATCGGAGACCGCCCGGCGCTGGCAGTCGGTTTTGTCGGCGGCATGATTGCTTCTCAGGGAAAATCAGGTTTCCTTGGCGCCCTGGCGGCAGGTTTTATTGCCGGATATCTGATTCTGGCGCTTCGGAAAGCGTGCGAGAATCTTCCAGAGGCACTGGAAAAGATTGCTCCGGTCCTGATTTACCCGGTTGTGGGCGTCCTGCTCATCGGACTGGTTATGAGCTTCGTCGTAGAGCCGGTCATGGGCGCGATCAATATGGCGTTAAACAATGGTCTGAGCAGCATGGGTGGTTCGAGTAAGCTGATTCTTGGTTTTGTGCTGGCGGCGATGATGGCGATCGACATGGGCGGTCCATTCAACAAGGCGGCATATGTATTTGGTACGGCGGCAATCGCCTCCGGCAACTACGATGTGATGGCAGCTGTTATGATTGGCGGTATGACACCGCCGTGTGCGATTGCGCTGGCAACAATGCTGTTTAAGAAGAAATTTACAAAGGAAGAGCGCGAGGCAGGACCGACCAACTTCATCATGGGTCTGGCATTCATCACGGAGGGCGCGATTCCATTTGCAGCGTCCGATCCGGTACACGTGCTTCCAGCCTGCATCGTCGGTTCGGGTGTTGCGGGAGCGATGAGCATGTTATTTAACTGTACGCTGATGGCGCCGCATGGCGGAATCTTCGTATTCCCAGTCATGGGAAATCCGCTGTTCTATCTGCTGGCACTGGTGGTTGGCATGGCGATCTCGACGGTACTCTTAGGAGTTCTCAAGAAGAATGTAGAAGAATAGATAAATAATTTTTTTTGACGGAATGTGAATCTTTATTAGAAATTTTTTGGTCAAATCAATCAAAATAGGTTATAATGAGAAGGAGAACATCATCATGAAAGAGTTTAAATATACCATTACAGACCCGGAAGGAATCCATGCACGCCCGGCAGGTGAACTGGTAAAGGCGGCAAAACAGTTTACGAGTACGATCAAGCTGGCGAAAGATGGAAAGAGCGGCGACTGCAAAAAGATTTTCGGTATCATGGGACTGGCGGTAAAGAACGGACAGGAAGTAACCCTGACCTTTGAGGGCGAGGACGAAGAAGCAGCTTATGAGGCAGTCAGCCAGTTTATGAAGGAAAATATGTAGTTTAACAAAGATGCCGCGATGTAAGGGATTATTACATGGCGGCATTTTTCGATAATGGATCAATGGAAAGGGGAATGATCATGCAGACGTATCGTGGAAAAAGTGTATTTGGCGGTGTCGCAGTTGGAAAAATATGTGTGTATCAGAAAGGCGAGCAGACCGTAAAACGGACGAAAATAGAGAATACAGAGCAGGAAAAAGCGCGGTTTAATGCGGCGGTTCAGGAGTCCATCCGCCAGCTCGGCGAGTTGTATGAAAAGGCGGTAAAAGAAGTTGGCGAGGCGAATGCGTCGATTTTTGAGATTCACCAGATCATGCTGGAGGACGAGGACTATCTGGACGCGGTTCAGAATATCATCGATACGCAGAAGGTCAATGCCGAGTATGCGGTTGCGGTGACCGGTGACAATTTCGCCCAGATGTTTGCGGCGATGGAGGACGAATATATGCGCGGGCGCGCGGCGGATGTCAAAGATATTTCGGAGCGGATTGTGCGCGTTCTGTCCGGAGGCGCAGGTCAGGGCATCCATACGGACGAGCCGGTGATTATTCTGGCAGATGATTTAGCACCGTCAGAGACGGTACAGCTTGAAAAGGACAAGGTGCTATCCTTTGTGACGGTACACGGTTCCGTCAATTCACACACGGCGATCCTGGCGCGTACGATGAGCATTCCGGCGCTGATCGGAACGGACGTGGCGCTCGATGAGACGGTAGATGGGAAATTTGCGGTTGTGGATGGTACTAACGGAGTCCTGTATGTGGAACCGGATGAGGAGACATTGGAAACAATGCGCCGCCGGCAGAGGGAGGAACAGGAGAAGAAAGAACTGCTGCAAACACTGAAAGGGCGCGAAACAGTCACTCTGGATGGCAAGAAGATCCGCCTGTATGCGAACATTGGCAACAGCAAGGATCTGGCGTCGGTCATTCATAACGATGCGGCGGGCATCGGACTGTTCCGCAGCGAATTTTTGTATCTGGAAAAAGAAACATTTCCGACGGAGGAGGAGCAGTTCCAGGTATATAAACAGGTAGCGGAAACGATGGCGGGCAAACCGGTCATTATCCGCACGCTGGACATCGGCGCGGACAAGCAGTGCGATTATTTTGAACTGAAAAAAGAGGAAAATCCGGCGATGGGCTGCCGAGCGATCCGTATCTGCCTGACAAGACCGGAGATTTTCAAGACACAGCTTCGTGCGTTGTTTCGGGCAAGTGCCTATGGCAATCTCCAGATCATGTATCCGATGATCACAAGTGTCTGGGAGGTCGAGGCGATCGCGAAGATTGTCGAGGAGGTCAAGACGGAGCTGACCGCACAGAATCTCCAGTTTGGCGACCCGAAGCAGGGCATTATGATTGAAACCCCGGCGGCAGTCATGGTAAGCCGGGAACTGGCGAAAAAAGTGGACTTTTTCAGCATCGGAACGAACGACCTGACCCAGTATACGCTGGCAGTTGACCGTCAGAATCCGGAGCTGGATGCATTTTACGATCCGCACCATCCGGCGGTGCTGGCGATGATCCGCATGGTTGTCGAAAATGCGCACGCCGAGGGCATCTGGGCAGGTATCTGCGGCGAATTGGGCGCGGATCTGAGTTTGACAAAAGAATTCCTGAAAATGGGTGTGGATGAGCTTTCCGTATCGCCGGGGCGTGTGCTGCCGATTCGGAAGGTCATTGTCGAAAGCAGCTGCAGTTGATAAGAATATTAAGACAGAGAGAAGTGAAAAATTGAGCTAAAAAAGTTCAACCACAGCAGAAGATGAAAGGAAAAGAGTCATGCTGACAGAAAAAAGATACGAACTGATTTTGGAACTTCTGGATAAAAAGAGGAGTGTGACAGTTCCTGAGATTAAAGAGGTGCTGGGAGTTTCGGAATCGACGATCCGGCGGGATCTGAATGCGCTTGACAAGGCGGGGCGCCTGACCAAGGTGTTTGGCGGCGCGGTGTCCTCAGACGGGACATTTACGGGAACCGAACCGTCAGTGGCACAGAAGATGGAATTGCAGCAGGAGGAGAAAAGGAGAATCGCCCAGTTTGCGGCGGGACTTATCCAGCCGGATGATTTTGTCTATCTGGACGCGGGCACGACGACCGGGTATATCTTAGACTATCTTCCGGCGCGCAGCGCCACGTTTGTGACGAATGCGGTATCACATGCCAAACGGCTGGCAGCCGCCGGAAACCGCGTAATTCTGATTGGTGGTGAGTTAAAGGGCACGACGGAGGCGGTCATCGGAAGCCAGGCGATCCTGACGATCCAGGGCTATCATTTTACAAAGGGATTTTTTGGAACCAACGGCGTCAGCAAGCGCCACGGTTTCACGACGCCGGATCCGAATGAGGCATTAGTCAAGCAAGAGGCGATGCGCCAGACAGAGCGCTGCTATGTGCTGGCGGACAGCCAGAAATTCGGCATGGTAAGTTCGGTGACGTTCGGGGTGTTTGAAGAAGCGACGATCCTCACGGAGACAGAGCCGCCGGAAGGATTTAGCGGCAGCAAGAATATCCGGGTGGCAAAGTAGAATAGTGAGCAGTAACAATCGTGTTTTTCTAATGAAATCCTAACATATATACGATTTGACAAACTATTAGAATATTGCTATATTTATAGAAAATCAATAGGGCGGCAAACGGGCAGGATTATGTATGACGATCGGGAGGAACGATGGATCCGAACCGATCGCAGTCAGCATGGATCCTGAATCGTTATGCCGCCCTTGTTAGTGTTTACAGTTATGTAAAAGGAGAACTTTCTAAAAGGAGAATTTACCATGCAGCAATTTCACGGCAGTGACGAATACATCGCTTCGGATGAACTGATCCGCAGCGTTAACATTGCGGCGGCGCTCAAAAAGCCGCTCTTAATCAAGGGAGAACCGGGCACTGGAAAGACGATGCTCGCGGAGGCGATTGCCAGATCCCTCGATATGGAACTTTTGATCTGGAATATTAAATCGACGACTCGCGCACAAGACGGTCTTTACGTGTACGATACGGTACAGCGTCTTTACGACAGCCAGTTTGGTGCGGACGGCGTTGATGATATTGCCAGATATATCCGCCTCGGAAAGATGGGAGAGGCATTTGAGAAGGAAAAGCAGACGGTTCTTTTGATCGATGAGATCGATAAAGCGGATCTGGAATTCCCGAACGACCTGCTCTGGGAACTTGATAAGATGGAATTTTACATTCCGGAGACGGGAAAGACTGTCAAAGCGAAGCACCGTCCGATTGTGATTATTACCTCCAATGCGGAGAAGGAGCTGCCGGATGCGTTCCTGCGCCGCTGTATCTTCCATTATATTGCATTCCCGGAGCAGCCGATGATGGAGAAGATCATCAAGGCACATTATCCGGATCTCGACCAGAAGCTGATCGACGGCGTGCTGGACGCCTTCTATCGGGTGCGCGATCTGCGCGGCCTGCAGAAGAAGCCGAGTACCTCCGAGGTGTTGGACTGGATTCAGGCGCTTGTGATCGGCGGCGTGCCGGTGGAGAAGCTGGAAAAGGAGATCCCGTTTGCGGGGGTACTCTTAAAAAAGACAGAGGATTTAAAGCTGGTGGAGAATAACCGATATGTTTACTGATTTTCTGTATCTACTCCGTTCTTACGGGATGAAGACGAGCCTCAATGAGTGGAAAAGCCTGATGGATGCGCTGGAAATGAACCTGAACGACGCGAGCCTGACGGAGTTTTACTATATGGCGAGGGCGGTTCTGGTCAAAAAAGAGTCCGAATATGACAAATTTGACCAGGCATTTCTGGCATATTTTAAAAATGTGCATACGTTTGAGAAACTTCCGAAGGAGGTCTTAGACTGGCTTGCCAAGGCGCACGCGCAGACGCCGTATGATAAGGATGAGGTCGATGCGCGGTTTGCGGGACTTGATCTGGACGATATCCGTAAAATGATGGCGGAACGACTGAAAGAGCAGCATGAGCAGCACCACGGCGGCAATAAGTGGATTGGAACCGGCGGTACGTCGGCATTTGGACATTCCGGTTACAGCCCGAAGGGCATCCGCGTGGGCGGACCGGGCAAAAACCGGAGCGCGCTGCAGGTGGCGGAACAGCGGAATTACCGCGATTTCCGCGACGATGCGGTTATCCAGATCCGGCAGTTCCAGGTGGCGCTCAAAAAGCTGCGTCTTTTATCCTGCCGTGAGGATGGACCGAAAACGGAACTCAATGTGGAGAAAACGATCGAGAAGACCTGTGACGAAGGCGGACGTCTGGAGCTCGTCATGGAGCGCCCTAGAAAGAACCAGACGAAGCTCCTGCTTCTGATGGATAGCGGCGGGTCGATGTGGGCATATGCGGATCTGTGCAACCGGCTGTTCCAGGCGGTCAATCAGTCGTCCCATTTTAAGGATTTGAAGATTTATTATTTCCACAACTGTTTCTACGATCAGCTGTTTACGACGCCGTCCTGCTCCTGGCGGGATAAGATCTCGACCGAGTGGGTCTTTCACAACCTGAAACCGGAATACAAGGTAATTCTGGTCGGGGATGCGTCGATGGCGCCGTCGGAACTTCTGTACCGCGGCGGCAGTCTCGACTATTTCCACAGCAACGAACGGACGGGCATTTACTGGCTGCAGGAGATGCACCGGCGTTTTCCGTCGGCGATCTGGCTGAACCCGATGCGGGAAAATAACTGGGCATATGCCTACGGTGCGTACACGATCAGCCTGATCCGAGATGAGATCCCGATGTTTCCGCTGACGGCGGCAGGGCTTGAGGCTGGGATTAAGGAATTGAAGAAATAAATTATGGAAGAAAGGGCGTTTCCCGATATTGACAACTAAGTAAACTTGTGCTATTATTCACCATAAACTCTTTGCACTGCATATCAAACTACAGTACAAACTGAGCAGACCGTGAATATCATGGGGTCGGGTCGCAGAAGCGACAGTGGAAGTTAGTTTCATCCACGGGACAGTAGTTACTCATACTGGTTCGTGGGTGTTTTTTTATACTTTTTTACGGGTTAAACCGCAGCACCCACCTATCGTTAGTGCCATGAGATATTTTTTGGAGGTAACGAATATGAAACAGAACGATTTTCAGAAGGTGGCAAATCAGGTGTCTTTTGTAACGATAGTAGTGAACATCCTTTTGTCGTTTATGAAGCTGTTAGCGGGTGTGTTCGCACATTCGAATGCGATGATCAGTGACAGTATCCATTCGGCGTCCGATGTGTTCAGCACGATGATCGTGGTGATTGGAATTAAGCTGTCGTCCAAACAGCCGGACAAGGAGCACCCGTATGGACATGAGCGGATGGAGTGTGTGGCTGCGATTGTCCTCTCGATGGTTCTCTTTATGACAGGTCTGGGGATTGGCGTGGAGGCGCTTACGGACGTGCTCAAGGGAGAATACAGTCACCTGCAGGTTCCGGGAATGCTGGCGCTGGCAGCGGCTGTTATATCCATTGTCAGTAAAGAAGCGATGTACTGGTACACCCGATATTATGCGAAAAAGATTGATTCCAGCGCACTGATGGCAGATGCATGGCATCACCGTTCCGATGCGTTTTCCTCGATCGGTGCGCTGGTCGGAATCGTGGGCGCGAGAATGGGATTTCCGGTCATGGATCCGATCGCGAGCCTGGTTATTTTCGTCTTTATCGTGAAAGCGGCGTATGAGATTTTTAAAGATGCGATGGATAAAATGGTCGATCATTCCTGTGATGAGAAGACCGAAGAACAGCTGCGCGCCTGCGTTCTTCAGAATCCAGATGTGGCGCGGATTGACCTGCTTCAGACGCGGATCTTTGGCAATAAAATTTATGCGGACATTGAGATTGAGGTAGACGGTTCCATGCCGCTGCGGGAGGCGCACAAGATTGCCGAGTCGGTGCATAACAGCATTGAAAAGACATTTCCGAAGGTAAAACACATTATGGTGCATGTCAATCCGGAAATTGACCGGAAATAGAAAGAAGGACTGCCGCAGACTGGCATATTTCCTTTTAAGCAGACCAAGATAACAATAAAAATCTTGTTTACTTAGAAGAGGGCATGCCAGATGCGGCGGTCCTTTTGGCGCTTTTGGGAACATGAAAATTTTAAACATTTTTAAGGACGTTCTGAAAGTTATACTTCCCATTTGCAATGAATACCATCATACTGCAAAATGGAAAAACTGCAATCATGAATATGGAAAAAATGAAAGAAAAAGGAAAGAAAAAAGGAACCGTTAAGAAATTCTTACGAATCGGATCTTTTGACGATCTTTTTTAGAATCGGTCTGGACTTTTTTTCCGACTCTGCTATAATAAGGATTCAGAATCCATATATACAGGCCGCAGCCATATGGCGCGGCAGAGAGGTTTGTGAAAAAATGAAAAATAAAAGTATGAGTATACTTAAAATGACTGGTGCAGCAGCTGCACTGGTGCTGATGTTTGCACAGCCAGTACTGGCAGATGGCAGTTTTGCAAATGGAACAAGTGTAAATGGCGTCGCAGTCGGCGGAATGAGCAATGAGGAAGCGAAGGCAAAGCTGGAGCAGAATTACGGTTCTTATAAATTAACGATTAAAGAACGTGGAGGCAAGACAGAAGAGATCACCGCAGCGGAGATCGGCTATAAAGTAGTGATTACAAATGAGCTGCAGGCAGCGATTGACCAGCAGGCAGCAGGGGTAGCTGGAGCAGGAGCGCTGACGATCGCGATGCCGCTTTCCTGCGATCAGACGATGCTTGCAAACCGCATTGCTTCCTTAAATTGTATGTCAGATAGTGTAGCACCGACGGTAGATGCCCATATATCCGCCTGGGAAGAAGGAAAAGATTTCACGATTGTTCCGGAAGTAAAGGGAGAATCTGTGGATAAGGCAAAGGTACAGACGGCGATCAATGCGGCGATCGCCTCCGGCATGACAGAGATCGATCTGGAAGCATTGGGATGTTACACACCGATCCAGGTGACTTCCGGCGATGCATCCTTAAAAGCACTCTGCGCCCAGATGAACCAGGCTAAAAATGCGACCATCACCTTCCATATCGGTGATGCGACCGAGACACTGTCCGGTACTGAATATGTCAGCTGGTATACAGGCGGCGAGAATGGTGTCATTACGGTAGACCGCGATAAGGCAGCTGCTTACATCAAGGCGCTGGCAGCGAAATACGACACAGCTGGAACTACCCGTACTTTCCATACCACTTCCGGAAAAGAGGTAGCCTTGACAGGCCCTTATGGATGGAAGATTGACCAGACTGCAGAGACAGACAACCTGGTTCTGATGGCGCAGACAGGTATCAATCAGGAACGTGAAGTCCAGTTCTCCCAGCAGGCAGCCAGCCATTCAGACGCAGACTGGGGCAATACCTACGCAGAAGTTGATTTCGGCGCCCAGCATGTATATATGTATGAAAACGGCGCCCTGACTTGGGATGCTCCGTGCGTAACCGGAAACGTATCCAAAAACTACACAACCCCGGAAGGTATTTACAGCCTGACCTACAAGCAGGCCGACCGCGTTCTGCGCGGCGCCAAACGGGCAGACGGCACATATGAATATGAAAGTCACGTAGACTATTGGATGCCATTCAACGGCGGCATCGGTTTCCATGACGCAAGCTGGAGAAGTAAATTCGGCGGAACCATCTACCAGTATTCCGGCAGCCACGGCTGCATCAATCTGCCGGTTGATAAAGCAAAACTTCTCTACGAGAAAGTATACAAGGGAATGCCAGTTCTCTGCCATAACTAAACATTTCTTCTAAGCGCACATTCAGTATTTAGAAGAAAGACATGGGGGACTTTCTTGAATATAGTTAGATAAGAAAGTAGATGGTGGACAAAGTAATTTATCATACGGAACGAAAAAAGATCCTACGCCGTCATCCAGCCGCATTCATGCGCTGGATGACACCAGGATCTTAAATTTTACCAAGTTATCATCCAATAAACAGGAGAAAAAGCCGCCCGGGCAAAAATGAAATTTTCGAGACTGTGGATTTACTTGGCAGATTCGGATTTGATGTTGAAAGAAACCGCAACAAACTTGCTTTGTGAGGATTTCTTTCTGTTTTTAATCAAACCGAAGATGCCTAGAAAATCCCAGTCCTCGAAACCTGATCATTTTTGCCCGGGCGGCTTTTTCTCCGTCCCATCCACGACAATCAAATTATTTAGCTATCTATTTATTTCCCTTCCCCAATAATCAATTCTTCCCCATACGGCAAAGTCTTGATCCAGTCACAGAATGTATGCCACTCCGCCAGCTTATGATCCTTTCTGGCATAATAAATATTAATCAGTGTCTCATAATTAAACGAACAAGTCCGCATCTGATTATAACTGCTCGGCAGCAGCTGGATCATATCATACCAGTCATCCTTATTCTTTGTCTCCAGATAACGCAGGCGGATTTCCTCCAGCTTGGCGACAACTGTTTCCATAAATGCGCGTGTTCCGGCTGTCATGTGGTCGCAGCTGAAATCGTCCATCGAAAACGGTTTGCTGGCGATTTTGTGCATCGTGCTGGTTGAATTGGCGACGGTCGCTACTTTATAAGTATCATATTCTTTCCACCAGTAGAGAGGTGCGGTCACATCGACTGAGACAAATACCTGGCGCAGAAACTTGCGGTGGTCGCTGCCTGCTTTGCGGAGACGTTTCGCAAGGTCGAGATCATTCGGTCCCAGTTTATATTTGCCATTCTCATCATAAAAGCTGTCCATCCGTCCCCAGCTGTTCATCGGATTGCGGGCACCGCGCATGGCATTTTCCAGATTCATGACGCTGGTACGTTCTAATTTAAGCATAATCAAACTCCTTTTTCATATAAGTGAATTATTTTCAGGATAAACTCACTTTTGTGAGTTGTTTCAGGCGGGATCAGTATACCACAAAAACCATGTCCCGTAAACAAAGCATAAAAAAACATACAGAATTACAAGAATCGATAGTTACTGTTCCCGGGTGGGCACTTTTGGAAGCGAAAGTGCCGTAAGAAAACGTGGTGGCAGCAGGAATTTGCCGTATTTAAATGCGAAGCCACGGCAAATTCCGTTACTGGGCACGTATGCGTGAACAGTAAGATCGATAAAAATTACAATCCAAAACAGAATACAGGAAAAAGCAAAGATATTATGCGATATGCACAGAAAAACATAATGAAAATATGTATTTTTAAATATGAAATAGTATTGACACAAAATGAAAAACGTGCTAATATTTAGCCATAGAAATTCATTAATATGAAAAATAACAAGAAAGAGTTAGATTTAATGAAAATAAAGCGAGAAAAGTTTTCATATCATAATCACGAATGAGACAAAATGTCAAAAAGGAGAGATGAACAATGAGCAATGGATATTTCAAAGTAGAGATGCCGAAAAATGAGCCGGTAAAAGCATATCTTCCAGGAAGCCCGGAGAGAGCCAGCTTAAAGAAAGAACTGGAGCGCCAGTCCGCACAGGTTGTTCAGGTTCCGATGATCATCGGTGGTAAGGAAGTTTGGACAGAGAGAAAAACCAAAGCAGTTATGCCGCATGACCATGCTCATGTAATCGCAGAAGCAGCTTCCGGCGGTGAGAAAGAGTTAAAGGATGCAATCGCAGCGGCTCTGGCAGCTAGAAAAGCATGGACCGAGATGCCGATGGAACACCGCGTATCTATCTTTTTAAAAGCAGCTGATTTAATCGCTGGTCCGATGAGAGATAAAGTAAATGCAGCTACCATGTTAGGACAGAGCAAGACCGCATATCAGGCTGAGATTGATACCTGCGAGCTGATTGATTTCCTTCGTTTCAACGTATACTACTTACAGCAGATTTATGACAGACAGCCGAACAACACACCGAATGTTTGGAACCGCATCGAGTACCGTCCACTGGAA
The DNA here is from genome assembly GCF_003479985.1 of Clostridium sp. AM43-3BH. NCBI lineage: Bacteria > Bacillati > Bacillota > Clostridia > Eubacteriales > Clostridiaceae > Clostridium > Clostridium sp. AM43-3BH. The sequence continues at coordinate 41,628 of NZ_QUIH01000003.1, forward strand.
GGTTTCGTAACCGCGATTTCCCCATTCAACTTCACATCCATCGGTGCTAACCTTCCGACCGCTCCGGCGATCGCAGGTAACGTAGTTCTCTGGAAACCGGCTACCACAGCAGTTCTTTCCAACTACTATGTAATGCAGGCCCTGATGGCTGCAGGACTTCCGGCAGGTGTTATCAACTTCGTACCGAGCCGTGGTTCTGACATGAGCAAGTACGTATTAAGCGATCCGAATCTGTCAGGATTCCATTTCACAGGTTCTACCGAAGTATTCAGCGGTGTTTACTCCTTAGTAGGCGAGAACATCAAGAAATACAAAACATATCCGCGTCTGGTTGGCGAGACTGGTGGAAAGGACTTCATCTTTGCTCACAATTCCGCAGATGTACCGGGTCTGGTAGCAGCTCTGACAAGAGCATCCTACGAGTATCAGGGACAGAAGTGCTCCGCAGCTTCCCGTGCATTTGTTCCGGCAAGCATCTGGCCGCAGGTTAAAGAGGGTATGCTGGCAGAGATTGAGAAGATTAAAATTGGCGATATAACCGATTTCAGAAACCTGATGGGCGCTGTTATCGATGCATCCGCATTCAAGACCAACAAAGAGTACATCGACTATGCAAAAGCATCCGAGGATGCAGAAGTTATCTGCGGCGGATACGATGATTCCAAGGGATATTTCATATATCCGACCCTGATTGAGGCTAAGAAGCCAGATTTCAAGACTATGGTAGAGGAAATTTTTGGACCGGTTATGACCGTATATGTATATCCGGATGACAAACTGGATGAGACTCTGGCAAGCTGCGATACCGCAACGTCCTATGGTCTGTCCGGAGCAATCTTTGCAGATGACCGAGAAGCTATCGTTAAGATGGAAGATGCACTTAAAGGAACAGCCGGAAACTTCTACATCAACGACAAGCCGACCGGTGCAGTTATCGGCCAGCAGCCGTTCGGTGGTGCAAGAGCATCCGGAACCAACGACAAAGCCGGCAGCGAGATCAACATGTATCGCTGGTTAAGCCCGAGAACCATCAAAGAACTCAGAGTACCGTGCCTGGATGTAACATATCCGTACATGGTTGAGGCATAAGCAGTGCAAAGCAGGGCAGTAAGACAGGAACGTTGTGCTTGCCCATAAGGAACTGTCTTGCTGGACTGATTTATAGGGCGCAGCCCGTCCAGCGAAAAAGCGCAGCTTTTTTGAGCTGGGGCACTGAGCACGCTGAAGCCACTGAGCATGCTGGGGCGCAGCTCTTCCCCATAATTTACTAAATTAAAACCAACCACCCAGAGGATCGGCGCTGATCCGGAATCTGTGTAACGAAACACACGATTTCATATCGGTGCCGATCCTTTTTATAATTTAGAAAATCTGTCCGAGTATCCCAGCCACACCCGCTCAGATATTGTTCCGTTTGTTTGGAATGAAATTGCGGCATTCTGTTATTAAAAATCCCATTATGTTACTGCTCACACATGTGTGCCCAGCAACGGGATTTTGCCGATGCTGCGCATTCCAAATCGGCAAAATCTGCTGCGAGAACTGTATCGTACGGAATTTTCAGTTCAGAAAATTCCTATTTGTGAACAGTTACCCTATTATTCCTTACATTCATCTGATTTGAACCAGTCCTTGTATTTTTCATAAAGATCCAGTAAAATCAAATACGAAATATGGATTTGAGGATTTGTTTTTGTTCAAATTTTCTCGGTTCGATTTTAAATTCAAACAAAAAGGATGAGAAAGCAATGACGGTGATCGATGTATCTGGCTGCGGAAGCGGTGCGGTGTTTTTGATAAAGGGAAAAGCCAATCTCCTGTTCGAGGCGGGGATGGCGTATGCTGCCGATCAGATGGTGGAAAATATAAAAAGAGAACTGGGCGATGCAGAGTTAGACGCGGTTCTTTTATCCCATTCCCATTATGATCATGTAGCGGGGCTTCCGGCGGTGCGGAAAGCATGGCCGGAGGTGAAAACATATGCTTCCGAGCGCGCAAAGGAAATTTTAGTGAAACCGGGCGCTTTGAAGACGATCCGGCGCCTAAGCGGCGAGGCGGCAGAAGCGGCGGGGCTTCCATGGGATTCAGAATATGACGATGCAGATTTACAGATTGATGTAGCGCTGGAGGACGGCGAGACGATCGAACTGGGCGATCATACGATCTACGCGTTTGCGACGATCGGTCACACGAAATGTTCCATGTCTTACCTGATTGACGATGAGTTGATGCTGTGCAGTGAGACGGTAGGCGTCATGGGGCATGATGGGAGTTATATGCCGTCGTTTCTGGTAGACTATAAGGCGGCAGAAGAATCGATCGAGTATTCATCGGAATTGGATGCAAAAGAGATTATTTTAAACCACTATGGCTTTGTCAGTGAAGCGGATAAGGCGACGATCTGGGATGTCCTGATGCAGAAGCTTCGTGACAGCCGTGATGCAATGATTGATATTATGAACCGGTTCCCGGAAGAAGAGACGGCGCTTCGGGAGATGGAGCGCGTGTTTCATTCTCATGTAGATAAGAAAGAACAGCCAGACGAGGCATTCTATATCAATGCGGCGAGCATGATGAAGACACTCAAAAGACAGTTTCCGGAACGGTTTCCGAGACATTTTCAGCTGATTGCGGCAGTGGATCGGAACTGGGGTATCGGCAATAAAGGGCAGATGCTGACGGTGATCCCGGCGGATCAGAAATTATTCCGGCAGGAAACGATGGGAAAAATCATCGTGATGGGCTATAAAACGTTTCTGACTTTCCCGGCTCAGCGACCGCTGGATGGCAGAATCAACCTGATTTTGACAAAAAAGAAGGCTCTGAGCGTAAAGGGGGCAGAGATCTGCCACAGTGTCGAGGAGGCGCTGGTGCGGATTGACGAGCTGAAACAGGAAAAACATCTGACAGATGTAGATGTCGTCATCATCGGCGGCGAGTCGATTTATCGGCAGTTTCTTCCGTTCTGCGACACAGCGCAGATCACCTGGATTGATTTTTCCTATGTGGCAGACACACATATGGTTGATCTGGAGAAAGAAGGCTGGGAACTGGTAAGACGAAGCGGCGAGCAGACATTTTTCAATTTGTGCTATGAATTCAGGGAATATCGGAAGCTGGAAAAGGAATCGCTCTAAGGTTGTCAAAAATAGGACAAAGTGGTAAAATAATTGAGAATTCTGAAAAGTCAAACAATAAAATGTTCATATAACTGTAAGGAGGAATAGAATGTACCCGATTTTAAAAGCTGAAAAACTGGCAGATAAGATTTATCTGATGGTTGTAGAAGCACCGCGTGTAGCGCGTGCATGTGAGCCGGGCGAATTTGTCATCGTCAAGATGGGCGAAGAGGGCGAGAGAATCCCGCTGACTATTTGTGATTTTGATCGTCAGGCAGGAACGATCACGATCGTATTCCAGACCGTGGGAGCTTCTACCGAGAAGATGAGCACCCTCAAGGCTGGGGATGCATTCCATGATTTCGTAGGACCGCTTGGAAATCCGTCCGAGTTTATCCATGAGGATGTAGAAGAGCTGAAAAAGAAGAAATACCTCTTCGTAGCCGGCGGTGTCGGTGCGGCTCCGGTTTATCCGCAGGTAAAATGGATGCATGAGCACGGCATTGATGTAGATGTTATCGTAGGTTCTAAGACCAAAGATCTGCTGATCCTGACCGAGGAGATGGAGAAGGCAGCCGGAAACCTTTACATCACAACCGATGATGGCAGCTTTGGCATTAAAGGTATGGTTACAGGTGTCATCGAGGATTTAGTTGAAAAACAGGGACGCAAGTACGATGTCTGTGTTGCAATCGGACCGATGATCATGATGAAATTTGTCTGCCTGCTGACGAAAAAACTGGAGATTCCGACGATTGTCAGCCTGAACCCGATCATGGTAGATGGAACCGGTATGTGTGGTGCCTGTCGTGTCACCGTAGGCGACCAGGTCAAATTTGCCTGCGTAGACGGACCGGAGTTTGATGGACATCTTGTTAATTTTGACGAGGCGATGGAACGTCAGAGAATTTATAAGACTCAGGAAGGCAGAGCGATGCTGCGCTTGAAAGAGGGCGATACTCATCACGGCGGATGCGGACAGTGCGGAGGTGACAAATAATGGAAGCAAAGAGAGATATGATGAAAAAGGTGCCGGTCAGAGAGCAGGATCCGAAGGTACGTGCGACTAATTTTAAAGAGGTATGTCTCGGCTATAATATGGAAGAAGCAGTTGCGGAGTCTGAGAGATGTCTGAACTGTAAAAATGCAAAATGTATCGCTGGATGCCCGGTTTCCATCAATATTCCGGCGTTTATCCAGGAAGTAAAAGCGGGAAATATTGAGGAGGCAGCGAAAGTCATCGCACTTTCTTCAGCACTTCCGGCAGTCTGTGGACGTGTCTGCCCACAGGAATCCCAGTGTGAGGGACAGTGTGTGCGCGGTATCAAAGGCGAGGCGGTTTCCATTGGTAAACTTGAGCGCTTCGTGGCAGACTGGTCCCGTGAGCATGGTTTTGTACCGGCAGCGCCGGAGAAGACAAACGGAAAGAAAGTAGCAGTCATCGGTTCCGGTCCTGCAGGTCTGACCTGTGCAGGCGATCTGGCAAAACTGGGCTATGAAGTAACCATTTTCGAGGCACTTCATGAGCCGGGCGGAGTATTGACCTACGGCATTCCGGAGTTCCGTCTTCCGAAGAGCGGCGTTGTACAGCCGGAGATCGAGAATGTCCGCAAGCTGGGCGTTAAGATTGAGACAAACGTAGTTATCGGAAAATCTATCACAATCGACGAGCTGATGGATGAAGAAGGTTTCCAGGCAGTCTTCATCGGTTCTGGTGCCGGACTTCCGAAGTTCATGGGTATTCCGGGTGAGAATGCCAACGGCGTATTTTCCGCAAATGAGTACCTGACCAGAAATAACCTGATGAAGGCATTCCGCGATGATTATGACACACCGATCATGGAATCGAAGAAGGTAGTTGTAGTCGGCGGCGGAAACGTAGCGATGGATGCGGCAAGAACGGCTCTGCGTCTCGGTGCAGAAGTTCATATTGTATATAGAAGAAGTGAGAAAGAGCTTCCGGCACGTGTGGAGGAAGTACATCACGCAAAAGAGGAGGGCATCCATTTTGACCTTCTGACCAACCCGGTTGAGATTCTCGAGGATGAGAACGGATGGGTCAAAGGCATCGTATGCCGCCATATGGAGCTTGGCGAGCCGGATGAATCTGGAAGAAGACGTCCGATTGAGGTGGTCGGTTCTGATTTCACGATCGATGCAGATACCGTTATCATGGCGCTGGGTACTTCCCCGAACCCGCTGATTTCCAATACGACCAAAGGTCTGGAGATCAACCGCTGGAGATGTATCGTGGCGGATGAGAGCAATGGAAAGACAACGAAAGAGGGCGTTTACGCCGGAGGCGACGCAGTGACTGGCGCGGCTACGGTTATTCTCGCGATGGAAGCCGGACGAGCAGGTGCAAGAGGCATCGACGAGTATCTTTCTGCAAAATAATGAAATCTCATCATGTAGATTTGCTGAATGAAGCAATCGCCCCGGCACTGACCCGGCTGGCGCTTCCGATCATGGCGACCTCTCTGGTTCAGATGCTTTACAATCTGACTGATATGGCGTGGATCGGACGCCTCGGGGCAGGCGCCGTCACGGCGGTGGGATCGGCAGGTATGTATACCTGGTTTTCACAGGGATTTGCGATTTTGGCGAGGACGGGCGGTCAGGTAAAGACCGCCCATTGTCTTGGTGCGGGAGAAAATGACAGTGCGGCGCAGTATGCGAGAGGTGCGCTGCAGCTGGGGATTTTGTTTGCCGTGCTGTATGGGCTGGTTTCGCTCTTTGGAGCCAGTCGGTTAATTGGATTTTTTAAATTAAACAGCCCGGAGGTGATTGCACAGGCAGAATGGTATGTGCGGATCGCCTGTGGGCTTGTGATCTTTTCTTATCTAAATGCGATCTTGACAGGACTTTTGACGGCGGCGGGAAACAGCCGGACACCGTTTATCGTCAATGTGGCGGGGCTTGTCTTCAATGTTGTGCTGGATCCGGTGCTGATCTTTGGAATCGGACCATTTCCGGAACTGGGAGTCAGCGGAGCAGCGGCTGCGACGGTCACGGCACAGGCGCTCGTAAGCCTCCTGTTTTTCAAGGCAGTCCTGCGGGAAAAGGTGCTGTTTCCGCATCTGCGTCTCTGGGTGCTGGTTCCAGTGAAGGTTTGGAGGGAGATCGTGCGGATCGGTGTGCCGTCGGCGGTGCAGAACTTGATTTACGCAGGAATTTCGATGATTCTGACCCGCCTTATCACCGGATGGGGGGATCTGGCAGTGGCGGCACAGCGTGTTGGCAGTCAGATTGAATCCGTTTCCTGGATGGTCGGAGATGGCTTTTCGGCGGCAGTCAATGCATTCCTCGGACAGAATTATGGGGCGAAGCGGTATGACCGTGTGCGCCGCGGCTATTTCTGTGCGATCGCGATGACGGCGGCGTGGGGACTCTGCACGACATTTTTGCTGATCGGAATGGCGCGTCCGCTGTTCTCGATCTTTTTGCAGGAAGAAGAGGTCATGGCGATCGGCGTCAATTACCTGCGGATCGTGGGACTGAGCCAGATGTTTATGATGGTGGAACAGACCTCGATCGGTGCGTTTTCCGGTCTGGGGCGAACGCTGTATCCGTCGATCGTCAGCGTGACTTTTACCTCCGCGCGCATCCCAGTGGCGGTGTTGTTGTCCTCGGTGATGGGACTTAGCGGTATTTGGTGGGCGTTAAGTATTTCCAGCATGGTAAAGGGATGTATTCTGTTCGTTAGTTTTGTCCTGTTTTTGTATGTTTTTTTGGAGAGAAAGAAAGATGAGAAAACCGTCTGAAAAGTTACAAAAAACCTATGGACGAATTGAGAATTTCGTGAGATAATAGGGACAGGATTGATGTGATAAAATTAACAAAGTACAAAATCCAATCATTTCGAAAGGAGTCTTACAATGATTTATTCACAAGAAGTAGAAAATATGTGTCCAGTAGCCCAGGGCGTAAATCACGGCGCTGCTCCGATCCCGGAGGAGGCAAAGTGGGTTAAGTCCAAAGAAGTAAAGGATATTTCCGGTTTAACACACGGTGTTGGCTGGTGTGCGCCGCAGCAGGGTGCTTGTAAGCTGACCCTGAATGTTAAGGAAGGTATCATTCAGGAGGCTCTGGTAGAGACGATCGGATGTTCTGGTATGACCCATTCTGCAGCGATGGCAGCAGAGATTCTTCCGGGAAGAACCGTACTGGAAGCATTAAATACAGACCTTGTCTGTGATGCAATCAACACCGCCATGCGTGAGCTGTTCCTCCAGATCGCATATGGCAGAACGCAGAGTGCGTTTTCTGAAGAGGGGCTTCCGATTGGTGCCGGCCTTGAAGACCTTGGAAAAGGACTCCGCTCTCAGGTAGGTACGATGTACGGAACTCTGAAAAAAGGTCCGCGTTACCTTGAGATGGCAGAAGGCTATGTAACAGGAATTGCACTGGATGAAGAAGATCAGATCATTGGTTACCAGTTTGTAAACTTAGGTAAGATGACCGACTTCATCAAGAAGGGCGACGATCCGACCACTGCATATGAGAAGGCAAAAGGTCAGTACGGCCGTGTAGACGATGCAGTTAAGATTATCGATCCGAGACAGGAATAATTGTTATTGTACATAGATAGGAATTTTCTGAACTGAAAATTCCGTACGATACATTTCTGACATCGGAGTTTGCCGATTTGGAATGCGAAGCATCGGCAAAATTGCGTTGCTGGGCACGTATGCGTGAACAGTAACAAATAATCACAGGGTACATAGTTAAGGAGGAACATCACAATGGCATTATTTGAATCATACGAGAGACGAATTGACAAGATCAATTCCGTATTAAATAGCTATGGCATTGCTTCGATCGAAGAAGCTGAGAAGATCACGAAGGATGCCGGACTGGATGTATACGATCAGGTAAAGAAGATCCAGCCAATCTGTTTTGAAAATGCGTGCTGGGCTTACACGGTAGGCGCGGCAATCGCAATCAAGAAAGGCTGCCGCAGAGCTGCCGATGCGGCGGCAGCGATCGGCGAGGGACTGCAGGCATTCTGTATTCCGGGTTCCGTAGCAGATCAGCGTAAAGTAGGTCTGGGACATGGAAACTTAGGTAAGATGCTTCTGGAAGAAGAGACCGACTGCTTCTGCTTCCTGGCAGGTCATGAGTCCTTTGCAGCCGCAGAGGGTGCGATCGGTATCGCAGAGAAAGCAAACAAAGTCCGTAAAAAACCGCTTCGCGTTATCTTAAACGGTCTTGGCAAAGATGCGGCTCAGATCATTTCCCGTATCAACGGCTTTACATATGTAGAGACAGAGATGGATTATTACACAGGCGAAGTGAAAGAACTGTGGAGAAAATCTTACTCCAAGGGACTTCGTGCGAAAGTAAACTGTTATGGTGCAAATGACGTTACCGAGGGTGTAGCGATCATGTGGAAAGAGGGCGTAGACGTTTCCATCACCGGTAACTCCACCAACCCGACCCGTTTCCAGCATCCGGTAGCAGGTACATATAAGAAGGAATGCGTAGAGAAAGGCAAGAAATACTTCTCCGTAGCATCCGGCGGCGGTACGGGACGTACCCTTCACCCGGATAACATGGCAGCAGGTCCGGCTTCTTACGGTATGACTGATACCATGGGACGTATGCACTCCGATGCACAGTTCGCAGGATCTTCCTCCGTACCGGCTCACGTAGAGATGATGGGTCTGATCGGTATGGGTAATAACCCGATGGTTGGCGCTACTGTGGCGGTTGCAGTTTCGATTGAGGAAGCAGCTACAGCTGGAAAATTCTAAAAAATATTGATTTTTCAAGGGTTTTAAGGGTGGTTAGATGTGGTAAAAAGCAGTAAAAAGTACATCATTTGTTAATTACTTGTTAACTATTTGTTAACCATACTTGTTAACCTAAGAAGAGTGGGAAAAGGGGTCGATTTCGATCCCTTTTCTCGTGAGAGCGTTTGGTTCCTTTTATGATGTATTGTAATCCTAGTTACTGTTCACGGGTAGGCACTTTTGGAACCGAAAGTGCCGTAAGAAAACGTGGTGGCAGCAGGAATTTGCCGTATTTAAATGCGAAGCCACGGCAAATTCCGTTACTGGGCACGTATGCGTGAACAGTAACTAATCCTACATATTTTATATGATTCCGAGGAAGCGTAGCTTGTACCTTTCCTAAGAACATGGTATCATAAAACCAGTATATGGATGAAACTGCTTTTATCAGGGCAGTTTCGAAGAAAAGGGGAAACGATATAATGTATAAGGATGATACGATTCTGGTTGTAGGTCAGGCGAAACCGAGCAAGGAGGACGCGATTTACAGCCTGCACGGCGAGTTTTATGTGAGTTTTGTAGTAGAACGGGCGACGGGAAAGATTCTTGATCTGGAGTGCAATACGATTTTGTCGGTGACGCGCAATTTTGTTGTGTCGATGCTGCTTGGAAAGAGTTTGAAAACGGATTTGGACGAGATGCAGCAGAGTATCCGGGAAAGGTATTTTGCACTGACTCAGAAGCCGCTCATTGCCTGTCTGAAGGACGCACATAACCGTTATATGATGGTGACAGGGCAGAAGTGATGTGGGTATTGGCGGTGTGCTTGTATAAACTATAAAGGCACGGTGCTGATAAAACGATTGGCAGAGAATTAACAGAATAAAGATGGCAGCTCATCAGCAGAAATTGATGGGCTGCCATTTTGGTTATCATAGAAACGTATTCTACAACATTATTCTTTTCCGTTCCAGCAATACGTACACAGCTTGCACGGTTCCAGACCAATCGACTCGATTAAATCGTCGAGGCGGTGGAACTGCAGGGAGGTAAAGTTTAAGCGTTTACGGATTTCTTCGACCATTTCCTTATAATTCTGGCTGTCTGGGTTTGCATAATCATCCAGAAGCTCCGGGGAAACATTGTCGCCCTCACGGTCGCGGATGATGCGGCGTGTGATGAGGTCCAGCTCGGAATTGGAGCGGGAGAAGTTCAGATATTTACATCCAAACAGCAGCGGCGGACAAGCCGGACGGATATGTACTGCTTTGGCACCGCTCTGATACAGAAATTCGGTTGTTTCGCCGAGCTGGGTGCCGCGGACGATGGAATCGTCGATTAAGAGCAGACTCTTGTCGCGGATCAGGGCGTCTACCGGGATCAGCTTCATACGTGCGATCAGGTTTCTCTGGCTCTGGGTGGTCGGCATGAAGGAACGCGGCCAGGTTGGGGTATATTTAATGAATGGACGGGCAAATGGAATGCCGGATTCATTGGCGTAGCCGACTGCATGCGCGATACCGGAATCGGGGATTCCGGCTACCAGATCGGCGTCGGACTGATCGCGTTTGGCAAGCATACGACCGCAGTGGTACCGCATTTCCTCGACGTTGATTCCTTCGTAGCAGGAGGTCGGATAACCGTAGTAAACCCACAAGAAAGAACAGATTTTCATTTCCTTGCGAGCCGGGCTGAGTACCTCTACGCCGTCGGCGTTCATGCGGACGATCTCGCCCGGTCCCAGTTCTTTGTAGTCCGTGTATCCAAGGTTGATGTATGCAAAGCTTTCAAAGGAAACACAGAACGCACCATCTTTGCGTCCGATGATCGCCGGGGTACGTCCGAGGCGGTCACGGGAGATATAGATGCCCTCCGGGGTCAGCAGGAGAATGGTCATGGAACCCTTGATTTTTTCCTGTGCCAGTTTCAGACCTTCAACAAGGGAATCTGCCTGACTGATGATGGCGCCGACCAGCTCGGTTGCATTGATCTTGCCGCCGCTCATTTCCATGAAATGAATATGCCCGTTCTTAAATGCTTCCTGAATCAGCTCTTTTTCATTATTGATCTTGCCGACTGTGGTAATGGCATAGCTTCCTAAGTGCGACTGAATTAACAGAGGCTGCGGTTCCATATCTGAGATACAGCCGATGCCCATGTTACCCTGCATTTCATCGACATCGTGCTCAAATTTTGTACGGAACGGGGAATTCTCGATATTGTGGATAGAACGGCTGAAACCGTTTTCTCCATAAACCGCCATACCACCGCGTCGTGTTCCCAGATGGGAATGATAGTCCGTACCAAAAAAAAGATCCAGTGTACAGTTTGTTTTTGATGTGACACCAAAAAATCCGCCCATTTGTTACTTCCTTTCAACTCTTTTGTCAATAAACTCCATGTGTTACGTTGCACGCGTTGTGATGCGTAACGACATCATTTTTATCATAGCATATATTAGGTGTATTACACAATATGAAATATTTATTAAAAATACTTATGAATATTCTTTGGAGCTGTTTACAGGCAGGCACATTTGGGATCGAAAGCGTCATAAGAGAACGTGGAGGTAGCAGGAATTTGCCGTATTTAAATGCGAAACCACGTCAAATTCCGTTACCGGGCACGTATGCGTGAACACTAACCTTGTCAGAAAAATGTAAGAAGTAAAATGGGACGAAGTGTTCTTAATAAAGGAAGAGTGTGATATAATAAAACCATTGTACGTGAGTATGTCACATGGTCGGCTGTTCCGGATTGCATCGGAATGGCAGAAGAAAAAGAAAACAATTTGGAGGGTTTGGAGCGGTATGAGAAAAACATGGAAAATGAGAGCAGTAGCACTGTTACTTACGGCGGTCTGTACGGTAGGGGCGTCGTTTGCGGCGTATGCGGATGATGTGCCGTCCGGACCGGCATCGGATATGGAGCTGATTCAGAGGCGGGAGCAGGCGTCCGGTTCCCAGAATGAGGCGGGGGATGCACAGACGGCTGCTGGCAGCGAGAATCATGCTGGCGCAGCGGAAGGACAGCAGACAACAGAGAACCAGGAGACAGGAAATAACGGACAGACTGCTTCTGAGACACAGGGAACGGAGCAGGGGGACAGCCAGGTTCCGGATGGAATGGTAGCCAGCGGCGGTCGTTATATCGATCCGAATGCACCGATGGTGGCACTGACCTTTGATGATGGTCCGTATGCCCCGGTTGGAAACCGCATCATGGATTGCGCGGAACAGTACGGCGGCCGTGTGACCTTTTATGTGGTCGGAAACCGTGTGAATTCCTATAAGAGTGAGATTCAGCGGATGTATGCCAATGGGCATGAGATTGGAAATCACACGCAGGATCACAAGTATCTCCAGAAGTTAGGCCCACAGGAGATTCGTCAGCAGGTGGAGGCCTGCAATCAGGCGGTTGCCGCGATCACAGGCGAGGCACCGAAAACAGTCCGTCTTCCGGGCGGTGGAAAAAACAGCACTGTGCTTGCCAATATCAGCCAGCCGATCGTACTCTGGGATGTGGATACGCTGGACTGGAAGACGCGCAATGCGGCTTCATCGGTGCAGACCGTGTTAAACCAGGTAAAAGATGGCTCGGTGGTTCTGATGCATGAGCTTTACAATGCTTCCGGTGATGCGGCAGTCACGATCATTCCGGCGCTTGTGGAGCGTGGCTATCAGCTGGTGACGGTCAGTGAGCTGGCGCAGTTCCGCGGTGGACTGGCAGGCGGAACCGTCTATTACAGCTTCCACAAATAAGAGGCTGCATTCACATACGGCGAAAGCCCCCATATTCTAACAGTAAGGGAAGAATATGGGGGCTTTTTCCTGTGAACCGGGCGAGAGAATGGATTCATTGCAATGAGGCGTACAGACGAGGACTGACAGGAAAAGGCGTCGGGGTGGCGATCCTGGACACAGGGGTATTTCTGCATCCGGATTTGGAAAATTGCGTTTACGGATTTCGGGATTTCCTTAAGAAAAAGCAGCAGCCGTATGATGACAATGGGCATGGAACGCATGTGGCAGGGATGATTGCCGGCAGCGGCACGGCGTCGGCGGGACGCTATCAGGGTGTGGCGCCGGGGGCGCAGCTGGTCTGCCTGAAAGTGCTGGATCAGAGGGGAAATGGGTATGTATCGGATGTGCTGGCAGGGCTTCGCTGGGTGCGCCAGAATGGCAGCCAGTACGGGATCCGGATTATCAATATATCGGTTGGCTCCTTTACACCGAAGGGAATGAGCGAGGATTCGGCGCTGGTGCGCGGTGTCGATGCGGCGTGGGATGCCGGGTATGTGGTCGTGGTGGCAGCGGGAAATAATGGTCCAGCCGCGCACACGATCACAACGCCGGGGATCAGCCGGAAGGTCATCACGGTGGGATGTGCGGATGATGACCGGGAGGTAGAGGTGGCAGGCAGCCGGATGGTGGACTATTCGGGGCGGGGGCCGACGGACGCCTGCATCTGCAAGCCGGACATTGTGGCGCCTGGATCACGGATTGTGAGCTGTAACCTGCGGCGGAACGGGTACCGTTTTAAAAGCGGGACGTCCATGTCTACGCCGCTTGTCGCGGGGGCGGCGGCGCTTCTGCTGGAGCAGAACCCGGACATGACGAACCGGGATGTGAAGCTTCGCTTTAAAGAGCGGGCAGTGGATCTGGGGCTGCCGCGCAACCAGCAGGGCTGGGGGGCGCTGGATATCGGGCGGCTGTTAGAGTAGAAGCGGGGCGGTGCCAGATGACGTGTACAGGCAGGCATTTTTGCAACGGAAGGTTTTGTGTGAACAGTAATGGTGGCAGCGTAACTGTTCACAGGTAGGAATTTCCTGAACTGAAAATTCCGTACGACACAGTTCGGGTAGCAGCTTTTCTCGGCAAAATAATAGACAGAACCAGCCGGAAAATGATATAATTGTAGATACTTTGAATCGCAGAATCAGGTTATAGATCCGGCAGCATCCTGCAGTGCGTCCGGGGGAAAACCAAAAGAAAACAGTTGACATTTACAGCCGGATCCGCTATGATAGAGCTAAGTTTAGAACGTTTGTTCGTGATTGGCCGCGGAGCGGCGCTTTGGAGGGAAAGATGAATAAAGAAGACAAGCTGAAAGCATTGGATGCTGCGTTGACACAGATTGAGAAAGCATACGGAAAAGGCTCGGTGATGAAGCTGGGTGATTCTGGTGCGAATATGAATATAGAGACGATTCCGACCGGCTCCCTGAGCCTGGATATTGCACTGGGACTGGGCGGTGTTCCGAAGGGACGAATCATCGAGGTATACGGACCGGAGTCCAGTGGTAAGACGACGGTTGCCCTGCATATGGTGGCAGAAGTACAGAAGAGAGGCGGTATCGCTGGATTTATCGATGCAGAGCATGCACTCGATCCGGCATATGCGAAGAAGATCGGTGTTGATATCGATAATCTGTATATCTCCCAGCCGGACAACGGCGAGCAGGCGCTTGAGATTACCGAGACGATGGTGCGCTCCGGTGCGATCGATATCGTGATTGTGGACTCGGTTGCCGCACTGGTTCCGAAGGCAGAGATTGACGGTGAGATGGGTGATTCCCACGTAGGTCTGCAGGCACGTCTGATGTCGCAGGCACTCAGAAAGCTGACCGCAGCAATCAGCCGTTCAAATTGTATCGTTATCTTTATCAACCAGCTGCGTGAGAAGGTTGGTATCATGTTCGGAAACCCGGAGGTTACGACCGGTGGACGGGCACTCAAGTTCTATTCTTCTGTCCGCATGGATGTCCGCCGGATTGAGTCTCTGAAGCAGGGCGGCGAAGTGATTGGAAACCGTGTCCGCATCAAGGTTGTGAAGAACAAGATTGCTCCGCCATTCCGTGAGGCAGAGTTTGATATCATGTTCGGAAAAGGTATTTCCCGTGAGGGCGATATCCTGGATCTGGCGGCGAAGGAGAACATCGTGGAGAAGAGCGGCGCCTGGTATGCTTATGAGGGCAGCAAGATCGGTCAGGGACGCGAGAACGCGAAGAATTTCCTGGCAGCAAATCCGGAAATCTGCCTTGAGATTGAGAACAAGGTACGTGTCAAATACGGACTTTCCGAAGACACGATGATGCCGGAGGCGTCCAAGGAAGCACCGACGGAGCTTCCGCCGGTAGGAGTGGACGCAGAGGACGAAAAATAGAGTAAAATCCTGTTACAGGGCACATATGTGTGAACAGTAACAGGAAAAGTTACAGCTGGCAGCGTGTGAACTGTAGCTATGAAAAGGGGCTGTATATGCGGATTGAACGCGTAGAATCCCTGGATAAGAGAAAGTGCAAAGTTTTCACGGATGAGGACTTTGCCTTTCTTTTATATAATGGGGAATTAGAAAAATACGGTGTCTGTGAGGGCGCGGTTTTGGAAGAAAGAACGGAGAGGGAGCTTTTGGATCTTTTAAGCCGCCGGGCACATGAGCGGGCGCTGAATCTTTTGAAGGTGCAGGACCGGACGGAAGGAGAAATGTGCCGCCGCCTTTTCCAGGACGGGTATCCGGATTCGATCGTGCAGGAGACGATTGGATTTTTGCAGGAATATCATTTTGTGGACGATGCCAGATATGCGGCGAATTACCTGCAGGTTCATGGAACGCGGAAAAGCCAGGCGGAATTGAAGCTTTACCTGCAGCGAAAAGGCATATCGCGCGAGATCATCCGGGAGCAGCTGGAAGAGACAGAACATGATTCGGGCGAGGCAATCCGCGTTTTGCTTGAGAAGAAGCATTACAAGGCGGGAGAGACAGCGCCGGAGGAGGAAAAAAAGATCATTGCCTATCTGATGAGGCGGGGATTTTCATGGGAAGATATCCGGAGAGAGATGAAGGAGCGGGAGGATGCATTTAGTTGACTTTCAGGCGCAGAGTCATTTACCAAAGATGATTTTGAATGGATTTTGTTTCATGACTGTGAACGTGCAAATGTATTATGAAACAGAACAGAACGCTGTCTGAAGGTGTCCCAGGAAGCTGGTTAGGAAGCGCTTATTCTGCTTGACATACTGTATAAAACCGTTTAAAATTATAGTATTGTATTTTCGTACAATGAAAACTAAATAAGGAGGTGCTCCTGTGTCACAAGTAATAATTGCGGTTATCGTTACAGGTGTTATTGTAGCAGCTATTACTTGGGTCGTTGCGAACCAGCATCGCCAGAAGACATATGAGGCGAAGATTGGAAGCGCAGAAGAACGATCCAGGGAAATAATAGATGAAGCATTGAAAATTGCTGAGACAAAGAAGCGAGAAGCTCTCCTTGAAGCGAAGGAAGAGTCGTTAAAGACAAAGAATGAGCTTGAGAAAGAAACAAAGGAAAGAAGAGCTGAGCTTCAGCGCTATGAAAGACGTGTACTGAGCAAAGAAGAAAACCTGGACAAAAAAGCAGAAGCGATGGAAAAGCGTGAAGCGGGTATGAATGTCAAGGAGGAGGCACTCAAGAGAAAGACTGCGGAGGCAGAGGCTCTCTATGAGAAAGGTATGCTGGAACTGGAGAAGATCTCCGGTTTAACCTCTGAACAGGCAAAGGAATATCTGCTGCGTTCCGTGGAAGAAGATGTAAAGCATGATACGGCGAAGCTGATCAAAGATCTCGAGGCGAAAGCGAAAGAGGAAGCAGAGAAGAAAGCCAAGGATTATGTGGTGACAGCGATTCAGCGCTGTGCTGCGGATCATGTGGCTGAGACAACCGTATCAGTCGTACAGCTTCCGAATGATGAGATGAAGGGACGAATTATCGGACGTGAGGGAAGAAATATTCGTACACTGGAGACTCTGACGGGCGTGGAACTGATCATCGACGATACGCCGGAGGCAGTTGTCCTGTCTGGCTTCGATCCAATCCGGAGAGAGGTAGCGCGTATTGCACTGGAACGTCTGATTGTGGATGGACGGATTCATCCAGCCAGAATCGAAGAGATGGTAGAGAAGGCACAGAAAGAAGTGGAAAACATGATGCGCGAGGAGGGCGAAGCGGCTCTTCTGGAAGTTGGCATTCATGGTATCCATCCGGAACTTGTCAAACTGCTTGGTAAGATGAAATTCCGGACAAGTTACGGTCAGAATGCATTGAAGCATTCGATTGAGGTTGCACAGTTAGCCGGACTTCTGGCGGCTGAGGTGGGCGTCGATGTACGGACCGCCAAACGTGCAGGTTTATTACATGATATTGGAAAGGCAGTCGATCACGAGCAGGAGGGAACCCACGTAGAACTGGGTGTGGCGCTCTGTAAGAAGTACAAAGAGTCCGCAACCGTTATCAATGCAGTGGAAGCCCATCACGGCGATGTAGAGCCACAGAGCTTGATTGCATGTCTGGTACAGGCAGCTGATACGATTTCAGCGGCACGTCCAGGTGCGAGACGAGAGACTCTGGAAACATATACCAACCGTCTGAAACAGCTGGAGGATATCACGAACTCCTATAAGGGTGTTGATAAATCCTACGCAATTCAGGCAGGTCGTGAGGTGCGTATCATGGTTGTACCGGAACAGGTCAGCGACGATGATATGGTTCTGATGGCGAGAGAGATTTCAAAGCGGATTCAGGAAGAGTTACAGTATCCGGGACAGATCAAGGTCAATGTAATCCGTGAATCGAGAGTTACCGAGTACGCCAAATAAAACCCGGCAGCAGGGCTGCATGGAGTAAACTTGAGCATGAAAATAAAAGTCTTATGGATGAAGATACATTACATTCATAAGACTTTTTTGTTTCATGGGGAATTGCGTCCTATGAAACAAAAAAACGCTCCGCGAGGATGCGCACTCGCGCGAAGAAGAAACATGTCGCAAGCGACCGCGCGAGACGCCCGAATGTGCCAAGGCACATTCTTTACATCTTTTTTGAGAGAGAAAGAAAAACAGAAAAATACAGGTTTTTTTCATGAAGCGGAAAACGGAAACTCTGTTTTTCGGACAGACTGAAAATTTGCATGAGCAGGGTAAAATAAAGGGTCGTGAGCGTGAAGGCAGGCGGAGAAATTTTGCTTGCAAACTGTCCAAAAGACGAGTATTATAGCATGATAGAGTTGAAAAATAGTGATTATTTAGCAGCTTCATGCATTTATTGTGGCGTAATGGTAAGAAGATTGAACCGTTACCAAGATGCTGAATAGAAAGCCAGATGTGGCTGTTGGAAAGAGCAGCTGCAGTCAGACAACAAATGGAGGATCATCCGGCAGGGAAGTGCCGGATGGCAGATGGAGGGAGACAAAGATTATGGCGAAAATTGGTTTTATCGGAATGGGAAATATCGGCTATGCGATCATGCGAAGCCTGCTGAACAAATATAAAACGGAAGATATCACTTTTACGGATCTGAACCGCCGGAGAGTGGCACAGATAGAGAAAGAGACAGGTGTCAAGGCGGTTGACACAAACCAGGATTGTGCGGAAAATGCAAAATATATCGTATTAGCTATAAAACCGCAGTTTTATGACAATGTACTGGCAGATATCAAGGACCATGTAACGAAAGAAAATATTATTATTTCGATTGCACCGGGTATCACGATTGACAGTGTCAACGAGAAGCTGGGCGGTGACCGCCGTATCGTGCGTGCGATGCCGAACACGCCGGCGCTGATCGGCGAGGGTATGACAGGTGTCTGCTACGACAAGAAGCTGTTTGAAGAGACAGAAAAGCAGATGATCAGCAATTTCTTTGAATCTTTTGGTATGATGGAGATCGTTCCGGAATATATGATGAATGCGGTTGTATGTATCAGTTCCAGTGCACCGGCATACATCTATATGTTCATCGAGGCGCTGGCAGATGCGGGCGTTAAGTACGGCATGCCGCGAGATGTGGCTTACCGGATGGCGGCGCAGGGCGTTGTCGGCAGTGCGAAGATGGTACTCGAGACCGGCAAGCATCCGGGCGCGCTCAAAGATGATGTCTGCTCGCCGGGCGGCACGACGATCTATGCGGTCAGCGTCCTGGAGGAGTATGGTTTGCGGAATGCGGTTATCAAGGCATGTGACGCATGCTATGAGAAGTGCATCGACCTGAAATAGTGAAAAAATGTTGAAAAAGAACCCAGAAGGAACCTGGATATAAGGGTGAGAAAATATGGAACAGAAAGTAGAAAAGCAGGCATCGCTGGAGTCCGTGCCGGTCAAACGCCTGAAACGAGAGTTAAAATATCAGGGAACCATCTTGAAAATGTACGAAGATACCGTCGAGGTAAACGGACATCAGGCAAAATGGGATTTTATCCATCATGACGGCGCGGCAGCGGTGCTTCCGGTTACGGAGGATGGAAAGATTCTCATGGTGCGTCAGTACCGCAATGCGCTGGACCGCTATACACTGGAGATTCCGGCTGGTAAGCTGGATTCGCCGGATGAGGCGAAGATTGACTGCGCGTACCGCGAGCTGGAGGAGGAGACGGGCTACCGTTGTGACCATCTGGAATATCTGATGAGCGTCAACACAACGATCGCGTTCTGTGATGAGGCGCTGGATATTTTTCTGGCACGCGATCTCAAGAAAACCCATCAGCATCTTGACCCGGACGAGGAGATTGAGGTAGAGGCGTGGGAACTTTCCGACCTTTTGAAACGGATCTACGCAGGAGAGCTGACGGATGGAAAGACTGTGTCCGCGATTCTGGCGTATGCCTGCAAAGCAGGACAGAAGTAAAAATAAGGATCAGCGAAGCACTGTGAGCATCTGTGATGAAATAAATATATGGATTAAACGTTGAAAGACGCATGAAGCTAACAGCATATAGAGGCAGATATAAAGGCATATTATAAAAAACACTGAATACAGATAAGGTAACAAAGGAATAGGCAGGGATTGCATGTGAAAAGGAGATTCCGGCTTCCGGCTTTAAGTACCTGGGATGTATCAGTGTTTTTTTGGATCCTTGGGATTGTATTGGGGACGATAGCAGCCGTTTGTTTTCAAATTTCGTCCGGGAGCGGACATGCCGGGCTGGAAAGTGTGCTGGCAGCGAGGCTTGGACAAGGAATTGGAGATCCATCGGGTGCCGGTTGGCATCTAAACGCCGGAATGAAGGCAGCCAGCCGGGGAACTTTGTTTTTTCAGGTCTGGCTGCAGCGGTCAGGGATGGCGCTGATGCTGTGGCTGGCAGGTATGACGCCGGTCGCATGTCTGGCTGCGTGGGGGGCTTGTCTCGTCTTAGGTCTGGAGCAGGCATGGCTGCTGTCAGGATTTACTGGCTGGGGCGGTTTTTGGGGACTGCCTGTATTTGTGGCAACGTTATTTCCACAGGTGGTGTTTTATATTCCTGTGTTCTGGCTGCTTCTTTCCTGGGCGCTTGCAAAGGAGAGGCGGATACGGACGGCTGGATTTTTAATCCTTTTATTGGTGCTGGGGATGGGAACTGCGCTGGAAGTGTGGCTGAATCCTGGTTTTGTATCATTACTGGTCTCACACTGCCCATTTTAATGGGGCTGTCCGAATAAAAATATAATTCAAAATTTACAACATATGGGGGTGAAAAAAGTGGACGCACCATATGTTGTATTTTTATGTAAATCAGTCGAAAAATGTAGGAAAAGTGGGGAAAATTATGTTTGATTTTATGGGAAAATGTAGATATAATGATACCTGCGGACGATAAAAGCCCCGCTTGTGGAGAAGAAGGTAAGTTGCAGATAGGGTGAGAAAACCTCAGGAGAATGGATGGTTCAGATGGAGAAATCGATAGGATTGCCGCGGAACGATATTTGCCCTGCAGGCTGGGGCTTTGGCAGAAAATGCCGTGAATAAAAGAATGGCGGAAATGGTTACGAGAATAGATTGGGGAAGTATGAGAGGGGAAGTAGACAGATTTGAACAGTACCTGCGGGAGGTAAAACAGGCATCAGAAAATACCGTACAGTCATATCGGAGAGATCTGATGCAGATGATTACTTATCTGGAGGAGAAAGAGATCCGGGAGGCAGCGAAGGTGACAAAGACCAGCCTGCATGGATATATTCTTCATATGGAAGAGCAGGGAAAGGCGGCTACCACCATTTCACGGATGATGGCGGCGATGAAAGCGTTTTTTAATTATGAATGTATGCAGGCATGCATCCGGCGGAACCCGGCGGAAAGTCTGCATGCGCCGAAAGTGGAGAAAAAGGCGCCGGTGGTCCTGAGTGTCGATCAGGTATCAGCGCTTCTGGCACAGCCATCCGGGCAGACACCGAAGGAGATTCGGGACAAGGCGATGCTGGCTCTTTTATATGCGACCGGAATCCGGGTGTCAGAGCTTATAGGGATCCAGATGGAAGATATCAATATGAACATTGGATTTCTGGTCTGTCGCGACGGGGAGAGGGAGCGGACGATCCCATTTGGACGTTCGGCGAAAGCAGCGCTGGAGGAGTATTTGGAACATGCGAGAAACGAGCTGCTGCGTGGAAAGGGATCGGACTATTTCTTTGTCAACTGTACGGGCGGCGCGATGAGCCGGCAGGGATTCTGGAAGATTATCAAATATTACGGCGAGAAAGCCGGGATTGAGGAAGATATCACGCCGCACACGCTGCGCCATTCCTTTGCGGCGCACCTGATTGCGAGAGGTGCAGACATGCGGGCGGTTCAGACGATTCTTGGACATTCGGATATGGCGACGACGCAGATGTATGCGGCGTACCGGGAAGATTGAAAAATATCATATAAATTATAAAAATAAAACACCTGTTTTGTGAAAGACTTGACAAAACAGGTGCTTTACTATATACTTTAGTGGTTTAAAGCGTAACTGTTTAACGCAGATGAGGAAATGTGAAGGAGAAAGACAATGGAGCAAGTACATTTAAAGTACGGAACGTCGGCGGTCGATTTTGAGATTGACGGTGCGAAGAGTGTAAAATACCTGTATGAAAATAAGATGCGGGTCATTGAAGATATAAAAGCAGAATTTCTGCATTGTGTGACGGATGGTGTGATTGGCACGAAGCCGTTAAAGGAATTGATTGCACCGACCGATCCGGTTACGATCGTGATCAGTGATATGACGCGTTTCTGGATGCGTCAGGACGTGATCTGCGAGCTTCTGGTAAAATATCTGCACGATGAGATAGGCGTGGGATATGACCAGATTGCGGTTGTGGTTGCACTGGGAACACACCGCAAGAATACGGCGGAGGATCGCAGAAAACTTGCAAGCGAGTTTGTCTACGACCATGTAGCGAGCGTGACTGACCATGACTGCGATGCGCCGGATCTGGTATACATCGGTACGACGTCCTTTGGAACGCGTGTATCGGTCAATCCGCTGGCAGTCGGCAGAAAGGTCATCTGCATCGGCGGTACGGTGCACCATCTGATGGCAGGCTACGGCGGCGGAAGAAAGAGCATCGTTCCAGGTATTGCTTCCCGTGAGACGATCCGCATGAACCATGAGCGTGCGCTGGATCCGGAGAAACCGATGACGGATGTGCGTGTCGGCAGCGGTCTGGTGGAGAACAACCCGATCAACCTGGATATGCGCGAGGCAGGTGCCATGGTACATGTTACATTCGGTATCAATATCGTGGTAGATACATCTTCCCGCCACAGCGGTTTATTCTGTGGTGAGTTTGACAAGGCATGGCAGGCAAGCTGCAGTTATGTACAGAAGGGATACGGACTGCCGATTGACTATCAGGCAGATGTCGTAATTGCAAGCTGCGGCGGTTTCCCGAAGGATCTGAATTTTTATCAGTCCACCAAGACGCTGTTTAACGCATCGAGAGCGGTCAAAGAGGGCGGTACACTCATTATGCTGGCGGAATGCCCGGAGGGAAGCGGTTCCAAGGATTTCTTCGACTGGATTAAGCCTCTCTCTAAGGGATGCTTGGATGAGGCACTGCGTGCGTCTTTCACTATCGGCGGCTATATTTTCTACGCAGCCTGCGAGTCCATCCGTCGTTCGAAGACGCTGCTTCTGTCTTCCATGGAGCCGGAGCTGGTTCGGGATATGGGCGTAAGATCGTTTAAAGATATGAAGGCTCTGCTGGCAGAGGTAGACTTTAACGGAAAAGATGTATATGTAATTCCGTACGGCGGAAGCGTGCTCCCACAGACAAAGGAAGCCTACGAGCGTATTTGCCGCGAGGCAGAGGAAAATGGAGGCGCGAAGTAATGAATATTCCGCTGCTAATTGTTATTTTATATGTGCTTCTGCTATTTGGCATCAGTATCTATGTGTCTTACAGCCAGAAAAAGGATTCAGAGAACTTCCTTTTATATAAAGGAAAAAATAATGCGTTTGTCGTGGCAGCTAGTATCGCGGGTCTGGCGATCGGCGGCGCTTCGACGATCGGTATCGCGGAGAACGCTTTTACCGTGGGGCTGTCGGCAGGCTGGTATGATACAGCATGGGCGATCGGCGCGGTTGTTTCTTCTATGCTGGCAGTCCGTTACCTGCGTAGAAGCCAGTACACGACCATCAGCGGTCTTGTAAGGGACCTCTATGGCACAAAGACGAAAATAGAAGAGCCAAAAATAGAAGAGTTTAAAGTAAAAAAGAACGTCAAACCCAAGCGAAAAACTTAGAATTTGACGTTCTTTTTGCATATTTATATTCGATTCGATGCTACTCAACCGTCCCGGCGTCTTTGATATAGGAAATGAAACTCTTCTTGATCGAGGTCACGATTTCTTTGCATTGTGTATATTCTTCGCTGTCGCTGGCATACTGCTCGTCGTAGTGCGGATCCAGAATGAAGATCTTGTTGCCGCAGAAGCCTAAGATGGTGCAGCCGTTTAAATCGCGGTAATGCGTGTCCTCAAATGCGAGAATGCGGAAGAGAAGTCCGCCTCCGTTGGCTTCATAGGCTGTTTTTTCATATACCTCGTAGGAATCCCCGCTCGGAACCATGATGAGTCTCGAAAATGCCTGGGATGGAAGTTTGAATGAAAAATCGTCGGTAATTACTTTGGAGCCGGTCAGCTCGATGGAGAGGTTGTCCGGGTCCTCCTGAGAAAAACTCACAACCTGTGCGGAATAATCAGCTGCATAAGACGGCGTCACGTAGAGAGCCGCAGCCAGAGCCGCGCAGAGGAATAATTTTGATTTCATCCTGAGATCTCCTTTTAGTCTGTCTTTTTGTTCCCCTATATAGAAGATAGGCTATGGAACCCACAGCCTATCTTAAACTCCATATAAATTTATTATAGCACAGACGTCTTTAAAAGTCAGCTGGAAATTTTATCCAAAATCAATCCAAAATCATCCAATTCTTGACTCCTTTTTCCTTTCTGGCAGGTTCTTCTGTGCGGTGGAAAGCATCAGTTTGATACGGTTCAGCTGATTGACTTCGCTGGCACCCGGATCGTAGTCTACGGCGATGATATTAGCCTCCGGATGGCTGGCGCGCAGTTCCTTGATGACGCCTTTTCCGACGATGTGGTTCGGCAGGCAGCCGAACGGCTGGGTGCAGATGATGTTCGTCGTGCCGCTGTGAATCAATTCCAGCATCTCACCAGTCAGGAACCATCCCTCGCCGGTCTGATTGCCGAGGGAAACGTAATGCTTCGCCATCGACGCCAGATCCTGAATCCGTGCAGGCGGAAGGAAATGTGTGCTGCGTTCCAGTTCGCGGCGGCAGGTGCGGCGGAAATACTCCAGCAGGGAGATTCCCATGTTGCACAGGTGTGCGGTGGAACGTTTGCCGCCCAGATTGTCGGCTTTGAAGTTGCTGTTGTAGAAGCAGTAAAGCAGGAAATCAAGCAGATCCGGCATTACAGCCTCGGCACCCTCGGCTTCCAGAAGCTCTACCACGTGGTTGTTTGCTAACGGGGAGAATTTTACCAGGATCTCGCCGACAATGCCAACCCTCGGTTTCTGGACATCGCGTCTCGGAAGTTCGTCGAAGTCATGGATAATACCTCGGATGTTGCGGTTAAACTCTGCCATGGATAAAGAGTGTTTCTGCAGCGATTTGATGCAGATTGCTTTCCATTTCTCATGCAGGGCATTGGCGGAACCGGCTTTTGCCTCGTATGGGCGGGTCGCATAGAGAACCCGCATGAAGAGGTCACCGTAGACAACCGCCTGCATTGCCTTGGTGAGAAGCGGCAGGGTAATCTTGAAGCCCGGATTCGTCTCCATGCCGTTGGCATTTAACGAGATAACCGGAATCTGCGGCATACCGGCGCGCTCTAAGGCACGGCGGATAAAGCCGATATAGTTGGAAGCACGGCAGCCGCCGCCGGTCTGGCTCATGATAACAGCTGTATGCTCTAAGTCGTATTTGCCGGAGAGCAGCGCATCCATGATCTGACCAACCACGATCAGGGACGGGTAGCAGGCGTCGTTGTTGACGTACTTAAGTCCTGTGTCGATAGCGGTACGGTCGGAGTTCTGCAGCACCTCCAGGTTGTAACCACAGCTTCGGACTGCCGGTTCGATGAGGTCGAAATGGATCGGCGACATCTGCGGGCAGAGGATTGTGTAGTTTTTCTTCATTTCCTTCGTGAAATAAACACGGCTGTATGCGCTGGAAACGATCGGTTTATGGTAGTGGCGCATCTCGCGCACACGAATTGCGGCGATCAGGGAGCGCACACGGATACGTGCGGCGCCGAGGTTGTTGACCTCGTCGATCTTGAGCAGCGTATAAATTTTGCCGGAACGGGTCAGAATATCATTGACCTGATCAGTAGTAACTGCGTCCAGACCGCATCCGAAGGAGTTGAGCTGGATCAGATCCAGGTTTGGCTGTGTCTTCACATAGGAAGCTGCCTCGTAGAGGCGGGAGTGGTACATCCACTGGTCGGTGACGATCAGCGGACGGTCAACGCGTCCTAAATGGGAGACGGAGTCCTCGGTCAGCACGGCAAAACCGTAGGAAGTGATGAGTTCCGGAATGCCATGGTTGATCTCCGGATCTACATGGTACGGTCTGCCTGCCAGCACGATGCCGTGGTGTCCGGTTTCTTTTAACCAGGCGATGACTTCCTCGCCCTTCTTTTCCATATCCTGACGGGAGGCGATGAGTTCCTGCCATGCCTTGTGAGCGGCGGCGCGGATCTCTTTCTCCGGGATCGACTGATCCCTGGTAAATTCTTCGACCAGACGTTTTGTCAGGATTTCCTCATTTGTAAATGCCATAAACGGATTCCGGAAATGTACCTTGTGATCCGTCAGGGATTCTACGTTGTTTTTGATGTTTTCCGCGTAGGATGTGACCATCGGGCAGTTGTAGTGATTTCCCGCTTCCGGGGTTTCGTTGCGCTCGTAAGGAACGCACGGATAGAAAATGTAGGTCAGTCCCTGGCGGATCAGCCATTCGATATGACCGTGCGCGAGTTTTGCCGGGTAGCACTCGGATTCGCTCGGGATTGATTCAATACCAAGTTCGTAGATCTGTCTTGTCGATTTCGGGGACAGAACGGTGCGGTACCCCAGTTCCCTGAAGAAGACTGCCCAGAACGGGTAGTTTTCATACATATTCAGGACACGTGGGATGCCGACGGTACCGCGCGGCGCCAGATCGGCGGTCAGCGGTTCATAATCGAACATACGGTGGTATTTATAGTCGAATAAGTTCGGAATGTCTTTTTTCTGTTTGTTGCCGCCCAGTCCGCGCTCACAGCGGTTTCCGGTCACGAACTGACGTCCGCCATCGAAACGGTTGATCGTCAGGACGCAGTGGTTTGTACAACCCTGGCAGCGTGCCATCGTCGTCTTGTAGGTCAGGCTTAAGATCTTGTCGATCGGCAGCATCGTGGTCGTCTTGGAAGCATCGTAGCGCTCACGGGCAATCAGAGCCGCGCCGTAGGCACCCATGATACCGGCAATGTCCGGGCGGACTGCCTCACAGCCGGAGATCTTCTCAAAACTGCGGAGAACCGCATCGTTATAGAAGGTACCGCCCTGTACGACCACGTGTTTTCCGAGATCGGAGGCGTTGGTAATCTTGATAACCTTAAACAGGGCGTTTTTGATGACGGAGTAAGCCAGTCCGGCAGAAATATCT
Source organism: Clostridium sp. AM43-3BH (assembly GCF_003479985.1). Taxonomy (NCBI): domain Bacteria; kingdom Bacillati; phylum Bacillota; class Clostridia; order Eubacteriales; family Clostridiaceae; genus Clostridium; species Clostridium sp. AM43-3BH. The sequence goes on from NZ_QUIH01000003.1 coordinate 68,427, forward strand.
GCGACGGAAGCGCCCTCTTTCTGCGCCTGTTTGACGTTAGAGTTCATGAAAACAGTACAGCGGGTACCGAGGTCGGTCGGATTTTTGGCAAAGAGTGCCTCCTTGGCAAAATCCTGTACGCTGTAATTTAAGGATTTAGCAAATGTCTCAATAAAGGAGCCGCAGCCGGACGAACAAGCTTCGTTGAGCTGTACGCTGTCTACGGTGCCGTCCTTGATCTTGATGCATTTCATATCTTGACCGCCGATATCAAGGATGCAGTCTACATCCGGCTCAAATGCCGCCGCTGCGTAGTAGTGGGAGATCGTCTCGACCTCGCCCTCATCCAGCATCAGGGCAGATTTTAAGAGCGCTTCACCGTAACCGGTGGAGCAGGAATAAGCGATCTGTGCTTTCTCAGGAAGCTGGTCGTGGATCTCCTGCATCGCGCGGATCGCCGTCGCCAGCGGGCTGCCGTTGTTGTTGCTGTAGAAGCGGTATAGAAGAGAGCCGTCCTCGCCGACAAGCGCCACCTTGGTTGTGGTGGAACCGGCGTCAATGCCGAGGTAGCAGTTGCCTTCGTAGGTCGCTAAATCACCTTTTTTGACGTCATGACTTGCATGGCGGGTTCTGAATTTTTCATAGTCAGCTTCATCAGTAAAGAGGGGTTCCATCCGCTTTACCTCGAAATCCATCTTGATGCCGTGGGAAAGCCGTTCGATCAGATCGTGCAGGCTGGCAGTTGTCTTCGGATCAGAGTTCATCGCCGCGCCGATCGCCGCAAACAGATGCGAGTGATCCGGGGCAATGATCTGGTCCGCCCCCAGATTCAGGGTGCGGATAAATGCCGCGCGCAGCTCCGAGAGGAAATGAAGCGGTCCACCGAGAAACGCAACATTGCCGCGGATCGGCTTGCCGCATGCCAGACCGCTGATGGTCTGGTTGACAACCGCCTGGAAAATGGAGGCGGACAGATCCTCTTTGGTTGCGCCTTCGTTGATGAGAGGCTGGATATCCGTCTTGGCGAAAACGCCGCAGCGCGCCGCGATCGGATAGATTGCCTTGTAATTTTTCGCGTACTCATTAAGACCGGATGCGTCCGTCTGAAGCAGCGAAGCCATCTGATCAATAAAAGAGCCGGTGCCTCCGGCGCAGATTCCGTTCATACGCTGGTCGATGCCGCCGGTAAAATAAATAATTTTCGCATCCTCGCCGCCAAGCTCGATGGCAACGTCGGTCTGCGGGGCATAATCCTTCAGGGATGTGGCAACCGCCACAACCTCTTGGACAAATGGAATGCCCAGATGCTTAGAAAGTGTTAAACCGCCAGAACCAGTGATGACCGGCTCAACGGTCAGTGCGCCAAGTTTCTCTTCACCCTCACGGAGCAGGTCCGCGAGCGTCTCCTGTATGTTTGCAAAATGACGTTTATAATCGGCGAAAAGAAGCTTACCGCCGTCTTCAATAATAGATACTTTAACCGTTGTGGAACCGATGTCGATTCCTAATTTTTTACAGGAATTCATGTACAATCGGGGCAGTGCCCCTTCCCTCCTTTGTATTACACATGTATTCGGCTATACTTTAACATAGAATAAGGAAGAAAACAATCGGTAGGGTGCGTTAAAAAGATGCTAAAAATGTGCAAAATTTGTTAATATCGCGCATAATGGGAGGAGGGTGTTCCTGTACAAGGAAAGGCATTTTCTGCGTGGAAAATACCGCTTTTTCTGAGTTGGAATGCAGCCGTTACCGATCGCAGGCAGGCACTTTTGGAACCGAATGTGCCGTAAGATAACGTGGTGGAAGCGAGAATATAATTTGACAAAGAATCCGCCGCTCTCTATAATGAAAGGAAAACGGCAAAGGATGTGAATTATGAATTTTTTTAGAAAATTAGAGCGCAAATTCGGTCGGTTTGCGATCCCGAATCTGATGTACTACATCATCATGATGTATGCGGCTGGATTTGTGATGAGCCTGTTTAATCCATATTTTTACGTGCAGTATCTGGCACTTGATGCGGCGGCGATCCTGCGGGGGCAGGTGTGGAGAATCGTGACCTTTCTCGTATGCCCGCCTCAGTCGGGCGTACTGTTTGCGCTGCTTGCGATGTATCTCTATTATTCGATTGGCTCGACGCTGGAGCGCGTGTGGGGAACCTTCCGATTTAATATGTTTTTCTTTATGGGCGTGCTGGGACACATCATCGCGGCATTTCTGGTGTACGGTGTGACCGGCTTTTCGGTGCCGATGTCCCCGTATTACTTAAATGAATCGCTGTTTCTGGCGTTTGCCTGCACTTTCCCGGAGATGCAGTTCCTTCTGATTTTTATTCCGATCCGGGCGAAATACCTCGGAATGATGTATGGAGCGCTTCTGGTCTACAGTTTCTTAACGGGTGGCATTATCGCGAAAATTGAGATTGTTGTTTCGATGCTCAATTTTATCATTTTCTTCCTGATGACGCGCAACTATCGGAAAGCCAGTCCGAAAGAGATGGTCCGTAAGCAGAAGTTTAAAAACGAGATGCAGAAGGCACAGATTCAGAAAATTTCGCTGACGCATCATAAATGTGCAGTCTGCGGACGCACCGAGAAGGATGATCCGAACCTGGAATTCCGCTATTGTTCGAAGTGTGCGGGAAATCTGGAATATTGCATGGATCATCTGTATACGCACAAACACGTGACGGAAGAAGAATTGAAAGATTCTAAATAGAACCAAGCGGTGGATTGTTTTTTTAGCAGGGGATTTAAATAGGTTGGATGAAGCATACAAAAGAGGTTATAAATGATTCACTGATGGGAAAAATCTCGATAAATGACAGAATATGAGGAGGAATGACAGAATGAAAAAGACAAAGATTGTCTGCACAATGGGACCAAACACCGATAACCGGGAGATTATGAAGGAGTTGGCGTTAAATGGCATGGATGTCGCACGTTTTAACTTTTCGCATGGCGATCATGCGGAGCATAAACATCGTCTGGAGATTCTGGAGAGTGTGCGCGAGGAGCTGGGGATTCCGATCGCATCGCTTCTGGATACCAAGGGACCGGAAATCCGTACTGGCAAATTAAAAGATGGAAAGAAAGTGACGCTGAAAGAGGGCGATCTGTATACGCTGACGACCGAGGAGATCGTGGGTGATGAGACACGCGGCTACATCAACTATGCGGGGCTGGCGGAGGATGTAAAGCCGGGTGACCGCATTCTGATTGACGATGGTCTGATCGAGCTGCACGTGCGGGAGGTCAATGGAACAGATATCGTCTGCCGGATTGAAAATGGAGGCGAGCTGGGCGAGAAGAAGGGTGTCAATGTACCGGGAGTACGGGTCAAGCTTCCGGCGCTGACCGATAAAGATAAGGAAGACATTCGTTTCGGCGTGGATGCAGGCTTTGATTTTGTGGCGGCTTCGTTCGTCCGCAATGCCGATGCGATCCGCGAGATCCGGGAGATTCTGGATGAAAAAGGTTCTGCTATGCAGATTATCGCGAAAATCGAGAATGAAGAAGGAATTGAAAATATTGATTCCATCATTGAGGCGAGCGACGGCATCATGGTAGCCCGGGGCGATATGGGCGTGGAGATACCGGCAGAGAAGGTTCCGCACATTCAGAAGATGATCATCCGCAAGTGTAACTTAGCGTGCAAGGTTGTTATCACGGCGACCCAGATGCTCGATTCAATGATCCGCAACCCGCGTCCGACGCGTGCCGAGGTATCGGATGTGGCGAATGCAGTGTACGAGGGAACCGATGCGGTCATGCTGTCCGGAGAAACGGCGATGGGAAGTTACCCGATCGAGGCAGTCCGCATGATGAGCCAGATCGCCGAGGAGTCGGAGAAATATCTGGATTATATGTTCTACCAGAGAAGAAAGGTATCGGCAGAAAATCTTCGAAATATATCTAATACGGTATGCTATTCATCCGTAGCGACCGCCTCCGATCTGGAAGCGCCGGTCATTGTGGCTCCGAGTGTCAGCGGATTTACGACGAGAATGCTTTCGAAATGGCGTCCGAAAGCATTGATCGCGGGACTTTCCCCGAGCATGACGGCTGTCCGCCAGATGCAGCTCTACTGGGGTGTTAAGCCGTTCCATGCAAAACGCGCTGAATCGACGGATGCACTCTTATTTGCATCGGTGGAACTGCTGAAAGAGAAAGGTATCGTCAAAGAGGGTGAAATTGTGGTTGCAACTGCGGGTGTGGTGACACGTGCCAACCGTCATGAACCGGTAGCCGATACGAATATCATGCGTGTAATGGTGGTAGAGTAGAGACCGGATTCTGCGCCTGAATTTGTGACCGGTTCATAGATGTATCTGGAAAATGATTCAATTTGTCCGGAGTTTGTGTCCTGGCGGAGAAAAGGAGAAAAATACCAGTTACTGTTCACAGGTAGGCACTTTTGGAACCGAAAGTGCCGTAAGAAAACGTGGTGGCAGCAGGAATTTGCCGTATTTAAATGCGAAGCCACGGCAAATTCCGTTACTGGGCACGTATGCGTGAACAGTAACAAATACCGCCCATTTGTGGGCGTTTTTCGGGAAATCAGTTGATAAAACACGGTTTTTGGTGTATAAATAGTAGCAGGACAAAGGAGTCTGGGCGTGCCGGGAGTAGTGTATGTTCCCGGTAGTCCAGACTTTTTAGTTTTATATGTAGATTTTAGTTCGGAGGATGTAAAAGTGGAGAAGAAACCATTTGTAACACGGGAGCAGCTGGAGGAGATCAAGAAAACATACCCGACACCGTTCCACCTGTATGATGAAAAGGGAATCCGCGAGAATGGCGAGCGCCTGATGCGTGCATTTTCCTGGAACAAGGGATTCAGAGAGTATTTTGCTGTAAAGGCAACACCGAATCCATTTGTAATTGATATTTTAAAGAAACTTGGATGCGGCGTGGACTGCTCTTCGCTGACAGAGCTTATGATGGCAAAGGCGATGAAGTACGATGGCGAGAAGATCATGTTCTCCTCCAACGATACACCGCCGGAGGAGTTCAAGATGGCTGCCGAGCTGGGCGCGATCATCAACCTTGATGATTTTACGCACATTGATTTCCTGGAGAAGACGATCGGTTATATTCCGGAGACGATCAGCTGCCGTTACAATCCGGGCGGACTGTTCAAGATCAGCAATGATATCATGGACAACCCAGGCGATGCGAAATACGGTATGACAACCGAGCAGTTATTTGAGGCATTCAAGGTGTTGAAAGCAAAAGGTGCGAAACATTTCGGTATCCATGCCTTCCTTGCAAGCAATACGGTTACAAATGAGTATTATCCGATGCTTGCGAAGGTATTATTTGAGGTGGCGGTCAAGCTGAAAGAAGAGACTGGCGCAGATATTAAATTTATCAACCTGTCTGGTGGCGTTGGCATTCCTTACCGCCCGGATCAGGAGCCGAACGATATCTTTGCAATCGGCGAGGGCGTCCGCAAGGTTTATGAGGAAGTTCTGGTTCCGGCTGGCATGGGCGATGTAGCGCTTTATACAGAGATGGGACGTTTCATGCTGGCGCCGTATGGCTGCCTTGTGACAACGGCAATCCATGAGAAACACACCTACAAAGAGTATATCGGTGTGGACGCGTGTGCAGTCAACCTGATGCGCCCGGCGATGTACGGCGCATACCATCACATCACGGTCATGGGAAAAGAGAACGAGCCGTGCGACCACAAATACGATGTAACCGGTTCCCTGTGCGAGAACAATGATAAATTTGCGATTGACCGGATGCTTCCGAAGATTGATATGGGCGATATCCTTGTCATCCATGATACCGGCGCACATGGTTTTTCGATGGGCTACAACTACAACGGAAAGCTGCGTTCGGCTGAACTGCTCCTGAAAGAGGATGGTTCCGTGGAGATGATCCGCCGGGCAGAGACACCGAAGGATTATTTTGCGACCTTTGATTTCTGTGATCTGTTTAAGAATATTTAGTCCATAAAAAATTGAAAAAGAACGGATTCTGTACAAGATGTGACAGAGTCCGTTCTTTTTATGCCATATTTTATCGAAAGCATTGACTTTTTTGTTCTTTCCTCTATACTTATCATATAACGTAATGACATTATATAACATAATGCTGCAAAAAGGAGGAAGTAGTATATGATTAAGAACACGGTGATTAACGCAGAGCTTGGATATGCATTAGCCACGGCCCGCCATAAGGATGCAATTGTGATTTGTGATGCTAATATGCCGATTCCGGATGGCTGCAATGTAATTGATGTGTCACTGATAAGAGGAGTTCCAACCCTTGAACAGACGATGTGCGCAATCATGAACGACCTGGTGGCAGAGCGTTACGAAGTGTTTGAGTTAATGCCCCAGTATAATGATGCTATGTATCAAAAGATTCAGTCGCTGCTGCCGCAGCTGCCTGGCGGAACCATCAGCCAGGATCGCTTAACGGAAACGATGCAGAAGGCCAAAGTCGTAGTGCGTACCGGTGATTTTGGCAGCTGCTGTACGATGGTATTATATTCAGCCTCCGGAATGGATAAATATGTAAAACAATATGACTGTTCTTTTTCACTGGAGAAGTAAGATAGGAGGACCATATGGCAGAAAAAAAATATACCCGGATTGTGGTAGAAGAAAATAATGAGCATGGTTTTGATTCCTATCGCGTACCGGGAATCGTGACAGCCTCCAATGGGGATTTGCTCCTGACCTATGAAGGAAGAAAAGGTGGAGGAAACAGCCGAACTCTGTTTTTAAGAAGATATCGCATGATAGGTGAAACGATAGAGCCAATCGGCGAGCGGGTTACGATGGTTTCTCCCAAAGACGATGAGCTGATTCATAATCCCTTGTTAATAGCAGCAGCGGAGGGAAAGCTCTATTTTTTCTGGTGTCAGGATTATAAGAGATTATTTTTGAAAGAAAGCGATGATAATGGTGTTTCATTTGGAACGGAAAGGGAGTTGACATCCCTGATTGACGGATTCCGGAAAGAATGGCCGGTTACATTGTGGGCGATTGCACCTGGTCATGGAATAAGCAAAAAAGATGGGACACTGATACTTCCATTGTGGCTGAGCCGTGGGGAAAATGCCCATCTCCCAGCTTGTTTTGCATGTCTATCCAGTCAGGATCAAGGAAAAACATGGAGATGCAGCAGTGTAGTTCCGGCGGGAAACGGGGTTGGCGATCCCACAGAAAGCTCCGTGGCAGAACGGAGTGATGGAACACTGCTTGCAACCATGCGCCATGAAATTCCGGGAGTCAGAAGAAGAGCTTTTTGTGAAAGCAAAAAAGAGATAGATGGGGAAGATACTATACGCTGGGGAGAACCCTGGTTAAATCAAGAACTTCCGGATCCAATCTGTGGAGGCGCTCTTTTGTCACTGTCAGATGGGAAGATGGCTTTTGTTAATTGTGCCTATGGAGATGAACCGGCGCTGGAACGGCAGAAACAGGGAGAGTCTGTTCGCTGGAGTCTTGACGCTCGTCAGAAGCTCACGATTCGGCTTAGTAAAGATGATGGTGTTACATGGAACGATGGACTTATGATAGCAGAAGAAGGGGGAGCATCGGATCTTGCAGGAAAGGATGCGATTGCTTGCTTTTACGAGGAAGGCTGGCAGGATGGAAACTGTATTTTTAATCAGAGATTATCGCTGGCGGTTATTCCTTTGGTTTTGTTATGACTGGGGCGGGAAAAGATACATTAGTGAAAGGGAAAAGGAGCTGTACTGTTCTGTTTTTTTCGGCTTATTTTATTTATTATGCGGTCTATTGTGTCTTTTCGAGTTTCATCGTTTTGTTTTTAACAGAGCAGGGCTATAGCGCCACAGTCTGCGGAATTATTACCAGTTTGACATTTTTGGCCAATCTTTTGATGGAACCGGTGGGAGGCTATATAACAGATACATTTCTGCCCACCAGAAGATACCTTTTAGTTTGTATCGGTATCGTATCAATGGTGTGTGCTTTTTGCACAAAATTCATGAACCAGTCATGGCTGCTTCTGCCGGGGCTGGTTCTGGCAGCCGGATTGGCCTATCCCTTTAGTCAGCTGATGGATGCCTGGGTTAATTTAAGTAAGGAAAGTTATCCGGGATTGATATACAGCCGGATTCGTGCCGGTGGTTCCATTGGATTTGCAGTGATGTCAGTGATTGGAGGATTTTATTTCAAACACTGGGGATGGAATCGTTATTTTCAGATGCAGATTCTTTTATTTCTTATGATGATTCCATTTCTCATCCTGCTTCCGGATACCAGGCTTGGCAATCATCGAAAGAAAGGGGAGGCAGAGAAAAGTCTTTCGTTTGTTCAGGCGTTTCAGCAATTGGTAAAAAGCCGTCGTTTTTTGTTTTGTTTAACAATAAGCACTCTTTATTGGTTCAGTCATCGGCCAGTTGGCAGCTTCCTGTCATTGATTATTGCGGAGCGTGGAGGAGATGCGGAATTATTTGGAAATGTTTGTGGAATAGGAGCTGCAGTAGAGTTTTTGAGTCTGCTTTTGTTAGCCTATATTGGAAAAAAGAAAACCTATCCGGCCCTCTGGGGGATGGCAGCAGCTTTGGGCACAAACCTGCTTCGTCCGATTTGCTTTCAGCTTTTTTCGGGTGAGTGGTCTCTTTATCTGGGGCAGATTCTTCAGTCCGTCAGTTTTGCCCTTTATATGAGTGCCAGCGTAGAGTGTTTTGCGGAAACATCGGATGAACGTCTGAAAAGCTTTAGTATTTCCATTGGTCTAACCATCAGCAGTGTGATCGGAACCGTATGTGCAAACATGGCAGGGGGGAAGCTGTGCGATCTGTTTTACCCGGAATTCTTGATTCTCTTTAGCTTTTTGTTGGGAAGCATGAACCTCCTATTTTTTATTCTTGTTTTTTTAAAAGAGAGGCTTGACAATAAAAAGATGCAGTGTTAGAATGAGAGACATCAAAAGATTATATAATGTTATAAGATGAAAGTGGAACTGCTCTCCAACGAAGGAGAGAGTTCCACTTTTTGCGTATAATAACGCAAATGAATCAAAAGTTGGCAAAATTTACAAAAAAGAAAGGAGAAAACCTATGATAATATAAAAAGCGACGATGAAAAATAAATTTATACTTGCAAAATGAATCAAAGTATGGTAAAAATAACATAACGATATATGATGTCTTTGAAGGTATTATAATATAAGGGGATCTGGACGAGTATTTGAATGGATAGGTCGGCCAGAGCAGAGAAAACCAGGAACCCCTTATAGCACATGACATTATATGATAGAAATTAATTTTAAAGGAAGGAGAGTACGTATTCGCAGCAGCGAAGCGCGGCAATTAGAGTATGAAGAAAAGTATCTATTCAATTGGTAAGGCTATGGATAAAGCGAATAGTGTGGTGGAAGTATTTACCGGATACATGATATTCGCTTTTATGGCACTATTGTTCCTTCAGGTATTGATGCGTTTTATATTTAAGCACCCTATATACGGAATTGATGAATGTGTAACAGCGTTGATGATATGGTCCATGTGTCTTGGATGGTGTACCGTTTATTGGGACAATGGTCATGCAGTTCTGGAGTTTATCATGAACCGTATGCCAAAGGCATTTCGCAGAGGAATGTTTACATTTACGAACTTTTTGATTGTTGTGATAAGCTGGGTTTATATTCCGGCATCCTGGCAGCTGTTTCAGATGCAGAAGAAGATGCCTCCCGTTGGAGGACTTCCTATCAGCAAGGGTTATTACTATGCATTGCCGGTTCTGGTGATGGGAGTGATTATGCTGGTAATGTCTGCATATAAGGCAATCGCATTTGTAATTACCGGAGATGAATCCATCTGTGTACCGGTAGAAAAGGAAGGAGGCGGTCTTCTTGACTAATCTGGATCCCTATTTAGCCGTCTATTTTATCACCTTTGTGGTATTAATTCTTCTGGAAGTACCGATTGCATACGCAATGCTGGCTTCAGCGTTTGAATTCATTGTATTTAACCATCAATCATTTGTTATGTTTGCACAGAAAACAGCAAACTCCCTGGCTGATTTCAACATGCTGGCATTACCGGCATTCCTCTTTGTAGGATGCTTTATGAATGAAGTGGGACTAACGGACCGACTATTTGGAATGTTTGAAAAATGGATCGGTCATCTCCCGGGAGGACTTGCACATGCCAATGTATTATCTTCCATGGTATTTGCCGGAATGTCCGGTTCCGCTCTGGCAGATGCCGGAGGACTTGGAACCATTGAGGTAAGTGCGATGTCAAAAGCCGGATACGATCCAGACTTCTCAGTAGCAGTAACGGCAGCATCCGCAGGTATCGGACCGATTATTCCGCCGTCCATCAACTTCGTTGTCTGGGCATTCTTAAGCCAGACCTCCACACTGGCTATGTTCCAGGCTGGTATGGGACCGGGTGTCCTGATGGGCGTGGCCATGATGATCTGGATTCCGATTGCAGTGAAAACCCAGCACATTGCCTGCCCGCGGGCACCGAAGGCATCCTGGGGCGAGCGATTCCACTCTCTGTATACATCACTTCCGGCACTGGGTGGCCCGGCTATCCTGGTACTTGGCATTATGACCGGTATCTTTACTCCTACAGAGTGTTCCGTTGTAGCAGCTATGTATTGCGTCATCCTGGCTATCTGCTTAAAACGTTTCAGCTTTAAGATGCTGACAAAGGCATTAAAGGATACATTAGCCAGCGCGGGTATGTCCATGTGTCTGTGTGCAACCGGTCTTGTATTTAACTGGGTAATTGTAACCAGTGGTCTGATTGGTTTTATGACAACTCTTCTGATGTCCTTAGGAAATAAAATCATCATTCTTTTAGTATTAAATGCAATGTTATTATTCCTGGGCTGCTTTATTGGTTCCATGCAGATTTTGATTATGGTGGCACCGCTTCTTATGAATCTGGCAACGGCTCTTGGTATGAGCTATGTTCAGATGGGTGTTATGGCCGTACTGAATGTAACACTTGGATTAATCACTCCGCCGATGGCACCAGCGTTGTTTGTAACAGCGAAGGCGACCGGTAATAAATTTGAAACTGCACTGAAATATACGGTACAGTTTCTGATCCCGATGTTTATTACACTGATGATTACAACATTCTGGGAGCCGCTGACCATGTTCCTTCCGAGACTGTTAGGATCCATGTAAGAGTAAGAGATTAAGATAGTATAAAGTACACAATTTAAGGAGGAAAGTTTATGAAGAAAAAAATTGCACTTGTCCTGACGGCAGCCATGGCAGTAGGCACATTAGCAGGCTGTGGATCGTCCACTGCACAGACAACCACATCGGAGCAGGCCTCCGCACAGACCACCGATAAGACTGAAGGAGGAGCTGATACAGTAGAAACAAAACCGGCTCCGGCTGGAGCTAAGGTTGTCAAATTCGGTAACTCCGGAGCCATCGGAGAGCCGGCACCGCAGTCCTGTGAAGAGTTCTGTGATCTGGTAAATGATAAGATCGGTGACAGATATTACTTTGAGTTTTATCCCGCAGAGCAGCTTGGCAATGAGACCACGATGCTGGAGAACCTTCAGGTAGGACTGCAGGAGGGCATGATGTGTGCCTTAGATACCCTGGCAACTTATGAATCTGATTTAAACATTCTTTCCATGGCATTTGCATTTAACAATTACGATTCCATGATTAATTACTTAAAGAGTGATGTGGCAGATCCAATCTGGGAGAGCCTGGATAATCAGGGAATTCACGTAGTAAACTTCGAATTCCAGAAGAATCCGCGTATCTTCTTTGCAAACAAAGAGATCAAGAGCCCGAAAGATATGGTTGGCATGAAATATCGTATTCCGAACCTTCCGATCTTTGAGAAAAATGCGAGAGCGATGGGAGCAACACCGGTTGTAGTTGCCTGGTCCGAATATCCATTTGCTTTAATGCAGGGCGTAGTTGACGGTGGTGAGTGTTCGAAAGACTCCTATCGTTCTGCAGGCCTCTATGAGTCTGCAAAATATGTAGCAGATGTGGATTACGCATATCCGGTTGAGCAGATCTGCTTCTCCACTCAGTTCTGGAACAGCTTATCGGAAGAAGATCAGAAAGTAATTTCTGATGCAGCAGCACAGGTAGCTTCTCATCATTCTGAAAGAACTCTCGACAAGTGGGAGGAAGATAAAGAGTGGTTAATTAACGAAGGCGGCGTAACATTCTGTGACATTGATCGCCAGGCATTTATTGATGCAGCAGAACCGTTAGGAAAAGAGCTTCAGGATGAAGGCTTCTTTACAACCAAGGATCTTTATGATCAGACTCGTCAGTTTAATAAATAAGTAAAATTTAAATTAAGAATAATGCTGCCGCTTGGGACAGAACTGCCAGGGAATGGCGGCCTCTTCCAGGCGGCCGCTTTTCGTTTCAAAACAAATTCAATCGATAAAAATACAGGAGGAAACAGAAAATGCTGAAAGTATTAGGTCTTGGAGATAATGTGTGTGATGTATATCTGCATACCGGAACCATGTATCCGGGTGGTCAGGCAGTAAATTTTGCGGTATATGCAAGAATGCTGGGAGCAGAATCGGATTTTATGGGAGTATTTGGAAAGGATGCAGTAGCGGATCACGTGCAGGCATCTTTAGATGCACACGGAGTCGGACACAGTCATTGCCGCATCTATGAAGGAGAAAATGGCTTTGCCAGAGTAACCCTTGTAGATGGAGATCGTGTATTTAAAGGAAGCAATAAAGGTGGTGTTCTGCAGCAGCATCCAATTTATCTGGAAAAAGAGGATTTGGAATATGCGGATGGTTTTAATTTGATTCATACAACCAACAATGGGTTTACCGATGGGCTGCTTCCAGCCCTGCATGGACTTTCTCCCTTGGTAAGCTATGATTTTTCGTATCGCTGGAATGAGGAAGACAGGGTGGAACGTGTATGCCCATATATTGATTTTGCATTTCTATCCTGTAGTGATCTGAATGATGAGGAGACAGAAAAACTGTGCCGGAAGCTGTATGAAAAGGGATGCAGTGTGGTGACAGCTACCCGTGGAAGTAAGGGAGCAACGGTTTTTGATGGGGAGCGGTTTTATTGCCAGCTGCCGGATTATGTCACTCCGGTGGATACCATGGGAGCCGGAGACAGCTTTGCCACTGCTATGCTGATTACCATCTTGAAAAAGCTGGAAACACAACCGGAGGGAAGCTGGAAAAACAGTGAGATAAGGGCAGAGATACTTCCGGAGGCATTGAAAGCGGCAGCTGTATTTTCAGCAGGAACCTGCTTGAAGAATGGTGCCTTTGGAGACGGTGTGCCGGTACCGAAGTCTGAGCATGACCGGATTTACAGAGAATTATAAAAACAAAAATAAAAAAGGAAGTGAGGGTCATGGTGCAGATATCAAAGGAACGATTTGCACTGGGGAGCTATCAGTATCTGCGGTATCCGTTCGAGTACTTTCTGGATACGGCTGTTTTACTGGGAATGCAAAATGTGGAACTCTGGGCAGCAGGTCCGTCCTTCTGTCTGGATACGATGGACGAAGCGCAGCTGAAAGAAAAAGCTGCTCAGATTCGGAGCCGTGAGCTTTCAGTATGCTGTATCACGCCGGAGCAATGCCAGTATCCGGTCAATCTGGCAGCAGAAGATGAAAAAATACGTGAATATAGCATACGCAATTTTGAACGTGCATTTTATGCAGCAGAAATATTGAACTGCCCAAAGGTGTTGGTTTCAGCTGGATGCGGTTATTTCAACAAACCAGTGGAGGATGCGTGGAAGCGGAGCGAAGAGAGCCTGCATCGTTTGTCAGAAAAGGCTCAGAAAATGGGTATTTTACTTGTGCTGGAGACATTGACACCTCTGTCTTCGAACGTGCTGAACACGCCGGAGCAGCAGAAAGAGATGATTTCCCTTATGCCTTCAGGAAGCATGAAGCCTATGCTGGATATAGGACAAATGGTTTATATGGACCAGAAGATAGAACGTTACTTAGCCCATGGAGCAGAATTATCACATATTCATCTCCATGATTCCCACCCGGCGGTTCACATGGCCCTTGGGGATGGGGATCTTCCCATCTGTGAATATCTGGATATTCTTGAATCAGCTGGATATAAGGGAATGTATGCGCTGGAGCAGAATGATCCGAGGTATCGCTCTAATCCAAGGCAGGCAGATATACAGAGCATAAGGTGGCTCAAAAAGCATGGAATTTTTGATTGAAAAAGTATTGACAAATGACGGAAAGAAGAGTATGTTATCAGTAAAGGAGATATGACGTTATATAACAATATAAACTGTATGATGTCAATATCCTGAAAAGTCCGGATGGGTAAACGACCATACCCGGAAGGTGCAGCTTGAAAAATACACTACATAGGAGGAAATACTATGTCATATATGATTGGCGTAGACGTTGGAGGAACGTTTACAGATTTTTCTGTTTTTAATCAGGAAACAGGTGAGTTGTTCAATTACAAGGATAGTTCCACACCGGCGGATCCGTCCAGAGCAATTGTAAAGGGCGTTCAGGATGTATTAGAGATTAAGAAAGCAGCTCCGGAAGAAGTTAGTTATCTGGCACACGGTACAACCGTAGGAACGAACGCATTAATCGAGAAGAAAGGTTGCCGCCTTGGCCTTATTACTACCAAAGGATTTAAGGATCTGATGGAAATCGGAACCCAGAGACGTCCTTCTCTTTACAATCTTCAGGCACAGAAACCGTATCCACTGGTTCCGTCCGGTTTAAACTGTACGGTAACAGAGAGAATCCGTTACGACGGAAGTGTTGAGACTCCGCTGGATGAGAACGAAACAAGAGAGGTCGTTCGATACTTAAAAGCACAGGGTGTGACAGCAATTGCAGTTTGTACTTTGTTCTCATTCATTAATCCGGTTCATGAAGAAAGAATTGAAGAGATCATTCATGAAGAGTTCCCGGAAGCATACGTTACGATTTCCAGTAAACTGGCACCGGAGTTCCGTGAGTTCAGCCGTATGAGTACAACGGTTATGAATAGTTATCTGGGACCGGTTATGGAAAAATATGTAAATAATTTCCGTGATTCCATTGCGAAGCTTGGTATTCAGGTAGAGCCCTATGTAACCCAGTCCAATGGTTCCATCATTTCAATAAAAGAAACCATCGACTGCCCGATTAAGACAGCATTGTCCGGACCGAGTGCCGGTGTTATCGCAGCTGCATATATTGGCAAACAGTGCGAAGCAGACAAGATTATTACCTTTGATATGGGTGGTACCAGCGCAGATATTTCCTTAATTGAAAATTATACACCGCAGGTATCGAATGAGCGTTATGTAGAAGGATATCCGGCCAGAATCCCGATGATTAATATTATTACCATCGGTGCCGGCGGCGGTTCCATTGCAAAGATTGATGAAGGCGGTGCCTTAAAGGTAGGACCTAAGAGTGCGGGTGCAACACCTGGACCGGCCTGCTATATGCGCGGCGGTGAGAATCCTTGCGTAACAGATGCCAATATTGTTCTTGGCAAGCTGAATCAGAAGAAGATTCTTGGCGGCAGAATGTATGTAGATATTGAACTGGCTAAAAACGCTGTCAAGACAAAAATTTGTGATAAATCCAATCTGGATATGAAACGTGCAGCGAACGGTATTATCACAGTCGTAAATTCCAACATGGTTCGTGCAATCCGAAGCGTATCCGTAGAAAAGGGATATGATGTCCGCGAATTTAGCCTGATGGCATTCGGAGGCGCCGGCCCGCTTCATGCATGCGAGGTGGCAAAAGAACTGGGAATGAAGGAAGTATTGATTCCGCCGCATCCAGGTACTCTTTGTAGTCTCGGACTTCTTCTGGCAGATACAAAATTCGACTTATCCAGAACTAAGATCATGAATGGTGAAGCCGGAAACTTAGATGACATCAATGAGCAGTTTGATAACATGGTAGAGCAGGGAACCGGTCTTCTGGATAAAGAAGGTGTTCCGGCAGACAGACGTTACTTTGAATTTGCCGTTGATATGCGTTATCAGCGTCAGAACTTTGAGATCAGCATTCCGGTTCCGGCAGGAAAGATGACGGAAGAGACTTTGAAGAAAGCACTGGCTGATTTCCATGCAGAGCATAAGAGAAGCTACGGCTATTGCAAAGAAGATGCGATTGTACAGTTTGTAAGTTATCGTGTATCCGCTATCGGCGTTATCGATAAACCGGACCTGAAAGCAGCAGAGCTTCATCCGGAGGCACCGATTCCAGAACCGATCGAAGTTCGTCAGGTTCTGTTCCAGAACAGTGATGAGTATGTTGAAACACCGGTCTATTTAAGAGATAAATTTGTTCCGGGTCAGTCGATTCCTGGTCCGTGCATCTGCGAACAGATGGATACTACGTTAGTGGTTCCGAAAGGATGGGTCATCCACGTAGATGGATATCACAACTTAAAGATTCATGATGAGGAGGCGAAGTAAGATGGCAAAACAGATTGATACCGTAACAGTTGAGGTTGTCCGCAATCTTCTGATGTCCATTGCTGAGGAGACTTATGGAATCATTGTCCGCAGTGCATATTCTACTAATATGAAGGAACGTCGCGACGTGTGTACTGCAGTAATCGATCCGGATGGAAATAGTGTTGCCCAGGTGGAAAGTTTAGCTGCACTTTTAGGCTCAATGCTGAGTGTAGTTCCTAATATTTATGAAAAATTTGGAAAGGAAAATGTTCAGCCAGGCGATATGTATATTGCCAATGACCCGTATCATGGCGGCGGCAATCATCTGCCGGATATCGTAATCGCAGCACCGGCCTTTGTGGGAGATAAACTGGTTGGCTGGATTGCCAATATTGCGCATCATTCAGATATCGGTGGTAAGGTACCTGGTTCTACCTCCGGAGATGCAGATAGCTTATTCCAGGAAGGTATTCGAATTCCGGTAATCCGTATCCGCCAGAATGGAAAACTGATTCCGAGTGTTATGGACCTTCTTCTTGATAATACCAGAGTTCCACAGGAAAGAGAGGGCGACCTGACCGCACAGATGTCAGCAAACCTGATCGGTGTACAGAGAATTCAGGAAGCTTATGCCCGTTATCAGGACGATTTGATTGAGTGCATGAAAGAGCTGGTAGGCTATTCGGAGCGCCGTGTCCGTGCAGTCGTTGCAGAACTTCCGGATGGAGAATACAGCTATACCGATTATGTGGATGGCTGCGGCGACAAATATCCGGATCCGCTTCCGATTAAAGTGAAAATTACCATTAAGGGTGATGACCTGACAATTGATTTTACAGGAACCGCTGAGCAGATTAAAGCACCGATCAATGTGCCGTACCCTTGTACGAAAGCAGCCGTATTCTTCTCCATTAAGGCATTAATGGGAGATGATATCCCAGCCAATGAGGGAATTAACCGTGCGATTAAGATCATTGCACCGAAGGGCTGTATCGTTAATCCAACAGAACCAAGTCCGATTGGTGCACAGATTGACTGCCAGCAGCGAATCCCGGATGCCATTTTCGGAGCATTGGCACCAATCTTCCCGGATACCGTCGTAACGGCTGGTAATGGTGCTTGTACCACCACCATCTTAGCAGGTGAAGGTGCAATCGGAACAGACAGTGTGTTTATTTTCCACGAGGTTATTGCCGGAGGCGGCGGTGCTTCGAAGGGATTAGATGGTTTATCTGGTGTTCAGGTAAACATGACCAATACCTCTAATATGCCGATTGAGGCAACCGAGATGGAGTTCACAAAGATTCTTGCCAGAAAATATGAACTGAAGGAAGATACAGGCGGTGCCGGCCAGTTTAGAGGCGGCCTTGGTATCGAGCGTGAGTTAGAGATGATGCAGGATGATGTGGCATATACCGGATTAGGTGATCGTCATAAATTCCATCCATGGGGATTAGATGGCGGTAAAGAAGGCGCTGCCGGTGCATTCTACCGTGTAACTCCGGATGGAACTATCACAAAAATGGGACACAAGACAACCAGTTTTCCGTTAAAGAAGGGCGATATCATCCGGGTTGAAACTCCTGGTGCAGGCGGATATGGTGATCCGATGAAGCGTGAGCCGGAAAAGGTATTAAAGGATGTCATTGAGAAAAAGGTGTCTGTAGAGGCAGCGAAAAAAGATTATGGTGTGGTTGTTGTATCAGATGGAGTTCATTATCAGGTAGACGAACAGGCAACCAAAGCCCTCAGAGGATAAGATACGGCAAAACGTAAGAAAGAGAGGATTAATTCTATGATTAAAGGTATGCAGGAAGTCATCGATGTGATGACAAAAGCCAAAGCAGATCTGGATAAAAATGGCGGATTAAAACAGGTTATTTTCGTGGCTTGCGGAGGATCCTTTGCATCCTCTTATCCGGCACGGTTTCTGTTAAATCAGGAGAGCTCTCTGCGTGTTCAGGGATATAACAGCAGTGAGTTCGTGAATGCAACTCCGAAGAATGTAGATAAGAATACACTTGTGATTGGAACCTCCACTAAGGCAACGGCAGAAACCGTGGAAGCATTAAAGGTGGCAAAAGAAAAAGGCGCCGTTACGGTTGGTTTATCCGGATATGCAGATTCTCTGACAGCGCAGACGGCTGATTATTATATTACCTACTATCATGCAGATGAGTGGTATAAGGATCCAACCTTAGTTCATTACAACAGCCAGGGCACGGCGTTAAAGATTGCGTTCTGGCTCTTAAAAGAATATGACAATTATGAGGCATATGATCAGGCTCTGGAAGGATTCGAGAAGCTGGAAACAATTTACGGAAAAGCATATACAGATGTGCGTGCGGAGGCAGCTAAATTTGCCATGACCTACAAAGATGATACTGTATGGAATGTAATGTCAAGTGGTGCAGCCTGGGAGGTATCCTATTCAGATGCATTCTGCTTCTTTCAGGAGATGCAGACCGTACACTGTGTTCCGATTCATTCTGGTGAATATTTCCACGGTGCTTTTGAGACCTGTGACAAGGATCTTGCCATCCTTCTGTTCAAGAGCATTGGACGAACAAGACCGGTAGATGAGAGAGCAGAACGCTTCTTAAATCAGTTTGGCGGTCATCATTGGGTTATCGATGCAGAGAAGCTTGGCTTAGGCGAACTGGATGAGAGTGTTGCAGAATACTTCAATTCACTTCTGTTCCATCCGATTTCCAAGCAGTTTATTTCAGCAATGGCAGATGTGAGAATGCATCCGATGACATATCGCCGTTATATGTGGAAATTTGATTATTAATAGTTGATGTAAAAACAAAAACATAATATGAAAGCAGGCCTGCAATCGTGTAGTTATTGTGGGTCTGCTTTTTTCTTTTTTTTATACCGAGTAAAAATAATGCAATTTCTTTGTTAAAATAACGAAAAAAGCTTGTAATGGAACAATACAAATAGTATGATAGTGTATATAACATTATATATCATTTTGACTATATAGATGTAGGGCTCAATTATTATAAAGAATGAAAAGGAGAAGGGTATGGAGATAAATACAAATCCAAACAGCATAGTTCCATTATATGCACAGATTGTGGAGAGTTTGAAACGAGATATTGAGAATGGGGTTTATAATGCAACGGAACGAATTCCGGCAGAGGCAGAGTTAGCAAAACAGTACAATGTGAGCCGGATCACAGTTCGGCGTGCAGTGGATGATCTGGTGAGCCAGGGCCTTGTGGAAAAGAAGCAGGGAAAAGGAACCTTCATCTGCCGACAGAAATTCGCGAAGGATATAAAAAATCTCCAGAGCTTTTCAGAAATGTGCCGTCATATGAATATGAAGCCTGGGGGACAGATGCTTGAAAATAAGCTGGTTCTGGCAGATGACAAGATTCAAAAACAGTTAAATCTGGAACCTGGATCCTATGTAGTTTATATTTCGCGTCTGCGTACAGCGGATGGGGAACCGGTAGCCATTGAGAAGAACTATTTCCCGGTAAAATATTCCTTCCTTCTGGAAAAGCAGTTTAATGATAATTCTCTGTTTGAGTGCCTGCAGGAAGAAGCCAAGGTAAGAGTTGCTTCTTCAGAGAAGCGGATTGAATTATGCCGGGCCACGGCTGAAGAAGCAAAACTGATGAAAGTTAAGAAGGGAACTCCGCTTCTTTATATTAAGAGTGTGACATATACATATGATAGAGAGCCTCTGTATGCAGGAGTACAGCTTTTTAATGGCGAAACCTGTTCTTTTTATGTATGTGAATCAATTGAACAATAAACCTAATATTCATTAATGCAGCAAATCGGATTTTTATTGCATCGAAATGGTGAATCTTAAGAATTTCTTCATAATTTATTTAAAGAGAATACAAACATTTTGGAGATAGGCATGATATACTATAACCATAATAAATGCATGATACAAAAGATTTAATCCTTTAACCTTTTTGAAATCCGAATTCCTAACGAAAAAAAGTCCGGCGGAGCTTTTCCACCGGACTTTTTTTCTGCATATTTCTATATTTTACAATCCTTCAGCCATTTCATACAGCAGACGCTCGGAATCCTCCCATCCCAGACACGGGTCGGTGATGGATTTTCCGTAGATGTGTTCGCCGACTTTCTGGCTGCCTGGTTCGATGTAGCTCTCGATCATGACGCCTTTGACGAAGTTACGGATATCGTCGGAGTGACGACGGCTGTGGAGTACTTCCTTGACGATACGGATCTGCTCCATGTATTTTTTGTTGGAGTTGGAGTGGTTTGCATCGATGATACAGGCCGGATTCTTCAGATCACGCTCGTTGTAGAGGTCTAAGAGCAGCTTCAGGTCTTCGTAGTGGTAGTTCGGCAGGCACTGGTCATGCTTGTTGACAGCACCACGCAGGATGGTGTGGGTCAGCGGGTTGCCCTGTGTCTTTACTTCCCAGCTGCGGTAGATGAACTCATGACCGTGCTGTGCTGCGTGTACGGCGTTCAGCATGACGGAGAGTGCGCCGCTGGTCGGATTCTTCATGCCGACCGGTACGTCGATGCCGCTGGCAACGAGGCGGTGCTGCTGGTTCTCAACGGAACGTGCGCCGACTGCAACATAGGACATAACGTCGGAAAGGTAGGTCAGGTTCTCCGGGTATAGCATCTCGTCTGCGGTCGAGAAGCCGGTTTCTTCGATCACACGCATATGAAGTTTGCGGATCGCGATCAGACCCTGGTATAAGTTTGGCTTACCTTCCGGATTTGGCTGGTGTAAAAGTCCCTTATAGCCGTCACCGGTTGTTCTAGGTTTGTTGGTGTAGATTCTAGGAACCAGAATCAGTTTGTCCTTCACTTTCTCCTGTACCTTGGCAAGGCGGTTTACATAATCAATAACCGCATCTTCCCGGTCAGCAGAGCACGGACCAATGATGACAAGAAACTTGTCGCTGTCGCCTGTAAAGACGTCACGGATAGCAGCGTCCTTTCGAGCTTTTTCTGCGGCCAGCTCCGGTGCCAGTGGAAACTGTGCACGAATCTCGTCCGGGGTCGGCAACTTGCTGACATATTCAAATCCCATGAGTTTCATCCTCCTGTATTGTCTAAAAGATTTTCGCACTTTAAAGCGTATGATGTTTATTATAGTATAGAAAAATCAAATCATCAATAGGTTGAGGGAAAAGAATTTTATTTCTTTTATGCTATTTTTACGCAGCTTTTATTAAATAGACCGTAGTCTATAAAAATGGTTGACGTATTTATTAAAAAAGTGTAGAATATATTCCATATCAGCAATATTTAATTTTAGTTTGATATTGTTCCATATGAAAACGGAACCGTTCATGCCTCGATTGACTGAGAGCAAGGGCGCGGCGGTCACTGTTTTTGTACGAATCCCGCACAAGCGGGAGCAGCGTTTGTTTGTTTGGTGCTGCATATGTTTGCGTGTTTTCCGAGAAAAACAGAACATTTAGCAGAAATCTGGCACTTCATTCGTCCCTATTATCTGGGGGCGTTTTTTTATGCCTTAGGAAATTGCGTCCTATGACACAAAAACGTTCAGATGAATGCGTACAGCCGACAGAAATGTGGAAAAATGAGATACTTATTTTAGGAGGAGAGCGCAGCATGAAAGGATATAAAAAGCTGATGGATATTGTGGCGATGGTTGAGAAAACTGTGCTGGTAGTCACGATGATCCTGATCCTTGTACTGACGGTGGGAAATGTATTTTCCCGTAAGGTGATTCACCAGTCCTGGTCCTTTACAGAGGAGCTGGTTGTTGCCATTTTCGTATTAATTACGCTGCTTGGCGCGGCGCTGTCTGCGCGTGAGGGCGGACTGGTAGGCTTAAATCTGGTAACAGAGCGTCTGCCAAAATCGGCAAAGAAGCCGGTCATGATTCTGATTACAATCTTTTCGGTTCTCTTTATGGGAATCTTATTTTACTATGGCATGGACAAGGTACTGGCGCAGCTTGCGAACCAGAAACGTACCTTTGTGCTGAACTGGCCGGAGTGGATCTTCTGGTCCTTTGTACCGATCGGTTCGGTGTGCATGATTCTCCATTTTATCGAGTTCTGTCTCGATGTGTGTACGAAAAAGGAGGACAAATAAATGGTTAGCGCAGTTCTTTTTATTACCTTTTTCGTATTATTAGTGTTGAATGTGCCGATCTCCGTCTGTCTGGGACTTTCTTCCGCGGCGGCGATCCTGTATTCCGGTACTTCTTTAACGATTGTAGCGACGAATATTTACTCCGGCATCAGTAAATTCCTGCTGCTGGCGATTCCGTTTTTCGTATTATCCGGAAATATCATGGCGAAGGCGGGGATTTCTACGCGCCTGATCCGTTTTGTTGACACATGTGTCGGTCACAGAAAAGGCGGCATTGCGAATGTGTGTATCATCGTAGCCTGCTTCTTCGGCGCGATCTCCGGTTCCGGTCCGGCGACGGTAGCGGCTCTGGGTGCGGTCCTGATTCCGGCGATGGTAGAGCGGGGCGGTTTCTCCGCAGCCTTCTCGACGGCATTGATGGCAACTTCCAGTTCCATCGCGATCGTCATCCCGCCGAGTATCGCGTTTGTCGTATACGCGTCGATCACAGGTGTTTCCATCGGAGATATGTTTATGGCAGGTATCATCCCGGGTATCCTGATGGGTCTGGCTCTGATAATTGTCGTTATGCTGGAGGTACGCAGCAATCATGTCGTGCCGTCCAACGTAGAGAAGGCATCCGCAAAAGAGCGCTGGAACGCATTTAAGGATGCTTTCTGGGGATTTTTGATGCCGGTCATCATTCTGGGCGGTATCTACGGAGGCATCTTTACACCGACCGAGGCGGCAGCCGTATCCGTTGTGTACGGTCTGTTTGTCGGCATGGTTATTTATAAGGAAGTAAAATTTAAAGACCTGTGGGAAATTCTGATTGATTCGGCAAAGACCACCGGCGGCATCATGCTGATCGTAGCGTGTGCGTCGCTGTTCTCCTTTGTCTGCACCCGTTTCGGTATTTCGACGGCTGCTTCCGAACTGTTAGCAAGAGTGGCAGGCAACCAGTTTACTTTCTTGCTGATTTGTAACATTATTTTCCTGATCGCGGGCTGCTTTATTGATGCAAATTCTGCAATGTACATTTTCATCCCGATCATGCTGCCGGTCTGCAAGGCACTGGGCTACAACGTGATCGCATTTGGTATCATGGCAACGGTCAACCTGGCAATTGGTCAGGTAACACCTCCGGTCGGTGTCAACCTGTTTGTCGCGATCGGCATCAAATTAAGAGACGGTATCCGCGTAACGCTGCAGGAGATTTCCAGGGCAGTCGTTCCGATGGTAGCCGCTTCCATTGTTGTTTTACTGATAATTACTTATATTCCGCAGATTTCGACCTGTCTGCCGGCGGCACTGGGAAGTGCGGCAGCCATTGAAAATGGCGAGACAGCCGGAGGCGACAGCGGAACCACCCAGACAGACAATGACGATTTCAACACGATCGGCGATTACAGCGATCTGGATTGGGCGGATATGACCTGGAACTTTACGTGTTCCACAACCGAGACAAGCACCTGGGCACAGGCGGGACGCAAGTTTGGCGAGCTCATGGAGCAGGCGACCGGCGGCAAGGTCAAAGTAGATGTTTACGCAGCCGATCAGCTGACCGGTGGAAACCAGTCTGAGGGCATCCAGGCACTGATGAACGGCGATCCGGTGCAGATTTCGATGCACAGCAACCTGATTTATTCGGCATTTGACCCGCGGTTCAATGTTGTATCACTGCCGTATCTATTTGATTCTGTTGAGACAGCGGATGCAGTCTTAGATGGTCCGGCGGGCGACAAGCTGGTTGAGATCCTGGAAAGCTATGGCCTGCATTGTATGGGTATGGCGGAGAATGGTTTCCGTCAGCTGACCAACAGCGAACATCCGGTTCGTTCCGTGGAAGATATGAAGAACCTGAAGCTGCGTGTGGCTGGTTCGAACCTTCTGATGAAGTGCTATGAGCTGTGGGGCGCAGATGCGACCAATATGAACTGGTCCGAGACGTATACGGCGCTGCAGCAGGGCACGGTAGACGGGCAGGAGAACCCGCTTCCGGCGATTGATGCGGCGAGTGTACAGGAAGTACAGAAATATGTTTCACTGTGGAACGCAAACTATGACTGCCTGTTCTTCTGCATCAATCAGAAGCTGTATGACAGCCTGACACCGGAGCAGCAGGCGGTTGTTGATGAGGCAGGCCGTAAGGCAGTGGCTTACGAGCGTGAGATCAACCGTGCAGGCGATGAGGAGATTCTGGATCGCTGGCAGACTAAGAACGGTGTGGAGGTGCTGAAATATGAGGATCTCGACATCGAATCCTTTAAGAAAGCAGCTGAGCCGGTAACGGAATGGTTTATCGGAGAACTGAAAAACCAGGGCTTTGATGATGCAGAGGATCTGGTAAACACCTTTACTGAAAATGCGGCTAGTGCAGTTAAGACGGCGGGCATTGAAAATTCTTCGACCTATCAGGTGGAAGATCACAGTGACCTGAACTGGCCGGAAATGACCTGGAACTTTACGTGTTCCACGACAGAAACCAGTACCTGGGCACAGGCAGGACGCAAGTTTGGCGAGCTCATGGATCAGGCAACGGGCGGCAAGGTCAAAGTAGATGTTTACGCAGCGGATCAGCTGACCGGTGGAAACCAGTCCGAGGGCATCCAGGCGCTGATGAACGGAGATCCGGTGCAGATTTCGATGCACAGCAACCTGATTTATTCGGCATTTGACCCGCGTTTCAACGTGGTATCGCTGCCGTATCTGTTTGATTCAGTGGAGGACGCCGACGCGAAGCTGGACGGCGAGGCTGGCCAGAAGATGGATGAGATTCTTTCTTCCTATGACCTGCATTGTATGGGTATGGCGGAAAATGGTTTCCGTCAGCTCACGAACGGCGTGCGCCCGGTTCATTCCGTGGAAGATATGAAGAACCTGAAAGTGCGTGTGGCTGGTTCAAACCTTCTGATGAAGTGCTACGAGCTGTGGGGCGCAGATGCGACCAACATGAACTGGTCCGAGACTTACACGGCATTGCAGCAGGGTACGGTAGACGGTCAGGAGAACCCGCTTCCGGCGATTGATGCGGCAAGCGTACAGGAAGTACAGAAATACGTTTCCATGTGGAATGCAAACTATGACTGCCTGTTCTTCTGCATCAACCAGGATATTTACGACAGCCTGACACCGGAGCAGCAGGAAGTAGTCGATGAGTGCGGCAAACTTGCTGTTCAGTACGAGCGCGAGATCAACCGCGCAGGCGACGACGAGATCCTTTCCAGATGGCAGTCCAAGAATGGCGTCGAGGTCATCCCGTATGAGGATCTGGATATCGATTCCTTCAAGGCAATTGTAGAACCAGTAACCGAGTGGTATATCGGGGAACTGAAAAAACAGGGTTATAAGGATGCGGAAGAGCTGGTTGCTGCATTCAAATAGGAAAATTAGAAGTTTGAAGTTAGAAGTTTGGTAAAATTGAATCATTGAGTTTGGTTTTCTGGCGGTTCTGGCCCTTGGGATCAGACCGCCAGATTGCGTATATGGGGAAATATTTCAATGTAAATTTTCAATCGGGCAAATATTGTGGTTGGCAGTTTGATATGATAAGATAGTTGGTATCGGTGCGCTGAAAAGCGAGATAAAAAGAAAGAAAAGGAAAAATATATGGGATGTGTACATCTGTACTGCGGCGACGGAAAAGGAAAGACGACGGCGGCGATCGGTCTGG
This sequence comes from Clostridium sp. AM43-3BH, assembly GCF_003479985.1. Classification (NCBI taxonomy): domain Bacteria; kingdom Bacillati; phylum Bacillota; class Clostridia; order Eubacteriales; family Clostridiaceae; genus Clostridium; species Clostridium sp. AM43-3BH. The sequence goes on from NZ_QUIH01000003.1 coordinate 94,539, forward strand.
CGGTCCGGGCAGCAGGAGCGGGAAAACAGGTAGTTGCTGCCCGCTTTTTAAAAACGGATCAGTCTGGGGAGGTGGAGATTTTAAAGCGGCTCCCGGAGGTGACGTTGATTCCCTGTGAAAAAACATTTGGATTCACGTGGAAAATGACCGATGAGGTGAAGCGGGAGGCGGCGGATTATTATAAAAGTATGTTTGAGACAGCGTGCTGTGAGGCAGTGAAGCGGTGTGGGAAAATGGAAGATTCAAGAAGCAGGAAAATACAGAATAATGAAACCTGCGATGTTCTGCTGGTGTTGGACGAGGTCTGTGCTTCTCTTTCTTCGGGACTTTTGGAGCTGACGGATATAGTGGATTTTCTGGATCACAGACCAGCGGATCTGGAAGTTGTGATGACGGGGCGGAAACCGCCGGAGGAGCTGCTTTTGCGGGCTGATTACGTGACAGAGATGGAAAAAATCAAGCATCCGTTTGACCGGAAAATCCTGGCGCGGCGGGGAATTGAATATTAGAGAGGGGACTCTGAATGGGATTTATAAAGAGAAAGCATCGTCCGGAGTACGCTGCAGTGCAGCGGGAATGGGCAATGTGGGTAAAACAGATGGAAAAAACACTTCCGGGTTACGGGGAGCAGAATGAGGCATTGCACTGGATGGTACGGATTCTGACGGGGGTGCGGGTTCTGTACTGCCTGTTTTATCTGATTATGACATTTGTCTATGGAATGGAGAAAACAAATGCGGTCATGACGCTTTTGGGACCGTTTATTTTTTATGGCTGGTATATGCTGATGCTGCGGGAGAGCCCGGTGCTTACGGTGTTGATGCTGATCGGGCGTGGGGCGAGTATTGTGTGGGGCGGCGTATCGCTGCTTCAGATGAGCTGGTGGCTGCCATTTCCGCTGGTTTTCATGCTGGTGACGGCGGCGGCAATCGAATTTATAGAGGCGGTATTCTGCATCTATATGCTGTTTAACCCGCTGGCACGGCACACAATCCGCTTAAACCGGGCATTTGCACGTGGAATGCGCGTACAGGTGCCGGATGAGGGGCTGGAATAGATGGCGGCGTATCGGAATGAAGCGGACAATGAGGAAGTCAAGTCTTGATTTTTACAGAATACTCTGATACAGTGGAGTCAAGACAGGATTCCGCCAACGGATCTTGTGGGACGTAGAAAAGGCATAGAAAAGAAAGAGGTAAAATATGGCAGATAATAAGAATATGACGCAGGAAGAGATCGACAACGGCGAGGAGATGACCGTGACTCTGACATTGGATGACGGCAGAGAGATTGAGTGTGTTGTTCTGACGATTTTCCCGGCAGGCGGCAAGGATTATATTGCCCTTCTTCCGATGGATGACATCGAGGCAGAGGACGGCGAGGTATATCTGTACCGTTATAGCGAGGATGAGAACGGACAGCCGAACCTGGAAAACATCGAGGACGACGATGAGTATGAGATCGTGGCAGATGCGTTTGACGAGCTTCTGGACGAGCAGGAATATGATGAGCTGGTCGGCGAGGATGAGCTGGATCAGTAATTAGGAGGCAAAAGACAGGACGCCCAGGTACTTCGCAGGCAGAAACGGCGAGGCATCTGGGCGTTTTACATCTTTTCAGGGGTGGTACGATGGAACTGAAACAGGAGTTAAAGCTCAAACAGACCTTGTCCCAGAAAATGATACAATCCGCAAATATTCTTCAGATGGGGCAGATAGAGCTGAAAGAGTACATAGAAGAGATGGCGCTGGAAAATCCAGTGGTGGATCTGGAAGAGCGGGAGCCGGAGAACGGACGGCTGGAAGAAAATGGAGAGCTGAACGAGAAAATCCGCAGACTTGAAGAACTTGCCAGCCTTGACCGCCAGAACCAGACCTATTATCAGGATGAGGAAGAAGAGGCGGGACGATTAGAGCCGGGACGGAGTCAGGATGGGCTTTTGGAATCGCTTCTGGAACAGGCGTGTATGCTGCATCTGACGAAAAGAGAAGAAAAAATATTCCGCTATATGATCAAAAATCTGGATGCAAGCGGATATCTCAGCGTGAATTTTGGAGAACTCTGCGCTGGGCTGGGAATTGAGGAGACAGAAGGGGAGCGTATCTGGAAAAATTTTGGCAGGCTGGAACCGCGCGGGATCGGGGCGCGGTCGCTGAAGGAGTGTCTGTTGATGCAGCTGTCTTACCTGGCAGAAGACGGCGGCGCGGTGATTGATATTGTTCAGAATGGAACGATGCGAACCGAAATTCTGGCGGCACACATCATTTCCAACCATCTGGATCTGCTTGGAAAAAACCAGATGAAGCAGCTTGCCCGTGTATGCTCCTGCAATCTGGAGGAAGTGCTTCTGGCAGCAGCGCGGATCCGGGAGCTGAATCCCAAACCAGGAAGCGGATATGGGGATGAGAGCTATGATAAATATATCGTACCAGATATAATTATTACCCAGACGGAACACGGATTTGAAATGCAGCTTTCCGATGAGACACTGCCGCAGATTGCCATCAATCCGTATTATCTGTCATTGATGAAGCAGAAAGATACCGAGACGGAGGCAAAGGACTACATTGAGGGGAAAATCCGGCAGGCTGAATGGGTCTGCCAGTGCATTGGGAAGCGCAACCAGACATTGTTGCGGCTGGCAGAAGAGATTTTGTGCGTACAGGGGGAATTTTTCGCAAAAGGAAGTGGAAAACTGGCTCCGTGGACGCAGAAACAGGCGGCTAAATCGCTGGGGGTCAGCGATCCGACGCTGAGCCGGACAGTGCGTGAAAAATATCTGCAATGCCGCTGGGGGATTTTTCCGCTGTCATATTTCTTTTCAAGACACATGGCTGCGGAGGGATTCGGGACAACGGATAAGGGAAGAATGGCAGAACGGGAAGAGGCGGCGAATCAGGAAGAAACGGCGGTTCAGGCAGAAATGGTGAATCGGATGGAAACAGGCAAAGATCCGCGGGAGGCAATCCGCCATCTGATCAAAACGGAAAATCCGAGAAAGCCGTTCAGCGACCGCGTGCTGTCAGAAAAACTGGCGGAAGCGGGGATCACGCTGTCGCGGCGGACTGTGGCGAAATACCGGGAAGAAATGGGAATCCGGGATGCATCCGGGCGGAAGTGCTTTGGTATCTGACAGAAAACATAGACAGAAAGACAGAGGGAAAACTATGTCATTGCAATTTATAATCGGTGGTTCCGGTTCGGGAAAGACACGGACATTGTATGAAAATCTGATCCGTCAGTCGATGGAAGAGCCGGACGAACGTTTTTTTGCTCTGGTGCCGGAACAGTTTACGATGCAGACGCAGAAAGAGATCGTGATGCTGCATCCGAACCATGGCGTGATGAATATCGATATTGTCAGTTTTGAGCGTCTGGCATACCGGGTGTTTGAGGAACTAGCGATTGAAAATCTGGCGGTGCTGGATGATATGGGAAAATCGATGGTTCTGCGGCGCGTCTCATCGGGCGTCCGGGGAAATCTGCACCTGTTTGGAGGGCATCTGGACAAGGCGGGCTTTATCAGCGAGATCAAATCGATGCTGTCTGAGTTTTTCCAGTACGGCATCACGGAGGAAAAGCTGGAGACGCTGATCGGGGAGACGAAAAGCCCGCTGCTGCGCCAGAAGCTTCTGGATATGCAGGTTTTATACCGGGCATTCCAGGCGTATACCGAGGAAAAAGTGATCGTAAAAGAAGAAATTTTAAGCCTTCTCTGCCGGGTGCTGCCGCAGTCACAGCTCATCCGCGACAGCGTTGTGACGCTGGATGGCTATACGGGCTTTACGCCGATCCAGTATGAGCTTCTGGAACTCTTATTCCGGTGCTGCCGGAAGGTGATCGTGACGGTCACGATGGATCCGGAGGACAATCCGTACCGCGAGAGCGTGCAGCAGAAGCTCTTTTACATGAGCCGTCATACCGTCTGCCGTCTGATTGACCGTGCTGCAGCTGCCGGATGCAGCCGGGATGAGGATATTTTGTTGAAAGAAAAACCAATGTGGAGATTTAAGGACAGCCCGGAACTGGGATTTATTGAAAATGAATTATTCCGATATAGGGGAAAGGTGTATCATTCTGGGAGCGGGAACGAAAGCGGGGCTGCGGCTGAACACGACCGGGAAAGCCTGCGTCTAATTGAAGCAGCAACCCCGCAGGCGGAAATCTCTTTCTTATGCGGAGAAATCCGGCGTCTGGTGGCATCGGAGGGCATCCGTTACCGGGAGATCGCGGTGATTACCGGCGACTTGGAGACATATTCGCGGGAGATTCTGAGGCAGTTTGAGAAGAATCAGATCCCGTGTTTTATTGATTATAAGAAAAATATTTTAAGTAACCCGATGGTGGAACTAATCCGGGCGGCGCTGGAGGTGCTGCAATCGGGCTTTTCCTATGAATCGGTGTTTCGATTCCTAAAAACAGGGCTGGTGATGCCGCTTGCGGGGCTTTCACCGGAAGTGATCTATCAGGCGGAAAATTATGTGATTGCGCTTGGAATCCGCGGGTTTAAGCGGTGGAACAGTACATGGGAGCGCGTGTACCGGGGGGCAGAGCTTATCAATCTGGATGAGTTAAATCAGTTCCGTGAGGCGGTTGTCACACCATTTCTGCCGCTTCGGGAGGTGTTTTCCAACCGCAAAGCAACGGTGCGCGAGCGGACGGAGGCGCTGGTCCATTTTCTCGAAGCACCTGAGATGGAGCAGAAGCTGGCGGCGATGGCGCAGCAGTTTGAAGAAGTGGGCGATATGAGTCTTGCCAAGGAGTACGGGCAGGTGTATGGGCTGGTGATGGATCTGTTTGACCGGATTGTGGCGCTTCTCGGCGAGGAGATCATGGGACAGCGGGAGTATGCAGAGATTCTGGACGCCGGTTTTGCGGAGATCAAGGTAGGACTGATCCCCGCGGTCGTGGACCGGATCGTGGTCGGCGATATCACGCGAACCCGTCTTTCCAATATAAAAGTGTTGTTTTTTGCCGGAGTCAATGACGGGATAGTGCCGTCTGTTTCGGGACGCGGCGGGATCCTTTCGGAGGCGGATCGCCGGGCGCTGCGGGAAATGCAGGTAGAATTGGCGCCGACCGCGCGGGAGGAAAGCTTTTTGCAGCGATTTTATCTCTATCTGGCGCTGACAAAGCCATCGGACTATCTCTATCTGTCGTGTGCGGCGTCCTCTGCCGAGGGAAAAGCGATGCGTCCTTCGAGTCTGATGCTGCAGCTGCTTAAATTATTTCCGGAGAAACGTCTGGAACAGCCGGAGGAAGAGAAGGAAGCGCTCTGGTCGCCGGAGCTTGGCATGAGCTGGGTGCTTCGGGGACTGCAGGATGAAAAAAGCGGGGAAAATGACCAGTTTATATCGCTGTACCGATACTTTATTCAGGCAGAATCGTACCGGGATGAAATGCAGGCGCTCTCGGATGCTGCATTTTATATCTATCAGGATACGGGCATCGGGAAGGCGGCGGCGCGGGCGCTCTATAGTCCGATTCTGCGGGGCAGTGTGACGCGTATGGAGCTGTATGCGTCGTGTGCGTATGCACATTTTCTTTCGTATGGGCTGGAATTGTCGGAACGGCAGATGTACGAGATTGCCCCGTCGGATATCGGAAATCTGTTCCATGCGGCGATCGACATGTATTTCACGCGGATGAAAGAGGAAAATCGCCGGTTTTCCGGCATTTCGGAGGAAGACCGCCAGAAAATGGTGGCGGAGTGTGTGGCGTCGGTCACGGAGGAATACGGCAATGCGATTCTGGGAAGCTCGTACCGGAACCAGTATCTGGAACGGAAGGTATACCGGATCACGGATCGGACGATCTGGGCACTGACGGAACAGCTAAAAAAAGGTGATTTTGAGCCAGCCGGGTTTGAGGTCAGTTTTTCACCGATGGATCACCTGAGAGCGATGCGGATTCCGCTTTCAAGCGAGGAGGCGATCCATCTGCGCGGGCGGATTGACCGAATCGATCTCTGCGAGGATGGCGACCGGCTGTACCTTAAGATCATTGATTACAAGACGGGAAAAACGAAATTTGACCTGACGGATATTTATTATGGATTGCAGCTGCAGCTGGTCGTCTACATGGATGCGGCGATGGAGAAGATCGGGCGGGAATACCCGGATAAAACGGTGGTTCCAGCGGGGCTTTTCTATTATCATATCGAGGATCCGATGGTGGAGCGCAAGCCGGTGGAGTCGGAGGAGGAGACGAATGCCGATATTTTGAAGGCACTGCGGATGAACGGGCTGGTAAACGGCGATCGGGAGGCACTGGCACATCTGGATAACCGGCTGGGCGAGGAGGCGACGGCGGATTCGGATGTTGTGCCGGTTTCGATTAAAAATGAGGCGATCGTTGAGCGGCGTTCGCAGGCGGCAGGGGAAGAAAAATTCCGTGTGCTGGGCGCGTATGTGAACCGGAAAATGAAGCATATGGGGCGGGAGATTCTGGATGGAAACATTGCGGCGTCGCCGTACAAAAACGGCCAGAAAACGGCGTGCGATTATTGCCCGTACCACAGTGTGTGCGGATTTGATTTGAAAACGGACGGCTACCAGTTCCGGCGTTTTGATAAGCTGAGCCCGGAGGAGATCTGGGGGAAGATGGAAGAAAAGGATAAGGAAACGGAACGGTAGGTTTGTGTTTGGCTGTGACTGTGGGAATGAAAGAAGAACCAGTCATGAAAAAGGAAAGGGCGAGAAATGGCAGTAAATTGGACCAGGGAACAGAAGCAGGTAATTGAGGGGCGGGAGAAAAGCCTCCTGGTGTCGGCAGCGGCCGGAAGCGGCAAGACCGCGGTGCTGGTTGAGCGGATCATCCAGATGATCACGGAGGGGGAGAACCCGAAGGACATAGACCGCCTGCTTGTCATGACTTTTACCCGGGCGGCAGCGGCGGAGATGCGGGAGCGGATCCAGGCGGCGATTGAGAAAAAACTGGAATCGGAGCCGGAAAATGAACATCTCCAGCAGCAGGCAGTTCTGGTTCAGTTTGCCCAGATCACGACGATCGACAGCTTCTGCCTGCATATCATGCGGGAACATTTTGACCGGCTGGACATCGATCCGGCATTCCGGGTTGGCGATGAGGGCGAAATGCTTCTGATGCGCGCTGATGTGATGGATGGGCTGCTGGAAGATTATTACCGCGACGGCGGGAAACGGTATGAGGAGTTTGTGGACGCGTATGCGACGGGCAAGGCGGACGATGGAATTGCCGAGTATGTGATGCAGGTCTACAATTTCGCCCAGAGTAACCCGTGGCCGGATGCGTGGTATGAAAAATGCCGTGAGGAGCTGCTCTTGACCGAACAGGGAGAGCTGGAGCAGACGGAGTGGATGCAGTTCCTTTTGCGTGATATTGCATTGCAGGCGCAGGAGTGGAAAATACAGCTTCGGGAGGCGTGGGAGATCTGCCAGGAGACGGGGGGACCGATGCCGTACCTGCCGATGATCGAGGAAGATCTGCGCCATGCGGAGGCAGTCTGCGGGGCAGCCGGTTCGTTTGAAACGATCTCGGAGGCATTGGAACAATTTACGTTTTCGCGTCTGGCGGCGATCCGCGGCAAAAACGGGGAGGTCGATCCGGAGAAAAAGGCGCTTGTTTCCGACTGCCGCAGCCGGGTCAAAAAAGCAGTTGAAAAGTTAAAAGGAGAGTACCTGTTTGCCTCCCCGGAGCAGATGCTTACGGATATGGAAGCCGGAAAAGAGCGGATTTTGGAACTTTTGGAGCTGGCGCAGGAATTTGGACGGCGGTTTAGGGCGAAGAAGAAAGAGAAAAATGTGGTGGATTTTCATGATCTGGAACATTTTGCGCTGGAGATTCTGACAGAACCGGAATCAGAATGTTCCGAGGCGGAGGAAACTTCAAGTGCAGAAGAAACCGATCAGATGCAGGGGAAAAATGCCTGGACAGTGCGCGTACCAGGCACAGTCGCGGATGAGCTCGCCGTGCAGTACGACGAAATTCTGGTGGACGAGTACCAGGACAGCAACCTGGTTCAGGAGACGCTGATCCAGTGCATCAGCGGTGAACGTTTTGACCGCCCGAATGTGTTTATGGTGGGCGATGTCAAGCAGAGTATCTATAAATTCCGCCTGGCGAGACCGGAATTATTTCTGGAAAAATACAGCACATACACGTCGGAGGAGAGCGCGCACCAGAAGATCGAGCTTCACCAGAACTTTCGAAGCCGGGATCACATACTGGAATCGATCAATGCGATTTTTTACCGTATCATGACGGAAAAGCTGGGAAATATATCCTATACGGAAGATGCGGCACTGCATCCGGGCGCAGCCTTTGAAGAGCGGGATGGCCTGGATGAGTTAAAGACGGAGCTTTTGCTGGTGGATTTGTCGGTGCAGCCGCAGAAAGAGACGGAATCCCCCGAGTTAGATGATGAGGCAGCCGATTACACCGCCAGAGAGCTGGAAGCGCGCATGATCGCCGGAAAGATCCGTGAGATGACGGATAAAGAACGGGGGATCACGATCTGGGATAAGGAGCTTGGCGCTTACCGTCGGGCGCAGTACGGGGATATTGTGATTCTGCTTCGAAGCGTCAGCGGATGGGCGGAAGAATTTATCGAGGTGCTGGCGACGCAGGGGATTCCGGCGGTCGCAGAGTCTCGGACGGGATATTTTAATACGCTGGAAGTCGAGACGGTGCTGAATCTTTTGGCAGTCATCGACAATCCGATGCAGGACATTCCCCTGGCGTCGGTGCTCAAATCGCCGTTTGGCGGCGTTTCTGATGAGGAGATGGCGTGGATTGTGGCGGAACATAAGGCGGGCGTTGACCGGTCGCGGGATGCAGGGCTTTACCGGGCGGTTGTGGAGTATATGAACGAGGATGGACCGGTGAAGTCGAATGACGAAAGTGACGAGTCGTCGATCGCGGATGTGTTTCGTTTTCAAAAAAATAAATTAATTCAAAAGAATAACCTGCGCCGAAAACTCCAAAAACTCTTTACTCTTCTGGATACATTCCGCCAGGAAGCTGTTTACCTGCCGATGCACGAGCTCCTCTACCGGATTTACGACAAAACGGGCTATTATCGCTATGTATCGGCGCTTCCGGGCGGGGCGGGACGGCGCGGCAATCTGGATATGCTGGTGGAGAAAGCGGCAGCCTATGAGGCGACGAGCTACCGGGGCGTGTTCCATTTTATCCGGTATATTGAAAAATTGAAAAAATATAACACAGATTTTGGCGAGGCGCCGGTGGCGGATTCCGAGGGAACGGTGGTGCGGATCATGAGTATCCATAAGAGCAAGGGACTGGAATTTCCGATCGTGTTTGTGGCTGGAATGGGAAAAAATTTTAACAAGCAGGATACGCGGGGGAAACTTCTGATCGACGCGGATCTGGGAATCGGAACCGACTATCTGGACAGCGAGAAGCGCATCAAGGGACCGACGCTCAAGAAAAATGTGATGAAACGCCGGATGGAACTGGAGGCGCTGGGCGAGGAACTGCGTGTTCTTTACGTGGCGCTGACGCGTGCGAAGGAAAAACTGATTCTGACGGCGTCCTCCCGGAAATTGGAGGATCGGATTGCGAAGTGGAGCGCAGTGGCAGCCGAACACGGGGCGATTCCGTATACGATTCTGACGCTGGCTTCCTCGTATCTGGATTGGATTTTGATGAGTATTCCGGAAAAAAATCCGTGGATTTCATATCAGATGGAAACGCTTTCCGACCAGATCGACCGTGAGATCGGCACGCAGATACGCCAGACGTTATCGAGAGAGTGGCTGCGGTGGCTGGCGGGGGAGGACAGCCATTTGTCGAATGACGAGAATCATCCAAACACGCAAAATCGGCTCGAAAATATCAGGCAAATAGAATCGATTATCAGCAGCAACTACCATTTCCAGTACCCATACCTGGACGATCTGAGTCTCAACACCAAGATGTCCGTTTCTGAACTCAAGAAAAAGGGCATGGAGGAAGAAGAGGAGGAGATGGTATTTCTGCCGACGCTGCCAGTGTTTATGGAGAAGGAGCAGGAAGAAAAAGGCGGCGCGACGCGCGGTACAGCGTACCACCGTGTGTTGCAGTTGTTGCCGTTTGAGCGGGCAATGTCGAGACAGGAGTTAAATGCATTTCCGGCGAAGCTGGCGGCTGAGGGGCGGATGGATGCCGAGGCGGCGGCGTTGGTGCGCGGCTCAGATCTGGCAAAACTGACAGCCAGTTCATTGGGAAAACGCATGCAGAGAGCGGCAGCAGCCGGGAAACTGTACCGGGAAAAACAGTTCGTCATCGGTATTCCGGCGCGCGAAATGGGCGACTGGGATTCGGATGAGCGGATTCTGATACAGGGTATCATCGACGCCTTTTTTGAGGAGGATGGCAAGCTGGTTCTGGTGGATTATAAGACAGATTATGTGGAAAATTCAGACATTCTGATCCGCCGCTATGAGGCACAGGTGCGCTACTATACCCGCGCACTAGAACAGATGACAGGAAAAAGGGTGGCGGAGCGCTACCTGTATTCATTCCGGTTTGGGGCGATTGAAGTGTAAGGCAGTGATTCTGGATACAGATAGGCACGTTCGGAGCCGATCGTATTTCCAGTCAATACGCCGGGATATGCGGCGCAGGAGGATCTGACGGAGTACCGGAGTTTTACGGATTATACGGATCAGGGCTTTGTTTATGTCCATGCGGGCTGCCGCGGCCGATAACTTTATAGAGTGGGTCAATGCGTGCTGCGCCCAGAGGAATTAAAATAATAAAATTAGAGAAATAAGTTTTGGTTAAAGGGTATCATCCGCCATCAGAACCGCTACCTGCGTCAGAAAGTTCTCAGGATTTTTGTGCTGGGGCGGTCCCTCCAGATAGAGGTGGCGGGCGGTGCCCTTTAATGGAATCTGATATTTGTTAGCATACGCACAAAGATGCTTCACAATTACCGGAAGACCTTCATAGGCACCGTGATAAAAGATACAGAGCGCTTTCTGGCAGGGCAGGGTGACGAGATGTTCACCCAGGCTTTCCGGCGGGACGGCGATGCAGCAGGTAAAATCGCCCGGATTCGAAAGGTTGTATTCGGTGAAAAACATATGCTGGGTGGTGTCAGAACCATATTGGCGGATCGCCTTGATGAAGACGCTACGTAATTGCTCTTTCTTGTCTTCAAGTTCTGTCGAATGCAGATCCTGGCAGTAAACGGTCTGGGCGGGAAGTTCTATCTGTCGGATTTCAAAGTCATTGTGCCCTTTTGAATGTTCTTTTAATTTCTCAATATTCCGGCTGATCTCGTCACGCAGATCTTCCAGACGAGTGATCAGCGGCTCCAGATCCGTCGTGCCGTGATAATAGGCATAGATATCATCCAGCGACAGACCGAGATTCTGCAGAATGCGGATGCTCCGGATGCGCGAGACGGTGTCTGCTGTATAGTAACGGTTTCCATTGATACCGTCTCTCTGATCCGGCAGAATAAGACCCTTGTCTTCATAATTTAAAATCATGCGCCGGGTCACTTCCAACGCTTTGGCTGCCTCGCCGATCGAGAGCAGCCGTTTTTTATCGTGCGTCATAAAACCTCCTGTTAGATATCCATAAGATGTGCAATCATGTATATTTGTTATGTAGGGTTCTGGTGCAATTTTTTACACTCATAGTTTTTTATAATTACATGAAAAATAAGTAAAAATTATATAAATTAGCTAAAAAGGGATTGTATCGCACATCAATGTACGATGTATAATCATTTTATTGAAAGCGGGATGCTGTGTCAAGTATCCCGCCGATGCAAAACGCCACACAATTTGTCATACTATGCACGTTGAAAAGGAGTATCCGGGCAGGCAGGAGCGTCAGAAATTGGGGAGAATGAGTATTTTATATACAGAAAGATTTGATGGCTCATCTGCAAACATCTGCCCGGAGAAACATTTCAACCAAAACGCCTTTATTGTATACCTATGATGCTGCGTTTTATCTGGAAAAATCAAGAAAGAATTGACATTTGAACGCCTTCCATATATGCTTGAACCAATATGATTTTCGATTTGACAGATGGGAAAATCAATGGAAAATCTAAGCAGATATGGGAGGCTTTTATGGATCAGGAAAATCAGACACCACACAAACGGCGTGTCAGATATAAAGGAAAATATCCAAAAAAATTTGAAGAAAAATATAAAGAGCTGCAGCCGGAGAAGTATCAGGACACGATCCAGCATGTGATTCAGAAGGGAAATACACCAGCGGGCATGCATATTTCCATTATGGTGCAGGAGATTCTGGACTTTTTGCAGATCCAGCCGGGGCAGGTCGGATTTGATGCGACGCTAGGATACGGCGGACATACGAAGGCAATGCTGGCCTGCCTGAAAGGGCAGGGACATATGTATGCGACCGATGTTGATCCGGAGGAATCCGCCAAGACGCGGAAACGCCTGGAAGAAGCGGGCTATGGCGAGGACATGCTTTCAATCCGTCTCCAGAACTTCTGTACAATCGATGAGATTGCCAAAGAAGCGGGTGGTTTTGATTTTATTTTAGCCGATCTGGGCGTGTCTTCGATGCAGATTGACAATCCGAAGCGAGGCTTTTCGTTCAAGGTAGATGGGCCGCTGGATCTGCGCCTGAATCAGGAAAAAGGCATCAGCGCCGCCGAGCGCCTTGACACGATCGAGCGTGAGGAGCTGGCGGGCATGCTGTACGAAAATTCAGACGAACCGTATTGCGAGGAGCTGGCAAAAGCGATCACGGATGAGATCCGCCGTGGAAACCGGATCGATACGACCACGAAACTCCGTGAAATCATTGAAAAAACATTGGATTTCCTTCCGGAAAAGGAGAAAAAGGAGACAGTCAAGAAGACCTGTCAGCGTGTTTTCCAGGCGCTCCGGATCGATGTAAACCAGGAATTTGAAGTACTCTATGAGTTTATGGAGAAGCTTCCAAATGCGCTTCGACCGGGCGGACGGGCAGCGATCCTGACCTTCCATTCCGGAGAGGATAAACTGGTGAAAGCGGCGCTCAAAGAGGGATATCGCGCCGGTATCTATAAAGAATATTCCAAAGATGTGGTGCGCCCGTCCGCGCAGGAGTGCGTACAGAACCCGCGTGCCCGCTCAACGAAGATGCGCTGGGCGATCCGGGCGGACGAGTAAAAAGAATATAAAAGAAAATATATGAAAAAACAGGGCAGCTGTTCCGAGCAATATGGGAGCGGCTGTCCTGTTTTTATTGTGAAGATCAAAGAGAGTCCATGTGAAAAAATTTCGGGCGCAGTGATGTCTGGTTCTGCAAAAATCCGATTAAAAGAGCAAAAATGTTTTTTTAGCGAGATTTCTGTTTCCGGTGCGTATACTATAAGATTACTTTTCAGAAAATAGAAAAGTGGTCACAGTTGTGAAAGAAGAAACAGCTGCGAAAAAAACAAATCCGCGAGAAAGTTTCGTGAGAAAGAGAGGAAACGCATTGAAACAGGAAACACAAAATGAATTGGAACGATTTAGGGATTATTTGAGAGAACAGGAAAAAAGCAGCCATACGATCGAAAAATACTGCCGGGATGTGAGAAAGTTTTTGATGTTTGTGGGTGAAGAATGGGATAAAAACACAATTATATCGTTTAAGGAATATCTGCAAGCCCATTATAAAACATCCAGCGCCAATTCGATGCTGGCATCTCTGAACAGCTACTTTCATTTTATCGGAAGACAGGAATACTGTGTCCGCACGTTCCGGGTGCAGAAGCGGATTTTCTGCGATGAGAGACGGGAAATGACGCGCAGCGATTACCAGAAGTTAGTTAAGGCGGCACGGGGACGCGGCGATGAACGTCTCTGTGCGATTTTGCAGACAATCGCGAGCACGGGCATACGAATCAGCGAGCTTTCATATATTACAGCGGAATCGCTGGCACAGGGGGAAGTAGTGATCGACTGTAAGGGAAAACAGCGGGTGATCCTGCTGCCGCAGTCGCTGATGCTGTATTTGACGCAGTACTGCCGGAAGCAGCGGATTGTGAGAGGCAGCATCTTTGTCACAAAAAACGGGCAGGCAGTCCGCAGACAGAATGTGTGGGCGGACATGAAATCCGTCTGCACCGAAGCGGGTGTTCTTCCGAGCAAGGTATATCCGCACAATCTGCGCCATCTGTTTGCCAAGATATTTTATGAGCGCGATCACGATCTGGTTCGTCTGGCGGACTATCTGGGTCACAGCAGCGTAGAAACGACACGCCGTTATACGATCATCAGCAGTCGGGAAGCGTGCCGCAGACAGCTGGAATTAGGTTTGTTGATTGATAGGGAAAATTGACGAAAAACATAATGGGAATTATGTCATGAAATGGAAAAAATCTGCATACATATCTAAATATATGATTCTATTATTAAGTTTATCACTTCTGAGAAAGAATTTCAACATACAAAGGCGTTAAAAACAGTACTTGAAATAACACAGATATTCTATCCAAAATCTGGAAAATTCGACAAAAGCTTTGCAAATAAAAGAAAAAATGAAACAGTCGGATATGACATAATTCCCATTATGTCATCCGGGGAGGTGGAGTATGTGAGAGAAGATCTGACGGGGCGCCGGTATGGACGTCTGACTGTCTGCCGGGAAATAAAACAGGCAGCAAAAAGCCGCCGCCATTACTGGCTGTGCCGGTGCGACTGCGGGAAAGAAAAGACCGTGGAGGAGTCCCATCTGAAAACAGGGCATACGAAAAGCTGCGGGTGCTATCGGAAGGAGCTTCCGTCCAGTCGGCGGATCGATCTGACAGGCCGTCAGTTCGGACGTTTGAAAGTGCTTGAAGAGGCGGATAATTCCAACCGGACAGGCGGATATTGGAAATGTGTCTGTAGCTGCGGACGCCTGATTGAGGCATCCAAAGAAAGCCTGTGCGCGGGAAAAACCAAGAGCTGTGGGTGCCTGCAGGCGGAGACACGAAAGAAAAACATGAAAAAAGCGATTCATTTTGTAGGCGGAACCTGCCTGGAACGAATCGCCAACCAGAAAAATACGGCAAACAATACAAGCGGCTACCGAGGCGTCTACCAGCGGGAAAATTCCCGGTGGCGGGCAGCGATCGGCTTTCAGGGAAAAGTGTACAACCTTGGAACCTTCGTAAACCTTGAGGATGCGGTGGCAGCGCGGAAAAAAGCAGAAGAGGAATTGTACGAGCCATTTTTGCGGGAACATGGCGTGAAAGCGGTGCAGAAGGGAGGTATTTAAATCTGCATAAGGGGACCTGCGTTGATGATAGATAAGACAGGAGGCAAAAAGAATGAAAAAAGCGAAGAAAAAGGGGAAAAGTTACAGTCAAGGATGGTTTGAACGTCAGTCAAGGCGTTTCATGTCAGTGCTTTTGTGCAGCAGTATGTTGAGCACAAGCGTGGCAAATACAGCCGCATTTGCAGCTGCCACATCCGAAGGAGGGGATGAAAGACAGGAATTTTCATTGGAAAAAGAAGTCCTCAGGCAGGCAATCCGGGATGCTGCTAAAAAAGGGAAGACAGTAAAAGAGGATGTATTTACGTTTTCCGGCGATGAGGCAGAAACCTACGAGGGACTGTTTGAAGAAGGAAATCTATATGAACTGCATCCAGATTTCGAGAAGAAAAACGACCGGCTTACTTTGAAAATGTATGCCCGCTTAGAGGATGAAGAGGACATGGATCAGTATACGATCAGCGGAAATGAAGAAATTATTTTCCTGATGACCAACTCTTCTTCAAAAGAGCGCACCGGACGGATTCTGGTGGATGGAAGAGCCAGCGCATGGATGACGGTTGCGCCATTTGGTGAAGTAAAAAAGCAGGTTGAGCTGGAGACAGAGGAAGCGGTTCCGACCGAGATAGAAAATGAGGTAAAAGAACCGGAAAGTGCAGTTCCGGCAGGAAGTGAAGATATCACAGAAGAGGATACGGCTCTGGAGGACGATGTAAAGGAGCAGGAAAATGCTTCAGATGCAGGTAACAATCAAATAAAAGAAGAATCGGAAGCAGCGGATGACAAGAAAGATTTATCGGAACCGGATTCTGAGAACGAGAATGAAAAAGCAGACATGGATGCGATCGAAACAGATACATCCGATGCAGATACATCGGATTCAGAAAATGACAGCGCCCAGGACGAAGATTCAGTTCAGGTATCACGTTCGGCTCATTTTTCGATGTTTTTGACTTCAGCTGCAATGGCATCTCCGCCTGATGCAGAAGAAGAGGACGAGAACGATGAAAATGAAAAAAATAAGGCGATTGTAGGCGACGAAGCAGAAGAAGACAATTTCGAACGCATTCTGGGGGATTCATATGAAACGGTAGGCATTAAGAATGCATCCGCAGCCGCATTTGTAACTTCCGCGATGGAGCTTGGTCTGACAGACGTAGCTGTTTTGTCGGCAGTGGAAGTGGAAGAAATTCCACACTGGCAGATTTCGAAGTCTAAAAAAGCTACCAATCTGGACGAAAACTTTGAATCCCAGGTAACACTTTCCCTTCCGTCAGCGGAGGAAAAACTGGAAAATGACATTGTGTTTGTGCTGGATAAATCTACCAGCGTGCAGCTGGAAAATGAGGCGTTAGAGATGCTTAAGGAGCTGCAGGCGCAGGCAAAGAAAAATGGCGCAAAAGTAAAGGTTGGAGTCGTTATTTTTAATAAAGAAGCGCATAAGTCTGACTTTATGGATTTGGAAACCCAGTATGATGCGATTGCGGCAGCGATCCGTGAGAATATTAGCAGCGGAACGAATCTTTCGGCTGGAATCCTTGCAGGCAAGAAAATGCTGGATGAGGATACGCAGGTGGCAGCAGGAAGAAAGAGCCTGGTGCTTTTAAGCGATGGCATTACCTATATTTTTGGGGAAAAACCGACGGCGGTTGCCTGGGGATTTGAGAATGATGGTTCAGAACATTCCTGGGCGGGACCGGATAACTGGATTCTTAAATATGGGAATAATAAAGCATTATCGGAGGATGAGTGGAACGAGCGCCTGGGTACAATCAAAGCGCAGATGGATGCACAGGGCGATGAATTTGACCATCCATATGAGCAAGGAGATTTAACGCCATGTACCCCACCTGGTGAAGGAAAAGAACGTGCCAATAGCGTTGATAAAGCACTCTATCTTTCCTATGAGGCATATCTGGAAGCGGCGAAGGAACAGTATCACTGCTATGCGATGCCGATTGGTTCATCTGCTGGTGAAAGCTATCCATGGGGACCGAGCTTTGTGAAATATCTGGCAGACGGAAAAACGGTAAGTTTTGAAGATATCAAAAATGACATCCTTTATGCCGTCGATCGGGACTCGACTGTGGAAGATTATATGGGTTGGGTCAAGGATGACTACAATTTTGACTTAAAGAGCATCGACCGTCTGACTGTTGGCGGCAGGGAGCTTTCTAAATGGAAAGATGGAAATACCGTTTATTTTGGAAATGAAGACGTGAATGCAGCTCAGTATCGTTTTAAGGTGGAATACGATCCGTCGGATAAAGAAGGAGGAGAACATTTCGTCTGGACGATGAATGAGGCGGTAAAAAATAATGAACCGGTTCAGCTGACCTATACGGTAAAACTGGTAAATCCGAAGAACAATCTAGGAGAATCGTATGGACGGTACGATGAAGACGGAAGCGAAGAGTATGATGGACTTTATACGAATCAGAAAGCAGTGCTGCATCCGGTTGGAAGCGATCAGGAAAAAGGAAAAGCGGAGGTATTTTCGAAACCGACTGTATCATATACGATTCCGGGAGGAGAACTTCCGACGATTCCAGAAGGAGGAACTTCTAAATCGAAGACAGCGGAACAGCTGGATGAAAATTTTAAGTCTCAAGTGGCTTTGTCCTTGCCGTCAGCGGAGGAGCAGCTGGTAAGTGATGTGGTGCTTGTCTTAGATAAATCAACCAGCATGGGACTGAAAGAGCAGGCGTTGGAAATGCTTCAGAACCTCAAGAAAGAAGTGCAGGAAAAGGGAGCAAAGGTCAAAGTGGGAGTAGTGCTCTTTAACAAGGAAGCCCATACGGATGGATTTATGGATTTGGAGACCCAATATGAGGCGATTGAAGCAGCCATTTGTCGGGAGATTAAGAGTGGAACCAATCTTCACGCAGGTATTTTAGCGGGTAAATCGATGTTAGACCAGGATACAGGAGTGGCAGATGAACGCAAGACACTGGTAGTTGTCAGTGATGGTATTACCTATATGTTTAATGAGAATCCGACGGCGGTTGCCTGGGGATTTATGGCAGATTCTCCGAAACATTTTGCAGGGCCGGATAACTGGAATTCCAAGTATGGAAATAATCAGGCACCGGCGGACTGGAATGCATGGCTGACCGGCATAGAAGCCAGACTTTCAGAGCAGAAGGATACACACGACTATCCATATGGAACGGAACCGGATGTATCGCTTATTACACCGGTGGAGGAAGCAGGAAAATATGTGAATTCGATCGATAAGGCATTATATCTTTCATACGAGGCGTATGCACAGGCAGCTTCGGAAGGATATCACTGCTATGCGATGCCGATTACGCCGCCCGGAACGGCAAGTAACTATGAGTGGGGAATGAGTTTTATGCGGTATCTTGCGAACGGAAAGCAGGTTTCATTTGACAGTATAAAAAATGATATTTTGTATGCCGTTGATAAAGGTTCTGTTGTGAAAGATTATATGGGCTATGTGAAAGAGGATTATGACTTTGATTTCGACCACTTAGACCAGCTGACAGTAGGGGGAAAAGCGCTTTCTATGTATCAGGAGGGCAACACCTGGTATTTTGGAGACGGAGAACCGGGACCGCAGAATTACCGTTTTAAAGTGGTATATGACGCAGGAAATAAGGCAGAGACAGAGATGTTTACCTGGTATATAGAAGAACCAGTTTCAAACTTTGCACCGGTGCAGCTTACCTATACCGTAAAACTGATAAACCCAAAGACGGCAGATGGAACGTATGGAAAATATGACCGGGACGGCAGCCAGCACTATGAAGGGCTTTATACCAATCAGGAGGCGGTTCTGTATCCGGTAGGCAGCCATGGAAATGAGTATCGGCCAGAGAAATTCGCGAAGCCTACCGTATCATATGTGGTAGAACATGGAACCCCGGAACCGGGACCTGCTCCTACTCCGACCCCGAATCCAGACAATAACGGAGGCGGAAGCCACGGCGGTCACGGCGGCGGAAGTAGTTCTGGCAGTAAAAAGTCTTCGACCACAACCGCGTCGGGACCGGCAGCACAGCCGACGGAACCGGTTACGCCGGTTGTACCAGAACCTCAGCCGGTTGTACCGGCAGAAGGACTTCCGAAGACCGGGGATACGGATCGGATGGATGTGCCGATGGCTCTGCTGGCAATTGGAATGATGGCAGCAGCTTATGTATTAATGACGGGCAGAAAAAAGACGGAAGAGTAAGACAAGATATAGAAAAATAAAAATTGCCCGGTTATAAGAGCAGGTTTTTAGGGCGGCGCCAGAAAAAATGGCGCTGTCCTAAAACTATGCTGTTATCTGTTTCGTTTTGTATGCAAATTAATACATCATTTATAAAAATATATAATTTGCTTAATAAATAAAGGCGCAGAACGTTTCACGGGCAAAGATGGAGGGATCGATGCAAAAGTGGACACGGAAAGCAGCGGCTGTGATAGCGGTCATCTGTCTGGCGTTCGGTACAGCGGGGGTGGCAATGCATAAATGGGATGAAATGCGTCAGGAGAAGGCGCATGAAGAGCTGACCGCTCAGGTTGTGGGAATGTCGGAAGCAGGGACGACAGGAGAAACAATGCCGGAGAAAAAAGTGCCAGAAGTGGAAAATGAGATAGGTGAGACGAATGCAATAAAGGAGACAGAATATGTGTCAGCAATTGATTTTTCAGCGCTGGATTCCCAGAATCCGGACGTCGTTGCCTGGATTCAGATTCCGGGAACACAGATCAATTATCCGGTGGTTCAAGGGAAGGACAATGATTATTACCTGCACCGTGACCTGAACGGACAGAAGAGCACGGCGGGCACGATTTTTCTGGACTATGCCGATCGGGCAGATTTTTCGTCCCTGCATAACGTGCTGTACGGTCATCACATGAAGAATGGAAGTATGTTTAAGGACATTTCCAGATACAAGGATCAGGGCTATTTCGATCAGCATTCAGAAATCATTCTTTATACGCCGGAGCGGGAGATTCATTTAAAAGCCCTGGCGGCTGTCTGCACATCGCCGGATGCGATCCGCCGGAAAACGGAGTTTGCATCGGGAGAAGAATTTGCGTCATATATTCAGCAGATGACAGCGGGCGCGAGCGCGTCCGCGCCGGTCGAGGGGACGATCGTGCGTTTGTATTCATTTGTGACATGCAGCTATGAATTTAACAATGCCCGGACAATTCTATATGCGTATGAATCGGCAGAATAGTAACGATTCACGGGTAGGCACTTTTGGAACCGAAAGTGCCGTAAGAAAACGTGGTGGCAGCAGGAATTTGCCGTATTTAAATGCGAAGCCACGGCAAATTCCGTTACTGGGCACGTATGCGTGAACAGTAACGCAGAATAAGATGGGGAATGTCCCAGATGTGGAAAAACAAAATGCGTTACCATGATGCAGTAACTGGATAGACAGAAAGACATAACATGGAAACGGACCGGAAAGAAATGTTTATACGCTACTGCATCTGGAAATAGATCTATCAAGGGAGGTAAAGGGATGGAAGAGAGAAAAATCAGGGGAAGGAGCCGGAGACGGAAGTATAAAAATCAGATGCGCCGTCCGATAGCAGTATTGTTGGCGCTGATGCTGTCGTTTAGTTCCTTCGGTACGGCGACTGCTTATGCGGATGATGCGGCAGTTGTCAAAGAAAGTGTGGACACAGCGGGAACGCAGGAGAAAGTCGATCTGGATAAGTGGATGGAGAAAGAAGTATTTGGTACTGGAAAACAGGCAGAGAATATTGCTGGGAAAGATACTGTTGGAGTGCAGGATGGTTCTACGGTAGCGGATGTTTCTGGAGATGAGGGCTCAGATGGAGCTGGTGAAGGAAATGAAGCCGGAACTGTGGGTTCTGTGAATGAAAATGGAAACAGCCAGACAGGGAAAGAAAACGGTCAGAATCCGTCGGGTGAACAGACGGATAATCCATACGATTCGATCGAACGCCCATCTCAGTCTGACACGGTAGAAATTATTCCGGGTGCGCCGTCCGACTCGAATAAGAACGAATCGGATGCCAATTCCGGTACAGGCTCTGCAGGTTCGGCGTCGGGAGCAGCCGGAGATTCTAATTCTCAGAATGGACAGGAAAATGTGGATAATTCCGGAAACCAGACGGGCGGCAGCCAGGAGACAGAGGTAAAACCTGTTTTACCGGAAGAGAAGGATTATGAATATTTTTATGATAAAGAAACTGGAAAATTTAAGGTAACCTTTAATATCAAAGAAGATGCCAAGGGTGACCAGACGATTGAGCTGAGCAAGGTGATGGAAGAGATCAATGCGGCTGGAAAGAAGCAGTTTGAACAGTGGTTCCAGACTAAAGAAGGTGCGGACGAGCTGGAAAATGCACAGTATTACGGACAAAATACGATCCGTCAGGTTTTCAATGGAGTTGAATATAGCTATAATATAAAAAATGGAACAGTCTGTCCGTATGAGGAACCGGGATGTACAATGGTATTTGATGTTTATATTACCAACGGTTCCAAACATACATATGTGTATAAAAATAACAGCTTTATCGTATCGACACCGGACATGAGCAATCAGGATCAGACAGGAGTCGTTGGATTTGAAGGACAGGAACTGCCGGATGATTATACGAAGGGATTTCTTTCTCCCAAGTATGATATAAAGAATTCCAGCACAACAGGAGTTATTGAAAATCTGATTGATGAGGCATTGAAAGACACGCAGTCTCAGCGCCAGTACGGAATTGATAAGGACGGAAATTTAACGACATCCTATATCAAATTAACGAAAGACGATATTAATGTTGGAGATCCGGTTTATAAGATTGGAAAAAAATATTATCTGTATTCAGAAAAATATGATTGCTATTATTGCGATTTTAATAGTGCACAGGTGGAAGAAAAACCAAAAGGTTCTGGAAAGTATTTTGTAAGCTCAATTCCGTCCAGTGGAAAAAACAATTATGCGATCAAGGCGGATGGAAGTAAATATTATGCTCCGTGGGTGCGTGGCGGTGAGATTGATGCAATCCGGGCATCAAAATATAAAATTCAGGATGCCTTGAATCAATATCTTTCTAAAAATAACACAACACTAGAAAAAGAAGTTCTTAAATACTACAACGAGAAAGGAGGAACTTCCTACACGACGATCGAGGAACTGCTTTCTAAGAATGAAGCAGCGGCAAATGAACTAACGCGAGCGGGAGAGAGCGGAAATTCTTCCTTGGCTTCTCTGGATCCGATGCTGATTCACTCCAGCAGCCAGTATGATAATTTTTATCAGAATATTTTCAGCTTCAATGTCGGCAGCCAGGAGGATATGAAAAAATTCCTGGAAAATGAAAATCTGGGTCACGGTCATGGTCATGGAAATTGGGCGACGGATGGGTGTGAGATGACGATCGGCGATTATATGGCGGATAAGTTAAATGAAACGGATGGTGCATGGGATAAGGCAAATGCCTATTTTAACGCATTGCTAAAGTCCGGTTTGATGGCGGAAGAAGCTACCTGGGTTGCATTTACCATGGCAACCAATATCGATGGCGAACGTTCAGATAACAATTATCAGAATACCGCCTGGAACTGGTACAGTTCCATGGTTCTCAAACAGCAGGATGGCACTTTCAACCTGACCAAGGTAGATACGGATGGCAGCCAGCTCGGAGATGACGAGGGCGAGGGGCAGACTTCGTTCTATCTCTGGTATATAGACAGCAAGACGGAGACAGATGAACAGGGAAATCAGAAGACAACGGATGTGACAAAATACTGTGTTTATGTGGATCCGGCCTACGAAACGGTAGAAAATGAAGATGGGACGAAGAGCCAGAAACTGGTAAAAGATGGATATTATGGATGGGTTGAGTACGATCCGGACAACAAAGAGTTAAATTATACCGTCTCGACGACCAACGGAACCCTGAATATTGATTATGCACTTTTAGAGGGAGTGGTCTATTACCTTCAGGAAAAGGCGGCGCCAGATGGATATAAGGTGGATTCCAATATTTATGTGATCTGCGATGAAGAATCGTATCAGCAGATGACAGCCGAAAAAGGGGTAAGCAGTGTGATTAACCCGGCCACCGGCGTGGAGAGCGCTGTGGTTTATATGGGCGCAATCAAAGGCGGCGAAACCCTGAAAGTAAACTTTGTCAACGGAAAGACAGCTCCGAAGCCAGATCCAACCCCGGATCATGGGGGTGGCGGAAGCCACGGCGGTCATGGAGGCGGCGGTTCCAGTTCTGGCGGAAAGAAGACAACCTCTGCGGGACCGGGGACAGTCACCGAAGAACCGGTGCTTCCGGAACAGCCGGCGGAAGTGCCGATTGAAAACATTCCTGCACAGGGACTTCCGAAGACAGGAGAGGACGGAGTAAACACATCGGCTCTGATGCTGACACTCGGACTGATCGCATCTGCTTATGTATGGATGAGCGGCAGACGGGAGGAAGAAGAAAAGAACCGTAAAAACTAAAAGAAAACGGTGATGATAAAGACGCAGAAACGTTGTAAATAGGTATAAATCAAACAGATATAAATCAAACAGATATAAATCAAACGGCAGCTGCTAAACAGGTGGATACAGTAAGTATCTCTTCCTGTTTGGCAGCTGCCGTTTGTCAAAATATATTTTTTAAATAAAATACTCCGCCTCACTCCTGCGCGTATAGTTCTGCTCCAGCATCGCGACGTGGGACAGAAAGGCCTCATTGTCGAAGTATTTGGCGCCAGCCGGGCAGATCTTGATGCACGCCTGACATTTAATGCAGATACCGGTGCAGGTGTCTGGTGCATCTGCCGGGATAGAGCCCATCGGACAGACCGTTGCACAGATGCCGCAGCCAGTACATTTTTCCGGATCGGTGACTGGTTTGGCTTTCAGGAAGACAGCCGGTTTTCCGTCGGTGCCGAGCGGGGTGTAATATGGTCCGACCGGATCATCGCCGCGCACGGCAATCGGAGCCGGGATTTCGGTCAGGGAAGCGATCTTTTCGGCTGCTTTGATGCCGAATGCATGGATCTGTGCGAGATCATCTGCATCTGGACGTCCGGTTGCCAGCTTGTCGCTGAATACGTGCTCGGTCGGGATACCGGCACCTGCGATGGTGTGGAAGCCGTGCGCCTCTAATTCATTGCGAAGCTCGATGAGCCCATTGTCGAAGTTGCGGTTTCCGAAGACAGCCACCGGAATGGCGAGCGCGCCATTTCCCTCAAAATGGGTCTGTACAAATGGGAGCATCTTGTTCGGGATGCGTCCCGCGTAGACCGGGGTGCCGATGACGAGCAGATCGTCTGCCCCGTATGTATGAACTTTTTCGCGGCTTTCCGGCAGCGTGAAATCATAGGAATCCATCGGGACGCCGAGTGTGTCAGCGATCGCCTGCGCCAGCGTGGTAACAACTTTTTTCGCGTTGCCGGTCGGGCTGAAATAGACTGCGTGTACGTGAGTGATTTTCATGAAAATACCTTCTCTTCGTATGCTTAAATTTAATTCGGTAAAATACCTTATTATAGTAGGTATTTTAATGGATTTATGGTAGGCTGTCAATGAAACATGAGTTTTTGTAGAATTACCAAAATATCATTACATATGTCTTGTCACATGAAATAATATGTGCTATACTGATGCGGATGCACAAATAAAGTTTTGGATTGAAAGAGAACTTTGTTTGCGATAGGGGCATAGAGTGGCAGATAGTATTCTGCGATTTGAAGGCTGAACTATCTGCAGGATAAAAAGATAAGTGCAAACTTATGGTATAGAAAGGAAGGCAACAAAATGGTCCGGGAGGAAAATTATGATGTGGTCATCGTCGGGTGTGGCGTAGGCGGTCTGTACACCGCTTTAAATCTGCCGTCGGAAGACCGGATCTTAATGATTTGCAAGGAAGATATAGAGAGCTGTGATTCCATGCTGGCGCAGGGAGGTATCTGCGTGCTGCGGGATGAGACGGATTATGATGCGTATTTTGAGGACACGATGCGCGCGGGACACTACGAGAACCGCAAGGAGAGTGTGGATATCATGATCCGCTCCAGCCGGGATGTGATAAATAATCTGCTGAAATTAGGCGTAGGGTTTGACAAAAATCCAGATGGCAGTTTAAAATATACAAAGGAGGGCGCGCATTCGCAGCCGCGTATCTGTTTCCATGAGGACATCACGGGAAAAGAGATCACGACGACTCTGCAGACGCGTGTAAAAGAACTTCCGAATGTAGAAATCCGGGAATATACTGTTATGACGGATATTTTGGTAGAAAAGGGCATCTGCATCGGTATTCTGGCAAAGAATGCAGACGGCGATATTTTAAAGATTCATGCGAAAGACACGGTTCTGGCGACCGGCGGTATCGGCGGGCTTTACAAGCATTCGACGAACTTCCCGAGCCTGACAGGTGATGGGCTGGATGTAGCAAAGAAACACGGCGTGCGTCTGGAACATCTCGATTATGTCCAGATTCATCCGACCAGCCTGTACAGCAAGAAGCCGGGACGCAGCTTCCTGATTTCAGAATCGACCCGCGGCGAGGGGGCAGTTCTGTTAAATGGAAAGGGCGAGCGCTTTGTCGATGAGCTTCTGCCGCGTGATGTGGTGACGCAGGCGATCGAGAAGGAGATGGAAAAAGAGGGCAGCGATCATGTATGGCTGTCGTTTAAGGCAGTTCCGGAGGAGACGATCCGGAACCATTTTCCGCACATTTATGAGGAGTGCTTAAAAGAGGGCTACGATATCACGAAGGAACCGGCTCCGGTCGTACCGGCGCAGCATTATTTTATGGGCGGTATCTATGTCGATCATTTCTCCGAGACGACGATGGACCACCTGTATGCGGTTGGTGAGACGAGCTGCAACGGCGTACACGGAAAGAACCGGCTTGCCAGCAACAGTCTGCTGGAAAGCCTTGTATTTGCAGAGAGAGCGGCAGGCAAGATCGCCGGACGGGAGGACGAAGAGTATGAATCCAATTACGATGCAGCTTGTTGCGGATGAGTATATCCGCATGGCGTTAAAGGAAGATATCAACAGTGAGGACGTTTCGACGAACGCGGTCATGCCGGAATACCGCAAGGGCGAGGTACAGCTCTTAGCCAAGGCAGACGGTATTATTGCCGGTTTACAGGTGTTTGAGCGCGTGTTTAAACTTCTGGACGAGGCGACCGAGACAAAATTTGAGGTAAAAGACGGGGATACCGTCACAAAAGGGCAGTTTTTAGGCGTGATTACCGGCGATATCCGGGTGCTTCTTTCCGGCGAGCGGACGGCGCTCAACTATTTACAGCGGATGAGCGGCATTGCGACCTATACGAATCAGGTGGCGAAGCTCTTAGAAGGAACGAAGACGACGCTTTTAGATACGCGTAAGACGACCCCGTGTATGCGTATATTTGAAAAATATGCGGTCAAGGTTGGCGGCGGCAGCAACCACCGTTACAACTTATCGGACGGCGTGATGCTCAAGGATAACCATATCGACGCAGCCGGCGGAGTTAAGGCGGCGGTTGAGGCGGCGAAGAAATATGCCCCATTTGTCCGCAAGATCGAGGTGGAGACGGAAAATCTCGATATGGTGCGCGAGGCAGTGGAAGCGGGCGCTGATATTATCATGCTGGACAATATGACCCCGGACGAGATGGCGGAGGCGCTCCGCATCATCGACGGACGCGCCGAGACGGAGTGTTCCGGAAATATGACGAAGGAAAATATCGCAACGATCACGAAATTAGGCGTAGATTATGTGTCCAGCGGCGCGCTGACGCACTCGGCACCAATTCTGGATCTGAGCCTCAAACATCTGCGGGCATTATAAAAATTTAAAAACTAAGAAAGGACAGGGAAAACAGGATGGAAACAACGATGACAGGAGTACAGCGGAGAAAGAAAATACTGGAAATGCTGGGACAGTCATCCACACCGCTTTCCGGCGGGGCGCTGGGGCGGGCAGTCGGCGTGAGCCGTCAGGTGGTGGTGCAGGATATCGCGCTTCTGCGTACCGAGGGACACCCTGTCCTTGCGACTGCCCGCGGTTATGTGCTGGAGGTGCCGCACCAGACGGAACGCCTCTTTAAAATGTGCCATACGACCGAGCAGACGCGCGAAGAGCTGAATACGATTGTTGATCTGGGCGGCGAGGTGCTGGATGTCATGGTCAACCACCGCATCTATGGAAAGGTATCGGCGCCGTTAAATATCCGCAGCCGCCGCGATGTTGAGGCATTTGTGGAAAATATCCGGACTGGGCGATCCACGCCGCTTTTAAACGTGACATCGGGCTATCATTTCCATCACGTGGCTGCCGATCAGGAGGAGATTCTTGACGAGATCGAGGCAGCGCTGCGGGAAAAGGGATTTCTGGCGGACTTCCTGTCATACGAGCAGGAAGAGGTGGAAAAATAGGGGGAAAGTCAAAAGAAATGAATTTTTGAAATTATTTTAAAAAATATGAAATTTCCTGTTGACATTCTTTTTCAAATGTTATATACTATCTTTGCTGTCGATGAGACAGATAAGCAGTTGGCTGAGAGGTCAGGTGCGGGAATGGTTACAGTGCCGGATAAAACGGTCAGAATCGCAAAATGAATATGAGTCTGTAGCTCAGCTGGATAGAGCAACGGCCTTCTAAGCCGTGGGTCGGGGGTTCGAATCCCTTCAGGCTCGTCGAATCTGTTTCGACAGATTCCTATGGTGGATATAGCGCAGTTGGTTAGCGCGCCAGATTGTGGCTCTGGAGGCCTAGGGTTCGAATCCCTATATCCACCTTCCTTTTAAAAGGATCTTTTGCTGATGGGCTATCGCCAAGCGGTAAGGCACAGGACTTTGACTCCTGCATTCGTTGGTCCGAATCCAACTAGCCCAGTTAAATATGGGGTATTAGCTCAGTCGGTAGAGCACTTGACTTTTAATCAAGTTGTCCGGGGTTCGAATCCCCGATGCCTCATTACGAAGACACATTGCAGACGCGATGTGTCTTTTTGTGTAATGGGAAATTCCTTGGAAGTCTCTATCACACAAAAAGGCGCTAACGTGCCAATGATGCGCGCTCGCGCGAAATTGTAATATGAGGAGGTTTTAAGTTATGGCAAAAAAGTCCATGCGCGTAATCGGGGAGTACACAATGATCACAGCGGCGACCTTTGTCGTGGCGGCAGCCGTCTATTTCTTTCTGATTCCGAGCGGTGTATCGGTGGGAAGTATTTCCGGTCTGGCGATGCTTTTGGGAAATGTGATACCGCTGCCGATTTCAGTGCTGACCTTTATTTTAAATGCGGCGCTTTTGGTGGTGGGCTTTCTTTTTATCGGACGCGAGTTCGGCGTCAAGACGGTGTATACGTCACTGATTCTGCCGGTTTTTCTGTGGGTGTTTGAGCAGGTTTTCCCGGATTTTGTGTCGCTCAACCAGGATGCGATGATGGATACGGTCTGCTATATCTTTGTTGTCAGCGTTGGTCTGGCTCTTTTGTTCTGGATGAATGCCTCGTCGGGCGGTCTGGACATCGTGGCAAAGCTCTTAAACAAATATTTCCATATGGAGCTGGGAAAAGCGATGGCGCTTCCAGGCATGTGTGTGGCGCTCTCATCCGTGTTTTTCAGCGATAAAAAACTGGTGGTGCTGGGCATTCTGGGTACATACTTAAACGGAATTGTGCTGGATCATTTTATTTTCGGTCTGAATCTGAAAAAGAGAGTTTGCATTATCTCGGAAAAAGAAGAAGAGATACGCCAGTTTATCCTGCATACGCTTCACAGCGGCGCGACGATCTATCAGGGATTCGGCGCGTTTGACAATGAGCCGAAGACGGAAATTATCACGATCGTAGATAAAAACGAATATGCACAGCTCATGCCGTATATATTAAAAACAGATCCGAAGGCATTTGTGACGGTGTATACGGTGAATGAGATTATTTATCGTCCCAAAAGATAGAAAATGATGTTACTGATAAAAAAACTCAGTAAGCAAAAATGAACAAAATTTGCTTGACGTGGTAAGTGATTCATGATATAGTCTCATTGAAGTTAGATAAGACTAACCTGTGAAAAGGAAAATAGAAGGCAGAAAAAGCCTTTTATTTTTTAAAAGATAGTTAGCCATATCTAACTAAAGGTAGATATGGCTAACTAAGAGAAGCAGTCAGGAGGCAGGAAGATGGAACGATTGTTTGAAGAAGTATTCGTAGAGGTGTGTGCGCCGACTCTTCGTGGCATCAAACCGTCGAACTTGTTCCGCTATCAGCCGCAGAACCGTGATAAACTCCTGGAAGCGCTTGATTTCTGGAACCGGGAACTGGAACCGTCGGGGCTTCAGGTGCGGGTGCTTAAAGAGTGCAGCCGGACGGGCGCGTTTCTGATTCTGGTGTACCGCGAGGAATGGCTTCGCTTTATTCTGGGTAAAATATCTGTACAGCACTTTTTAAAAAAGTCTGGTTACCAGATGCAGAAGACGGTCGATGGCTTTTTGAAGCAGCTTTCCAACCGGCTTTGTCTGGAACATGATTTTCCACATGAGATTGGCATTTTCCTGGGGTATCCGCTTGAGGATGTTGTTGGATTCATTGAAAATCAGGGAAAAAATTATACCTGCAGCGGTTACTGGAAGACGTATGGCGACCCGCAGGAAGCAAAACGGCGGTTTGATTCATACCGGGAATGCACGGAAGTGTGCCGGGAGAAATACCGTCAGGGGACACCGATTATTCAGCTTGTAAAAGCCGCATAATAAATCTAAGTAAGTAAATTATTCACAAGGAGGAAATAAAAATGAGCAAGGTAGCAATTGTATACTGGAGCGGAACGGGAAACACAGAGGCTATGGCAAATTACGTAGCAGAGGGCGTTAAGAAAGCGGGTGGCGAGGCTGATTTATTTACTTCCGCAGAGTTTGGCGCTGACAAAGCTGGCGAGTATGACAGAATCGCATTTGGCTGCCCGTCTATGGGGGCTGAACAGTTAGAGGAGTCTGAGTTCCAGCCGATGTTCGACGAGGTTAGCCCGGTTCTCTCTGGCAAAAAGATTGCATTATTCGGTTCTTACGGATGGGGCGACGGCGAGTGGATGCGTACCTGGGAGAGCGACTGCATGACTCTGGGCGTAACCATGGCTTGCGAGCCGGTAATCTGCAACGCAACGCCGGACGAGACAGCAGGTGCTGAGTGCGAGGCACTGGGCGAGGCTCTTGCAAACGCATAAGTAGAATTGCATAAAAACACATATATAATAAGAAGAAGTAGAATTACCTGCGAATGCAGGACATCTTAAATTGCCATAATAAAGATGCTTAAAAATTGAAAATCAGAAAAGGAAGTGTCCTCCCGCGGCGCTTCCTTTTTTGTGGGCAAATATCCCCTTTTCGAAAACTCCAAAATGTGATATGATAAAAAATAAAACTGTTTGATTTGACTCAAACAACAGTATCAATTTACGAAAAGAAACAACGGAGGGAATGTATATGGAAGAAAATAAAAAACCATTGGCAGAGGGAGAGGAGAAGGAAGAGACTGTCTCCAAGAACTTTATCGAGCGCGAGATTGACAAAGATCTGGCAGAAGGCGTTTACGATCATGTCCAGACGAGATTTCCTCCGGAACCGAACGGATATCTTCATATTGGACACGCTAAATCGATTATTCTGAACTCTGGACTGGCAAAAGAATACAACGGAAAATTCAATCTCCGTTTTGATGACACCAACCCGACGAAGGAGAAGACGGAGTTTGTTGAGTCGATCATCGAGGATGTAAAATGGCTGGGCGCTGATTTTGAGGACCGCCTGTTTTTTGCATCCAACTATTTCCAGCAGATGTATGAGTGTGCAGTTCTTCTTATTAAAAAGGGAAAAGCATTCGTCTGCGATCTGACAGCTGATCAGATCCGCGAGTACCGCGGTGATTTTAACAATCCTGGTAAGGAAAGCCCATACCGCAACCGCAGCATCGAGGAGAACTTACAGCTCTTTGAGGAGATGAAAGAAGGCAAATATGCGGATGGCGAAAAGGTACTGCGTGCGAAAATTGATATGGCATCCCCAAACATCAATATGCGTGATCCGGTTATTTATCGTGTAGCCCATATGCATCATCACAACACCGGGGACAAATGGTGCATTTACCCGATGTACGATTTCGCTCATCCGATTGAGGATGCGATTGAGCACATCACGCATTCGATTTGTACGCTGGAATTTGAGGATCACAGACCGCTCTATGACTGGGTCGTAAGAGAGTGCGAGTTTGAGAACCCGCCGCGCCAGATTGAGTTTGCGAAGATGTATCTGACCAACGTCATTACCGGAAAACGTTATATCAAGAAACTGGTAGAAGATAAGATTGTAGATGGCTGGGATGACCCGCGTCTGGTAACCATCGCAGCGCTGCGCCGCAGAGGTTACACGCCGGAATCCATCCGCCGCTTTGTAGAGCTGGCAGGTGTTTCCAAAGCAGATAATTCCATCGACAGTGCAATGTTAGAGTACTGCCTGCGCGAGGATCTGAAATTAAAGAAGTCCCGTGTGATGGCAATTCTTGACCCGGTCAAGCTTGTTATCGACAACTATCCGGAAGGACAGATCGAGGAGCTGGATGCACCAAATAATATGGAGAACGAGGAACTTGGTTCCAGAAAGATTCCATTTGGCAGAGAACTTTACATCGAACGCGAGGACTTTATGGAAGAACCACCGAAGAAATACTTCCGTCTCTTCCCGGGCAATGAGGTCCGCCTGATGAACGCGTACTTTGTTACCTGCACCGGATTCGAGAAAGATGCAGACGGTAATGTAACGGTTGTTCACTGTACCTACGATCCAGAGACGAAGAGTGGTTCCGGCTTCAATGCAAGAAAGGTAAAAGGTACGATTCACTGGGTAGCAGCACAGACTGCACTGAAAGCAGAAGTACGTCTCTATGAGAACCTGGTAGACGAGGAAAAGGGCAAACTCAATGCAGATGGAACGCTGAACTTAAATCCGAATTCCCTGCGCGTTCTGAAAGAGTGTTACTTAGAGCCGGGTCTGAAAGAGGCAAAAGCATTTGAGAGCTTTCAGTTCGTCCGCAATGGATACTTCTGCGTGGACTGCCGCGACAGCGAGCCGGGCAAACCGGTTTTCAACCGGATTGTTTCGCTGAAGAGCTCTTTCAAGCTTCCGAAATAAATCGAGAACAACTCTTGAAAATGTATAAAAAAATACAGAAAAAAGCGGCTTTGTTCTGATGAAAAAAGGAGAGAACGGGACTTTCAGAATACATTTTAGAATATGAGCAAAATGCTTGAGAGGTCTTGGCGATTCTTCCGGGGGTTATTAAGAAAAATGTAGAAAAATGTAGTAATAACCTATAAAAAGCAGGTTGTTTTTGCTAATAAAACACCCTGCTTTTTGTGCATAATTTATGAAAGGCTTGGTTGACAATCAGGGGGGTTACTGTTATAATTTAAGTAAAGTGAGCTGATCATGTCAATCTGTGGCTTCACTTGTTACAGTTAAGGGGAAAAGCCCCTTATAAATTGCTTTCAAAAATGGAATGCATTCCACAATACGGAATCTTACTGGTGGAATTTTATAAGTATAATTTTTCACAAAGAAAGCAGAACCTAAAATAAATAAGGAGGTGCAATGCACAATGTGGACTGAACCAACTATGCCTTTCGGGCAGTCAGTTATCGTTTCTCTGCTGGGTCTTTCGGTAGTTTTCCTGGCTCTGATCTGTCTGGCTCTGGCAATTATGGTAATTTCCAAGATTCTCCGCTCCGTTGTTTCTGATGGTGCTAAGGCCCCGGCCGCAGCACAGAAAGCAGCATCGGCTGTGTCGGATGAAGCTGATAAGGAATTACTTGCCGTGCTGATGGCAACGATCGGGGATGACCTCGGATTGCCGACAGACAAGTTTAAGATCTTGAGCGTGACAGAAGTTAAGTAATGAGAAACAGGAATGAAAGGAAATCGAAAGGAAGGTTAGAGCAGTTATGAAGTATACGGCTACCCTCAATGGAAAACAGTACGAAGTAGAACTTGAAAGAATCGATGCATACGAGCCAATGCCGCGTTACGGCGAGGCTCCGGCAGCAGCACCGGCTCCAGCAGCAGCACCGGCAGCACCGGCAGCTCCAGCACCGGCGCCTGCACCAGCAGCACCGGCTCCTGCACCAGCAGCAGCTCCGGCGGCAGCACCGGCAGCAGGTGCAACTACCGTAGAGGCTCCGATGCCAGGTAAAATCCTGAACATCAAAGTATCTGCAGGACAGGCAGTTAAGTTTGGTGAGACCGTCATCGTGATGGAAGCTATGAAGATGGAAACTGAAATCGTTGCTCCGGCAGACGGTACAGTAGCACAGATTCTTGTCAAAGCAGGCGACGCCGTTGACACAGGTGCAGCACTGGTTACCCTGAACTAATAGACGATACTATGATAAATAGCAACTGTTTACAAAAAGGAATTTTCGGAACTGAAAATTCTGTATGATACAGTTCAGGCAACAGATTTTGCCGATTTGGAATACAAAGCATCGGCAAAATCCCATTACTGGGCACACATGTGTGAACAGTAATGATAAACATTCGAAAGGACGTAAAGAATTATGAAATATGTTGCTACGATCAATGGAAAGAAATACGAAGTTGAAGTAGAAAAATTAGAAGCTTACAAATCTCTGGATCGTAATGGTGTAGCAGCTCCGGCAGCTCCGGTTCTTCCGGCATCCGCACCGGTACAGAGACCGGCAGCACCGGCTCCGGCTCCAGTTGCAGCAGCACCGGCTCCAGCTCCGGCACCGGCAGCGGCTCCGGCTCCGAAGGCAGCAGCTCCGGCGGGCGCAACTACCGTAGAAGCTCCAATGCCAGGTAAAATCCTGAACATCAAGGTATCTGAAGGACAGGCAGTTAAATTTGGCGAAGTAGTAGTTATTATGGAAGCCATGAAAATGGAGACTGAGATCGTTGCTCCGGCAGACGGTACAGTCAGCAAGATCCTTGTTAAGGCTGGCGATTCTGTTGATACAGGAGCTGCTCTGGTTGCTCTGAACTAGGAGGTTAGGTAATGAACTTTTTTGAAATATTAAAAGAGCTTCTTGCACAGTCGGGTTTCGCAGCATTGACCTGGAGAAGCTGTGTAATGATTCTCATTGCTTTTGTATTATTATACCTGGCAATTAAAAAGCAGTTCGAGCCGCTTCTTCTGCTTCCGATTGCATTTGGTATGTTCCTGGCAAACCTGCCGTTGGCTGACCTGATGAAGGAAAGCGAGCCGTGGTATACCGCAGGTGTTCTGCGTATCATCTACGGCGGTGTTAAGTCCAGTTTGTTCCCGTGTCTGATCTTCATGGCAGTAGGTGCCATGACAGACTTTGGTCCGCTGATTGCAAACCCGGTGAGCCTTCTGCTTGGTGCAGCTGCTCAGTTCGGTATCTACATTGCATTCATGCTGGCTAACGCAACTGGTCTGTTTACAGTAGGTGAGGCAGCTGCTATCGGTATCATCGGTGGTGCAGACGGTCCGACCGCTATCTATGTAGCTAACAACCTGGCACCGGATCTGGTTGCTCCGATCGCCGTTGCCGCTTACTCCTACATGGCGCTGATTCCGCTGATTCAGCCGCCGATCATGAAGCTTCTTACCACTAAGAAAGAGCGTTCCATCGTTATGAAGCAGCTCCGTAAGGTAAGCAAGGTTGAGAAGATCGTATTCCCGGTATTCGTAGTACTGTTCTGCTCCCTGCTTCTTCCGTCCGTAGCTCCGCTGCTTGGTATGCTGATGCTTGGTAACCTGCTTCGTGAATCTGGTGTTACAGAGCGTCTTTCTGATACAGCTCAGAACGCACTGTGCAACATCGTAACTATCATGCTTGGTACTACCGTAGGTGCGACCGCAAACGGCGAGATCTTCCTGCGTGTTCAGACCATCGCTATCGTTTGCATGGGTCTTCTTGCATTCGCATTCGCTACCATCGGAGGTGTTCTCCTTGGTAAGGTGCTGTGCGCTGTAACCGGCGGCAAGATCAACCCGTTAATCGGTTCCGCTGGTGTATCTGCTGTACCGATGGCTGCCCGCGTTTCTC
Organism: Clostridium sp. AM43-3BH; assembly: GCF_003479985.1. Taxonomy (NCBI): domain Bacteria; kingdom Bacillati; phylum Bacillota; class Clostridia; order Eubacteriales; family Clostridiaceae; genus Clostridium; species Clostridium sp. AM43-3BH. The sequence continues at coordinate 129,767 of NZ_QUIH01000003.1, forward strand.
AGACAGTTGGTGCAAAAGAGAATCCGACCAACTTCCTTCTGATGCACGCTATGGGACCAAACGTAGCAGGTGTTATCGGTTCTGCCGTAGCAGCAGGTTTCTTCATGCTGATTTTCGGTTAATCGAATATTGATTTTTGGCTGTTGCAGCCGGGATCTGGCTGCATCTGGCCTGCGAAAGACCGCAGCGCCGGAAGTACCGGATCCCGTTTTTACTTATTTATATAGGTAGTTATAGAAAATTTTTTTAAAGGAGGCTTTATTGTGGCTAATAAAGTAATGTCTTTACACGATGCCGTAGAAAAGTATGTATGTGACAACGATGTACTTTGTCTCGGCGGATTTACAACAAACCGTAAACCGTATGCAGCAGTTTACGAGATCCTTCGTCAGGGTAAAACTGGTTTTGTAGGCTGGTCTGGCCCGGCAGGTGGTGACTGGGATGCGTTAATCGGTGAGGGCCGTGTGAGAGCCTACATCAACTGCTATACTGCAAACTCTGGTTACACCAACGTAGCTCGTCGTTTCCGTGCAGCTATCGAGAAGGGTGAGCTTACATATGAGGATTATTCTCAGGACGTTCTGATGCTTCAGCTTCATGCTGCATCTCTGGGTCTTCCGTACCTGCCGGTACGTATGATGCAGGGCTCCGGACTTGTTAAGTTCTGGGGTATCAGCGAAGAGAAGAGAAGAACCATGGAAGGTGTTGACAACCTGAAATGCGTAGAGATCGAGAACCCGCTTGAGCCAGGCGAGAAGCTGCTGGCTGTTCCGGTTCCGAAGCTTGACTGCGCTATCATCCATGTTCAGCAGGCATCTCCGGATGGAACCTGTATCATCGATGGTGATGAGTTCCATGACGTAGATATCGCTGTAGCTGCAAAACGTTGTATCGTTACCTGCGAGGAGATCGTAAGTGATGAGTATATCCGTCGTGACCCAACCAAGACAAGAATCTTTGGTGAGTGTGTAGACGCCGTTGTTCGTGCACCGTACGGTGCTTGGCCGGCACAGTGCTACGGCTATTATGATGATGATGATAAGGGCTTGAAAGAGTACGACAAGGCTTCCAAGTACCTTGACGCTGAGGATGCTAAGGCACAGCTTCAGAAGGCTGCAGACAAAGCTGCTAAGGCTGCTGCTGCTAAGCCGGAAGATGAGAAGCTTGCAAAAGCTGCAGAAGTTGCTGCACAGGCTGCAAAAGATGCTGCTGACGGCACCAAGATTCCGGAGACCTTCAAGGATTACCTTCAGAAGTATGTATATGGATGCAAGGATCAGGATGATCTGCTCAACGTACTGGGCGGCGCTCGCCTCATGAACCTTAAGAATGAGCCGCATCTTGGCTATTCTACCAGACATTAATTGAGGGAGGGAAAATCTAAAATGGCTGATTATACAAAGTATACAAAGCAGGAAATGCAGGCTTACGCCATCGCAAAAAATATTAAAGAAAATCAGATCGTTATCGTTGGTACCGGTCTTCCGTTAATCGGTGCATCCCTGGCAAAACGTGTTGTTTGCCCGAGCTGCCATCCGATCGTAGAGAGTGGTCTTATGGATTGTTCTCCGATCGAGGTTCCGCGTTCTGTAGGTGACAACCGTTTCATGGCTCACTGTGCAGTACAGTGGCCAAACGTTCGTTTCGTAGGTTTCGAGGCTAATGAGTGGTTACATGATGCTGATCGTATGATCGCATTCATCGGTGGCGCTCAGATCGACCCGTACGGAAACGTTAACTCTACCTGTATCTTTGGTAAGGGTGATTATGTTAAACCTACCACACGTTTCACCGGTTCTGGCGGTGCAAACGGAATCGCTACCTTCTGCAACACCATCATCATGATGCAGCATCAGAAGAGAAGATTCATGGAGCATGTTGACTACATCACAAGCTGTGGCTGGATGGACGGCCCTGGCGGACGTGAGAGAGCAGGTCTTCCGGGCAACCGTGGACCGCAGATGGTAGTTACCGATCTTGGTATCATGAAATTCGACGAAGAAACCAAGAGAATGTACCTGGCTTACTACTATCCATTCTCCTCTCCGGAAATGGTTCAGGAGAACACTGGTTTCGAGATCGATACCTCCAGAGCTCAGCTGATGGAAGGTCCGGATCCGGAGATCATCCGCGTTATTCGTGAAGAGATCGACCCAGGTCAGGCATTCATCAAAGTTCCGAAGGAGACTAAGTAATTAGCCTTCCATAGGGAATCAAGACAGATATCATTTCTGTCGATTAATTAGTTACTGATTGCAGGCGGGACAGGAGACGAACTGTCCCGCAAGCAATTCATTTATAACCATTTTTATTTTTTATTTTATAAGGAGAAAAGAAGACATGAATATGTATTCAATGCCAGGATATTTCCAGAATATGCCTACTGTTGGTAAAGCTCTGGTTAATCCGAATCCGGAAAACGAGCAGGAACTGAAGGCTGTTGAGAACGACATCCATGAGTCCATTAAGCAGGCTCTTGATGCTGGTATCACAACCGAAGAGAAGTTAAACGCACGTGGACAGCTTTCTGCTACACAGCGTATCAACGCCCTGATCGATCCAGGTACATGGTGCCCGTTAAACAGCCTTTACAATCCGGAAGACAACCGTTTCCAGACAACTAACGTTCTGAATGGTCTTGGCCGTGTAAATGGCAAATGGGTTTACATCATCGCTTCTGATAACAAGAAGATGGCTGGTGCTTGGGTTCCGGGACAGGCAGATAACCTGCTCCGTGCTGCAGATACCGCTAAGATGCTGCATCTGCCGTTAGTATACCTGTTAAACTGCTCAGGCGTTGAGTTCCCGAATCAGGACAAAGTATACCCGAACCGTCGTGGTGGTGGTACACCGTTCTTCCGCAACGCTGAGTTAAACCAGCTTGGTGTTCCGGTTATCGTAGGTATCTACGGAACCAACCCGGCAGGTGGTGGTTACCACAGCATTTCCCCGACTATCCTGATCGCTCATAAAGATGCGAACATGGCAGTTGGTGGCGCTGGTATCCTTTCCGGTATGAACCCGAAGGGTTACATCGATGAGGAAGCAGCAGAGCAGATCGTTAACGCTCAGATCGAGAACAGCAAACATCACGTTCCGGCTCCGGGTTCCGTGCCGATCCACTATGATGAGACCGGATTCTTCCGTGAAGTTTACGAGGATGATTTAGGCGTTATCGAGGGAATCAAGAAGTACATCAACTACCTTCCGTGCTTCAACCTGGAGTTCTTCCGTGTTGACAGCCCGAAGGCTCCGCAGCTTCCGGCTGAGGATCTGTACAGCATCATCCCGATGAACCAGAAACGTCCGTACGACATCTACGATGTAATCGGCCGTCTGTTCGATAACAGTGAGTTCTTCGAGTACAAGAAAGGCTACGGTCCGGAGATCGTTGCTGGTCTTGCAAAAGTTAACGGTCTTCTGGTTGGTGTTATCGCTAACGTACAGGGCTTACTCATGAACTATCCGGAGTACAAACAGGGTTCTGTAGGTATCGGTGGTAAGCTGTACCGTCAGGGTCTGATTAAGATGAACGAGTTCGTTACTCTGTGTGCTCGTGATAAGACACCGGTTATCTGGCTGCAGGATACCACAGGTATCGATGTAGGCGATGACGCTGAGAAGGCAGAGCTGCTTGGTTTAGGTCAGTCCCTGATCTACTCTATCGAGAATGCTAAGCTTCCGTCTCTGGAGGTTACTCTTCGTAAGGCAAGTGCTGCTGCTCACTACGTTCTGGGTGGTCCGCAGGGCAACAACACCAACGTATTCTCTATCGGTACAGGTGCTTGCGAGTACTACGTAATGCCGGGTGAGACCGCTGCAAACGCTATGTACTCCAGAAAGCTTGTTAAAGCTAAAAAAGCTGGCGAGCCGCTTCAGCCGATCATCGACAAGATGAACGCTATGATCCAGATGTACACAGACAAATCTCGTCCGAAATATTGTACAAAACAGGGTATGGTTGATGAGATCGTAGATCTGACCGATCTTCGTCCGTACATCCAGGCATTTACCGAGGCTTATTATCAGAATGCTCAGGCTATCTGCCCGATGCATCAGATGCTGGCTCCGAGATCTACTCGTGAGTTCATCAACTACGGTAAATAATTATCAAATTAAAACGGCATTGTGATAGGTGCCGCTAAGATAACATTTTAAAAAGAGAAGGCGCGTAAGTACGCGGCTGACAGTGATAGTGTAAATAGTGATAAGTAACAAATTGATAGTGTGAATAGTGTGAGGCTCTGGCGAAGCGGCTTGTCTGTATGACTGTAAATGAACCGTTTTGCCGGATGCTTGCAGATAAATCGGGCAAAGGAACTGGAACCTTTGCTCGATTTATTGGTATACTCAGGCAGATAAGTAATAAGTAATAGTTTTGTTAAGAATTATTTTATAACATTTTCAAGATTTTACAGCGACTTTTAGTTGATTTTGTGGTATTATGATGGGTGGAGACGATGTGATAGCACGGATCTGCCAAAACATCGTTGAAACAAAAATCAGGCATAGAAAGTCAGTATTGAAAGGAAAAAGATACATCATGAGCGAAATTTTCACTTTAGGTATCGACGTAGGCTCTACAGCTTCCAAATGTATCATCCTGAAGGATGGCAAGGAGATCGTAGGTAAGTCTCTGATTGACGTTGGAGCAGGTACCAGCGGTCCAAGCCGTGCCATCGAGGCAGTTCTGGAAGATGCAGGCCTCAAGAAAGAAGATATGGCATTCACACTGGCTACCGGTTATGGACGTACATCTCTGATGGACGGAATTGCCGATAAGCAGATGAGTGAGCTGTCATGTCATGCAAAGGGCGCTTATTTCCTTTTCCCGAAGGTTCATACCGTAATTGACATCGGCGGTCAGGACGTGAAGGTTCTTCGCGTTGAGGACGGTGTCATGACAAACTTCCAGATGAACGATAAGTGTGCAGCCGGAACCGGAAGATTCCTGGATGTTATGGCTCGCGTTCTCGAAGTTGAGGTAAGTGATCTAGGCCGTCTTGGCGCTATGTCCAAGAAGCAGGTAGGAATCAGTTCCACCTGTACGGTTTTTGCAGAGAGTGAGGTTATAAGCCAGTTGTCGATGGGAACGGATAAATGTGATATCATTGCCGGTATTCATCGTTCAGTGGCTCATCGTGTCACGGGTCTTGCCCACCGAATCGGTGTAGTGCCGGATGTCGTTATGACAGGCGGTGTGGCTCAGAACCAGGGCGTAGTAGATGCGCTTGAGGCTGAGCTTGGCGTAAAGATTTGTACATCCCCGCTGACACAGTATAACGGCGCGCTTGGCGCAGCCCTGATGGCATATCAGGTAGCCAGCCGTCAGAAGTAACTAAGTTAATTTTTAAGAATGGAGGATAATTATTATGGCAAAACAAGTTAGTCCTGGTGTTCTTGCGCTTCGTAAAGTCGTAGATGACGTACACAAAGAGGCGCGTGAGGCCAAAGCAAGAGGCGAGTTAGTTGGATGGTCTTCTTCCAAATTCCCGTGTGAGCTTGCAGCAGCATTTGATTTACACGTTATGTATCCGGAGAACCAGGCAGCTGGTATCGCAGCTAACCGTTACGGTGAGCTGATGTGCCAGGCAGCTGAGGATCTTGGATATGACAACGATATCTGCGGTTACGCTCGTATCAGCCTTGCATATGCAGCTGGTGTACGTGTATCCCGTAAGTATGATCCGGAGACTGGTGAATACATCATCGATCCGAGCACAGGTAAACCATTAAAAGATGCTGACGGCAACGTAGTGATGGGTGAAGACGGAAAACCGAAGAAGGATCCGAAGACTCAGACTCCGTATCTGCAGCTGGACAACCTGCTTGAGATTGAAAAACTCCCGGATGGTCCGGAAAAAGAGAAACGTCTTGAGGCTATTTCTCCGATTCGTCAGATGCGTATTCCGCAGCCGGATTTCGTTCTTTGCTGCAACAACATCTGTAACTGTATGACAAAATGGTATGAGAACATCGCTCGTATGTGTAACATTCCGCTGATCATGATCGATATCCCGTACAACAATACAGTAGAAGTTCATGATGAGAATGTTAAATACGTTCGCGCTCAGTTCGACAAAGCGATCAAACAGCTGGAAGAGCTGACAGGCAAGAAGTTCGACGAGAAGAAGTTCGAGCAGGCTTGTGCAAACGCTAACCGTACCGCTAAGGCTTGGCTGAAAGTCTGTGATTTCCTGCAGTACAAACCGGCTCCATACAGTGGATTTGACCTGTTCAACCACATGGCAGACGTTGTAACTGCACGTGCTACTGTAGCTGCTGGTGATGCTTTTGAATTACTTGCAAAAGACCTGGAAGAGACAGTTAAGAAGGGTGAGACCACAACTCCGTTCCCGGAGAAATACCGTGTTATGTTCGAGGGTATTCCGTGCTGGCCGAAACTGCCGGCTCTGTTCAAACCGCTGAAGACCCACGGTGTAAACGTTACTGCCGTTGTATATGCTCCGGCATTTGGTTTCGTTTACAACAACATCGATGAGATGGCTCGTGCTTACTACAAAGCTCCGAACTCTGTCTGCATCGAGCAGGGTGTTGACTGGCGTGAAGGCATCTGCCGTGATAACAAGGTAGATGGCGTTCTGGTTCACTACAACAGAAGCTGTAAACCGTGGAGTGGTTACATGGCTGAGATGCAGCGTCGCTTTACTGCTGACCTGGGTATCCCGTGTGCTGGTTTCGACGGCGATCAGGCTGACCCGCGTAACTTCAATGCTGCTCAGTACGAGACTCGTGTAGAGGGTCTGGTTGAGGCAATGGAAGCAAATAAGCAGGCAAAGGAGGCTAAATAACCATGAGTGTTAACGCATTATTAGAAGAATTTAAGGTAAAAGCTGCAACTCCGAAGCAGCAGCTTGCTGAATATAAAGCTCAGGGCAAAAAAGTAGTTGGTGTTCTTCCTTACTACGCTCCGGAAGAGCTTGTATATGCCGCTGGTATCGTTCCGATGGGTATGTGGGGTTCCAACACTAAGACCATCAGCCGTGCAAAAGAGTACTGCGCTACTTTCTACTGCACCATCGCTCAGTTAGCTCTGGAGATGCTGCTGGATGGAACTATGGATCAGTTAGACGGTATTATCACACCTACTATCTGTGATACTCTTCGTCCGATGAGCCAGAACTTCCGTGTAGCTATGGGCGACAAGATGAAAGTTATCTTCTTAGCTCATCCGCAGAACCGTTTCGAAGAGTTTGGTCTTCAGTTCTGTATCGATCAGTACAACCATGTAAAAGCTGATCTGGAAGAGATCGCTGGAAGAAAGATTACTGATTCTGACATCCAGGATGCTATCGTTGTATACAACAAGAGCCGTGCAGCTCGCCGTGAGTTCGTAAAACTGGCTAACGAGCACTGTGATGTTATCACACCAACCAAACGTTCCGCAGTTCTGAAGGCATTCTACTTCATGGAGAAGCCGGAATACACTGCAAAGCTGAACGAGCTGAACGCAGAGCTGGCTAAACTTCCTGTCTGTGACTGGAAGGGAACCAAGGTTGTTACCTCCGGTATTATCTGTGATAATCCGAAGCTGCTTTCTATCTTCGAAGAGAACAACATCGCTATCGCTGCAGATGATGTAGCACATGAGACACGTTCCTTCCGTGTAGACGCTCCGGAAGACGAGCTGGATCCGGTTAGAGCACTGGCTAAACAGTTCGCTAACATCGATTACGAAGTACTTCTGTACGATCCGGAATCTGACAAGAACCGTCGTGGTGAGTTCGTAGCTAACATGGTTAAAGAGAGCGGCGCTCAGGGTCTGGTACTGTTTATGCAGCAGTTCTGTGATCCGGAGGAGATGGAGTATCCATACCTGAAGAAAGCTCTGAACGATGCAGGCGTTCCGCACATCAAACTGGGTATCGACCAGCAGATGAGAGACTTCGGTCAGGCAAGCACTGCTATTCAGGCATTCGCTGACGTTCTTGCACTTCAGAAATAATAGAAGATTCGTTTGGGAAACTGAATGATGAGATAGAAACGCCCCCGCAGGAGATTTTCTTGCGGGGGCGTTTGTTTGGTGCGCCTTGCGGCATACATTTATTTATTCCTTAGTGGAGTCAGAAGAACTATTATTTGCAATTTGCTCATCCGTCACAGATCCCTGGCGGTAGCCGCTGCCTGGTTCCTGTTTGGAGTCTTTCTTTGGAGCATCCGGCTTTTTGTCTCCGGAAGTAGAAGAGGTTTCTTTGGACGGACCGGAGCTTCTGGAATTGCTGTGGCTGCCGGAGCTTCCGTTGGAACTGCTGCTATCATCGCTGGAAGAATCTTCGGATGAGCCGGTGCTGGAGTCAGAGCTTCCGGAATCTGGCGTCCTGCTGGAGCTGGTGGCTGTTTTTTTCGTCTTTTTGGAGGAGCTGTTCTGGAAATCGTCCCAGCTTTCGTTATCGAATTCATCGGAAGCCGCGGTCTGGCGGCTCTGAGCGATGCCGTTTACCGTCCAGGCGCCGTCTGCGTTTACAGTGTAGCCGTCCGGCGTCGTGGTGGAGGTTAGAAGCCAGCCTTCGGCGTCGAAATAGTAGCATTCGCTGACGCCGTCCTGGTTGCCGTCGATCCAGCGCCAGCCATTTGCCGCCCAGGTGTTGTCACCGTTGTCGTACCACCAGCGGGCAGCATTGTCACCAGCTCCATTTTTCCAGCTTCCTGCCATCGCCGGGAAAGCGGCGGAGAGGGAGAGAAGACCGGTTGTTAAGCCTGCTAAAAATAAGCGTTTATTAATCATAAAGTGAAATCTCCTTTATTTCTCCTGCTTAAATGTATGTCCCATATAATAGGACAATTCTGCCGCACTGTGGCGGACCTGATCCTGCAGGTGCAGAAGATGTGTGTCATCTTCAATACGGGAATACGGTGCGATGATTCCGACCGAAGCGGAAATGCGTCCGTCAATACCGTAAATGGGAGCACCGATCCCGACTGCATCCGGGACGTATTCGCCGTGGGAAACGGCAATGCCCTTCTCACGGATGGTGCGGAGTTCTTCGGCCAATTCTGCGGGATCCGCCTTTGGAAATGCCTCAGGACGGTTTAAGCGTGTGTCCAGATAGCGGCGGATGTATTCGTCGCTCTGGAAAGCCAGAAGCGCTTTGCGGATCGCACCGCAGTGCAGATCCATCTCATAGCCAAATTCTTCGACGACCTTGAGGTGGTTCGGACCGTCCGTTTTGTCAAGTACCAGTCCCTTGTCGCCAACCTGGATGATCAGATAGGAATCCTCACGGGTACAGTAGGAGAGGTTCTTGAGAATCGGAAGCGCCGCATCCTGAATCCGCACATTGTCAGCCGCCGCCCGACCGAGAGAGATGAGGGCGGGACCAAGCTGGTAGGTGTGCGCGTGTTCATCGCGGATCACGTATTTTTTTTCACAAAATGTCTGCAAAATCCGGTGGATTGTGCTGGGCGGAAGCCCGGTTGATTCGGAAAGTTCTGCGATGGAATATTTGTGGTTGGCTTCTTTTAAAAGTTCCAGAAGTTCCATCGCGCGGAGAAGACTTTGTATCATGCAAAGAATCCTCCTGTGTTATTCTGTGATTTCCTCAACCGTCACGGTTGTGCTGTCATCCGGGGCTGCGTCGGAATCTTCTTTCTCGGAAGAAGATTCGCCGTCCTCGGAAACCGGAGCATCTGCGCGGACGGTTTCTGTTTTGACTGGTTCTTCGGAAGAGACATCTGCATCAGCCGGAGCTTTTTCGCTTTCCTCAGAATGTTCAGAAGTTTCCTCTGGAGTCTCAGCCGGAGCTTCCTTTTTCTCCGGATTTAAGGAAACATAGCTGCGTTCGGAGGCAGCTGTATCAGAAGCCTTGGAAGCTTCTTTATCGCCGGCATCGTCAAAATCATCGAAATCATCTTCAAAGTCGTGGAAATCCTCATCCAGTTCCTTGTGGAATGATTTATACTGTAAGACGTAAGAAACACCAGCTGCTGCAGCGCCGACGATAGCTGCCAGTGTCAGTAATTTACCAAAATGTTTTTTTGCCATGGTTGATACTCCTCTCTATACGATTCAATATCCTTATTGTAATACGAAACGCCTAAAAAATAAAGGGAATCTTTTGTGAACAACGGGAAGTGTGTGAATCACGTGTTACGGGGTACGTATGCGTGAACAGTAACACAGGGGCGGTAATTATGTACAGGAAGCATGAGAAAAATGCTTGTTGTCATACCGGAAATCATGTAGAATAAAATTATATATTTGCTAGGTGGTGATAAAAATAAAATGATGAATTTGAATACAAAGATGACGGCGCAGGAATTGGAACAAATGATTGCACAGATGGAAAGGATATTTACGGTTGTACGTATTTTAGATAAAGATCTACTCCATAAGATGGACGTGAGGAACGGGGAACTCCGATCCGAGGACTGCAAATGCTATTCGTTCTGGGAAAAAGGAAAGAATTGTGAGAATTGTGCGGCACAGCGCGCGCTTGCGATGAAGGGACAGTGCATGAAGCTTGAATTTATCGGTCTGAAGATGTATCAGGTCATCGCGAAGTATCTGGAGGTGGATGGAGTTCCCTGTGTGGTGGAGATGATTTCCTGTCTGGATGATGAGACACTTCTTGACGCAGAGGGAAGAGAAGCACTCGTTAAGAAATTTGCACACTACAGGCGCGAGCTGTATGCGGATGCACTGACGAGGAGCTACAGCCGGAGATATTTTGAAGATCAGTTAAAAGAGCAGCGGATGGATGCCGGTATCGCGATGCTCGATCTGGATGATTTTAAGACCTACAATGATATATATGGGCATGTGGCGGGCGATAAAGTGCTGGTGACGGTGTCGGCGGCGATTATAAGCTGTATCCGTAAGACGGACCGCTTGGTGCGTTATGGCGGGGATGAATTCCTGCTTGTGATGCCGGGCATCAGTCTGGAGGCATTTGTTGAGAAGCTGCATCGGATACAGGATCTGATCTGCAACATGAGTGTTGAAGGATATCCGCAACTGAAATTGTCAGTCAGCATCGGCGGTACGCTGACGAACGGGGAGACAGTCGGGAAGGCGATGTGCCGGGCGGACGAATTTATGTATCAGGCGAAGACCTCCAAGAACATGATTGTGACTGAGAAAGATGGACAGTGGACACCGGAGGAGATCGTGGTAGCCGGGCGGCGCAATGCGAGTCGTTACCGCATTTTGATCGTGGACGATTCGGAGATGAACCGTATGATTCTCTCAGAAATGCTGAAAGGCGAATTCGAGATTCTGGAGGCAGAAAATGGTTCAGCATGTCTCGACATGCTGAACCGTTATGAGACGAAGATTTCCCTGATTCTTCTCGATATCGTCATGCCGGGGATGAACGGCTTCGGGGTTCTGGAATACATGAACCGCAACAACCTGATCGGGGATATCCCGGTTATCATGATTTCGGGCGAAGATTCGGGCGAGGTTATCAAGCAGGCGTATGAGTGGGGAGTTTCTGATTATATCAAGCGCCCGTTCGATATGGAGGTTGTACACCGGCGTGTCTTAAATACGATCAAATTGTATGCGAAACAGCGCCGCCTGGTGGCAATGGTGACGAACCAGGTTTTTGAGAAAGAGAAGAATAGCCGGATGCTGATCAGTGTTCTGAGCGAGATCGTGGAATTTCGAAATGGCGAGAGCGGTATGCACGTACTCAATATTAATATATTGACGACGATGATTCTGGAACAGCTCGTCAAGAAGACGGACAAATATCCCTTGTCCTGGTCGAACCGGATGCTGATCAGCACGGCATCATCCCTGCATGACATCGGAAAGATCGGAATTGACGAGAAGATTTTGAATAAACCGGGTCGTCTGACGCCGGAGGAGCGTAAGATCATGGAAAAACATACAGTGATCGGTGCGGACATGCTTGCGAATCTTCAGATGTATGAGGATGAGCCGCTGATGAAAGTGGCGTACCAGATCTGCCGTTGGCACCATGAGCGCTATGATGGAAAAGGATATCCAGATGGTCTAAAAGGGGAGGAGATCCCGATCTCAGCGCAGGTGGTGGCGCTGGCGGATGTGTATGATGCGCTGACAAGTGAGCGCGTCTATAAAAAGGCTTATTCTCATGAGGAGGCGGTGCAGATGATCTGCAACGGAGAGTGTGGTACATTTAACCCGCTCCTGCTTGAGTGCCTGTGTGAGATTCAGGATCCTATTAAAAAGGAGCTGCAGGAGGCAGCATACCGGAGTGAGATGAGTGATCCGGAGCGAAAAAATAAGAAATTTGAACATTATGACAATTCACAGAAGAAGTTTTTCGGCGCGGTGACGCAGGCGATTGAAAAAGAGTATGGAACTGCGGGCGAGGAGCTGAGCCGTATGAAAACTGAGGAAGAGAAATAACAGGAGGCTGTCATGACAATTCAGGAATGCTACAAAGAAATGGGCGGGGATTTTGAAGGAGTTCAGAAACGCTTTGGAGGTGTGGCGCTGGTGGAAAAATTTGCCATCAAGTTTCTGAGCGATTCCAGCTTTCAGGATCTGGAGGATGGATTAAAAGAAAAGGATGCGGAGAAAGCATTCCGCGCGGCACATACCCTGAAAGGAATCTGTCTGAACCTGGGCTTTGATGCCTTCTATGAGGTAAGCGCAGCGCTGACCGAAAAACTGAGAGGCAGAGAACTGACCGGATACGAGGCGGATTTTGCATCGGTAAAAGAGTGTTATGAGAAAACGGTTGCGGCGATTAAGGCATTTGAGGAGAGCAATTAATAGAACGGGGAGAAATGGAATATTTCAGTTCTCCCCGTAAAATTTACTAAAATTTTAGCACTCAACACTTGACGGTGCTAACAGAACGTGTTATAACATACTTCGTAAGAAGAAGATACATATCTGATTACGAAAGAAAAGCAATCAGATGGAATAAATTTGGATGGATAAGGAGGAGCCAATAATGAAGTTAACACCATTATTTGACAGAGTTGTATTAAAGCAGTTAGTTGCAGAGGAGACGACCAAATCAGGTATCGTTCTTCCGGGTCAGGCAAAAGAGAAACCGCAGCAGGCAGAGGTAATCGCGGTTGGTCCTGGCGGAGTGGTAGATGGAAAAGAAATCACGATGCAGGTAAAGGTTGGCGATAAAGTTATCTATTCGAAATACTCAGGCACAGAAGTTGAGCTGGACAATGAGAAATATGTCATTGTAAAACAGAATGATATTCTGGCTGTTATCGGTTAATCGATGGGCAGGATGTCTGGAAGACAGATGCTGATCGGAACGTTTATTCAAGAAAATTATGGAGGTTGATAACCATGGCAAAGGAAATTAAATATGGCGTAGAAGCCAGAAAAGCCCTGGAAGCGGGCGTAAATCAGTTAGCAGATACCGTAAGAGTTACATTAGGACCGAAAGGCAGAAACGTAGTTCTGGATAAATCCTTCGGCGCTCCGCTCATTACCAACGATGGTGTGACCATTGCGAAGGAGATCGAGCTGGCAGACCCGTTTGAGAACATGGGCGCACAGCTGGTGAAGGAAGTAGCAACCAAGACCAACGATGCAGCTGGTGATGGTACTACAACCGCAACCGTTCTGGCCCAGGCGATGATCAACGAAGGTATGAAGAACCTGGCAGCAGGTGCTAACCCGATCATTATGAGAAAGGGTATGAAGAAAGCCACAGATGCAGCCGTAGAGGCAATCAAAGGCATGAAGAAGGACGTTAAGAGCCAGGCAGATATCGCAAGAGTCGCTGCTATCTCTTCCGCTGATGAGGAAGTAGGCCAGATGGTAGCAGACGCGATGGAGAAGGTTTCCAAAGACGGCGTTATTACCATTGAAGAGTCCAAGACTATGAAGACTGAGCTTGATCTGGTAGAAGGCATGCAGTTTGACCGTGGCTATGTATCTGCATACATGGCAACTGATATGGAGAAGATGGAAGCCGTTCTGGACGATCCGTACATCTTAATTACCGATAAGAAGATCTCCAACATTCAGGAGATTCTGCCGCTGCTGGAACAGCTGGTACAGTCTGGTTCCAAGCTGCTCATCATCGCTGAGGACATTGAGGGTGAGGCGCTGACCACCCTGATTGTCAATAAGCTGAGAGGTACTTTCACCGTTGTTGGTGTGAAGGCTCCGGGTTACGGCGATAGAAGAAAAGAAATGTTAAAGGATATTGCAATCCTGACTGGCGGTACTGTTATTTCCGAGGAACTGGGACTTGAATTAAAGGATACCACCATGGATCAGCTTGGTCGTGCGAAATCCGTTAAAGTTCAGAAAGAGAACACCATCATCGTAGATGGCTGCGGCGATAAGAAAGCCATCGCAGACCGTGTGGCTCAGATTAAGGCTCAGATTGAGGAAACCACTTCTGATTTTGACCGTGAGAAACTGCAGGAGAGACTGGCTAAGATGGCTGGCGGCGTAGCCGTTATCCGTGTTGGTGCAGCGACCGAGGCTGAGATGAAGGAAGCTAAGATGCGTATGGAAGATGCCCTGTCCGCAGCAAAGGCAGCTGTTGAGGAAGGCATCATCGCAGGCGGCGGATCTGCATATGTTCACGCAGCAGCAGAAGTTCAGAAGGTAGTAGACGGACTGGAAGGCGACGAGAAGACCGGCGGCCGTATCGTCCTGAAAGCTCTGGAAGCTCCGCTGTTCCACATCGCAGCAAACGCAGGTCTGGAAGGCTCTGTTATCATCAACAAGGTAAAAGAGTCCCCGGTAGGCGTAGGTTACGATGCTTACAATGAGGAATACGTAGATATGGTAGAAGCAGGCATCCTGGATCCGGCAAAGGTAACCAGAAGTGCCCTGCAGAACGCAACCAGCGTTGCATCTACCCTGCTTACAACCGAGTCTGCAGTTGCCAACATCAAAGAAGATGCACCGGCAGGTCCGGCAGCAGGCGCTGGCATGGGCGGCATGATGTAAGTAAGAGAGCCGGAAAATGGCGGAAGATGTTACATCAGAGATGCAGTATCGAATGTAGAAAATAAAAATGGTAATTTATAGAAAGAATCTCTGACAGGCAGCTGCCAGGGGAGAGAAGGACTGCTATGCGAAGGTGTGGCAGTCCTTCTTTTTTGGTGAAAAAATTGGCAAGGAAATGAGGCTAAGGATGACTGCATTATTAATACTTATCTGATTGGTATTATTTATAAGATACACTAATTAAATGGCGTAAGTAAATTCTATCGTCAACCCCTTTATTCTCCGGTTGACATATTTCAAAAAACTTGCTAAAATCAATTATTAACATCAGACAGTTTTCAATGTCCAGTGTTTAAAATTTACGAAAGTGAGGGTAATATAATGGGTAAGATTATTGGCGATGGCATTACATTTGATGATGTCCTGCTTGTGCCGTCCTATTCTGAGGTTATTCCGAATCAGGTAAACTTGACGACACATCTGACCAAGAAGATTCAGCTGAACATCCCCCTGATGAGTGCCGGCATGGATACGGTTACAGAGCACCGCATGGCGATTGCAATGGCAAGACAGGGTGGAATTGGTATTATTCACAAGAACATGTCGATCGAGGCGCAGGCTGAGGAGGTCGATAAAGTAAAACGTTCTGAGAATGGTGTAATCACTGACCCGTTTTATTTATCCCCAGAGCATACATTAAAGGATGCGGATGAGCTGATGGGCAAGTTCCGGATTTCCGGTGTTCCGATCACAGAGGGAAGAAAACTGGTTGGTATTATCACAAACCGTGACCTCAAGTTCGAGGAAGATTTCTCCAAGAAGATTAAAGAGTGCATGACTTCTGAGCATCTGGTTACCGCTCCGGAGGGCATCACCCTGACGGAGGCAAAGAAGATTCTTGCCAAGGCACGTGTCGAGAAGCTTCCGATCGTGGACAAGGATTTTAACCTCAAGGGTCTTATTACTATCAAGGATATTGAGAAACAGATCAAGTATCCGTTCTCTGCAAAGGATGCACAGGGACGTCTGCTCTGCGGTGCGGCAGTAGGTATCACTGCAAACGTGCTGGATCGTGTGGAAGCCTTGGTGAAAGCAAAAGTAGACGTAGTTGTTCTCGACTCTGCACATGGACATTCTGAGAATGTTCTTCACTGTGTCAGAATGATCAAGGAAGCATATCCGGATCTGCAGGTAATAGCAGGTAACGTAGCGACCGGAGAGGCAACAAAAGCTCTCATCGAGGCAGGCGTTGACGCGGTCAAGGTTGGTATCGGACCGGGTTCCATCTGTACGACCCGTGTTGTAGCAGGTATCGGCGTTCCGCAGATCACCGCTGTTATGGACTGCTACGCAGTTGCCAAAGAGTACGGCATTCCGATCATCGCAGACGGCGGTATCAAGTATTCTGGCGATCTGACGAAGGCGATCGCAGCAGGCGGCAGCGTCTGCATGATGGGTTCCATGTTTGCAGGATGCGATGAGAGCCCGGGAACTTTTGAGCTGTACCAGGGAAGAAAATACAAAGTATACCGCGGCATGGGTTCCATCGCAGCGATGGAGAACGGCAGCAAGGATCGTTACTTCCAGAGCGATGCGAAGAAACTCGTTCCGGAGGGTGTAGAAGGACGTGTTGCATACAAGGGAATGGTAGAAGATACCGTATTCCAGATGCTCGGCGGTCTGCGTGCTGGTATGGGTTACTGCGGCGCATCGGATATTCCGACTCTTCAGGAGACCGGACGTTTCATCAAGATTTCCGCAGCATCCTTAAAAGAGAGCCATCCGCATGATATCCACATCACAAAAGAGGCTCCGAACTACAGCGTGGATGAATAAAAATTGGATAGCATAAGCAATCGATAAGATTGTAAACGATATAAAAGCGGCGTTTCTGCTTCAGCAGGGATGCCGCTTTTTTGGCGGGTTACTGTTCACGCATACGTGTCCAGTGACGGAATTTGCCGTGGCTTCGCATTTAAATACGGCAAATTCCTGTTGCCACCACGTTTTCTTACGGCACTTTCGGTTCCAAAAGTGCCTACCCGTGAACAGTAACTTTGGCGGATTCTTTTTCTCAAACTCTTGTGAAAAAACCGGGGATACGGTATAATGATACATTAGAATAGTAGAAATATAACAATTATGCAGGAAAGACTGTGGATATTCAGAAAACGATTGCAGCGGATTACGAAAGGGATATTTGCGATACCGAGGCAGCAAATCGGGCGTATCAGACGGATAGAAACAGGTAACAGGAGGATTAGTATGACCAGAAGAGAACTGAGAGAACATTGCTTTAAGCTGCTTTTCTGTGCGGATTTTTACCCGACGGATGAGATGCAGGAGCAGGTGGATGTATATTTTACAGAGCCGAAAGAGGAGGACGATGTTCCGAGCGGAATCGGCGATATCATCCATAATCCGATGTTAGACACCTTTGACGGCGGATACGTAAAGAGCAAGGTTGAGAAGATTCTGGATGTGCTTCCGGAGCTTGACAAGGCAATCGATGGGGTTGCACAGGGATGGACTACCCGCCGTATGGGCAAGGTGGAACTGACGATCCTGCGCCTGGCATTATACGAGATCAAGCACGATGACGATGTACCGGAGAAGGTAGCGATCAATGAGGCGGTCGAGCTGGCGAAGAAGTTCGGCGGCGATGATTCACCGGCATTTATCAACGGCATTTTAGCGAAGCTGGTATAAGCGATGGCTGGCGTATATTCGGTTTCGCAGGTTAATGCATACATTAAGAATATGTTCGCACAGGACTTTGCCCTGAACCGGATTTCGGTCAAGGGCGAGGTTTCTAACTGCAAATATCATACGTCCGGTCATATTTATTTTACCTTGAAAGACGGTCTGGGAGCGATGCAGGCAGTTATGTTTGCCAGTAGGCGGAAGGGACTTACGTTCCGTCTGGAAGAAGGACAGCAGGTGGTCGTCAAGGGCAGTATCGAAGTGTATGAGCGGGATGGAAGATACCAGCTCTATGCCAGCGAGATCACGCTGGACGGCACGGGCGATTTATTCCGGCGCTTTGAAAAACTGAGAAATGAATTAGAAGAAATGGGGATGTTTTCCCCGGAATATAAAACGCCGATCCCAAAGTATGCAAAAACGGTCGGTATCGTGACGGCTAGCACCGGCGCAGCAATCCGGGATATTATCAATATCTCGGGACGGCGGAACCCTTACGTGCAGCTTGTCCTCTGCCCGGCACTGGTGCAGGGAGCAGGGGCAGCGCCGAGTATCGTGCGGGCGATCCAGACCCTGGATGCGCTGCATCTGGATGTGCTGATCGTCGGGCGCGGAGGAGGTTCGATTGAGGATCTGTGGGCGTTCAATGAGGAGAGTGTGGCGCGGGCGATTTTTGCGTGCCGGACGCCGGTAATCTCGGCGGTCGGGCATGAGACAGACGTTACGATCGCGGACTATGTGGCGGATCTGCGTGCCCCGACTCCTTCGGCGGCGGCAGAACTGGCGGTTTTTGATTACCACCTGTTTGAGCAGCAGTGCATAGCGGCGGCACAGCAGATGACGAAGCGGATGGAGCAGAAGGCGGAGCAGTATGCCTATCGTCTGGAGCAGTTTCGTCTGCGCCTGCAGCTTCACAGTCCGCAGAGCCAGTTAAATGAGAGACGGCAGTATCTGGAAGATGCGAGAGTTAAGATGGCGCGCCAGATGGAGAAAAAGGTGTCCGATCTGCGCCATCGTCTGGAACTGGTGTGCAGCCGGATGGATGGTCTCTCCCCGTTAAAAAAGATAAGCGGCGGATATGGGTTCGTGACGGATGCAGATGGAAAACGTGTGGAGACAGTGACAGGATTGCAAGCTGGGGATACTCTGACCGTCCGTCTGCCAGATGGACGCGTGGAGGCAGAGATCCGGGAGGTTTATCAGGAAAACCTGCCTGGGTAAAAAAGTGGTTCATTGTGTTGCGTGTGAATCATAACAGAGAGATTTGAGAACACGTTTTCTTTCAGGAAAGATTCCGAGAGTATATTAGATAAAACAGGAGGCAGGATCGATGGAAGAAAATAAGGAAGAACTTTCGATCGAGGAAATGTTTGACCGTCTGGATGGCATTATGCGGACGCTGGAGGACAGCCGCAGCACGCTGGAAGAATCGTTTGCGTCGTATGAGGCGGGAATGCGTCTGGTCCGCGCCTGCAGTGAAAAGATAGATAAGGTTGAAAAACAGATTATGGTCGTAAACGGCGAGGAGACGGAGGCGTGACAGAGATGGAAAATGCAAAGGAACGGCTGGCACAGGCAGTCAAAGAAGCGGAAGAGATTGTATATTCTTATCTTCCGGCAGAGGAAGGGCATCAGAAAACGATCTTTGAAGCGATGAATTACAGTGTGAAGGCAGGCGGCAAACGCCTTCGTCCGATTCTAATGCGTGAGGTATACCGTCTGTTTGGCGGTCAGGGAAAAGAGATTGAGCCGCTGATGGCGGCGATCGAGATGATTCATACATCTTCCCTGATTCATGACGATCTTCCATGTATGGACAATGACGAGTACCGCCGTGGCAAAAAGACGACCTGGGTTGCATATGGGTATGATATGGCAGTTCTGGCGGGAGATGCCCTTCTGATCTACGCGATCGAGACGGCGGCAAAGGCATTTGCGATGACGCCGGATGCGGCAAAGGTGGGACGTTGTATCCAGATTTTATCCGAAAAAACGGGTATTTACGGCATGATCGGCGGTCAGACGGTGGATGTGGAACTGACGAATCAGCCGATTCCGAAGGATAAGCTGGATTTTATCTACCGTTTAAAGACGGGAGCACTTTTGGAGGCGTCGATGGTGATCGGAGCCGTGATGGCGGGCGCGAGCGAAGCTGAGTGCGGGACAGTAGAGCGTATGGCGGCGGCGATCGGTCTGGCGTTCCAGATCCAGGATGATATTCTCGACGTTACCAGCAGCCAGGAGGTGCTTGGAAAACCGGTTCTGAGCGATGAGAAAAACAATAAAACCACTTATGTGACATTGGAGGGAATCGAGAAATCGAAGCATGATGTCAAACAGCTTTCGGAGACGGCGGTTGATATCCTCTATTCCCTGCCTGGAAAGAATGAATTCCTCGAAGAGCTGATCGAGATGCTGGTCAGCCGTGAAAAATAAAAAATCCAATCGAAGACCGGGGACGACAGCGGATGTGGAAAACGGTTTGGGGGATGAAAGAATGGTATTAGATACGATAAAAGGACCGGAGGATGTAAAACGGTTGAGCGAGGAAGAACGCAAGGAGCTGGCGGCGGAAATCCGCGAGTTTCTGATCGAGACGACAAGCCGGACAGGCGGTCATTTGGCGTCCAATTTAGGCGTGGTGGAACTGACGATTGCAATGTTCTGCGCGCTGAATCTTCCGAAGGATAAGATTATCTGGGATGTAGGGCACCAGTCCTATACGCACAAGATTTTAAGCGGGCGGAAGGATAATTTTGATGGACTGCGCCAGTATGGGGGCTTGAGCGGTTTCCCGAAGCGGAAGGAAAGCCCGTTTGATGCGTTCGACACGGGACACAGCTCGACTTCGATTTCGGCGGGGCTTGGTATGGCACAGGGGCGCGATCTGCTGGGCGAGGATTATTCGATCGTTTCCGTCATCGGGGACGGCGCGCTGACCGGCGGCATGGCATATGAGGCGCTCAACAATGCGGGACGGCTCAAGACGAATTTTATTATTGTTTTAAATGATAATAATATGTCCATTTCGGAAAATGTCGGCGGTATGTCGCGGTATCTGAATAATCTTCGTGCAGATGAGGGCTACAATCTGTTGAAGAAGAATGTGGCGGGCACGTTATCGCGGATCCCGATGATCGGTTCGGATCTGGTCGGCACGCTGCTCCGGACAAAGAACAGCATCAAGCAGCTTCTGATTCCGGGCATGTGGTTTGAAAATATGGGAATCACGTATCTGGGACCGGTGGATGGACATGATATTAAGGGGTTGATCCGTATTTTCAGCGAGGCGAAAAAGATCAACCGCGCGGTGCTGATCCATGTGATTACGAAAAAGGGCAAGGGATACCGTCCGGCGGAGAAGAATCCGTCGGCATTTCACGGAGTTGAACCATTTGATATTGAAACGGGAAAACCGCTCCGGAAAAAGGAACATCCGGGCTATACAGATGTATTTTCCAGAGAAATCTGCCGTCTGGCAGCGGAAAATCCGAAGATCGTGGCGGTGACAGCGGCGATGCCGGATGGAACGGGGCTCAAACGGTTCTCGAAAGAATATCCGGACCGCTTTTTCGATGTGGGAATCGCGGAGGAACACGCGGTTACCTCGGCGGCGGGTATGGCGGCAGCCGGTCTGAAACCGGTGGTGGCGGTGTATTCGTCCTTTTTACAGAGGGCATATGATCAGGTCATTCACGATGTCTGTATCCAGAATCTTCCGGTTGTGTTCTGCGTGGATCGCGCGGGACTGGTCGGAAGCGATGGGGAGACGCATCAGGGTATTTTTGATTTGACATTTCTCTCCTCTGTGCCGAATATGAGCGTGATGGCGCCGAAGAACCGCTGGGAACTGGAAAAGATGCTGCAGTTTGCCATCTCCTACGATGGACCGATTGCGATCCGTTATCCGAGGGGCGAGGCGTACCGGGGCTTGAAGGAATTTCTGGCACCGGTTGAGTATGGCGTCAGCGAGATGTTGTATGAGGAGAGCGGGACGGCGCTTCTGGCAGTCGGAAGTATGGTCAGCACGGCAGAGCATATCCGGGAGAAATTAAAGAGTGCCGGGCAGCCGTGTACGCTGGTCAACGGGCGGTTTGTGAAACCGATGGATACCGACGTGATCGACCATCTGGCAGGAACGCACCATACGATCGTGACACTGGAGGAAAATGTCCTGCGCGGCGGTTACGGCGAGCGGGTGACGGATTATGTACAGAAGCATTATCCGCAGATCAAGGTAGTTAATATAGCGCTGCCGGATGCCTACGTCGAACACGGAAATGTGTCGGTGCTCCGGAATGAGCTGGGAATTGACAGTGATTCGATTCTGGCGCAGCTGAAACGTGAAGGTGTGCTGGAGACTGACGCGGAAGCATGATGGGAAACAAAAGAGTGGCAGCAGCGGAAGGAAGAACATAGAATGAAAGAACGGTTAGATGTACTTCTCGTCAAGAGAGGTCTGGCAGAATCCCGTGAGAAGGCGAAAGCGATCATCATGTCCGGGATTGTATATGTAGAAGATCAGAAAGAGGACAAGGCGGGTACGACCTTCGATGAAAATGCGAAGATCGAGGTACGTGGATCTACCTTAAAATATGTGAGCCGCGGAGGTCTGAAACTGGAGAAGGCGATGACGCATTTCGGAGTGACGCTGGATCAAAAGGTCTGTATGGACGTCGGCGCGTCCACAGGCGGATTTACCGACTGTATGCTGCAGAATGGCGCGGTCAAGGTGTTTTCGGTCGATGTAGGACATGGACAGCTGGCGTGGAAACTTCGCAATGATCCGCGTGTGGTCTGCATGGAGAAGACAAACATCCGTTATGTGACACCGGAGGATATCGGCGAGCCGGTAGATTTCTCTTCGATCGACGTTTCCTTTATTTCCCTGACGAAGGTTTTAGGTCCGGTCAAGGAGATTTTAAGCCCGGGCGGCGAGGTGGTTGCACTGATCAAGCCGCAGTTCGAGGCGGGACGTGAGAAAGTCGGAAAGAAGGGCGTTGTCCGCGAGAAGAGCACGCATCTGGAGGTCATTCAGATGGTGATGGCATATGCGGCAGAGATCGGTTTTGAAATCCGGAATCTGGAATTTTCCCCGATCAAGGGACCGGAGGGAAATATCGAGTACCTCCTGTACCTGCATAAACCGGAGCAGGCATCGGAGGAAACTGTGACTGGTGAGGAAGCACTTGCAAAAGCGGAAAAAGAGTGTCCGGTTTCACCGGAACAGGTTGTTGAGGAAGCTCACAGGGAGTTAGACAAAACATGAGAAATTTCTATCTGATTGTAAACCGCGAAAAGCCGCGCGTAGAGGAGGCAGCTGGTTTGATTTGCAGCTTTTTTGCGGAACAGGGCTGCCGCTGCATCCGTCTGGATCGCCATGATGGACTTCGCAGGGACGCAGAAGTGGCTGCGGCATACCGCTATACCGATCGCCGGACGGTGCCGGAGGATACAGATTGTGTGATCTGTCTGGGCGGTGATGGAACGCTGATTCAGGCGGCGCGTGATCTGGCGGGACGGAAGATTCCACTGTTTGGCATCAATATGGGGCATCTGGGGTATCTGACGCAGATCGGGCATGAGGAGGACATTCTGCCTGCCATGCGGGATCTGATGGAAGATCACTACCGTCTGGAAAGCCGGATGATGCTCAAGGGGTGCGTGATTTCCGGCGGGAAGGTCGTCATAGAGGATATCGCGCTGAATGATATCGTCCTGAACCGTATGGGAATCGATGCGTTCCGGTTTGAGCTGGCTGTCAATGGACAGCTGTTTAATGAGTATTCGGCGGACGGCATGGTGGTTGCGACCCCGACCGGTTCGACGGCATACAACCTGTCAGCGGGCGGTCCGATCGTGGCGCCGGAGGCGGATCTGATGGTATTGACACCGCTCTGCCCGCATTCACTCAATTCGCGCAGCATCGTTCTGCCGCCGGATAACCATTTGAGCCTGCGGATTCAGACGACCGGGCGGACGAAGGTTTCGCTGAGCTTTGACGGCGATACGGTGGTTGATATTGAGCCGGGTGATACAATTGAGATAGCAAAATCAGAGATCGAGACGACATTGATTCAGCTCAAACAGGTGCCATTTTTGGAAAATATACGGAACAAAATGAAACAGATATAAAAGGAGTCAGAGCCATGAAAATGGAACGTCACAGCAAGATTGTGGAATTGATTGGAAAATATGAGATTGAAACGCAGGAAGAGCTGGCGGAATATCTGAATAAAGAGGGATACAATGTCACGCAGGCAACGGTTTCCAGGGATATCCGGGAGTTAAAGCTGTCTAAGATCCAGACAGAAAACGGCGGACAGAAATATGCGGTTTTCCATCCTCAGACGGCGTTCAATGATAAATATACCCGTATTCTGCACGATAGCTTCGTTTCCATGGATATGGCGCAGAACATCCTTGTCATCAAGACGGTGTCAGGCATGGCGATGGCAGTCGCGGCAGCGCTTGATGCAATCCATTTTTCAGAGATTGTCGGCTGCATCGCCGGGGATGATACGGTCATGTGTGCAGTCCGTACGGTGGACGATACGATCGTGCTGATGGACAAGATCCGCAAGCTGATTGCGGGATGAGGGAAGGTGGGTTCACGCATTTTTTGCGGGAACCGCTGATAAGGAGGAACGGAAAGCGGATGCTTTATCATTTACGAGTGAAAAATCTGGCTCTGATCGATTCGGCGGAGGTGGAGTTCGGGGACGGACTCAACATTCTGACCGGTGAGACGGGAGCCGGAAAATCGATCATCATCGGTTCGGTCCAGATCGCGCTGGGCGGAAAAGCACCGAAAGAGATGATCCGCCGGGGCTGTGACAGCGCCTACATTGAACTGGTTTTCTCCATCGATGATGAGAGAAAGCGCGAGCAGCTGAAGGAACACGATGTTTACCCTGATGAAGAGGGAATTTTAATCATTTCTAAGAAAATCACACCGACCCGGAGCATCAGCCGCATCAACGACGAGACGGTAACGGCTGCAAGGCTGCGGGAGATCACGGGTCTTCTGATCGATCTGCACGGACAGCATGAACACCAGTCGCTGGTGAATGCGTCAAAACATCTGGAAATCCTCGATGCGTATGGCGGGGAGAAACTTCTCCCATTCAAACAGAATACGGAAGCTGCCTATCGCCTGTATATGCAGTTAAAACAGAAATGTGCCGCATTTGCATCCGATCAGGAGACGAGACTGCGGGAGATGGATTTCTGCCGGTTTGAGATCGAGGAGATTGAAAATGCCGCGTTAAAGGATGGCGAAGAGGAAAAGGTGGCAGCCGATTTTAAGCGGTTTTCCAATGCCAGACGGATCGCTGAGAGTCTTTCACAGGCATATGACGCGGTGTCCGGCGATGCGGTGTCGCGGGCGTTCCGTGAGATCGATGGTGCGATGGCATTTGACGAGGGATTGAAGGGGATCCGTGACGAGCTGTGCGATGTAGATTCCCTTCTTTCGGATCTTTCCAGGGAGATCGCCGGATATATGGACGATATGACCTTTGACGAAGCGGCATTTCAGGAGACACAGGAGCGGCTTGACCTGATCCGGAGCCTGGAAACCAAGTATGGGAAGACGATCCCGGAGGTACTTCAGGCGTTGGAAGAAAAGAAAGCGCGACTGCAGGAACTGGAGAATTACGATGAACTTCGGGAACAGGCGGAAAAAGAACTGGAACAGGCGGAAGCAGTATTGAAAGAACATTCCGAGGCATTGTCAGCAGCGCGTAAGCAGTTTGCCGGGGAGCTGGTGGAGAAGATCGCAGACGGGCTTCGGGAACTGAATTTCCTTGATGTGCAGTTTGAGATGGAGTTTAGGCGGCTGGATCATTTCACGGCGGGCGGTATCGACGAGCCGGAATTCCTGATTTCCACGAATCCGGGCGAACCGGTTCGGCCGCTCGGTATGGTGGCATCCGGCGGTGAGCTGTCGCGTATCATGCTGGCAATCAAGACGGTGCTGGCGGAGACCGATCAGGTTCCAACGTTGATTTTTGATGAGATTGACACCGGTATCAGCGGGCGGACTGCACAGATGGTATCGGAGAAGCTGCGGATCCTCTCCAAATGCCGTCAAGTCATCTGCATCACGCACCTGCCGCAGATCGCGGCGATGGCGGACCAGCACTTCGAGATCCGCAAATCCGCGTCCGATGGACGGACGGCAACCTCCATCCGCGCCTTAGACCGCGAGGCGATGGTGGACGAGCTTGCGAGACTTCTGGGCGGCGCGGAGATCACCGAGACCGTGCGGCAGAATGCGGAGGAGATGAAGAAGCTGGCAAAGAAGCGGAAGCTGGAGGTGTGATTATAAATTAAATATAAGATTCGGATTCAGAAAAATGTCGCGTAAGGCGGCATTTTTTTGATCCCCAGATACCAATTAGGTCGAAGTGGTTTTGGAATAGATGCATATATGATAAAGTTAAAATAGAAAGTTTTGGGGATAAAAATAGTAAATTTGAGTTTTTGTTTCATAGGACGCAATTTTTTATGAAACAAGACCAGTGCATTTGTCCGATGACGAGCGTACCGAAGAAGCAGATAAGGTTTCGTCCCGTATCGCAGAAATTCTTTCTGAAACAGCGTTTTCATTTTCGCCAAACGAGTATGTATCTATCCACCGTAAACTCTTTCAGGGTATTTATAAACACGCCGGAAAGATTAGAGATTACAACATTACAAAGAAAGAATGGGTGCTTGATGGGGCAACTGTTATGTATGGCAGTGCTTCAGAACTGAGAGCCACACTTGAATATGATTTTTCGCAGGAGAAGGATTTTAGCTATAAAGGGCTTTCAATGGACGAGATTATCCATCATCTTGCGGTATTTGTTTCAAGGTTATGGCAAATCCATATCTTCGGGGAAGGCAATACGAGAACAATAGCAGTGTTCTTCATCAAATATTTAAGGACGCTTGGGTTCTCTGTAACCAATGATATTTTTGCAGAAAATGCCTGGTATTTCAGAAATGCACTTGTGCGTGCAAACTATACGAACCTGCAAAAAGGCATTCACGAAACAACAGAGTATTTGGAAGCATTTCTCAGAAATTTGCTTTTGAACGAGAAAAATGAGCTTCATAATCGAAATCTTCATATAAGTGAACTTTTGAACGAAGAAAAAGTGGACATTGGGGACAAAAAAGTGGATGTTGAGAGTGAAAAAGTGGATATTGAAAGTTTACTTTTCGAAAAAAGTAGTGATTTCTCGGCAAAAACGACGATTCATATCCATAGACTTTTTGAAAAGTTTGGCTTTGATGAGGTGTTTGGAAGAAGTGCAGTTATGGAGCTTCTTGAGCTGAAAGGTTCAGGTGCTTCAAAACTTCTTTCCAATTTGGTAAAGGCAGACATTATTGAATCAGTATCCGGTCATGGAAAAGGAAAATATAAATTCAAGAAGTAGTTTAGGTATTGTAGAAATTCCACTCATCGAGTGGAAATTTTGCTTAATATGATAGAGATATTTTCCAGAAATCCGGATTTCATTATATTGGAAGATGATGCAGTTCTCACCCCGCTTCTGATAGATGATGAAATATCTAGTTTGTCGGCAATCCTTTTAAATGAAGCGTATTATGAATTGCTAAAAACCGGACAAAAGATGGTTGATGGCATTCCGGTATTAAGTCCGACTTGCCTGATACTATTTAAGGCGAAAGCGTGGCTGGATTTAAAAGAACGCAAGTTGAATGGAGATCAGGTTGACAGCAAAAATATAAAGAAACATAAAAACGATGTGTTCCGATTAGCACTGTTAATCACAGCCAATGGGCTGCACACTCAGCGCAAGAAGTATTGAGAATTTGCTGGCAGTCGGCTATAATGAGATCGAGAACATATGCGTGCAGAGGGGCGATGAATAGTCATCGACTGTGTGCATAAATAGGATTCATTTTGGGGGTTTTATGGGGGCTGAAAGCAAAACGAGGATGACAGAGGGAAGTATCTCTAAGAAGATTATTTTATTTGCCATACCATTGTTTCTGGGGAATCTGTTTCAGCAGCTGTATAATACAGCGGATTCCCTGATTGTAGGTAATTATCTTGGCAGCAATGCGCTGGCAGCAGTCAGTTCGTCGGGAAACCTGATTTTCCTGATGGTAGGTTTTATTAACGGTATTGCCATGGGAGCCGGTGTGGTAATTGCCAGGTATTATGGGGCGAAAAACAAGGATTATCTCCAGAGAGCGATTCATACAACCACAGCCTTCGGTCTGGTGGCCGGAATCACACTGACGGCTGCGGGAATGTATCTGGCACCGAAGATTCTGGTACTGATGGGAACACCGGCAGATGTACTTCCGGAATCGATTGTATATTTTCAAACCTATTTTGCAGGTTCTCTGGGTGTAGTCATGTACAATATTTTCGTTGGAATCCTGCAGTCGGTGGGGGACGGCCGCCATCCGCTGATCTATCTGATTATTTCCTCCTGTGTGAATGTGGTGCTGGATATCTTCTTTATTGCAGGACTTGGCATGGGAGTGGGATCGGCAGCCCTGGCAACGGCTATATCCCA
The DNA here is from genome assembly GCF_003479985.1 of Clostridium sp. AM43-3BH. Lineage (NCBI taxonomy): Bacteria > Bacillati > Bacillota > Clostridia > Eubacteriales > Clostridiaceae > Clostridium > Clostridium sp. AM43-3BH. Next base: position 157,910 of record NZ_QUIH01000003.1, read on the forward strand.
GTTTGTCAGTGCGATTCTCTGTATGGTGCATCTGATGCGGGTGAAGGAAGATTACCGGCTGGAGCTTAGGAGGATTCGTTTTGACAGACATATGCTGAGGCAGATTATTCAGAATGGTGTACCTTCCGGTTTCCAGAACTCAGTCATTGCCATAGCCAACGTGTTTGTACAGTCCAACATCAATGCATTCGGTAAAATGGCCATGGCAGGCTGCGGAGCTTATTCTAAGGTAGAAGGTTTTGCCTTCCTGCCGGTGACCTGCTTTACTATGGCGATAACTACCTTTGTGGGACAGAATCTTGGGGCAAAGCAGTATGACAGAGCAAAGAAAGGTGCGAAGTTCGGTATCCTCTGCTCCATCTCCATCGCAGAACTGATCGGTATCACCATATATACGGCGGCACCGGTGCTGATTGCAGCATTCAACCGTGATCCGGATGTGATACAATATGGGGTGATGCAGGCCAGAACCATTGCGTTGTTTTATTGTTTATTGGCATTTACTCACTGTATCGCGGCTGTACTTCGGGGTTCCGGCAATGCTGCCGTGCCCATGATCGTTCTGCTCTGTGTATGGTGTCTGTTCCGTGTCAGCTACATTACACTGGCAGTGCGTCTGATTCCGGATATCCGGGTTATATTCTGGGCATACCCATTGACCTGGAGCATCAGCTCCGTGATTTTCCTGTTTTTGTTTTTAAGGGGAAATTGGGTGCATGGATTTGAGAAAAAAGTGACAGGGAGGTAACCAGATTAATGAATTATGCAGAATGTTTAGAACTGGCAAGAGGAAAAATGGGCAATTACTGTAAGGCCTGTCCGGAATGCAACGGAAGAGCCTGCAAGAATCAGATGCCGGGTCCGGGAGCCAAAGGAATCGGAGATACGGCGATTCGGAATTATGACAAATGGAAGGAAATCCGTGTCCAGATGGATACACTGGTGGAGAAACGTTCCATCGATACCTCTCTTTCGTTGTTTGGAAAGAATTTTCAGTATCCGTTTTTTGCAGGTCCGGTGGGAGCCGTGAATATGCATTACGGCGATTCACTGAATGATGTTTCTTACAATGATATATTAGTTTCTTCCTGCGCAGAGTTTGGAATTGCTGCTTTTACAGGAGACGGAATGGACAGCAATGTGATGGTGGCAGCCACGGAAGCCATCAAAAAGGCAGGGGGACTGGGAATTCCTACAGTGAAGCCATGGAATGTGGCGATGATTCGTGAAAAGATGGCGCTTGTCAAGGATGCAGGTGCTTTCGCGGCTGCCATGGATATTGATGCGGCAGGTCTTCCATTTTTGAAAAATTTCAATCCGCCGGCCGGAAGTAAATCAGTGGAGGAACTTCGTGAGATCGTGAAGGCAGCAGGAGTACCTTTTATTGTAAAAGGAATTATGACGGTAAAAGGAGCTTTGAAGGCTAAAGAGGCCGGTGCAGCAGCTATCGTGGTATCTAACCATGGAGGAAGAGTCCTGGACCAGTGTTCGGCAACGGCAGAGGTTCTGGAAGAAATAGCAAAGGCAGTGGACGGTTCCATGAAAATCTTCGTGGATGGCGGAATCCGTTCCGGTACCGATGTATTTAAGGCATTGGCACTGGGGGCAGATGCGGTTATCATAGCCAGACCTTTCGTCACAGCTGTCTATGGCGGAGGCCGAGAAGGGGTCGAAGCTTATATTCAGAAGATCGGAAGTGAGCTTGCAGATACCATGGCTATGTGCGGCGTATCTTCCCTTGCTGAAATTACCCGTGACTGTGTGAGAGTGTAAAAAAGTAAACTATCAAATATAGCAAAAATTAGTAGAAAGGGTGAGTGGTATGCGTTTTAAGCGAGTGTTTGTAATTGTACTTGATTCCCTTGGAATCGGGCCCATGGCGGATTCAGCCAGATTTGACGATGCCGGTGCGGATACGCTGGGGCACATCTCAGAAACAGTGGAACATCTGGATATTCCGAATCTGCAGAGATTGGGACTTGCCAATCTCAAGGCCCTTAAGCAGGTAAAGCCGGCAGAACATCCGGAAGGATATTTTATGGCGATGAATGAGGCAAGCAATGGTAAGGATACCATGACCGGTCATTGGGAGATGATGGGCATCCGGACGGATAAGCCATTTATCACATTTACAGAACATGGATTTCCCAAGGAACTGATTGACGAACTGGAAAAGCGCTGCGGCAGAAAGATAATCGGCAATAAGGCAGCCAGCGGAACAGAGATTCTGGAGGAGCTGGGTGAACAGGAAGTGAATGAAGGAAAGCTGATTGTCTATACATCAGCGGATTCTGTGCTTCAGATCTGTGGCAATGAGGAAACCATGGGACTTGAGACCTTGTATCATTACTGCGAGATTGCCAGAGAACTGACTATGCGGGATGAGTGGAGAGTTGGCCGTGTTATCGCAAGACCCTATGTGGGTAAAAAACGCGGTGAATTTAAGCGGACAAGCAACCGCCATGATTATGCTTTGAAACCCACAGGACCGACGGCGCTGAATGCACTGAAGGATGCCGGATATGATGTGATTTCCGTTGGAAAGATTAACGATATCTTTGTGGGAGAAGGGATAACAGAAAGCAATCATTCCGACAGCAGTGTACATGGCATGCAGCAGACCATCGATATCGCAAAGCGGGATTTCAAGGGACTTTGCTTTACCAATCTGGTGGATTTTGACGCGTTGTGGGGGCATCGCAGAAATCCGGTAGGATATGGGGAAGAGATCGAGAAATTTGATAAAAAGCTGGGCGAGCTTCTGCCGCTGCTCCGTGAGGACGATCTGCTGATTCTGACGGCGGATCATGGAAATGATCCAACCTACAAGGGAACGGATCATACGAGAGAGCAGGTCCCGTTTATTGCGTATTCACCATCGGATACGGAAAGCGGGAAGCTTGATACCAGTGACACCTTTGCTGTCATCGGTGCGACTATTGCGGACAATTTCGGTGTCAAGATGCCGGAGGGAACCATCGGAACTTCTATTCTGGATCAGATAAAATAAATGACATTGGACTTGAAGTTAAAAACAGAAAGGCGGCGATTATATGGTTGATTATACAGAAGGAACGGGAAAACAGTACCACACAGGAATCGGCCCGGAGGATATCGGCGGATATGTCATCATGCCGGGGGACCCCAAGCGATGCAAGAAGATAGCAGAACATTTTGAGAATCCTGTGTTAGTTGCGGATAATCGTGAATATACCACATATACGGGAACCATCGATGGGGTAAAAGTCAGTGTGACGTCAACCGGCATCGGTGGTCCGTCAGCGGCTATTGCTATCGAGGAGTTATCCAAGTGCGGAGCCCATACTTTTCTGCGTGTGGGCACCTGTGGCGGTATGCAGGAGGATGTACTGGGCGGAGATATCGTAGTTGCAAGCGGAGCTATCCGCATGGAAGGAACCAGCAGAGAGTACGCTCCCATTGAGTACCCGGCTGTTCCCCATGTGGATGTTATGAATGCCATGATCCGTGCAGCGAAGAAGCTGAAGCTTCGCTGTCATGCGGGCGTTGTACAGTCGAAGGATTCCTTCTTTGGACAGCATGAGCCGGAGGTGATGCCGGTCAGCTACGAGCTTGAAAATAAGTGGCAGGCATGGCTTCGGATGGGATGCCTGGCATCGGAGATGGAGTCAGCAGCATTGTTTATCGCAGGCAGCTTCCTTCGGGTGCGTGTAGGTGCCTGCTTCCTGGTTCTGGCTAATCAGGAGCGGGCGAAAAAAGGCCTGTCCAATGAACAGGCCCATGATACAGAGGCAGCGATCCGGACAGCGGTGGAAGCCATCCGTATCTTGATTCAGGAGGATGCGAAGAATGAATAATGAGAGGATAGAAACACTCATCGAGGAAGCATTCGCAGCACGGAAAATGGCCTATACACCCTATTCTCATTTTCAGGTGGGGGCGGCTCTGCTGACTGAAAAAGGCGGGATTTACCGTGGCTGCAATATTGAAAATGCGGCCTATACACCGACAAACTGCGCGGAACGCACTGCCTTTTTTAAGGCAGTCAGTGAGGGTGAACGCAGCTTCACAGCGATTGCAGTTGTGGGAGGCCCGGAAGGAGCTTCGGAATTTGACTGGTGTGCGCCCTGTGGCGTGTGTCGTCAGGTGATGAAGGAATTCTGCCAGGATGATAGATTTCAGATCATTCTGGCACGTTCGGTGAAGGAATATAAGGTCTATACACTGGCGGAGCTTCTACCGATGGGATTCGGACCGGATAATTTGCAGTAGGAATGCCGATTGCCTCATAAAGCTGGTATGCAGGTGTCAAAGACCCGCGCACTGTAATCTTACAGTTTCATTAATATAACTTAATATATTGGAACACCTTTTGACATTGCAAAAAAAACAGGGTACACTGTATGACAGGCGGGGATGGATTCACCATTTCCGCCTGTATTCAGAAGAAAAAGCGGACGCAGGTCCGATGAAAAATAGAAAAAGTGTGGGGAGTTTGGACGGATGGCTCAGAAAGAGTGGAAACGGGAAGAAATGAAACAGAATCAGGGAAGAACAGAGCAGAACCAGAGAAAAAAGGTTCAGAAAAAGACAGGGTATAGGGCAGTGCTGGCGGCTTCGATGTTTTTGATTGCTGCTTCGGCAGCCCTGTCAGCGTGCAAAAAATCACCGGCGGCTGAGACAACAGCGCAGACACAGGCGGCAGAGGAAACGGAGGGCGCGGTCAGCACGGCGCTCGGAGCGGCGGATCGGGTGCTGGAGGAGAATGGCATGCTGTACCTCAAATACCGCACGGAGATCCGTTCCCTTTCGAAGGAGACAGGCGAGATGAAGACGCTCTGCCAGTTTGACACGGGAGATGAAAACAGCACCTTCTGGGTCTACGGAGGCGGGCTGTATTTTGATCGGATACAGGCGGAGAGTGGCAGCACACAGGGCACGGAGCTTTATGGGCTGTACCGGCTGGATTTGGAGAGCGGTGTGGAAGAGCATTTAGCGGATCTGACGGATCAGCCGTCGGTGCTCTATGCGTCAAAGAACCGCCTGTATGTCAAGGGTTACAACATGAATGTCATTTATATGCTCGATGAGAATGGCAAAACAGCGGGAGAGTTGTCACCGTCAGACACGATCTACGGGGAGATTCCGGCAGGCTGCAGCGAGCTGTTTAATGGGATTCTTCCATATTATACGGAACAGTTTGGGTATATGCCGGTGCAGAATGAAACCTGCCTGGTGATTGCGGATGTGGACGGCAGCCATCCGAGGGAGATTTCGGATATTACGAATACATCGTCGGTGCTGTTTGCGAAGGACGCATTCTTTGCCCTGCTTCGGGATGGCAATGGAAATACGCAGTGTTACCGCTATGAGGTCTCTGACCCGGAGAAACGGACGCTTTTATATGAGACGGCGGAAAATATCAGCCTGGTGCAGTATCAGGACGGATATTTGTACCTGATGGAAAATCAGGCGTCCCAGATCAGCACGGGAAAATTTTCGTTTAAGCGGATTGCGGCGGATGCTAAGGCAGATGCAGCGGCAAATGCCGCCGAGGCGCAGAATGCGCTTTTTACGGTCGAGGAAGAGCCGGGCATGACGAATGATTTTTCTATGTATGGTAATTTTTATGTGACGGGAAATCAGGCATACTGCCAGCAGTTTAAGGATTACGGCGTTTATCTGGGCGAAAAAACGCTGGATGATGCGGCAGGCGGGGAAGCGACGCTGTTAGAGCCGGTTCTGTTCCAGTCTCCGATCCGGGAGCTGGGGCATGTCGAGGCGCAGTCGGAGACGTTAAAGAGTGCAGATGGAAGCCGGGAGCTGGGAAGTGTGTACGCAGAACGGCTGGTATTTGACGGAGAGGGCGATGCGGTCGAGGCGATGAACCAGACGATGCAGGAGCTGCAGGCGTCGGTTCTGTCGGCGGCGCGGACGGATTCCATGAATCTTGATACGGAGATGAGCATAGATACAGCGGAAACGGACGGATCGGAGGAAGAGGTACTTCCGCAGGAGGCGGATGCAGCGCAGCCGATCTATTCGATGGCGCTTACGATCGACGGAGATGACGCGATTACGTATCTGGATGATCATTATGTCTGCGTCCGTGCGGATGGATACGAATATACGGGCGGCGCACACGGAACGCCGTTCCGCCAGTATTTTGTCTTTGACCGGGAAACGGGGGCACGCCTGTCTTTGAGCGATGTGGTCGAGAATCCGGTAGAGGAGCTGCAGGCGAAGGTTGGTGCGGCATTCCGGGAGCTGGCGGAAAAGACAAATTTTGCCTTTGAATCACCGGAGGATCTGGAACATACGGTGGCAGACGGCATCAGCTACGAATCGCCGTTTTATCTGAGCGAGACGGGCGTGGTTTTCTATTATGCGCCGTATGAGATTGCATCGTATGCGGAAGGATTCCCGGAGGTAACAATTCCGTACAGCGAGTTAGAAATGCGGATTGAACTTAGCAAGTAGGAATTTTCTGAACTGCAACAAATGCGGATTGCCCTTAAGTAGAGAGCTTGAAGTTGAGAAAAAAATCGCTTATAATACTCCATAGAAAAACAGTGTCGAACGAATCTGAAAGAATGGCACAGGATGAGGAGGAAACAGCATGAAGACAGTTGTTAAGGAAAATGCGAACGGCGGTAAAGGACAGGTAGTTGTAAAATACATTCTGGATGACAATGAGTTAAATGCAAAATGTAAGATGTTTGCCGAGGTAACGATCGCACCGGGATGTTCCCTGGGCTATCATGAGCACCACGGCGAGAGCGAGACGTATTATATCATCAAGGGACAGGGCGAGTACGATGATAATGGAACGAAACGTCCGGTTACCGTCGGCGATAAGACCTTCACGCCGGATGGCTGTGGTCATGGCATTGCCAATACCGGAGATGAAGATCTGGTCTTTATGGCATTGATCCAGCTGGATTAAGAGTGAAGAACAAAACAGAAAAAGGTAACGGTTCACAGTAACCAAAAAAGGCGCTGGCACGGGAAGTGGTTCGATGTGTCGGCGCTTTTTGCCATATATGTCCGGAAAATGCCTATATGTTTAAGCGGAAAAAATTGGAAATCAAAAAAACAGTGGCTCAAAGAAAGAAAAAGGAGGTGTGCCTGCGTGAAACTATTTCATCTTTCTGATCTGCATATCGGGAAAATGTTAAATGGCTATAGCCTGCGCGAGAGCCAGAAGAAAGCGTTTTTGCAGATACTTAAATATGCGGAGGAAGAGAAGCCGGATGCGATTCTGATATGCGGGGATATTTATGATAAATCGGTCCCGGCGGGGGAAGCGTATACGCTTTTTGACTGGTTTCTGACCGAGCTATCCGGGCGCTGTCCGGGGACGGAGATCCTGATCATTGCGGGAAATCACGATTCACCGGAGCGGCTGGCGTATGGCGCATCGTTTCTGGCACGCCATCGGATCCATATCGCGGCGCTGCCGCCGGCAGATCGGACGGAGTATTTAAAGCAGGTCACACTTACAGATGAGTGGGGACCGGTTCATTTTTATCTGGTACCGTTTATCCGTCCGGGTCATGTGCGCCATTTGTTTGACACCAATGGTTATACCGATGCATTCCAGAAACTCCTGGCGCGGGAGACGATCCGGAAGCAGGAGCGCAATGTGGTTCTGGCGCACCAGTTTTTTGTCTGGAACGGTCAGAATCCGGAGACCTGCGATTCGGAGACGGCGGTGCTGACCTCCGGAGGATTGGATGCGATCGATGCGTCGGTGCTGGAACCGTTTGAATATGCGGCGTTAGGGCATATCCACGGGGCACAGAAGGTAGGGCAGGAGCGGTTTCGCTATTGTGGGACGCCGTACAAATATTCGATCAGTGAAGAGCACCATCAGAAGGCAATCACGGTGGTGGAACTGGGAGAAAAAGGAAGTGAGCCGCAGCTCCGCCGTCTGCCGATTCTCTGCCATCCCGATGTAAAGCGCGTGCGGGGGACACTGGAAGAACTCAAGCTGCTTTCAGATACGATGGAAAAGATGCCGGATGGAAGCGGACGCGCGGACGCATATGTGAGCGTGGTCCTGACGGACGAAAAAGAAATGTACGATTTCCGGGAACGCCTGGAGGAGTTATTTGCGCATATTTTGGAGATCCGGGTGGACAATGAGAGGACGCGGAAACGACTGGAGGAAGAACCGGAGGAAACAGGGGCGGTGACGCCGTTTCAGGCATTTGCCTCTTTTTATGAGGCGGTGCGCCACTGCCCGATGACGGAGGAACAGGAGACGATTCTGGCGCGCATGGTGGAAGAGGCAGAGGAGGAGGAACGCGTATGAAACCGAAGCTGCTTACAATGTCGGCGTTTGGCTCTTATGGGGGCGTGACGCAGATTGATTTCGAACGGGCGGGGACGGGATTGTTCCTGATCACGGGCGATACGGGGGCAGGCAAAACGACGATCTTTGACGCGATCTCGTTTGCGCTCTACGGGGCGGCGAGCGGCGCCGGGAGAGAAGGCGCGATGCTTCGCAGCCAGTATGCACCGGAGGACGCGGAGACCTGGGTGGAACTGACGTTTGAGGATAAGGGGCAGGATTATACGATCCGCCGCAGTCCGGCATACACGCGCCTCAGTAAGCGGAAAAATAAGGACGGCGCATACACGGCGACGAGTGTGGCGCCGAAAGCGTCTCTGCTTTTGCCGGATGGAAGTGAGATGTCCGGCCGGATCCGTGAGATCGATGAGAAGATCCGGGCGATCGTGGGCGTGGACCGCGATCAGTTTTCGCAGATCACGATGATCGCGCAGGGCGAATATATCCGTCTGCTCCATGCATCCTCCAAAGAAAGAAAAGAGATATTTTCGCGCATTTTCCATACCGGGATCTACGGTAGAATCCAGCAGAAGCTGCGGGAGGCAGATCGGACGCTGTATGGAAGGCTGGAGGATAACAAGACCCGGTGCGAGGAAGTCATCCGGCAGGTGACGGTTCCCAGGACGGAGGAGGCGGCAGCTTTGGAGTGGGAAGAAAGATGGCAGTCTTTGAAAGAGCGGTACCGGACAAATGGAGCGGAACTGCTTGTATTTCTGCATCAGTTGTCGGAGGGAAGCCGGAGGCTCGAGGAAGAGACGGGGAGACTGGAAGAGAATGCAATCCAGAAGCTTGCCGCCGGACAGAACCATCTGGAGCTTGTGAAAAAGGAAAAACGGGTACTGGAAGAAAAGAGCCGTTTGGAAGCATTTGGACGGGAGATGGAGGCTAGGCGCCGGGAAGCTGCCGCAGCCTATGAGAGCCGGAAACCGGAGCTGGAGGATCAGATCCGGCGGATGCAGGATGCGCTTCCGCTCTATGCGGAGCAGGAGAAAAAACGGCAGGCATATGAAACTTTGGAACATCAGCGGACGGCTCTGACCCAAAACCTGAAAAAAATGCAGAATCAGCTGGAAACGTGCCGTACACAGGAAGAAATACTTCGAAACCAGGAGCGGGAGGCGGTAGAGGCGCGCGCTGCCCTGGCAGAATGCCGGGGACGGCGGGAGCAGATGGAACGGCGCCAGGCGGTTTTGCAGGAGTTAGGGAAATGCTGTGAAGCGGAGCGGACATGGAGAAAGTCACTGGAAAAACGCCAGGAAAAATTTCAGGCAGCCGCGCGGGCGTACCAGCAGTCAGATCAGTTGTATCAGGACGCGTCCTGCCGCTTTCTGGCGATGCAGGCGGGACTTCTGGCGGCAGAGCTGCAGGAAGGAAAACCGTGCCCGGTCTGCGGCTCGCTGGAACACCCGACTCCCTGCCGTCTGGAGACAGAGCCGATCCGGGAGGAACAGGTGGAAGCGCTGCGTGCCGGGCGGGATGATGCCGATCAGAAGCAGAGGACAGCCGCTGAGGCGTGCCAGGAGGCGCAGATCTCGCTGGAACATGAGAGCAGACGACGGATAGAGATCCAGGGAAAACTGTACGGCCAAAATCAGGACAGCCCGGCAGCCCAGCCGGATGCGGATGCTCTGGAGAAGGAGCTCCGGCAGATGGCACAGGAAATCCGGCGATGCAGGCAGGCGGAAATCACTTATACTGACCGGATTGCCATGGAAGAAACGATCCGGCAGAAACGGGAGGCGAACGGAGTCGGACAGAAGAAGCTGGAAGCTGCGCTGGAGCTTAAAAGAAGTGAGGTGCAGCAGGCGGCGATCGAGAGCCAGATGAGACGTAATGAGCTGGAGGAACTCTCGAAGCGGCTGGAGTGGAAAGACAGCCGGACACTCCGGGTGGAGCTTGAGAAGCGCAGCCGGGAGCTGGAAACACTTGCAGAGGCGGTGACAGCGGCTGATAAGAAAGCACAGGAGTGCCGGGAAAAATGCCGGGAGCTGGAGGGAAGCTTATCTTCGCTCCGGGAACATATGGAAGCAGATTCGGAAACAGATCCGGAAGAAAAAATCCAGCAGGCGATCCGGCATTGGGAAGAGGAAAAAACGCGCTGGTCGCGGCTTCACCGGGAACATATGTCGGTGCGGACGCGCAACGAGGATGCATATGCGGCACTTCGGGTGTATCTGCAGGAACGGGATCAGCTTGACCGGGAAAAACAGCAGATCAGCGAGCTTTACCAGACGGCGGACGGAAAACTGAGCGGTGCGGCGCGGATCGATTTCCAGACGTATGTACAGCGCCAGTATTTCCGCCAGATGATACAGGCAGCTAACCGCCGCCTGCGCCGGATGACGAAAGGAACCTTTGAACTTCAATGCCGCGGTCTGGCTGATCTGGGAAAACAGGGAGAAGTGGGACTTGACCTGGATGTCTACAGCTTTGTGACTGACCGGGTCCGGGACGTCAAAACGCTGTCCGGTGGAGAATCCTTTCTGGCGGCGCTTGCGATGGCGCTCGGCATGGCGGATGTCATCCAGAATGCGGCAGGCAGCGTGAAGGTGGATGCGATGTTCATTGATGAGGGATTTGGTTCCCTGGATGAGGAATCACGAACGCGGGCGGTTCAGGTGCTGCAGGAGCTGTCCGGAGGAAGACGCCTGATCGGCATCATTTCCCACGTGACGGAGCTGAAAGAGGAGATGGGACACAAGCTGGTGGTAAAAAAGGGAAATGGTGGAAGCCAGGTGCATTGGGAGATAGAAGATTAGTAGGACGGCGCAGAGCCGTTGTGTGACGAAAGAAAAGAGGCTATTTACATATGACAATCGTAATTCCAGGGATGGTGACGATATCGCTCTTATCTCTGTTTTACTGCAGTATGCTGCCGGAGACGGGGCGGAAGGCGAGAATGCAGGCATTTGAGCGGCAATACATCGCCCACCGGGGATTTCATGACAACCGGGGTGAATGTCCGGAAAATTCGCTCCCGGCGTTTGAGCGCGCGATCCAGATGGGATATGGGATCGAGCTGGATGTACAGCTGACAAAAGACGGGGTTCCGGTCGTATTTCACGACTGGGATCTGAAGCGGGCGGCGGGCGTTGACCGGAAGATACGCGACTGTACCTTTGAAGAGCTGCAAAGTTATCGTTTGTTTGGTTCATCCCAGACGATACCAGCCTTTGAGACAGTGCTTGAGCTGGCGGATGGACGCACACCGCTTATCATCGAGCTGAAAGCGGAGATTGTCCACCGGGAGCTGTGCGAGAAATGCGCGGTGCTTTTAGACCGTTATCCGGGTGAGTACTGCATCGAATCGTTCAGTCCGCTGGCACTCGGCTGGTTTAAGCGCCATCGTCCAAATGTTTTGCGCGGACAGCTTGCGACCAATCACCGCGGCGAGGGATTGAAAACGCCGGTCATTGTGCGGGAGATGCTTACATACTGTATGCTGAACGGATTTTGCAGACCGGATTTCATTGCGTACAACTGCCAGTTCAGCAACACGCTTCCGGTGGAAATGCTGCGCTATTTCTACAAATGTAAGATGGCGGCGTGGACGATTAAAAACCAGGGCGAATTAAACCGGCACCGGAAACAGTTTGATGTTTTTATTTTTGACAGTTTCGAGCCGGATCAATTCGTAAATTTCAACAAAAAACATCCTAAAAGATAGTGAGAAAGTCCTAAATTATGCTGGAAAAGTTGATTTTCTATGAAAATCTGCTATAATGGCTAGGACAATTTAATAATGAGAGATTATTACGAATTCGAGAGGACAAAGATATGAAAAAGAAACAGCTTCTTTCAGGCGTAATGGCACTTTTGTTATCTGCTTCACTCTGTGCATGCGGAGGCAGCAAGACAGCAGAAGGTACCTCAGAAGCAGCTGGCGAGTCCAGCGAAGCAGAAACCAGTAATACTCTTTCAGAAGGAACACCAGTACCAGGTGGCAGCGTTGTGTATGGCATGACGCAGGATCTGGCTAGTCTTGACCCCCATGTAGATACGGACGCAGGAACTAGAGACGTGGTTTTCAATTTGTACGAAGGGCTTGTAAAGCCTACTTCCGATGGCGGATTTATTCCGGCTGTTGCCAGCGATTACACCATTTCCGATGATGCAAAGACTTATACTTTCACATTGAGAGATGGCATCACATTCCATGACGGCACACCGGTTACCATCGAAGATGTCAAATATTCCATCGATCGTTATGCGGAGATTCAGGGCGAATCCTCCGCTTTTTCTTCGCTTGTAGATAGTGTAGAGGTGCAGGATGATAAGACACTGGTTGTAAACCTGAAAGAAAGTTATTCAGAGTTTCTTCCGATGATGACGATTGCCATCATTCCGCAGTCCAACGAGGACCCGGCAGGCAATCCGATCGGTACCGGCCCATTCAAATATGTTTCCTACACACCGGGACAGAACCTGGAGCTGGAAAAATATGATGGCTACTGGCAGGAGGGCGTTCCGAGCCTGGACAGCGTGGAATTTAAATTTATTGCCGATGTGGACACCGCATTTGTAGAGCTGCAGGCAGGCACCATCGACATTCTGAAATATTTAACCGCCGCACAGGCGGAGACGCTGGGCGATGAAGATTACAACATCGTACAGGGAAGCATGAACCTCGTCCATGCGATGTACTTAAACAGCGCTTACGAGCCGCTTTCCAAGACAGAGGTGCGTCAGGCACTCTGCTATGCGGTAGACCGCGATGCGATCAACAACTTTATTTTCGGCGGAAAGAGCCATATCATCGGCTCCCATATGATTCCGGCAATGTCGAAATACTATGAGCCGGAAGCAGAGACCGTATACAGCTACGATCCGGAGAAGGCAAAAGAGCTTCTGGCAGATGCCGGATACGCAGATGGCTTTGATCTGGAAATCACCGTTCCGAGCTCATACAGCCAGCACGTAGACAGCGCGCAGATCATCGCGGATGAGCTGTCCCAGGTCGGCATCAACGTGACCTTAAATCAGGTTGAGTGGAGCACCTGGCTGCAGGATGTATACAAGGGAGGCAACTTCCAGGCGACCGTCATCGGTTTTGACGGAACGCTGGCACCGAGCGACTGGCTCAAGAAATATGTGACAGACGATGCGAAGAACTTCATGCATTACTCCAACACTGAGTACGACGATGTATTTAATACAGCATACACAACCGTTGATGACGATGTAAAAGTAGAAAACTACAAGAAGGCGCAGATGATCCTGGCAGAGGATGCGGCAGCCGTTTACATCGAAGATCCGGCGAATCTCGTAGCAGTCAGCAAGAAGTTTGGCGGCTACACCTTCTACCCGACGGCAGCAGAGGATATGTCCCTGTTATATCAGGTAGAGCAGTAAAATATACAGTTACAATCCAGCAAATTCCTGTTGCTACCACGTTTTCTTACGGCACTTTCGGTTCCAAAAGTGCCTGCCCGTGAACAGTAACCAGGAAATAACAACAGAATAAGAAGCGGTAAACGCAGGAGGGAATTATGAAATTCTTTATAAAAAAACTGATAACTCTCATTATCACATTGTTGGTCATATCCTTCCTGACGTTTACCGCTTTTTCTGTGATTCCGGGCGATGCGGCACTTTCCAGGCTGGGAAAGGACGCGACGGAAGAGCAGTTAGAGCGGGCGCGGGATGAGATGGGATTAAATGATCCACTTCTGGAGCGGTATGGAAGATGGGTGACCGATGCGATGCAGGGGGATTTCGGGGAGTCCTACCGGTATGAGGGAACCTCAGTCCGCTCCCTTCTGGCACAGCGGCTTCCGGTCACGGTGCTTCTGGCAGTCATTTCCCTGCTCATCATCACGGTGATTTCAGTTCCGCTCGGAATCCTGAGTGCCCGGTTTGCCGGGAAATGGGTCGATACGCTGACGAACTGCCTGACGCAGATTCTGATGGCGGTGCCGTCATTCTTTCTCGGCATGATCCTGACCTACGTGTTTGGACTGATTCTTCATATGTTCCAGCCGGGTAAATTTATCGAACCGTCGGAAAATTTCGGAAAGTCTGCACAGTACCTTTTATTTCCGGCGCTCGCGGTGGCGCTGCCGAAGATTGCGATGGTGGTGAAATTCCTGCGAAGCTCGATTCTGACCGAGATGAACCGGGAATACGTGCGGACTGCCTACAGCCGCGGCAATACGGAAACGGCGGTATTGTACGGGCATGTGCTGAAAAATGCGATGATTCCGGTTGTGACGTTCTTTGCGATGGTAATCGCGGAGATCCTTGCCGGCAGCATCGTGGCAGAGCAGGTGTTCAGCGTGCCGGGAATCGGAAGACTTCTGATCAGCTCGATCTCCAACCGCGATTATCCGGTTGTGCAGGCGATCGTGCTGTACATCACATCGGTGGTCGTACTTATCAATTTTGCGGTTGATATGATTTATCAGGTTCTGGATCCGAGAGTCCGGACGGCGGAAGAATAGAGGGAAGACGAATGAAACGAAAGAATTATAATCTGATGATAGGGGGCGCGATCACGCTGTTCTTTCTGGCAGTTGCCCTGATCGGACAGTTCTGGACGCCGTATGGGACGACGACGATGGACTCCATGGCAGTCAATCTGGCGCCGTGTGCAGCACACCCGCTGGGAACGGACAACTTCGGGCGCGATATTTTGAGCCGTGTGATGGCGGGAAGCGGCAGCACCTTTTTTGTGGCAGTCTGCACGGTTTTGATCGGGTGTGTGTTTGGCACGATCGTCGGTGCGCTGACCGGCTATTTCGGCGGCTTTTTCGATAACCTGATCATGCGTTTCAATGATATCCTTTTATCGTTTCCGAGCATTCTTCTGGCGCTTATCTTCATCAGCCTGACGAAGCCGGGAAGCTACAACATCATTCTGGCGCTGGGAATCCTTTTTATCCCGAGTTTTGCCCGGATCGTCCGCAGTGAGGTGATCCGGTGCCGGGAACTGGATTTTGTCAAGAGTGCGCGGATCCTTGGCGCAGGGCATATCCGGATTATTTTCGCCCATATTCTGCCGAATGCGGCGGTCAGCCTTTTGACGGCGGCGGCGATCGGATTTAACAATGCGGTGCTGGCGGAGGCGAGTATGAGTTATCTGGGACTGGGAATCCAGCCGCCGGAGCCGAGTCTCGGGAGAATGCTTTACGAAGCGCAGTCGTACCTGTTCAATGCGCCGTGGTACGCGATCGGACCGGGCGTGACGATCATCCTGATTATTCTGGGATTCAGCATGGTGAGCGAGGGGCTGCGCTCGATGCAGCAGTAAGGAGGCGAAAAGATGGAACCATTGGTTGAGATAAAAAATCTGTCGATCCGTTTTCCAGAAGGAAATTCGACCTTTGAGGCAGTCAAGGGCATCAGCTTTTCGATCGGAAAAGGCGAGATCGTCGGAGTAGTCGGCGAGTCAGGGTCAGGAAAATCCATGAGTGCGCTTGCACTGATGGGGCTGCTTCCGAAGGACGCCGAGATTGCCTCCGGATCGCTCTGTTTTCAGGGAGAAGATCTGGTGACCATGAAACCGGAAAAGCGGAGACAGCTATGCGGCAGCAAAATGGCGATGGTCTTTCAGGAGCCGATGACCTCCTTAAATCCGGTATTGAAAATCGAACGGCAGGTCGGGGAAAGCCTGCGGATCCATACGAAACTCGGAAATGCTGAGATCCATGAACGGGTCGTGCAGGCACTCTCAGAAGTCGGTCTGCCGGACCCGGAGGGGCTGTGCGGTAAATACCCGCATGAACTTTCCGGCGGCATGCGCCAGCGTGTGATGATCGCGCAGGCGATGATCAATTCTCCGAGTCTTCTGATTGCGGATGAGCCGACGACAGCGTTAGACTGTGTCGTTCAGGCACAGATCCTGGAGCTTCTGCGGAATATCCACCGGACCAAGGGAACGTCGATTCTCTTTATTTCCCATGATCTGAATGTTGTGCGTGCGCTCTGCAGCCGTGTGATCGTGGTTTATAAGGGCGAGATCGTGGAAGAAGGGCAGACGGAAGACGTCCTTCTGCATCCGAAGCATGAATATACGCGCCATCTGGTGGCGTCGATTCCGGAGGGAGAAAAAGGGGAAAGCTCCGGCGGGGAGATCCTGCGCCTGACGGATTTGAACGTATTTTACGATGTGCGTGGCGGTCTGTTCCGCAAAAAAGGAAAAAAACACGTAATTCACGATCTGAACCTGTCGGCAAGAGAGGGAGAGATTGTGGGGATCGTGGGCGAGAGCGGCTGCGGCAAATCGACGCTCAGCAAGACGATCCTGGGACTTCACGACAATTATACGGGTGAGGTGAAGGTGCGTGACGGCGTCCGTCCGCAGATGGTATTTCAGGATCCGGCGGGATCGCTCAACCCGGCGCGGACGATCGGATGGATTCTGGAAGAACCGCTGCGCCTGCGCGGCATCAGGGACCGCGCAGAGCGCAGGCAGCTAGTGAAAGAAATGCTTGAAAATGTCGGACTGGACGAGTCCTTTGCGGCGCGCCATCCGAGAGAGCTTTCTGGCGGTCAGAAACAGCGCATCAGCATCGGCGTGGCCCTCCTCATGGATCCGCGCCTGGTGATCGCGGATGAGCCTGTTTCGGCGCTTGATGTGACGGTCCAGTCCCAGATTTTGAACCTGCTTTTGAAGCTGCACGCCGAAAAGCAGATGACCATCCTCTTTATTTCCCACGATCTGAACGTCGTGCGCGGGCTCTGCAGCCGTGTCATGGTCATTTACAAGGGTGTGATTGTGGAAGAAGGTCTGGCAGAAGAGATCTATGAGCATCCGGCGCACCCGTACACGAAACTTCTGCTGGAAGCGGCGATCGGCGGGGATACAATGGAACTGGATGCGGAGGCAGGAAAGCAGAGTGCGGAGAAGTGTATCTTTTATGAGCGCTGTCCGAAGAGAAGAGAGGCGTGTGCCCATGTGCCGCTGTCACCGGAGGCAGTACAACTTTCAAGGACACACTGGGCGCGGTGTATTCAGATAGAAGCATAATCTGATAAGCTGAAATAGAGAAAAACGAAATAGCAGCCGAAAAAAGACAGACGGTTCGGCCTATGCCAGGGAAAGCGGCATGGCTCGAATCGTCTGTCAATGTTTTTTCCTGCGGTGGGAAATCAAAGTGCGCGGCTGCTCACTGGAAGAATCCTGCTGCCCCTGCTGTGCCTCACCGGAAAGCTGCAGCGGCTCTCGGCGGTGCCGGAGTGAATGGTAAAAAAGCCAGATCAGATCCACCAGGGCGATCAGAAACGCACATCCGGCTAATAGATGAAATACCTCATGCGTCAGAGCGGGATACGGCAGAGCGGATATGATATAAGGAGAAGTCATGTTCCGCAGGGAGCTCACCGTCCAGGAGAGACTGTCCGCCATCGTCTGGAGAAGCGATTCATAGGTATCCTCGTTCAGGCGGATCAAACGCCCGTTTAATGAAAGTGCTTTGCGTTCGGGCGGCTCTGGATAGCCGGAAGACGGATCGAGCAGATAGAAATGGCAGGTTCCATTTTCCAGAGAGTAATAATAATATCCGGTCTCTTTCTTTCCATCGTAGGCAGCGCACCCTGTATAATATAAGGAAGGAGCGTTCACCGAGACATAGGGCTGAGCCGGGTTATAAAAATCTTCAAACTTGCACTGGCTGTTTATCGGCCGCGGGGAGTGTGAATTTTCCCCGGCATTCTGCCACAGGAGCAGGATGGACGCGATCAGCACCAGCGCCGGAAGCCACATCTGCCGGCGGTAAAAACGGCGGCTTTTGATGGGGGAATGTTTTTGTTTTTCAGTCAAATTTTTCATACGCTCTAGTATAGTCAGTTCTGCGTGGAACGTCAAGAGTTAGTGTATACGACAAAACCCTGCTGCCACCACGTTTTCTTACGGCACTTTCGGTTCCAAAAGTGCCTACCTGTGAACAATTACTCCATTCCTGGTCATCTGCGCGTGCTTTTTCAATTATTCTTGCAAACAGGGCGAAAAATTGCTATGATGGGAGTGCTGGCATCGGAAGGAGATTGTGCAGTAGGGGAAAGCTTTCGGTGCATGGCAGTCATTTTTGCATCGGCAATATAGAAGGAGAGGCTAAATGGACGCTTACACGAGTTTTGCGGAAGTATATGATATGTTTATGGATAATATTCCCTATGAGGACTGGTGCGGGTACCTGACTTCTCTTTTAAAGGAATATGGGATCAATGATGGTCTGGTGCTGGATCTGGGATGCGGAACCGGCACGCTGACGGAGCTTCTGGCAAAGGAAGGCTATGATATGATCGGCGTGGATGTCTCGGAGGATATGCTGCAGGAAGCAATCGAAAAACGGGCAGAATCCGGGCTGCCAATTTTGTATTTATTGCAGGATATGCGCGAATTTGAATTGTACGGGACGGTCCGGGCGGTCGTGAGTATCTGCGATTCGCTGAATTATATTCTGGATTATGACGATCTGGCGCACGTATTTTCGCTGGTCAACAATTATCTGGATCCGAAGGGAATGTTCATTTTCGACCTGAACACGGAGGCAAAGTTTCAGGCAATGGGAAGTGAGACGATCGCGGAGGTGCGCGACGAGGGGAGCTTCATCTGGGAAAATGAGTATGATGAAGAGGAGAAAATTAACTCCTACGATCTGACGCTCTTTATCCGCGAGGAGGATGACTTATACCGCCGCTATCAGGAGACGCATTTTGAGCGCGCGTGGTCGTTGGATGAGATAAAAAAGGCGCTCGCAGAAGCGGGCATGGAATTTGTGGCGGCGTATGACGCATTTACGAAGAACGCGCCGCGAAAAGAGAGCGACCGAATCTATGTGGTTGCGAGAGAACATGGAAAAGAGGTATAAATGATGGAAAAGATAAAAGCAGGTGAAATAACGGGACAGACCGGAGATTATATGCTCCGTGCGACGGCGGCGAATGGTCAGATCCGCGCATTTGCGGCGACTTCCCGCGATCTGGTGGAGAAAGCCAGACAGGCGCACAATACCAGCCCGGTGGCGACCGCAGCGCTGGGACGCCTGATGACGGCAGGGGTCATGATGGGATCGATGATGAAAGCGGACAGTGATCTTTTAACCATCCGGGTCGAGGGCGATGGTCCGATCGGCGGTCTGACGGTGACAGCTGATAAGAACGGCAATGTCAAGGGCTACGCGTTCCACCCGGAGGTAATGCTGCCGCCGAATGCGAAGGGCAAGCTGGATGTGGGCGGTGCGCTGGGAGTCGGCGTCTTGAGCGTAATCCAGGATATCGGTTTGAAAGAGCCGTATGTGGGACAGACGATCCTGGTAACGGGTGAGATTGCGGAAGATCTGACTTATTACTATGCGACCTCCGAGCAGACTCCGTCCTCCGTGGCACTGGGCGTTCTGATGAATAAAGAAAATACGGTGCGCCAGGCAGGCGGATTTATCATCCAGCTTCTTCCGGGAGCAGAGGAGGCGACGATCGCGGCACTTGAAAAGACGATCGGTGAGCTGGAGCCGGTGACGACGATGTTAAATAAGGGAATGACCCCGGAGGACATTCTGGAGCTGATTTTAGGACAATTTGGTCTGGAGATTCTGGATAAGATGCCGATTCAGTTTACCTGCAACTGCACCAAGAGCCGTGTAGAAAAGGCGCTGATCAGCATCGGCGGCAAGGAGCTGCAGGAGATGATCGACGAGGGCAAGAGCATCGAAGTCAACTGCCAGTTCTGCAACAAGCACTATGAATTTAGTGTGGATGAGCTGAAAAAATTGTACGAGAAAGCTAAGAAGTAAAAAGAAATGAGATAATAGATATGGCTGCTGTGCGGAAAAAGGATATTTGGATATGTTCCGCATGGCAGGACAGAAAAAAAGGTCACTGTTCACACATGTGTGAGCAGTGACGAAAAAAGGGATACTGCCGAAGCGGTATCCCTTTTTATAATCACTTTACTTAGATCAATATAACGTATTCGCAAAATATATATCAAACATATTTGGAAAACAGGTACACTGGAAAGTTGATGATTAAAGCTTGGTTACGTTAGTAGCCTGCGGTCCCTTAGCACCGTTAACAACTTCGAACTCTACCTGAGCGCCTTCCTCAAGAGACTTGAAGCCTTCCATGTTCAGTCCGGAGTAGTGAACGAATACATCGTTGCCCTGCTCGTCGCAGATAAATCCGTAACCTTTCTGGTTGTTGAACCACTTTACAGTACCTCTGTTCATATGATACCTCCAAAAAAATATAAAAAATAGTGATGGCCGCATGGATTTACGACCTGTTCCAAGAATAGCATAGTTTCATATTGATGTCAAACGTTTTCGCATAAAATTTCTGGAAATTCAGACATTTAAAAATAGTTAAATTTTTGTGGAAAATAAGGGCATTTGTTACTGTACACACATGTGTCCCAGTAACGGGTATTTTCCAGAAAGCCGCGAAAGAAAGTGGGGTTGTCAAACCAGAATACGGGGGGTAAAATAGGAGGAAAGAAAAGGGGAAAGAGGTAGGAAAATGAATTATATTTACAATGCGTATCATCATTTTTTGACGATCACGAAACATAAATGCGAGGTCATGAAAAACTGCTTTGCGGTAGGGCTGTACCGCCAGGGACTTCTGCACGACCTCTCCAAGTATTCCTGGGAGGAATTTGCGACCGGCGTTAAATATTATCAGGGAAACCGCAGCCCAAATGCGGCGGAAAAAGAAGAAAAGGGCTATTCGGCGGCATGGCTGCACCACAAGGGACGCAACAAACATCATTTCGAATACTGGATCGATTTTGCACCGGACAAGTCCTGGGGGCTTGTCGGCAATAAAATGCCCCTTCGCTACCTGATCGAGATGGTAATGGACCGGATTGCCGCGTCGAAGGTTTATAAGGGAAAAGATTACACGGATGCGTGTGCGTGGGAATACTTTGAAAGAGGCAGAGATTTTGTCGTGATGCACCCGAGGACGAAGTACCAGCTGGAATATCTCCTCACGATGCTGAAAGACCAGGGCGAGGAGAGAACCTTTGCGTTCATCCGGGCGCTGCTTGCACGGGAGAGGGCGAAAGAACAGGCAGTCCGGAGAAAACGGATGGGACACGTGATCCGGGAGATAAGAGAGCGTGGACGGGTGCTGTAATTTATAAGGACAATTCTCTCAGATAATTATGTAAGTACAGCACTGCCGTCTCTGGATCTGTGAAAAGCTGTTCTGAATACGGCACAAACAGCTGCTTACTCTTATAGTTTGCTTTCAGGCATTCATGCCACATCGGAGTGCCATCTGCAAGAAGCGGCTGCGGCACAAACAGCCCGGCTGTGCGGGTGTAGCACGTTTTGGCGGTTGCCTTCTTGCGGGCGGAGCGATCCACATACTGACCGACACTTTTGTGGATGGCGCAGTCCTCGTAGATCATATAGTAATAATTCTCATAATCGCTGTAAAATCGTTTCAGTTCCCCGGAATATAATGGAAGGTCGAGCGTCAGGCGGTTTCCCTCCGCCGACAGCTCCAGCTCACCGATGGAAAACTGGAATCCGCTTGTCAGAGAGACGGGGCTTTCATAGTGAAGCAGCAGGTGCTTTTCTGAGTTTCCGTCTGCATATGGGATATCACGGCTTTCTGAACCTTTGAAAGAAAAATCGCCGGTCAGAAAGTCCGGGTAGGCGAGAATCGGCAGAATCTGCGGCATTCCCTTTAAGTCATCCTCGTTATGGAGAATCAGAAGGTGTTTCAGCAGCTCAGAGTGCGTCTGTAAATATTCACCGTAAACCTCGATGAGCTGACCGCCGTTGTACTTATCTTCGCGGGCAATGCCGAGGAACCGCTCGATGCTTTTTTGTTTCAGATTTTCAAGTCCCAGCAATTTCTTTAATGGGCGTATTTTCTTATAAATATCAAAACTTTCAACTGCTTCAAAATTCCAGTCCTTTTTATAAAAAACACAGCGTTTCGTCAGAAATGGAATGTCAAACCCGTCGCCGTTGAAATGGACGAGGATGCGCTTTGTCCGGAGAAGTGCAAAAAAAGCGTCGAGAACCTCTTCCTCCGCATCCCTCGTCTCGGCAAAATACTGGGTCAGAATCCAGGTGTTTCCGTCGTGCCAGACGCAGCCGATCAGATAGACCGAGGCGTAGTCGCCGGAAAAGCCGGTCGTCTCGATATCGAAAAAGAGCAGATCGGAGATAGCTCCTAACCGTTTGGGCGGATAAGAGGAAGTAAAGGTCAGCGGATTTTGAATGGTGATCATTTGGCAGTATCCTCCTGTGTCGGTTTATAATGTCCGCCCCAGATCCGCATTGCGTCGGGGATTGGTTTCAGACTGTAACCTATGGCGTTATTATAAATTCATCGGAAGTGAAAAGCAACCGTTTAACAACACTTTGCAAGAATTCTACCATCCTCTCTAGGTGGTGAGATGAATTGCCTTTTGGGAAAATCATGCAATATCTGGCATATTAAAACTGCACATAAATGAAAATAAACATGTGAGAACAAACGTTCTAAAAGACATAGACAAACAAGCGTTCTTGTGTTATGATATAATCAGTCGAAAGCAAAAGGAAAGGCTGATTTTATGAGAAAATTAGATAGTAATGCACACTCAGTATTTTTACTCTATTATCATTTGATTCTGGTTATAAAATACCGAAAAAAGGTACTGACGGATCCTGTTTCTGATTGGACCCGGGAGATTTTTGAATATATCGCTCCGAAGTATCATGTTACATTAGAGGAATGGAATCATGATCGGGATCATGTTCCGGGCCCATCCGAAATCGGAACTCAGCAAATTTATTAATGCGTATAAAAGCGCAAGCAGCCGATTGATAAAAAAGAGTATCCGGAGATTCGGCAGAAGCTTTGGAAAGAAATGTTCTGGAGCCAGAGTTTTTGCCTGTTAAGTGCTGGTGGTGCACCCATTGAGGTCATCCGCCAGTACATAGAAACGCAGGGAGAAAATAAGAGTGAACATCGTGTACCGTTTTCGGATTTACCCGAATAAATCTCAAAAAGAATTATTTGCAAGGACATTTGGCTGTGTGCGTTTCGTGTATAACCGGATGCTGGTAGAGAAGAAAGAATATTATGAGAAAACCGGAAAAGTATTAAAGGTTACGCCTGCAAAGTATAAGGCGGAGTTTCCGTGGCTGAAGGAGGTAGACAGCCTGGCATTGTGTAATGCACAGCTGCATCTGCAGGCTGCCTATAAGAACTTCTTTCGAGATTCTTCGGTTGGTTTTCCGAAGTTCAAGTCAAAAAAAAATCCGGTAAGAAGTTATACGACAAACTGCGTAAATGGAAATATTACTTTGCAGAATGGTAAACTGAAACTTCCGAAAGCAGGTTGGATCCGCATAAAACAGCATCGGAGTATCGATGATAGTTATATATTGAAGGGTGCCACCGTCAGCCAGGAAGCAGATGACAAGTATTATGTGTCATTACTATATGCGGCAGAAGAACCGGAATATGAAATCAGACCAGTAAAAATCGCAATCGGACTTGATTTTTCCATGAGTGAATTGTATGTAGATTCCAATGGAGCTCATGCAGACTATCCTCACTTTTTCCGAATGTCCCAGGAAAAACTTGCAAGGGAGCAGCGCAGGCTGAGTCATTGCGAAAAGGGGAGCAGCCGTTACATGAAACAGAAAAAGAAAATAGCCAGGCTCCATGCTCATATTGCACGTCAGCGGAAAGATTATCTGCACAAGGAATCCAGAAAGATAACCAATTTTTATGATCTTGTGTGCATAGAATCTTTGAACATGAAAGAAATGAGCCAGGATTCAAGGTTTGGAAAGAGTGTTCATGATAATGGATGGGGAATGTTTACGGATTTTCTTTCCTACAAATTAGAACGTGCCGGTAAGAAACTGGTTCGTATCGATAAGTGGTACCCCAGTTCAAAAATCTGCAGCTGCTGCGGAAAACTCAAAAAAGATCTAAAACTGGAAGACCGTATGTATAGCTGCACCTGCGGAAATCAGATGAACCGTGATGAGAATGCAGCTATCAATATTTGCAGGGAAGGCTTGAGGATATCGGGAGTTGAACTTGATACAGAAAGAAAAATCTCCTGATTTCCCCCAAAAACGTAGATTTTGTTCGGGACTGCGTAGATACGAAACAGTCCCGTTCATAATAACAGAACCGTGGGACGCACGGGGATAGCTCGCCTATGCTTTGCCCAATAGGGCAATCGAACGAGAAGCCCCCACTTCCAGCGTTGGCTAAGTGGAGGGAGTATGTCACAATGACAAAACAATAACACAGCCGGTATCGTGAAATATCCGTTCTGGCAGTTGAGTAAAAAGAAAAACAATTTGTAAACCTTCAGTGGTACAAGTTTGGCAATCTTTTGAAATTCCGATATACTAGAAAATGTCGGAAGTGACAGCGGGAAATGTGGTTGTACCAATATGGCAATTCGGGAATTTTTGGCGGAAAGACTGGCAGATTATGAGATCCCGCGCGAATTTGCCTTGCTAAAGGAGTTTCCAAAGACTGAAAGCGGAAAGATTCGTAAAAAAGAACTGTGAAAATTGCTTTTTCTTGTCGAAAAAAGAAAAAGATTTATTGTGCAAAATGACAAAGGTGACGTTGACAAAATTGGAAAAGAGTGGTATATTTACATACAGCAATCAAACTATTTAATGTAACGGTTGTGAACGTGACCGGAGAGCTGCTTTCTGTGGGGGAAAAGCGGCTCTCTTTTTATGTCATAGGAAACTTCGTCCTATGTGTTTGACTTTTTGTATAGTGACCGCTACAATAAATATGTGTTTCTAAAAATCATTTATAAGGGAGACAAACCATATGATAAGAGATGGCTTTATCCGGGTTGCCGCGTCAACGCCGGAAGTGAAGGTGGCAGATGTAGAGTACAACCGGGAACAGGTTTGTGAACGGATAGAGGAAGGGCGCAAAAAGGGCGCTTCGATTATGGTATTTCCAGAGCTGGTGCTGACGGGATATACGTGCGGTGAGCTGTTTATCCAGAAATCGCTGCTGGCGAAGGCAAAGGAAGAGCTTAGGAAGCTGATCGCCTTTACAGCTGGCGATTCAATGCTTGTATTTGTAGGACTTCCGTGGGAATACAACAATAAATTGTACAATGTGGCAGCGGCGATCCAGGATGGAAAGCTGCTCGGTCTGGTTCCGAAGAGATGGATTCCAAACTATTCTGAATTTTATGAGGGACGTTATTTCAACCCGGGCTGGGAAAAGACAATCGAGGTTTCCTGGGACGGTTATCAGGTGCCAATGGGAATGAAGCTTTTATTTTCCTGTGACAATGTGGAAAATCTCGTCGTGGGGGCGGAGATCTGCGAGGACGTCTGGGTTTTAAATCCACCGAGTATTGCACACGCGTCGGCGGGGGCAACGGTGATCGTCAACTGTTCTGCCAGCGATGAGGTGACAGGCAAGAGCGAGTACCGCAGAAGTCTGATCAGCGGTCAGTCGGCGCGGCTTCTCTGTGCGTATATTTACGCCAATGCGGGCGAGGGAGAGTCTTCCCAGGATCTCGTTTTTGGCGGCCAGAATATTATCGCTGAGAATGGCAATATCCTGTCGGAGTCAGCGCGATTTGAGAATCAGACGATCTACGCAGATATCGATTTGGAACGTCTGGAATGTGAGCGCCGCCGGATGACGACCTATCAGACAGAAGGCCGTGAGGATTACCGGTTTGTAAGCTTTACGCTGGATCGGAAACCGCTTGCGCTGGAGCGCGCGATCGATCCGACCCCGTTTGTCCCACACGATGCGGGCAGCCGGAACCGCCGCTGCGAGGAGATCCTTTCGATCCAGGCGATGGGATTGAAAAAACGTCTCAAACATACCGGATGCCGCCATGCTGTCGTTGGTATTTCAGGCGGTCTGGATTCAACGCTGGCCCTTTTAGTAACCGTGCGCGCCTTTGATCTGCTGGGGATTCCGCGTGAAAATATCCTGTCTGTGACGATGCCGTGCTTTGGTACGACTGACCGGACGTACCAGAATGCCTGCCAGCTCACGAAAAAGCTGGGTGCAACCTTGAAAGAAGTCGATATCCGAGAGGCAGTTACTATCCACTTCCGTGACATTGAGCAGGATCCGTCGGTTCATGATGTAACGTATGAAAATTCACAGGCACGCCAGAGGACGCTGGTTCTGATGAACCTTGCCAATAAGATCGGCGGTCTTGTCATCGGTACCGGCGATATGTCGGAGCTGGCGCTTGGCTGGGCGACCTACAACGGCGATCATATGTCGATGTACGGTGTCAACTGCTCGGTTCCGAAGATGCTGGTGCGCCATCTGGTGCGCTATTATGCAGATACCTGTGGCGAGAAAGAGCTTTCTGATATTCTGCTGGATGTACTGGATACGCCGGTCAGCCCGGAGCTTCTGCCGCCGGAGGAGGATGGAAAGATTGCACAGAAAACGGAGGATTTGGTTGGTCCTTATGAGCTGCATGATTTCTATCTCTACTACATATTAAGATTCGGCTACTGTCCGGGCAAGATTTACCGCCTGGCGCGTCAGGCATTTGACGGTGCTTATGATAAGGAAACGATCCTTAAATGGCTGAAGGTGTTCTACCGCCGTTTCTTCAACCAGCAGTTTAAGCGTTCCTGCCTGCCGGATGGTCCGAAGGTAGGTTCTGCTGCAGTATCACCGCGCGGCGACCTGCGTATGCCGAGCGATGCGTGCAGCCGCCTGTGGCTGGAGGAGCTGGAAACACTGGATGAGGATTGCGTTTACGGAGTGCCGGAGACGAACACG
Source organism: Clostridium sp. AM43-3BH (assembly GCF_003479985.1). Taxonomy (NCBI): domain Bacteria; kingdom Bacillati; phylum Bacillota; class Clostridia; order Eubacteriales; family Clostridiaceae; genus Clostridium; species Clostridium sp. AM43-3BH. Next base: position 184,959 of record NZ_QUIH01000003.1, read on the forward strand.
GCAGGAGGCAGCCTGTGATCGCGAGCACGGGCAACGCCCGTGTCAGAGCGGTGACGGCGCTTGCAAAGAAAGCAAAAGCAAGACGGGAACAGGGCGTCTTTTTGGTGGAAGGTCCGAAGATGTTCGGGGAACTGCCGGTGGAGAGACGCCGCGAAGTCTATGTGTCGGAAAATTTTCTGCGCCAGCAGGGGGAAAGAGCAGAAAAACTGCTGGCTGGCTGCCGGTATGAGACGGTGACGGATGAGGTCATGCGCCATATGTCGGACACCCAGACACCGCAGGGTATCCTGGCGGTAGCGGAACAGTTTTCCTATCAGCTCTCAGATGTGCTGAAAAATAGCCCGGACGGAAAGGCACCGGAGCTTGTGATTCTGGAGACGCTGCAGGATCCGGGTAATCTGGGAACAATCCTGCGTGCCGGAGAGGGGGCGGGTGTGACAGGCATCATTCTTGACCGTGGTTCAGCTGATATTTACAGCCCGAAGGTCATCCGTTCCACGATGGGCTCGATCTACCGGGTGCCGTTTATCTACACGGACGACCTGCATCAGACGATCGGGGAAGTAAAAAAGCAGGGAATCCGCCTCTATGCTGCGCATTTAAAGGGGAAACATAACTACGAAGAAGAAAATTATACAGGTCCGTCCGGCTTCCTGATCGGAAATGAGGCAAATGGTCTGACCGGGGAGACGGCGGCGCTTGCTGACGCGTGGGTGAGGATTCCGATGGCTGGAAAGGTTGAATCCCTCAATGCAGCGGTGGCGGCTTCGGTGCTGCTGTTTGAGACGGCACGGCAGAGACGGCAGTAAATTGCATTTTTTGAAACAATGTTTTAAGCCGGATAGTTTGTGCAAATAGAGAGCTGTGAAGAAATAAATTGAACTGCAGATCGATATGTTCCATTAAGAAGTTTGTAATAAAACCGTAAGTTCAAAAACAGAGCTGATTGGTTGATAAATGTCAGAAAATATCGTATACTAGTTTTAAGATATCAGGGTCAAAAGACCTATATGGAAGGAGGGGATGACATGGCAGTATGGTGTGTCTGGCTGGCGGTGTTTGTAGTGTGTATCGGGCTGGAAGCAGCGTCGATGGCGCTGACTTCGATCTGGTTTGCTGGAGGCGCTCTGATTGCGTGTGTCCTGTCGATCGCGGGAGTGAATCTTTACATTCAGCTGGCAGTGTTTGTCGTTGTTTCATTCCTTCTTTTGTATTCAACAAGACCATTGGCACTCCGGTATATCAATCAGAAGACGGTGCGGACCAATGTGGACGCGCTGGTGGGTAAAAAAGCGCGGGTAACCGCAGAGATTGATAACGACGAGGCGAGAGGAACGGCGATGGTGTCCGGCCAGGAATGGACGGCACGCTCGGCGGATGGAAGCCGGATTCCGAGGGATACGATGGTACAGATTCAGGCGGTCAGCGGCGTCAAGCTGATTGTCAGCAAATGTAAGGAGGAGTAGGAAATATGGGAGCAGTTATCAGTTTTCTTGTCATTGCGATTGTGGTACTTCTGATTTTGTCATCCTGTATCCGGATCGTGCCGCAGGCACAGGCATTAGTCGTAGAGCGTCTGGGTGCTTATCTGGAGACATGGTCGGTTGGCGTGCATTTCAAGGTGCCGTTCATTGACCGCGTGGCAAAAAGAGTCATTTTAAAAGAGCAGGTTGTAGATTTTGCACCGCAGCCGGTTATCACGAAGGATAACGTTACGATGAAGATTGATACGGTTGTATTTTTCCAGATCACGGATCCGAAGCTGTTTGCTTATGGTGTTGAGAACCCGATTATGGCGATCGAGAACCTGACGGCGACCACCCTTCGAAATATCATCGGTGATCTCGAACTTGACCAGACCTTAACCTCCCGTGAGACGATCAACACGAAGATGCGCGCTGCACTCGATGTGGCGACAGATCCGTGGGGAATCAAGGTAAACCGTGTCGAGTTGAAAAATATCATTCCTCCGGCAGCCATTCAGGATGCGATGGAGAAACAGATGAAGGCAGAGCGTGAGCGCCGTGAGTCCATTCTCCGTGCCGAAGGCGAGAAGAAATCGACGATCCTGGTAGCCGAAGGTAAGAAAGAGTCCGCGATTCTGGAAGCAGAAGCAGAGAAGGAAGCGGCGATCCTGCGTGCAGAGGCACAGAAGGAAAAGATGATCCGCGAGGCAGAAGGTGAGGCGGAAGCGATCCTCAAAGTCCAGAAGGCGGAAGCAGACGGACTTCGTTTCATCAAGGAAGCAGGCGCGGACAATGCAGTGCTGCAGCTCAAGAGCCTGGAGGCATTTGCCAAAGCAGCGGACGGCAAGGCGACGAAGATCATCATCCCGTCCGAGATCCAGGGCATTGCCGGTCTGGTAAAGGGTCTGACGGAAGTTGGCACGGATGTTCAAAAGGCAGAGTAGCCGGGAGTGAGCAGCTCTAAGTTATAAAAAGAAGGTATAAGAAAAGGCTGATGGTTATGTAAAGCAGGAACCGCAGCCTTTTTCGATTTCTTTTTTGACAAGCCTGCGGACATTCGGTATAATATCCCATAGTGATATGTATACCCATATATGTTGATGAAAGGGTATATGCAAGAAGCTATGTGCTATATGAAGAATGAGGCTGTTGTTTGCGAATATAAGTAAGGAGTGGATGCGTTGAACTTGCAGGAAAAAAGAAAGAAAAGCGCGAATATCGCGTTTGCCCTGGATATGCTTCATATCGTAGTGGGTATATTGATCGTGATATTTGCGGTTCTTGCGTTTCTGAACCCGGATGAAAACCGGATTTTGTTTCCGGTAATCTTTCTTCTGGCGGCGGTACTGAATTTTGCCAATGGCTATGACCGCTATCGCCGGGGAAGGGGAAGAAAGCATCTGCGAACCGGCGGAATGGTCCTGATGGCAGTGGGAGCAGGATTGTTCCTTTTATGTATTGTCAGTACACTTACAATATGGTGGGGGTAATAAAAGTGAAAACAGAAGTTTTGCGAATGTTAAAAGAAACGGATGATTACCTGTCCGGACAGGAGATCTGTGAGCGTTTAAATGTATCACGGACGGCAGTCTGGAAAGTTATCAAACAGTTGGAGGCAGAAGGATATGAGATAGAGGCGGTCCGGAACCGCGGTTACCGGCTGCGTTTCCTGGGCGATGTTCTCAGCCAGGCAGAGCTGGAGAGCAGCATCGACAGCGAGTGGGCTGGAAAAAATATTTTATATTTTGACGAGACGGATTCAACCAATACCGAGATCAAGAAAGCGGCGGAGAAAGATGCCCCGCACGGTACGCTGGCAGTCGCGGATTATCAGTCGATGGGGAAGGGACGCCGCGGAAGAAGCTGGGCGGCGCCGCATGGCGTCGGCATCTGGATGAGCCTGCTTCTGCGCCCGGAGCTTCCTCCGACCTGCGCGTCGATGCTGACGCTGGTGGCGGCTCTGGCAGTTGCCGACGGGATTCGGGAGGTTTGTGATCTGGAGGCAAAGATCAAGTGGCCGAACGATATCGTCGTCAATGGAAAGAAGGTCTGTGGTATCCTGACCGAGATGAGCACGGAATTAGAGTGTATTAATTATATCGTGACTGGTATTGGTATCAACGTTGCAAATCACGAGTTCCCGGAGGAGATTCGGGATGTGGCAACGTCTCTGTATCTGGAGACAGGAAAAGAAGTGCGCCGCAGCCAGCTTATCGCCGCGATCATGCGTGCGTATGAGGGATATTATGATAAATTCATGGAAAACCAGAACATGAAATCCCTGATGGACGTTTATAACAGCCGTCTGGCAAACTGCGGTACACAGGTGCGCGTCCTGTCTCCGGGCAATGAGTATACGGGCATGGCGCTTGGAATTGATGAGATGGGCGAACTGCTGGTCCGCACAGAAGACGGAAAGGTATGCAAGGTGATCTCAGGAGAGGTATCTGTCCGGGGCATTTACGGATATGTATAAAGATTTTTATGCGTCGTTGAAGCCTTTAGAGGGGGAAATACCTTATGCGGAAGAAGAGAGGCTGGCGGCATCCGGCGCTCCATTGCTCTCCTGGTACCGGAAAAACCGGCGGCTCCTTCCGTGGCGGGAGAATCCGGAACCGTATTCGGTCTGGATTTCGGAGATCATGCTGCAGCAGACGCGGGTAGAGGCGGTCAAACCGTACTTTGCCCGTTTTATGGAAGCACTCCCGGACATCACCTCGCTCGCACAGGTGGACGAAGAGCGGCTTTTGAAGCTGTGGGAGGGACTTGGGTATTATTCCAGAGCCCGGAACCTAAAAAAGGCAGCGGTCTGCCTGATGGAAGACTACGGCGGTCAGATGCCTGCGTCGCGGGATGAGATATTGAAACTTCCGGGCATCGGAAGTTATACAGCCGGGGCAGTTGCGTCGATCGCGTATGATCTGCCGGCTCCGGCGCTGGATGGAAATGTGGTGCGTGTTCTGACACGCCTGTTTGCTGACCCACAGGACAGCACGAAGCCGGCGCTTCGAAAGAAATATGAGCGGCGCCTGGAGGCGGAACTTGTGCGCCGGACGGAGGAAAGAGATTCCTATTTGTTAGCCGGTGAGGTTTCCACGGCATTACGGTCAGAAGAGCTATTTCATCCAGGTGAATATAATCAGGCATGGATTGAGCTGGGCGCGCTTGTCTGCATCCCGGGCGGACGTCCGCTCTGTGAGAAGTGCCCGCTGGAATCCCTTTGTCTGGCGCACCGGCGGGGAGAGGAGGAGCAATATCCGGTCAAGCCGCCGAAAAAGCCGCGCCGGATCGAGGAAAAAACGGTCTGCCTGATTGAGTGGGAGGATACGGTGGCGATCCGCAAGCGCAGCAGCAAGGGATTGTTGGCGTCCCTCTACGAATATGTCAATCTGGACGGAAAAAAGAGTGCGGCGGAGGCAGCGAAAGAACTGGGGATCGCGGAGGCGGATATCAGGGAAACCGAGGATCTGCCGGATGCAGTCCACATTTTTTCCCATGTTGAATGGCATATGTGTGGACGCAGAATCCGCTTGAAACGGGCATCCGGCTATCAGGATAAAGCAGTTTTGATGGTGTGCCGGGCACAGCTGCAGGATCGCTATCCGATCCCCAATGCATTTCGCGTGTATACAAATATATTAATATGAAATACTGTTAGTGTGGGGAAACAGGAGAAATGGCGATTATGAAAAAAATGCTTTTTATCATCAATCCGAGATCTGGCAAAGAACAGATTCGAAGTCGTCTTCTTGAAATTTTAGATAGTTTTGTAAAGGCGGGCTATGGACCGTCTGTTTATATTACGCAGGGCCCGAAGGACGCGGAGTATCAGGCGGCACGTGCGAAAACGAAGGAACTGGTCGTGTGCAGCGGCGGGGACGGTACGCTCAACGAGGTGGTATCGGGGCTGATGACGATCACTCCGGAAAAGCGCCCGGAGTTAGGATATATCCCGTCGGGTTCCACGAATGATTTCGCATCCAGTCTGGGACTTCCGAAAAATATGCGGAAAGCGGCGCAGACAGCTGCGCTGGGAAAACCATTTCTGGTGGATGTCGGTGTATTCGGTAAAAACCGATATTTCGTCTATGTGGCGGCGTTCGGAGCATTTACGGAGGTATCCTATTCGACCCCGCAGGAGACGAAAAATATTTTGGGGCATCAGGCATATATGCTGGAAGCCATCAAACGCCTGACAGGGCTTAAATCCTACCGGATGCGCCTTACGTGGGAACATCTGGGGGAGCAGAGAGAATTGGAAGAGGAATTTATTCTGGGAATGGTGACCAATACGACCTCGATCGGAGGTTTTAAAGGACTGGTTGGTATGGACGTGGCGCTGGATGACGGGGAGTTTGAGGTGCTTCTGGTCCGGAAACCGCGCACGCCGCTTGACATTGCAAGTATTGCTGCTTATCTGATTCAGAGAGAGGGCGAAAATGAATGCGTATTCAAGTTCCGCACCTCGAAACTGACGGTACAGTCGGAGGAGCTGGTGGACTGGTCGCTGGACGGTGAGTTTGGCGGAAGTCAGACAGAGGTCGTGATTGAAAATAAACCAAGAGAGATTGCGATCAGGGTGCCTGAAGTTACTGTTCGCGGGTAGGCACTTTTGGAACCGAAAGTGCCGTGAGAAAACGTGGTGGCAGCAGGAATTTGCCGTATTTAAATGCGAAGCCACGGAAAATTGCGTTACTGGACACGTATGCGTGAACAGTAACTGCCTAAATAGAAATAGATCGAAAAATTTCGAAAATTGTTGAAAAATAAAATTTAATCGTATATAATGTACTTTCGGGATATTGCAGGGAAAGGTGCAGGGAAATAAAAGCACACAAACAATCGAGGGACAATATCACGTTAGATATAAAGAAACTTCTAAGCGAAATAAATCGAAAGGACGTTAATTCGTGGAGAAAGAAAATTTTTTAGGTAAGTTAAGGAAACTGGTAGAGTTAGCAAAGTCCAAGCAGAACGCGCTGGACGTGACAGAGATCAATAACTTTTTTATGGGCGATAATCTGCAGACAGAGCAGATGGAGCAGATTTACAATTATCTGGAGCAGAATAATATTGATGTCATTCCGGAGGTGATCGATGATTCGATCCTCAAGGAAAATGATTCGATGCTCGATGATGATGTGGATGATGAATTCCTCAAGAACGAGGAAGAGGATATCGATCTGGATGCGATCGATCTGTTAGAGGGAATCGGCACGGAAGATCCGGTCCGCATGTACCTGAAAGAGATTGGTACCGTTCCGCTTCTGAGCGCGGAGGAGGAGATCCGCCTTGCAAAGCGCAAAGCAGAGGGGGATGTGAATGCAAAAGAGCGCCTGATTGAGGCAAACCTGCGCCTGGTTGTCAGCATTGCAAAGCGCTATACAGGACGCGGCATGAGCTTCCTGGATCTGGTTCAGGAAGGCAATCTGGGTCTTATTAAGGGCGTTGAGAAGTTTGATTATACAAAGGGTTATAAGTTAAGTACATATGCGACCTGGTGGATTCGTCAGTCTGTTACAAGGGCTCTGGCGGATCAGGCGAGAACTATCCGTGTCCCGGTGCATATGGTAGAGACGATCAACAAGATGTCCAAGATGCAGCGTAAGCTGACGCTGGAACTGGGCTATGAGCCGTCGGTGGCAGAGCTTTCCGAGGCGCTTGGTATGTCCGAGGATAAGGTCATGGAGATCATGCAGATCGCACGTGAGCCAGCTTCCCTGGAAACCCCGATCGGTGAGGAAGACGATTCCAATCTGGGTGATTTCGTAGCGGACGGCAACGTGGTAACGCCGGAAGGGAATGTAGAATCTGTTATGCTGCGTGAGCATATCGATGCATTGCTTGGAGACCTGAAGGAGAGAGAGCGTCAGGTTATTATTCTCCGGTTTGGTCTGGAGGACGGACATCCGAGAACCCTGGAAGAGGTCGGAAAAGCATTCAATGTAACGAGAGAGCGTATCCGCCAGATCGAGGCAAAAGCACTTCGTAAATTAAGAAATCCGGTCCGGAGCAAGCGGATTCGCGATTTCCTGTAAGAGTTGTATCACTTTGATAAAAAGGGAAATTTGTTTGGAATTTCCTGAAAGGTTTAATAAAAAGATAAAGCAGTTTGTACCCGTCCGTGGGTACAGGCTGCTTTTTCAAGTTTTGAAGAATATGAATTATTGTGCATATCTTCATATAACGTCTAAGGATGGAAATGATGTTTGTCAGGAAAGAAGCGTTTCGGATAGAAGTATCGTGTGCTGGAAGGAAAATGCACGGACAGATGGGAACTTATAGAAAGAGGAGAGAAAAATGTCGGAACCAATGAAAAATCCGCCAGCCAGAAAGACACAGACGGCGAAATGGAATTATCAGAAAGAAATGGAAAAAGTGCTGGATGCAGCAGTCCGGGACGGCAGAGTTCCGACTTTATTTCTCCACAGCTGTTGTGCGCCGTGCAGCAGCTACGTGCTGGAATATCTGTCGCAGTATTTTTCGATTACGGTGTTCTACTACAATCCGAATATTTCACCGAAAGAGGAATATGAGGCGCGCACGGAGGAGGTACAGCGGCTGATCCGGGAGCTTCCAGCGGTGCATCCGATCCGGTTTGTAGAAGGAAAATACGACCCGGAATGCTACTATGAGGCAGTCCGGGGGCATGAGAAGGATCCGGAGGGCGGCGAGCGCTGCGGTATTTGTTTTGAGATGCGCCTACGGGAAGCGGCGAAGCTGGCAGCCGAGGGCGGCTATGACTGGTTCACGACGACCCTCACGATCAGTCCGCTCAAAAATGCCGGGCGCCTCAATACGATCGGGCAGGCGATGGGAGAAGAGTATCATGTGGCATTTCTGCCGTCGGATTTCAAGAAAAAAGAGGGATATAAGCGCTCGATCGAGCTGTCGGCGCAGTATCATCTATACCGGCAGAATTACTGCGGATGCGTGTTCTCGAAGCGGGAGCGTGAAGAGCAGATGCAGAAGGAGAGGCAGGAAACATCGTGATTTGCGGGGCGATATGTTTGGTTGAAGATGAGTTTGTATGGATGATTGCCTGTAGCTGTGAAAGTATGAATCGGCTGTGAGGGGAAAAAGTGGTACTGTTCACAGGTAGGCACTTTTGGAACCGAAAGTGCCGTAAGAAAACGTGGTGGCAGCAGGAATTTGCCGTATTTAAATGCGAAGCCACGGCAAATTCCGTTACTGAGCACGTATGCGTGAACAGTAACAAAAAAGTTATAAGAAAAGATGGAAACAGAAAGGAAGAAACGCAATGTACCGCTTATGTATATTTGATTTGGATGGAACTCTTTTAAATACGGTTTATGCGCTGACTTATGTGACAAATTTAACATTGGATGCATTCGGACTGCGCCATGTTACACCGGAGGAAACGAAACGGATCGTGGGAAATGGATACCGGATGCAGATGAAGCGCGCGCTGGTGCTGGCGGGGGATGAGAAGCTGGTTCATTATGAAGCGTCGCTTCCGATTTATATGGAGAATTTCTCCAAATACTGCCTGAAAGACGTAGAGCCATATGACGGTATCCGGGAACTGCTGGCGTCGTTAAAAGAGATGGGTGTACATGTGGCTGTCCTTTCGAACAAGCCGCATGAGCAGGCAATTGTGAATATTGAGACATTCTTTGGGAAAGGATATTTTGATGTGGTGCGCGGCGAGCAGGCGGGAACGCCGAAAAAACCGGCTCCAGACGGGGCGTTCGCCATTTGCCGGGAACTGGGTATAAAACAGGAAGAGTGTCTGTATCTGGGCGATACGAATACAGATATGGAAACTGGGCTGAATGCCGGAATGGACACGGTCGGCGTGCTCTGGGGCTTCCGTGACCGGGAAGAGCTGGAAGGCTGCCATCCGCAGTATATTGTGGCACATCCGTCGGAAGTAGCGGAGATTGTGAAGAAAAAGAATGAGTCACATGGAAGAATGGAGTAGTGTCTGTGTTTGTTCATAGCTGTGAAAAGAGAAACAGTTGTGAAAGAAAATGATATTTGAAAGAGTAATTCGAAATGTTTATTGAAAAACATTTACTGAATATAGAAGAAGTTAAGGGTAAAAAAGAAATATGGTAAAACACAAGAATGGATTTAAATGTAAATGGATATCATGGATGCTTGCTTTTTTGATTGCCTTTTCCTGTGTTCTTACAGCGTGTACGCCACGGCGGGAAACTGCATCGTCTGATTCATCGTCGAATCCGTTAAAAGGGGCAGATGCGTCTGGTGATACGCGCTTAAACGTTGTGACGACGCTATTTCCGTATTACGATTTCCTCCGGCAGATTGCCGGGGATTCGATCCGGCTGACGATGGTCGTTCCGGCGGGCATGGACAGCCATTCGTTCGAGCCGACGCCGGCGGACATGATCACGATCCAGAATGCAGATCTGTTAGTCTGCAACGGCGGTACGATGGAACAGTGGCTTTCGCAGGTGCTTGATTCCTTCGGGGAAGGCACCGGACCGAAGCGTGTCGTGACGATGATGGACTGCGTGGATGTAGTGCAGGAGGAGATCGTCGAGGGCATGGAAGATGGAGAGGCGCACGGTCATGGACATACGCATGTTCATGCGGATGGAACAGTTCATGCGGGTGATCACGATCATGAGTCGGAAGATCATGCTCACAGTGAAGAAGAACATGAGCCAGAGGACCATGTTTACAGTGAAGAAGAACACGACACAGAAGAGCATATTCACAGCGAGGATGAACATGATATGGAAGATGTGGCGGTTCATGATGAAGATCACGCTCAAGAGTATCTGGATGAGGACGATGGTCACGGCGTCGAGATTGAATATGACGAGCACATCTGGACATCCCCGGTCAATGCGAAAAAGCTGGCCGGCGTGCTGGCGGAGGTGCTGGAACAGGAAGATCCGGCGCACGCGGCTTCCTATGCAGAAAACTGCACGTCCTATCAGGATAAATTGACGGAATTGGATGCAGAATTCAGAGAAGTTGTCTCCCATGCCAAGCGGCGTCTCGTCGTTTTCGGTGATAAATTTCCACTCCGGTACTTTTTCGATGAGTATGGGCTGGAATACAGGGCGGCATTTTCAGGATGCAGTACGGATACGGAGCCGAGTGCCAAGACCATCGCCTACCTGATCGATAAGGTGCGGGAGGAACAGATACCAGCCGTCTATTACCTGGAGCTTTCCAGCCCGCGCGTGGCGGAGATCATTGGGGAAGAGACGGGCGCGGAACCACTGTTGTTCCACTCCTGCCACAATGTGACGAGACACCAGTTTGATTCGGGCGTTACCTATCTGGAATTGATGGAGCAGAACGTAAAGAACTTGAAAAAGGGATTGTCATAAAAAGAATAGATGATTATGGGAAAAAGTCTTTAGCCATGGTGAATGTTTATGACAATAGAAGAGTAGAGCAGTAGTGAAAGGAATTATAGATGGGATTACTCTTAAAATGTGAGCATGTAGGTTTTGGTTATGAAAACCAGGATGCGGTGCTGGATGTGAACCTGGAGGTAAATGAGGGCGATTACATCTGCATTGTCGGGGAAAATGGTTCGGGAAAAAGTACCCTGATGAAGGGCATTCTGGGACTTTTAAAACCGACTTCGGGCAGGATTGAATATTCAGAAGAATTAAAAAAAGCCGGTATTGGTTACCTGCCGCAGCAGACCGACGCGCAGAAGGACTTTCCAGCGACTGTGTTTGAGGTGGTTATCTCCGGGTGCCTGGGAAAACGCGGTAGCCGCCCGTTTTATTCGATGAAAGAAAAGAAAGAGGCGCGGGCAAATCTGGATCGTCTGGGAATCCGAGATCTGGAAAAAAGCTGTTTCAGAGAGCTTTCCGGCGGTCAGAAACAGCGTGTTCTGATCGCGCGGGCGCTCTGTGCGACGGATAAGCTGTTGATTCTCGATGAGCCAATCACGGGACTCGATCCGTCGGCGATTCTGGACTTTTATCAGCTGATCCGGAAACTGAATCAGGAAGAAAAGGTTGCAATCCTGATGGTTTCCCATGATATGGCAAATATTGTGCATCAGGGAGGAAAAATTTTGCAGATGCGGCAGAAGCCGCTGTTCTGGGGTACGATGAAAGAATATGTGAAGAGTGAGATTGCTCATTCTTTCCTGGGACGGGAAGAGCTGGCAACTTTGGGGCACAGATGCGGAGTGCCGATGCAGAAGGATGGAATCAGGAAGATGCAGAAGCCGGAAATGGGTTCGGAAACTGATTCTGAAACGAAACAGCATTTGAAAGACAGAAATGCGGAGAAGGAGGTGTAGAAGATGGGAATTATATCTGAAATGTTATCATACCCGTTTATGGTGCGGGCGCTGATCGGCGGTCTTTTAGTCTCTCTCTGCGCCTCTCTGCTGGGTGTCAGCCTGGTGCTCAAACGCTACTCAATGATTGGAGACGGTTTATCCCATGTTTCGTTCGGATCCCTTTCGATTGCACTGGCGGCAGGCTGGTCACCTTTAAAGGTTTCGATTCCGGTGGTCGTGCTGGCGGCATTTTTCCTGCTGCGGATCACGGAACATGGAAAAGTAAAGAGTGACGCTGCGATTGCGATGATCTCGGCCAGTGCGCTTGCAATCGGTATTATCGTAACTTCCCTGACAACCGGTATGACGACCGATGTCAGCAGCTATATGTTTGGAAGTATTCTCGCGATGAGCCGGGAAGATGTCCAGTTTGCGGCGGTGCTTTCCATGGTGGTGCTTGGATTATATCTTTTTTGCTATAACAAAGTATTTGCGGTTACCTTTGATGAGAGCTTTGCCAAGGCGACCGGCGTCAATGTGTCGCTCTATAACGTGCTGATAGCGGTTCTGACCGCGATCACGATCGTGATTGGAATGCGGATGATGGGCGCGATGCTGATCTCCAGTCTGATTATTTTCCCGGCTCTGACCTCCATGCGGGTGTTCAAGAGCTTCCGGGGCGTGGTCGTCGCATCGGGGATTCTGTCGCTGATCTGTTTCTTTGGAGGAATGGTGATGTCCTACACGTACTCAACACCGGCGGGCGCGAGCGTTGTTGTGGTGGATCTGGCGGCGTTTCTGCTCTTTTCGCTGATACAGAGAGGGATAGCTGCTACTGCCCGCAAATAGGATGTTTTTTGTAGAACATACACATTCTGTATGCTCATGTTTCTGTTCACGGGTAGGCACTTTTGGAACCGAAAGTGCCGTAAGAAAACGTGGTGGCAGCAGGAATTTGCCGGGGAGTGGTTGACAAATAAAATGGCTTGCGGTTATAATAATATCCGGTTGCCGGAATGGGCAGATCGCCAGCAAAAGCTTGCAGAGTTGCTGGTCGGCGATAGAAAACGAAAATCGAATAGCTTGTCTAAGCGTTAAAGAGACTATAGGGTTTGTACTGTTTCTGAGATAAACAGTAAAGTCCGTAGTCTCTTTTTTATTTGATAAGAAATGCTTTGCGGAAGAAACCCAGGTGTTTTTTCTGCGAAGAATGTGTCAGAAACGCTCATGAAAAGTGGAAAATAAAAAAGGGAATGGAGATGGGAAAAATGGATCAGACCTACATGAAAGAAAAACCAGTTGTCCCGCTGCTGCTTTCGATGGGAATCCCGGTCATCATATCGATGATCGCCGGGGCACTCTACAATATCGTGGACAGCATTTTCGTGGCAATGATCAGTGAGGACGCGATGACGGCGGTTTCGCTTGTCTATCCGATCCAGAACCTTGCGCACGCAGCCGGGGTTGGGTTTGGTGTTGGTATCAATGCGATGGTGGCGAGACGCCTTGGCGAAGGAAAAACACGGATGGCGAACCAGACAGCATCGCAGGGAGTATTTTTAAGTGCCTTACATGGAATGATTTTAACGATTTTAGGAATGGCGGTGATTCCGTATTTCCTGCGGATGTTTACGAGCGATGAGGTAACGATTTCCTACGGACTGACGTATTTTTGCAATGTGTTTCTGTTTTCAACGATCGACACGATGGGAATGGCATATGAAAAGGTCTACCAGTCGGTTGGAAAGATGAAAATATCGATGGCAGCCGTCTTGATTGGATGCGGCGTCAATATCGTGCTGGACCCGATCTTTATCTTTGGATTAGGCCCCATGCCGGAACTGGGAATCTGCGGTGCGGCGTGGGCGACAGGAATCGGGCAGACGGCGTCGCTGCTGTTTTATTTGATTTTAAACCATGTGAAACCGTTAAATGTGGAGATTTCGCTGCGGGAAATGCGTCCGTCGAAGGAGATCTGCGGCGGTATGTATTCAGTCGGAATCGCGGCAACACTCAATATGGCGCTGACATCCCTGCTTCTGACGGCGCTCAATGCGATTCTGGCACCATTTTCGCAGGTATATATTCTGGTGCTGGGTGTTTACTACAAGCTGCAGGCACTGCTTTATCAGGGAGCCAGCGGCGTGGTGCAGGGAATGCGCCCGCTGATCGGTTACAATTACGGTGCAGGCGAGCAGGAGAGGGTGAAAAAGATCTTCCGCGCGGCCCTTATGATTGTTGGCATTATCATGACAGCGGGAACCCTGCTTGGCGAGCTGGTGCCGGATTTCCTGATGGGGCTTTTTACGCAGACGCCTTCGACGGTGGAGATCGGCAGAACGGCGCTCCGGATCATCAGCCCGGGCTTTGTCATGTCAACGGTTTCCGTCATTGCTTCCGGCGCGTTTGAGGGACTTGGAATGGGACTTAAATCTCTGAAAATTTCCCTGATGCGCTATGCCGTGATTATCATTCCGATCGCATTTGTGCTCAGCCGGATCATCGGTCCTACCGGTGTCTGGCACGCGTTCTGGCTGGCAGAGCTTATCACGGCAGTGTATGCTGGGGCGAGCTGGAAGCGGACGATTACTGTGTCTTTATAGGGCGTTTTTGGTCTCAAAAAGGCTGCATATATGTGAGGCTAAAAACGTTACTGTTCACACTCGCCCAGTAACGGGATTTTGCCGATGCTTGACTTTACTAGGTATTTGTGTAAAATAATAAGTGGCTGATCGGAACTTCGGCAGATTCGGGCGATGTAAAGCTATGCATTGCCGGGATGCCAGGTACCGGGCGGACAATGATTTACAGTCAGTACACATTTGTACAGAAAAGAAGGTAAGTAAAATGACAAAGATTGATATTATTTCCGGTTTCCTGGGTGCAGGAAAGACTACGTTTATTAAACAGCTTTTAAAAGAAGCAGTTTCAGGCGAGAAAGTCGTTCTGATTGAAAATGAATTTGGACAGATCGGCATTGACGGCGGTTTTTTAAAAGACGCTGGCATCGAGATCCGTGAGATGAACTCCGGCTGTATCTGCTGCTCTCTGGTCGGCGATTTTGGACGTTCCCTCGAGGAAGTTCTGACCAAATATCAGCCGGATCGTGTTATCATCGAGCCGTCAGGCGTCGGCAAGCTGTCTGATGTTATGAATGCAGTAAAAAATGTAGCTTCTGAGATTGAGGTTATGTTAAACAGTGCGGTTACCGTGGTAGATGTCAACAAATGCCGTATGTATATGAAGAACTTCGGTGAGTTTTTCAACAACCAGATCGAAAATGCAGGCACGATCGTGTTAAGCCGTACCGATGTAGCGGATCCGAAGAAGGTACAGGGCGCGGTTGAGATGCTTCGCCAGCACAATGCAAAGGCAACCATCGTGACCACTCCATGCAGCGAGCTGACCGGCGCACAGCTTCTTGAGATGATCGAGCAGGAAGATGATATGGCAGAGGAGCTGATGAAAGAGGCAAGAGAGCATATGCATGAGCATCATCACCATCATGATCATGACGATGACTGCGATTGTGGCTGCCATGACCACGATCATGAGCATCACCACCATGACGATGACTGCGACTGTGGCTGCCATGATCATGATCACGAGCATCATCACCATGACGATGACTGCGATTGTGGCTGTCATGATCACGATCATGAGCACCATCATCATGACCATGAGCATCATCATCACGACCATGATGACGAGTGTGGCTGTGGCTGCCATGACCACCACCACGATCACGAAGGACACCATCATGCAGATGATGTATTTACAAGCTGGGGCTTGGAGAATGTCGGCGTGATGAAGAAAGAAGATCTGCAGAAGATTCTGGATGATCTGGCTTATGGTGATAAATACGGCGAGGTTCTGCGTGCGAAAGGCATGGTTCCGAGTGAAGAAAAGGGCGTATGGCTGCATTTTGATATGGTTCCGGAGCAGGCTGAGATCCGTGAGGGAGCACCGGATTTTACCGGAAAGGTGTGCGTGATCGGTGCCGAGCTGGACGAAGAGGGTCTGAAGGCAGCGTTCAACGCGTAAATACAAGGAGAATGAACTATGAATGAAGATAAGATGCCGTTGTTTCTCATCAATGGTTTTCTGGAAGCTGGAAAAACCCAGTTTATTAAATTTACAATGCAGCAGGATTATTTCCAGACCGAAGGAAAGACACTTCTGATTGTCTGCGAAGAGGGCGAGGAAGAGTATGATGAGGAGCTTTTAAAGCAGACTCATACAGCGGTTGTCTATATAGAGGAAGCGGAAAAGCTGACGCCGGAATACCTACAGGATCTGGAGCTCCTTTACAATCCGGAGCGAGTTCTGATGGAGTGGAACGGTATGTGGAATCTGGATGCCCTGAAACTTCCGAACGATTGGGATCTGTATCAGCAGATCACGATCATCGATGGTTCCACATTTGATTTATACCTGCAGAACATGAAACCATTGATTGGTGCCATGGTCCGCAACACGGAAATGATTATCATGAACCGTTGCGACGAGATCGAGGATCTGGATGTATACCGCCGTACTTTAAAGGGCATGAACCCGCAGGTTCAGATCGTATTTGAGGACGCAGAGGGCGAAATTGAGGAAGTGACCGAAGCGGATCTTCCATTTGATGTCAATGCCGAAGTGATCGAGATTCCGCCGGAGGCATATGGTATCTGGTATATTGATGCGATGGATAAACCGGACCGTTACCGTGGAAAGACCGTTGAATTTACCGGCATGGTACTGAAAACCCCGGATTTCCCGAAGAACAACTTTGTTCCTGGACGTATGGCGATGACCTGTTGCGAGGCAGATATGACGTTCTTAGGTTTCATGTGCAAGGCAAAAAATGCCCGTCTGCTTGAGACGAAAGACTGGGTCAAAGTACGTGCCCGCGTAGAATATGAGTATATGCCGGAGTATGAGGGTGAAGGTCCGATGCTTTATGCAGATTACGTGGAAAAGGCAGAGCCGATTGAGGAGATTGTGCAGTTCTAAGATTTGCAACGGAAAGCTGTGTTAAAAAGAAACGGCGTTTTGTGTTATAATGTCTGTAGGTAAAAAATGATGTAAGAGTTCCAAGTGGAACAGTGAAAACCCCGGAGTGTGGAAGACTCCGGGGTTTTTAAAAAAGAAAGAGAAATCGAACAAATGCTCGATTTCTCTTTCTTTTATTTAAAATTGGATTACAGCTTTATCTTACTCCGTCATCTTCGGCACCGGAGTAGGTCTTGACCGGTCAAATACCTCGTTGACATCAAACAGGTCACTCAAATGGTCGCCGCCGACTCCACTTTCCGGAAGGTCATAATACATCCGGTAGCCGTCGAGGTTCCGGCGCCCCTGTCGCATATAATCGTCGCCAATCTGGACGAAATACTGGGAGGAATCTACGTTACAGAAGTAACGGAATCCCTTGTTGTACAGGTACTGGAAGCGCTCGCTGCTTGTATCATACGGATGCCAGTCCCCAATATCACTTCCAAACGGGAAGAGGATGATATCACACGGACCGGTCAGCGTTTCGACTTCATTTGCCCATTTATCGGTATCTTCACGGAATTTATCCATGGAGATCGTGCCCATGTTGCGGTGTCCCCAGCTGTGGGAGGCAATTTCAAAACCGTCGTCGCGCAGGCACTGGACGACTTTTGCTGCGTTGGCGCGTTCTTCCTCAAAGTTGAAATCCGGGTGTTCCGCTTTGTACTCGTCAGTATTGTAGGCGGAATCGGTGCGGTAACCCAGGATGCCATTGTAACCGGTAAAAGCAATGCACGCTTTTGCGCCGCGGTAGGAGAAATCCGGGTGCTCTTTGATGAAATCATCCAGTAACGGCACCAGATCATAGGAACCGACGGAAACAGAACCGTCGTCCATCTTCATCTCGTTCGTTGGCTTGCCATCCTCGCCGATAATCATACGGGAGGCAAAGCCATCTCCATCCATGTATTCGTAGTAGCAGACATCATCCTGTGACATGACGAACGGCTTCTTACCTTCCGGAAGCATGATATCGCCCTCCTGGAAATGCCTGGAACCGTCCTCTGCGGTCACCTCATACGCTACATCGTGCAGACGTACCAGAACGAAACCGCGCTCATACATCGACTGGAGAATCTTCATAAATTCATCCTTGGTCGTCATGACCTGATTATAACCCTTTTCGCGGCTGTCGCCGTCAAATGCTTTCGAGGTATCCATAATCAGTGTATGGAAGAATACATGCGTTACCTTGCGCGGATCAGCGCGCACCAGTGTTTCTTTGGTGGCGTTGTATTCGTCGATCGCTGCCGTCACGGACTCGTCAGATGCGTATGTACTGCTGGACAGGAGATTGATTGCCCCGTCATAGTCATAACCGTCTGCCAGAAGCTTTGCCTGAGCGATGACACCCTCGAGGCTGTCATCAGCAGGTGCAGATGCATTATCAAGGGAAATTACTCCATTTTCAGAATCCGTTTCGGTTGCCGCTGGAACCGAAGATACATGTTCTGCCGGAGAGCGGCGCACCCAGAGGAACGCGGCAATTCCAAGCAGTACAATCAGAATGCCGATTAAAATTAAATACGGAAGTTTGGAGGAACCGCCGTGCCGTCGCCTGGAACGTCCGCCACGTGCAGAAAATCCAACGCTTCCAAGGGAGGAATTTCTTCTCATCATAGTTTTCACCTTTTGTTTATTCATATTTATCTGTCGTTTTTTGCGTCAGATAGTAATAACAGGCCGAGAAAGTTTGCCACCGACTCGACACAGCAAGAAAGAGAGCGGAAAACGTTTTTATAAGCCTGTCTGTGTTCTTATAGTATACCATAAAAAGGAAAGGTGGTCTATGACAGTTTCTTACAATTCTCTTTGGCATAGGGACGGGCGGATATGCCATATCTTGAGAAGAGAGTATGTGCAGGCGGAGGAAGATATGAATGAAAAATGTATCATGCAGGGAGAGGCGTGGTATTTGAAATGGAAGCGTGTGGAAAAATGGTGTTGGTTTGTGAAAAAGGAGCTGTTTCGGGAAAAAGAATGTATGTGTTGGGACGAAGATGGCAGAGACAGGAGAAGAGAGTATTTAAACAAAAATGCTTGGAGAGGGCTGGCAGCGATTGGTGTAGCGGTTGTGCTTACGATGGGAGAATGTGTGTCAGGCATACAGCTTGGAATTGGTAAATTGGGGGGAAATGGTATGCTCACATCTTACGCGGAGGAACTGTGGATTCCCGTTTCAGTAACCGCAGAGACAGCGCAGGCAGCAGAAAATGCCGCTGAGCTTCCCGTCCAGGCACCGGAGGCGATCCTTATGGAGGCCTCCACCGGAACTATTTTGTACGAAAAAAATGCGGACGAGGCGCGAAATCCAGCCAGCGTGACGAAGATTATGACGCTGCTTCTGATTTTTGATGCGTTACATTCGGAAAAAATTCATTTGCAAGATGAGGTCACGACCAGCGCGCATGCGAAATCTATGGGGGGATCCCAGGTGTTTTTGGAAGAAGGGGAGGTACAGACGGTCGAAACGCTGATCAAGTGCATCGTCATTGCATCGGGAAATGATGCCAGTGTGGCAATGGCAGAGTATATCGGCGGCAGTGAGGAGGCATTTGTTGCGATGATGAACGAGCGGGCGAAAGGGCTTGGAATGGAGACAGCAAAGTTTGAGGATTGCTGCGGTCTGACGGCGTCTACGACGCACGCGATGTCGGCGCGCGACATTGCCCTCATGTCGCGGGAATTGATCACGAAGTATCCGGAAATTTTTCAGTATTCAACGATCTGGATGGAAAATATAACGCACCGGACCAAGCAGGGAGAGAAAGAATTTGGACTTTCCAATACGAATAAGCTGCTGAAAATGGTGACAAATTTTGAGGTGACGGGACTGAAAACAGGTTCTACATCGCTGGCAAAATATTGCCTGTCCGCAACCGGGCGGAAAGATGGCGTTAATCTGATTGCCGTCATTCTGGCAGCACCGGATTATAAGGCGCGGTTTGCGGATGCGGTCACATTATTAAATTATGGGTTTGCAAATTGTCATCTTTACAAAGATGAAAATCCGGGAGCTGTGCCGGAAACGACGGTGGCAGGCGGCATCCAGGAACAGGTTGCAGGGCGTCTGCGGGGAACCTTTTCTTATCTTTCGATGGGAGGAGAGAATCTGGATGGAATCGAAAAAGAGTGGATGATGGAAGAATCCCGCAAAGCGCCGATTCAGGAGGGCGATGTGATCGGACATCTGGTTTACCGGCTGGATGGACGGGAATTGGGAAGTGTGGAGATAGAAGCGGCAGAAACGGTGGAGAAAGCGGGACTATGGGACTATTTTAAGAAGGTAATGGGAGTGTTTGCGGCATAGAAATAAAGAGCTGTCATGTTTGAATAGTGATACATGACAGCTCTTTTTTGTGTAATAGGAAATTCCTTGGAATTTCCTATTACACAAAAAGGCACTAACGTGCCAATGATGCGCACTCGCGCGAAGATGTAGGTTGTCGCAAGCGACCGCGCTCGGCGCGAGAATGTGCCAAGGCACATTCTTTTTTGCTGGTTATTCATTCTGCAATCCAGCCGCTTTTTCAGAATACGTGGTCGTTACCAGTTTTTCATAAGGAATCCGTTCCTTGAGTTCACCTGATTCTTCCAGAATATTTTCCAGAAGCTCAAAGCTGTCCCTGTGGAAAATGGTATCATTTTTCCAGGTGTCCTGCGCTTTGTAGCGTTCAACGATGCGGGCGATTGCCGCGCGGTCTGTTTCCGGAAACTGAGGTTGGATTGTCTCGGCGATTTCATCCGCACTGTGGGAGTTGACGTAAGCTAAGCCCTTCTGGATGGCATTCGTGAACGACTGGATAATTTCCGGATGCCTATTTAGATAGCTCTGCTTTGCACAGTAGGCGGTGTAGGGGACATAACCGGAATCGACGCCGAGCGAGGCGACAACGGTGCCATTTCCTTCGGTTTCAAGGGTGGTAGCGAAGGGCTCGAACTCGACCGTGTAATCCGCATCATTACTCGTAAACGCCGCCGCTGTCAGCCCGAAATTGATACTCTGATCGATTGTCAGGTCATTTTTTGGATCGATGCCATTTTTCTTTAAAATATACTCAAAGACCATTTCCGGCATTCCACCCGCGCGCCCGCCAAGCACTTTTTTGCCTTTCAGATCCTGCCAGGAAAAGTCTGGTTCGGCACTTCGTCCAACGAGAAAGTTTCCGGCACGCTGGGTCAGCTGGGCAAAATTGACAGCATAATCGGCGGAACCTTCCTGGTAGACATAGATACTTGCCTCTGAGCCCATGAATCCGATATCGGCATCCCCGGAGATGAGCGAGGTCATAACCTTGTCGGCACCGGCACCGTTTACGAGTGTCAGAGCGATGCCTTCATCCTTAAAATAGCCCAGCTCGATCGCGGCGTACTGTGGCGCATAAAAAATCGAGTGGGCTACCTCATTGAGTGTGACCGGTTCAAGCGCCCCGTCCGCCTCCTTCGCCTGTCCACACCCGGTCAGGGTGGTAAGCAGAGTGAGCACAGCCAGGGCAGCTGCAAATTTAGTTCGTTTCATGGTTGCCTCCTGCGGTTCGTTCATACTATTAAGATATGGGGAATACAGGAAGGTGTGAGCGGTCTGCTGATTTTTCTTTCTGTCTCCAGAGAAGTCCAATACAAAGCCCGACAAGCGACGGCAGAATCCATCCGAGGTTCAAATTAAACAGCGGAAGCGTCTGTCTGGCAAATGCGATGACGGGTTCCAGATGTAGGGCAGACTGCATTTCGTCCGGCAGAGCTGCTAAAAAGTCAAAGATGGAAGCTGCCCAGGAACAAATGGTAACGCAGACATAGACTTTTTTGTTATGCTGGAATGCATTTCCAACCAGCGCGAGGAGAATCAGCGTGATGGCTGGCGGGTAAATCAGCATCAAAACAGGAACCGAGTAAGTGATGATAGCGGACAGCCCCACATTTGACACAATGAGTGAAAAAAGGGTAAAAACGACCGCCCATGCACGGTAGGAAAGGGTATGGGGAAACAGTTTCACAAAGGTTTCCGCACAGCTCGTTACAAGCCCGATGGAGGTCTTGAGGCAGGCGAACGTGATCGCGATGGCGAGGATCCAGGTGCCCATCCGTCCAAGGTAGTAGTCTGCAATCTGGGAGAGGGCGATGCCGCCGTTTTCTGAAAGTTCGAATTGTCCCAGTGACTGTACTCCAATCAGGATGGTAAGCAGATAGATAAATGCCATCAGAAGCCCAGCCAGCATACCGGAATGCAGAACCTCTTTTGCAATGGTTGAATCTTCCCGCACGCCCATCTGGCGGATAACCGAAATGACCACGATCCCGAATGCGAGTCCGGCAATCGCATCCATGGTTTCATAGCCCTGGGAGAGCGCGGAAAAGAAAGCTCCATTCTGATAAGAGGCATCGGGAACTGCCGCTGAAACCTCGATGCTCGGATGAAGCAGGGCAGTCACAATCAGAACGCCTAGAAACAGAAGAAACAGCGGATTGATGATTTTTCCGATCCAGAGCGTGATGCTGCCTGGACGAATGGAAAATACAAACACCAGCGCAAAGAAGATCAGCGAAAACAAAAGCAGCATAGTCTGTTCGGAAAGCTGTGTTCCTAAAAGGGGTCTGACTCCGGCGGTAAAGGAGGTCGTAGCGCACCGCGGAATAGCGAAAAACGGTCCGATTGTCAGGTAGAGCAGACAGGTAAAGAAATAGCTATATCTGTGTCCGACGCGGCGGGACAGATCCTGAAGTCCCTCCGAATGCGTGCTTCCGATCGCGGCAACACCCAGGATCGGAATGCCGACGGCAGTCAGAATAAATCCAATCGCTGCCGGTAGAAACTGGCGTCCGGCAAGCTGACCGAGGTGCACCGGAAAAATCAGATTTCCGGCGCCGAAGAACATGCCGAATAAAGTTCCGGCAACTAAAAGCCGCTGCTTATGGGAAAGACAGGTCTGCGTCATAGATGCTCACTCCTTTTACATGAAAATTGAAAGTTACTGTTCACGCATACGTGTCCAGTAACGGAATTTGCCGTGGCTTCGCATTTAAATACGGCAAATTCCTGCTGCCACCACGTTTTCTTACGGCACTTTCGGTTCCAAAAGTGCCTACCCGTGAACAGTAACAATTGAAAACTCTTTTCTAATCATCATTATAAAGCCTTCCTTGTGGTTTGTGAAAATCTAGTTTATAATAGAAATATGACAAAATGTAATATTCTAAAAGGAGGTGCGGCATGGATGCCAAAAAACTGGAAATATTGATGACGGCGGTAGATCTTGGAAGTTTTTCGAAAGCATCCGAGGTAGTTGGCTACACGCAGTCGGGGCTGACCCATCTGGTGGACAGCCTGGAGCGGGAGATTGGATTTCCGTTGATCCGCCGCAGTTACAGCGGCATCGCGCTGACGGAGGCGGGAGAAAACCTGTTGCCGGATATCCGCCAGTTTTTGCAGGCAAATGCCACCCTGGAAAATAAGATTCAGGCGGTGCGGGAACAGCAGGAGGAGTCGATCCGTGTGGCGGCATATGCGAGCATCGCGATGTACTGGATGCCGGAGATTTTATACCGGTTCCGCCGCCTCTGCCCGAAGGTGGACGTTGATCTCCGCATGGTCGATCATGCGCTGGAACCATTTGAATTATTACAGAGCGGAAAGACGGATGTCATTTTTGCGAGCAGACAGAAAGAACCGAAATGCGAGTGGATTCCGCTGTATCATGAACTTTTGTATGCGATTCTGCCAAAGCAGTATCCCTTAAATGGGCGCAAAGAATTTCCGCTGCGTGAATTTGAAGGAAAAGATTTCCTGATGCCGTACGGGCGGTTTGACATCGATGTACACGCCGCATTTGCAAAAGAGGGAGTCAGGGCAAAGGAGCAGTCCGTCTATGTGGATGACGAGACGGTGATCCGCATGGTGGGAAAAGGACTGGGCATTTCAATGATGTCTGAACTGATGATCC
This sequence comes from Clostridium sp. AM43-3BH, assembly GCF_003479985.1. Lineage (NCBI taxonomy): Bacteria > Bacillati > Bacillota > Clostridia > Eubacteriales > Clostridiaceae > Clostridium > Clostridium sp. AM43-3BH. The sequence goes on from NZ_QUIH01000003.1 coordinate 208,652, forward strand.
GCGGAAATACCGAAGATGTCTACTGCGTTCCGGTTTCCCCGACCTGCATCCGGGAAATAGGAATGGGTATGAAGCCGGGGGCGGAGGAAAGTGAAAGCATTGCGAAGCTGACGAAATGTGTGATGCAGTTTGTGAGTACGTTAAATAAAGGGGGAAACGTCTCTTTGAAATAACCGGAATCAAAGTCCAAACAGTCCCAGCCTTGCCATTTTCCCGGTATAGAGTATATAATTATTAAGAAGAAACGACTGAGACTGCCGGCTTTTCGTTTTTTGGAAGAGCTGGTAGTTAGGTGTTTTCAGATATTGAAATATTCAGGAAAATCAGAAACATAAATACAGATAAATATATGGAAGGAATACACCGTGAGCATAAATAAAAACCTTTTTGACGCTCTTCCAATCGGCTTTTTCAACTGCCTGGCAAGCGGTAGCAGCAACCGCATTTATTCGGACTGCCTTCTGCTCATTTATCATGAGTATGACCGGGAGATCACCTACCGCATTGCCCGCAGCCGCATCCGGGATGCGCTTGCCATTTATCTTCTGGAAAATCACATTGATTATTTGGACGATGAGATGACAACCGACCGGAATTACAACCAGCTTGCCAATTCCGTGATCCGCAAATTCTGCTCGAAAGAGGTCGGATGGCTGGAGGAGGACACGGACGATGCGACGTATGAGAAGCATATCATGATGACGGAGCAGGGCGTCTTTCTGGCAGAATTTCTCCAGAAGATGATGAAGCCGGAGTGGGAAGAATTTTCAAGTTATATTTTCAATATTTATAATATTTTGCAGAATCCCGACCAGTGGGAACCGGATATCTATGTCAATGCGCTGCGCTCGGTCTACCGCAACGCGAAACAGCTCTCCGGTGCGCTCAAGCGCCTGGCGACCTTTATCAAAAAAATCATCGAGCGGATGGTGCGCGAGGAAAGCCTGGAAAGTCTGACCGAGAACGTCCTCGAATACTGTGAGGGCGATTTTATCCGCGAGTACGCGCGTCTGACAAAACAGCAGAATATTCATATGTACCGTTCCTTTATACGGTCAAAGCTGGAAGCGATGCAGAACCGGCAGGAGCTGTTTGAGGGTCTGGTGGCGGGATGCGCGAAGGAAGAAGAACTGGAACACATTGAGGCGGAGAATAAGGTGCTGGATATGATCCAGACGATTCTGCAGTTTTTCTCAGTCGATTACGACCAGATCATGCGGGATATCAAGCATAAAATTAATATCTATTTACAGATTGCGATTGGACGCGCGAGATTTCTTCAAAACCGGGACAGCGATGTGCGCGGGCATGTCGAGCAGACGATCCGCGTGATTGCGGCGGAGATGAACACACTCGGTTGGAAGGAAGAACTGCCGGAGTCGATGAACGGGTTGTTTTTGCTGGAAAATAATGAGTTTATCGATACCGACTCGATCCGCTATCCGCGACGGGAGCAGATGATCCGCGAGGCAACCTATGCAAAGCTGGAAGAAATGACACAGGAGGACATCGATCGTGCGAGGGAGGCACAGGAGAGGGAGGCAGAGAACCCGTATTCGAAGGATAAGATGAAGAATTATCTGGAGGCGCTTTTAGGAGATCGGACGGAGATATCCAGCGAGGAGGTTCCGATGAAGAGCAAGCGGGATCTTTTAAGCGTGCTCTCGGCGGTTGCCTATGGTTCGGAAAATGGGTATGAGATACAGGCGGAGGATGGTTATCTGGAAACGCAGCAGATGCTTCTGCGGCGCTTTAAAATCGAACGCCGGAAGGAGAAATAAAACATGGGATTTGAAGAAATATGGAATGAATATACATCCTCTGAGAAGGACATGTTCCAGAAAAGTGTCAGGCGTCTTCTGAAGCAGACCTTTATCGTGCGCGACCGTGACGAGGACAGCAAAAAAGCGTACTATTTTGTCTCCAAGCGTTCGGAACCATTTTCAGCGTACCTGGGATATATCGGATACGATATTGTAATTGACCGGGAAAATGGTGTGATTATGCTGCAGAACTGCCGGGATCTCGGCGAGAATGGAAAACTGCAGATCAACCATGTGACACTCAAAAAGATGGAGAGTGTGGTTTTATGCTGCCTCTGGACTCTCTATGCGGACCGGGTGCGTTCTGGAAGTCTTTCGAAAAATATTGAGATTTCGGTGACCGATCTGCGCTATGAGATGGAAAAATACGGCATTCGGGATCAGATTGACAAGAGCAGTTTTGCATCGATTCTGACGCTGTTTACCAAATATCAGCTTCTGCAGGTGATTGGAAAGCTCGGCGAGGAGGACTGCCGGATCTGTCTTTATCCGTCGATGCAGTTTGTGCTGGAACCACAGGAGTTTGGCAAATTTGTGGAAAATGTCAACCGGCGGATGCAGGAAAAGTGGAGCCGTGAGGACGAATGGGAAACGGAGCTGACAAAAGAGGAGGAAGACGGCGATGAAGAATCAGACGATCATGAATAGGAAATCGGCGAAAAAACTTTTGATGGTCCAGTGGTCGCGTTTCCAGAATGTCTGTATCGAGCTGGAAGGTTCGACCCTGGTGACCGGTGTCAACGGAAGCGGAAAATCGACGGTGCTTGATGCGATGACCTATCTCCTGACGGGCAACACGCAGTTTAACAAGGCGGCGAAGGACCGAGACCGGACGGTGCTTGGCTATGTGCGCGGCGACACGCGCAGTAATGGCGAGGCGCGTTATTTGAGAAATGGCAGCGTTGTCAGCTATATTGCGATGGAATTTTCCGATCCGACGCTGGGAGTGCCGCTCACGGTCGGAGTATGCATTGAGTCTCCAAGTGAGTCTGGCAAGCCGGTCAGCAGCTGGTTTATCTGTCCTGGGGCGGCGATTGACGATATCGATTTTACACGGATTGAGGGAAATGCACTCCGCATCACGCCGAAAAATGAGCTGACAGTGAATGGCGAGGCGATGAAGCTTTCCTCTTTTATGGGACGGGACCGCGGCACGGAGGCGGTACTCCGGGCACTGGGACTCCGCGTGGACGCAGTCAAATACCGGACAAAGCTTCTGAAAATGATGGCATTTAACCCGGAAAATAATATCGACCAGTTTATTCAGGACTGTGTCCTGGAACCGGGAAAAGTCCAGTCGCTGGAGGAACTGCGCGAGCAGAAGCGCCAGTTTGAGCGCCTGCGGGAACTCTATGAGAGTCTCAGACAGGGCAAAATCCAGCTCGAAGAGGTGCTTCGCCAGAGTGACGAATACGAGAAGAAAAAGCGGGTACTCCGCATCCGGGAGCTGATGCTTTCGTACCAGGCACTCCGGGAGAAGGAAGAGGAAGAAAAGCAGACGAAAAACCGTTATCAGGCTTTAAAAGACCAGTACGGGCGCCTGACCGAGCGGGCGGGAGAGCTCGCAAGACAGCAGGAAGCCGCACAGGAACGCCTGCGAATTGCAGAAAATAACGATATGGTCAAGGGAATGCAGGAAAGCCTGGATTCCCTGAAACGCCAGATCGAGGAAGCGGATCGTGAGAAAAAGAACTGGGAGGACAAGCTGGCGCAGATTTTGAAATTGAAGAAGAAGATAAGCGCGCTTATCAAGCTTCTGGAAGCAGATCTTCCGTCCTTATCCTCGGAAAACACCTATCTGGAGACACTGGAACAGGCGGATGGGGAGACGGCGAAGAAGCGGGAGGCGTTTGACGCATTCCGCGAGAAGGTTCACCGTCAGGACGGCATCTATGAGGAAAATAAGATCCACCTGCAGGATCAGTGTAAAGAGCGTGAAAAAGAGATAGGGGCGCTGCAGGAGAAGATCCGCCGTCTGGAATCGAATATCCTTGTGTTCCCGGCGGAGGTGGAAAATGCCCGGAATAAGATTCAGAGAGGGTTAGAAAAACAGGGTATCCAGACCGAGGTCCACATTTTTGCCGAATTGGTCCAGGAGGTGACCGCTCCGGAGTGGAGAAAGGCGGTTGAGACATTTCTGGGAAGAAAGCGTTTCTATATCATCGTGGACGGCGCGCACTGCCATAAGGCGATGCAGATTTTACAGAAAGAGCGGATCTATGATGGAAATGTCGTGATCACGGATAAGCTTCCGGAAACAGAGGCGGTGGAAGGTTCCGCGGCGGAGATTCTGCGGATCCCGAACGTCTATGCGAGACGTTACGCCAATTATCTGTTAAACGGCATTCATCTCTGTGAAAATCTGGAAGAGCTGCATGAATACCCGAAGGGCGGACTCATGCGGGATGGCATGCTGGCGAAGAGCTATGCGGTTGCGATGATGGATATGAGACGGACCGAGCTGTGTCTCGGCGCAGACGCGATCCGCTGCCAGCTGGAACAGTCCAGAAAAGAACTGGAAGAATTACAGGTGGTTCAGCGGGCCGATAAAGAGGCACTTTCACAGGTTATCAAATACCGTGATGCGATCAAGGAGATCGACTGGGACGGCGGACACTACGATTTCGGCGCGGCATATGGGCTGAAGGACTGCAAAAAGCGCAGGGACAGCCTGGTAAAGGACCGCGAGGAGATCGAGGCAAATCCGGACTTTACCGCAGTCCTGAAAGAACTGGAGACGGCGGGACGGCTGGCACGCGAGGCAAATGAGAGTGTGAACCAGAACCAGAGTGAGCTTGGCGGCTGTAAGAATGATTTAAAGGGCTGCGAAGGAACACTGAGCCGTATCAGCACGGAGATCTATTTATGCCAGAAGGCATATGAGGAAAAATGCCTTGTCAACATGGAACTCAAAGAGGCGATGCTGGAGGAATATAACCGCGAAAGCGAGAAGCGCGGCACGATCCGCGTGACGACACAGCTTTCCATCGACAAGAGCAAAAATATGCTGGCAGAGCGGGAGCGCCAGCTGGAGGACGCACAGCTGGCGTATTGCCGCCTGGCGGGAATCGACGTCGGAAAGCGCGGCATTGGTTACATCCCGTGGTACCGGGAAGAATACCGGAACCTGGCGCACGTCAAGGTGGAGGAAGCCCAGCAGAAGCTGCAGGAGCAGGCAGGACGGCTGGAGAGCGCGTTTATGAACGATTTCGTGGCGGAGATTGACGAGAATGTCCGCGAGGCAAAACGTGAGATGGACGCGATCAACCGTGAACTGCGCCATATGCCGTTTGGCAACGATACCTACAAGTTTGTGATGAAAGAAAAGCCAGACCGCGCTCTCTTCTTCCGCATCTGCAGGCGTCTGGAAAAATATATGAGTTCCCCGCAGGTCTATATGAATTCGGCGCGCGACGACGAGGAGATGGAGAATGATATTCAGGAGTTTATGAGTATCATTCTGGCGGAAGAAGATGAGTGGGAATACACGGATTACAGGAGATATTTCTCTTACGATATGGAGATCAGCAGCCGTCAGGGACAGACTGAGATCACGGCAGAGTTATCAAAAAAACAGGGTTCCGCCAGCAACGGCGAGAAGCAGACCCCGTATTTCATCATTCTGGCGGCGAGTCTTTTGCAGTGCTACCCGGCAAACACCTGCTGCGCCCGTCTGGCATTCATTGACGAGGCGTTCTCGGCATTGTCGAGAGAGCGGATCGAGCAGATGGTCCATTATTTCGAAGAAAATCACTTCCAGGTATTCTATGCAGCCCCGCCGGAGAAGATCAACAGTATCGGTCAGTTCATCGATTCAACTGTCAGCCTGATCGTGACAGGACGGTATACGAATGCGGTAGAAGGATTGGTGAAGCAGGCATAGGAAACGAGGAGAAAAAATGGCGGATCGGAAAGAGTGGAAAGAACAGCTTTTAAGTAAATTGCTGGATCAATACGAAAAAAGCGTCACCTACGCCGGTGAAAACAAGGTAAAACAAGTGTTTTCGGTCAAACCATCCGATATTTTCAAGGGCTACAACAAAGATTTTCTCCCGCCGGAACAGCTTTTCCAAGAAAAAGAATTTGAACGACTGATCCGTCAGATGGAATCGGAGGGACTTATTCATGTAGTTCCTCCGAATACTGGTATTCTCCGTCAGATCTGTGCTGTCCCGGAACGTTGGGAAGATTACTATGCCTGCCTGAACCGGACAGAAAAGAATATTCTAAAAAAACGGCTGGAAGAGGTTTATCATCGCTTCTGCCAATGCGATTTATTGGAGGCATATGGAAAAGAAAAGCTTCAGACACTGAAAAACAGCCGTGCGAGAAAGCTGGATGAAAAGAGGGTAGAAAAAGAGATAACCGAGGCAGAAGCTATCTGGAATCTGGTGCAATTTTTAAAAGAAAATCAGGAAAAGCAGAGAACTACGCTGGAGCGGGAAATGTCAGAGGCAGTTCTGCATGACAGTAAACAGTGGGAAAAGATATACCGGAAAAAAGTGTGTGGAATTTTGGAGCACACGGGGCGGTATGATGAACCGCTTGCGGAGCTGGAAGAAGAACGGGAGCGGCAGACGGCGCTTCTGGAGGAATTTTACATTTATTCCAATCCGGCGTATATCTATCTGAAAGGGGATGCGCGGATCTGCCTTGAAGACGGACGCGAACTTCGGATTTATCACGATCTGCCGATGTCGATCCCTTTTGAGACATTCCAGAAGGCAAAAAGCATCCAGATCCGGGATGCGGCGTTGATGACGGTGGAAAATCTGACCTCGTTTCACCGGCTGGAGCGGGAACATATATTTTATCTGTTTCTGAGCGGCTACCATACCCGCACGAAACAGGCGCTATTGCAGCGGATCGCCAGAGAAAATCCGGGACTTTCCTGGCATCATTTTGGCGATCTCGATCCAGATGGTCTGGCGATCGCGGGGCATCTGATCCGAAAGACGGGACTGCCGTTTCAGCTGTGCGCGATGGGTGTGCAGGAATTGCAGCGGTTTCAGACATATGCGAAGCCATTGGAAGCACCCGATCGGGCGAAGGCGGAAGCAATGATAAAACAGGGCAGCAGCTATGCGGGAATATTGCGGTATATGCTGGAGCACAACTGTAAATTGGAGCAGGAGATTATAAGCTGGCAGGAGACGAGATTGGAGAGTTTTCTGTAAAAAGAATCTTTTCGGTTCAATCCGGATTTTTATCTCAGTCGAGAAGACTCCCACCTCTTCAGGTGGTGAGTAATAGCAAATTTGTCTCAGTGGGAGTTGGGTCTCCGACTGAGATAAACGCTCCGCGAGGATGCGCAGTGATTCTGATAGGAATATGTCAGCTTCGCTGACCAGAATCACGCGCCAAGTCTCACGGACGTTCGACTTGAAATATGATAAAGACAAAGTGAAAGGAATGCAGTGTCTATGGAAAAACAGGAAAAAGCCTACAAAGGCGTCATCGAATATTTCAAGAATCGCATCATGGCGGGCGAGCTGCGTCCGGGGGAGAAGCTTCCTCCGGAGCGGGAGATTGCGCAGATGCTGGAAGTCAGCCGCAATTCCGTCCGGGAAGCGCTGCGGATCATGGATATGACGGGAGTGATTTCCTCCCAGCAGGGCTCGGGGAATTACATCACTTGTGAATTTCAGAAAAGCATTGCGGAGACGATGGGGATGATGTTTGCGATGTCCCAGATTAATTATCAGCAGATCAGCCAGATCCGCTATGCGCTGGAACAGCAGGCGTTTTCCCTGGCGGTTGAACATGCGTCGGAGAGCCAGATGGACGCGCTGGAAGAACTGGTAAAACGTCTTGACCGGAGCATGGACGAGCAGGAAAACGCCCGGATTGATAAACAGATCCATTTTACACTGGCACAGGCGTCGGGAAATGTGCTGCTGCTCAATATTTTAGAGGCGTGTTCCGGCGTGATCGATACCTTCATCCGGAATATGCGCGCGGAAATTCTGCGGACAAAAGAGGCGAAAGAAGCACTGAATCTCTGTCACCGGCAGATTGCGGAAGCGCTGCGGAACAAAGATAATGCAGCGGGGAAGGATGCACTGGACCGGCATTTCCGGATGATAGATGAAATTTTGGAAAAAAATGAAAAAACACATTCTATGTGAAAAGATAAACAATCGTTGACAACCAGAACGCAGCCCACTATACTAACGAATAAAGAAAATTGGTTCTACCAAAATTCTTTTTCTTTTCAATAAATTGGTAGAACCAATATGCGGATTAAAAATTCTTTAAAATTTGTGAGGACCTGAAGAGCATCCATCATTTAAAGATTTTTACAAAGCATCCATATGAAGGAGGAAACAGAATGAAGATTCTTGTCTGTATCAAACAGGTACCGGAAAGCAATAAAGTAGAAGTCGATCCGGTTACCGGCGTGCTGAAACGAGACGGCGCGGCTTCGAAGATGAACCCATACGATCTGTACGCGCTGGAGACGGCGTTCCGGATCCGGGAAGAAGTGGGCGGAAGTGTTCACGTCATTTCCATGGGACCGCCGCAGGCGCAGCAGGTGATCCGCGAGGCATTTGCGATGGGCGCGGACGGCGGAACGCTTTTATCGGATCGCAAATTTGGCGGTGCGGATGTACTGGCGACCAGCTATACACTTGCGCAGGGCATCAAGAGCTGCGGCGATTTTGACCTGATCCTCTGCGGCAAACAGACAACGGACGGCGACACCGCGCAGGTTGGTCCGGAGATCTCCGAGTGGCTGAATATCCCGAGTGTGGCAGATGTTGTCAAGATCAATCAGATTGCTGAGGACGGCATCACCGTCAGCATGGATCTGCCGGAAGAGGTCGAGGTGGCGAAAGTGCAGTTTCCGTGTCTCTTAGCCGTTGACAAGGACATTTTTCAGCCAAGACTTCCTTCGTATGTCCGGAAAATGAACACGAAAGACCGTGAAATCCGGATTCTTTCCCTGGCGGATATGGACGATAAAGACGCGATGCACTATGGACTCAATGGTTCCCCGACGCAGGTTCAGCGCATTTTTCCACCAGCTGTCAATGACAAAAAGGAAATGTGGGACGGAAGCGGCGAAGAGCTGGCAGACCGGCTGTATCAGAAGATCGTGGATATGAAATTCGTGTAGGAGGTGGAAGCATGGCTGAGTTAATCATACATCAGGACAAAATCCCGGATAATCAGGAACTTATCAAGCTCTGTCCGTTCGGGGCGATGGAAGAAAAAGACGGAAAGGTGACGATCAGCGCCGCCTGTAAAATGTGCCGTCTCTGCGTGAGAAAAGGTCCGAAGGGCGCGGTTGAATATGTAGAAGACGCGGTAAAACCGAGCGTCGATAAGAGTGCATGGAAGGGCATTGCCGTTTACGTAGATCACGTGGATGGAAAGGTGCATCCGGTTACATTGGAGCTTCTTGGAAAAGCGAGAGAACTTTCCAAGGTAACGGGACATCCGGTTTACGCCCTGTTTATGGGAAATGGAATCAATGCGGCTGCACACGAACTGCTTCATTATAATGTAGATAAAGTATTCGTCTATGATGCACCGGAACTGGCACGTTTCCAGATCGAGCCGTACACGGCTGTTTTTGAAAACTTCATCCAGACAGTAAAACCATCGTCTATTCTCGTCGGTGCGACCACGGTCGGCAGACAGCTGGCGCCGCGTGTGGCTGCCCGTATGAAGACAGGCCTGACCGCGGATTGTACGATCCTGGAAATGGATGAAAATACTGATTTATCCCAGATCCGACCGGCTTTTGGCGGCAATATCATGGCGCACATCAAGACTCCGAACCACCGTCCGCAGATGGCGACCGTGCGCTATAAGATCATGAACGCACCGGAGCGTGCCGAGAAAGAGAGCGGTGAGATTGTGGTCTGTACAATTGAGAAGGAAAAACTGCTTTCCCACGTGAGGGTTCTGGATATCGTAGAAAAGCCGAAGGAAACCTTTATCGAAAATGCTGACGTCCTGGTGGTAGCCGGACGAGGCGTGAAGAAGCCGGAAGATTTGAAAATGCTGGAAAAACTGGCAGATCTGCTGGGAGGTCAGCTTGCCTGCACCCGTCCGATGGTGGAAGCCGGATGGCTGGATGCCAAGTGCCAGATCGGTCTGAGTGGCCGTACGGTCCGCCCAAAACTCATCATCACCTGCGGCGTGTCCGGTGCGGTCCAGTTTACTGCCGGCATGAATCACGCGGAGACGATCGTCGCGATCAATAAAGATCCGAAAGCGCCGATTTTCAAGACGGCACATTACTGCCTGACTGGTGATCTCTATGAGATTCTCCCGAGACTGATTGAGAAGATTGAGATGGGAAGATAAAGATTCACAGGAAGGAGAGCAGGATATCATGGGAAATTACAAGAAAATAGATAAAGATGATATTTTATATATAAAAAACACAATTCAGGATGACGAGCGTGTTCTCGTAGGTGAAAATATCAACGAAGAGTACAGCCACGATGAGCTGAGCGGCACCAGCAGTTATCCGGATGTGGTGGTAAAGGCAAAATCAGCCGAAGAGATCGCGGCGATCATGAAATATGCATACGAAAATACGATTCCGGTGACACCGAGGGGCGCCGGAACGGGGCTGGTTGGTTCTTCGGTTCCGATGGAACATGGCATCATGATCGATACCACCCTGATGAACCAGATTCTCGAATTGGATGAGGAAAACCTGACGGTCACGGTGGAACCGGGCGTCCTTTTGATGGAATTGTCCGCCTATGTAGAAGATCACGATTTCTTCTACCCGCCGGATCCGGGTGAGAAATCAGCGACCATCGGCGGCAACATCAGCACGAATGCGGGCGGTATGCGTGCGGTCAAATACGGTGTGACGAGAGACTATGTCATGGGGCTGGAAGTGGTTCTGCCGGATGGCACGATCACTCAGTTTGGAGGCAAAGTCGTAAAGAATAGTTCAGGCTATGACTTGAAAGATCTGATTATTGGTTCCGAGGGAACGCTTGGCTTTATTACCAAGGCGATCTTAAAGCTTCTGCCGCTTCCGAAGCGTGTCATCAGCCTTCTGATCCCGTTCCCGACCCTGAAACAGGCGATCGACACCGTCCCGGTTATCATCAAATCTAAGACGATCCCGACCGCGATCGAGTTCATGCAGCGGGAAGTGATTGAAGACGCCGAGGAGTATTTAGGAAAAGCGTTCCCGGATAAACAGTCGGATGCGTATCTGCTTTTGAAATTTGATGGGAATTCCACCGAGGAGATCGAAGAAGCGTATGACAAGGTGGCCAAACTCTGCCTGGAACAGGGCGCACTGGACGTGCTGATTTCCGATACCCAGGAGCGGGAGGAATCCATCTGGAAAGCCAGAGGCGCTTTCCTGGAGGCAATCAAGGGATCCACGACTTACATGGATGAGGTCGATATGGTTGTTCCGAGAAGCCGTGTCAATGAGATGGTGACGTATCTGCACGATCTCCACAATGAAATTGATATCCGCATCAAGAGCTTCGGTCATGCGGGCGACGGAAATCTGCACGCCTACATCCTGAAAGACGATTTGAGTGATGAAGAGTGGGAAAAACGGATGTCTGCTGCAATGGAGAAGATCTATCAGAAAGCCCATGAACTCGAAGGTCAGGTGTCCGGCGAGCACGGCATCGGATATGCGAAAAAGCCGTATTTAAGAGAATCCCTGCCGGAGAAGAACCTGGATCTGATGAACGGAATCAAGAAAGTGTTTGATCCGAAGAATATTCTGAATCCGCATAAGGTGGCGCAGAGATAGAAGAAAATAACTGCATTGATATTTTTTAGCCACAAGTGTTGCAAAAACGTTTGAGCACCACGCGGTAAGGCTGATTCTAGGAACTGCAGAAGATTTTTGGCAGAAAAACAGAATAGAACAGCAGGTTTTTGAGAAAGCCACGATCTGAATCAAAGAGTTCAAATCGTGGCTTTTTATAGTTGTTGAACTATTTTATAGTTTATATCTATCGACTATCTTTTCTTCTTCAACGCCTGCATCACCCGAACCAGCGGAATCGTCTTCCTGTAAATCCGTTTCCCACTCTTATTTTCCAAAAATTCCCGAAACGCGCCAATTGATTTCAAATTCTGGCTCTCATCCGAATTTGAACGGGACCCCGCGCTTGCGTCAATCCCCTTTTTCGGCACCATATACCCGCCGTAGGAATCGCGGAACAGATAGAAATAATCGCGGTCCTCACCCAGCTTTTCAAATTCATTGTAAGCCAGTGTGCTTTCGCGGGTGTTTTTCGGAAGAGAATAGACTTCCAGATGATTTTCACGGAATTCATAGCGGGACGCCGGGAACGGCATGCCGCTTTTTTTGATCTGTTCGGCGAGCTTGTGGGCGGTGTGGTTGGCGGAGCTGTAGGTGCTGGTCGTCAGATAGCAGCCGTAGGCGGCTAAGAGGATGCCCCACCACTCGCTTAGATTGATGATACCTCCGGCGATGAACAGGATGCTTAAGATCGTCCGCGTGATCCGGTTGGAAGCGCAGAAGAGATCGTACTGCATCCGGGACAGGGATTCGAAGGTTTTTTCGTTGTGGTGCATTTCTATCTTATAGTAAATCATGGTAAGCCCTTTCATATAAAAAATCAATCATCACCTATATAAAAACAGTATATAGAAGCATAGAAAATATCTTAAGAAGTAGTATACTGTTTCTTCCCTGTTTCCGCAACTGGATCTGTTAAATCTGTAATGTTGATAAAAAATAAACAAGATTGTTACAAAAATATCACATAAAAATCGACTAAAATCGAGAAAAATTATATAATTTCGACAAAATAGCTTGCCTAATCGTAAAATAAGTGTTAAAATTAGGTAAAAGATGAATAAAGGACCAAAAGCAGAGACGAAGAGATGCGCCATGGTTAGAAACAGCTGGAAAAGACTGTTTTTTAAAAATGGTGCTATTTTTTTGCCTAAATGCTGAAATGGTAATTTATTTAGAAAGTAGTAGAAACTGTTGATGAACCGGTCAGAAAGATGACTGGGGGAGGTTAAGAAAAAGGAGAGAAAACGTATGAGAAAAGTATTATCAGTAGTACTGGCAGCAACGATGGCGATGAGCCTGGCGGCCTGCGGCGGCAGCGGCGCAAAGACTGACACAAAGGCAGCAGACGCAGGAACGGCAGCAGGTGACGAGGCATCTGCGGATGATTACTACATCACCATCAAGTTTTCCAACGTATTTCAGCCGGCAGAGTGGAACTACAAAGCCAGCGAATATCTGGCAGACCTGGTAAAAGAGAAGACCGATGGTCATATCACTCTGGAGTATTACGGACAGAACCAGCTTGACTGCTACGCGGAGTCTGTAGCACAGGCACACAACGGCGCTGTCTGGATGGGTCTGGAGGAGCCGTCCTACTTTGCTGATTACATCGGCGATTACAACGTATTAGTTGGACCGATGCTTTACAAGAACAATGCAGAGTATAATGCAGTGATGGATTCTGATATTGTAAAAGATCTGAATGCAAAACTGGCAAGCGAGCACAACATCCACGTTCTGGATACACATTATTCGTTCGGATTCAGAAGCGTATGTACGAACAAGGTAGTTGAGAAACCGGCTGACTTAAATGGTCTGATCATGCGTTCGACCGAGTCTCCGCTGTTTGTTAAGACGATCACCTGTCTGGGTGCTACCCCGTCTGCAATGAGCTTTACGGAGTGCTTATCTGCTATGTCCAGTGGTGTTGTTGATGGTTTCGAAGGTTCCATCTCCACCCTGAAGGATACAGGTGCTTATGAGTACACCAAGAAAGTTGCAAACACGAACCACTTCATCGCAACCCGTTGGTTATTCATGGCTGAGGACGTATATCAGTCCATCCCGGAAAAATGGAGAAACATTCTGGATGAGTGCTGTGTAGAAGCTGGTAAGTGGGAGCAGGAAAATGCTGAGAACGACGAAGCTTCCATGATCGAGTTCCTGAAAGACAAAGGCGTTGAGTGGAACGATGTAGATATTGACGCATTCACAGAGGCTTGTGCTCCGGTTTATGACTGGATCGTAGACGAGTACGGCGCAGATCCGGAACTTCATCAGAAACTGGTTGATTTCCTGAATGACTACCGTGCAAAGAACGAATAATGTAGATTGTTCCGAGCAAATACAGTATTATAAAGCAATTATGAAATGGTAAAACGTAACGGTTATCAGAACCGCTGCAAAGAAGAAAGTATATCTGCCCGGGCTGTCAGAACAAAGAAGATTGTCTGAGGTCCGGGCAGACTTCCGACAAACGTATAGTGCCGGAAATATGAAACTGCTGGTAACTGTTCAGTAGGTCTGCGCATTTACTGCGCTGACCGTACGAAAACATGGGCCAGCAGGGAAAAATCCCATTGCCGTAGGCAATTTTTAATGGATTTTTGCGCGTGACTGTGAAGGTACTGAACAGTTACAACTGCTGGAAAGATGGCTGTATGACAGAACAGTCGTCGGTTATGCAAAACTGACTGCCATTATGAATGCATGAGGATAGACTATGGAAAAGAAAAAAATCACACTGGGGTCGGTGCTGGTAAACCTGGATGCAATTATTACCTGCGTGACACTGACACTCTGTACAATCGTTGTAAACGCAAACGTCCTTATGCGCTATTTCCTGAAAAGACCGTTGTATTGGTCGGAAGAGGTCGCTACGGGGCTCTTCGTCTGGACCGTCTTTATTGGAAGCGCATATGCGTACCGTAAGCACGCACATCTGGGCGTAGACATCCTGATCAACATTCTTCCGGAGAAGATAAGAAAAGTTGTTAAGGTTATTATGGATCTTCTGGAGCTTGTTACTCTGATTATGCTGACCAGAACAAGCGTCCAGTATGTGATGAACACGATGGATAAGCTGACGAATACGCTGCGTGTTCCGAGTTGGTATATTTCCGGCGCGGTTCCGATCGGATTTGGGCTTTCACTGATTTTCTGTATTTACTTTTTGGTTAAGGATATTATCAAGGTATTTAAAGGGAAAGGGGGAAATAACTGATGGGACTCGAATTAATTGAACTCGTTCCGATTTTTATGGTATTTATTCTCTATTTCCTGGGAATGCCGATTGTATATGCACTGTTTGGTTCAACCTTCTTTTATTTTACATTTATTGATACAACCAGTAAAAACTGGCTGATCTTACAGAAGGTTATGACCTCTACACAGTCGTTCTCGATGTTAGCGATTCCATTTTTCGTTATGGCTGGTTCCGTCATGAACTACGGCGGCATCAGTGACAAGATGATGGATTTCGCGGAAGTGCTGACCGGTCATATGAAAGGCGGTCTGGCACAGGTAAACGTAGTACTTAGTATGCTGATGGGCGGATGCTCCGGTTCGGCCAACGCAGATTGTGCGATGCAGTCCAAGATGCTGGTTCCGGAGATGGAGAAGAGAGGTTACTCCAAGGCGTTCTCCGCAGCGATCACAGCGGCTTCCTCGGCTGCTACACCGGTTATTCCGCCGGGAGTAAACCTGATCGTTTTTACACTGATTGCACAGATTTCCCTGGGTCGTACGTTTGCGGCTGGTTATATTCCGGGTATTCTGATGGCAATCTCGATGATGATCGTTGTTTCGATTATTGCACATAAGAGAAACTACCCGACCACCCGTGAAAAATTCCCGTCTCTGAAAGAGATCGTGAAACAGGGTATTACCTCTTTCTGGGGTCTGTTCTTCCCATTTGGTATCATCCTGGGAATGCGTTTTGGCATGTTTACCCCGTCTGAGGGCGGTGCGGTAGCCGTTCTTTACTGTATTATTATCGGACGTTTCGTTTACAAGAAACTATCCCTGAAAGAGCATCTGGTTCCGATCCTGCTTGACAGTATCGCCGGTACTTCCAGCGTTGTCCTGATCATGGTTGCAGCGAATGTATTCGGTTACTACATGACCTGGATTAACCTGCCGAGAGTCGTGGCAACTGGTATGTTAAGCCTGACAACCAACAAGTGGCTGTTCCTTATGGCATGCAACGTAATTCTTCTGATTATGGGTATGTTCCTGGAAGGCGGCGCGGCGCTGATGATTATTACACCTCTGCTGCTTCCGGTTGCAAGACAGCTTGGAATCAATGATTACCACTTTGGACTGGTAGCGATCGTTAACATCATGATCGGTGGTATTACACCTCCGTTCGGTTCGATGATGTTCACGACCTGTGGTATCACGGGATGTCCGATCAGTGAGTTCCTGAAGGAAGTATGGCCATTTATCGTGTCCCTTCTGGTTGTTCTTCTGCTTCTGACCTTCTGCCCGTTCTTAATTACATGTGTACCGGATCTTCTGTACGGCGCAGCATAGAAACAGATTGACAAAACGTTAATAAATTGGATATAATAAAGCCTGTGAGATTAAGAGCAGAAAGGCAAACGTAGAAATACGGATGCTTTCTGCTCTTTTTTGTTCCATAAAAGATACCGGTATCGGTCATGGAAGAGTCTTGTGGAGCGAAAAAGAGCTGTGTTCTAGAAGCTTTACGGGCTTGCAGAGGGAGAAA
This sequence comes from Clostridium sp. AM43-3BH, assembly GCF_003479985.1. Taxonomy (NCBI): domain Bacteria; kingdom Bacillati; phylum Bacillota; class Clostridia; order Eubacteriales; family Clostridiaceae; genus Clostridium; species Clostridium sp. AM43-3BH. Next base: position 224,979 of record NZ_QUIH01000003.1, read on the forward strand.
AAATGGCAGTTTGGAAATGGATTGTGGAGACGGCGGCGACCTGGACAGCGGTCGGCATCTGGATTCGCCTGCTGTTTTCGCTGGCGGTGGGAATGTTCATTGGAATTGACCGTGGCCTGAAACGGCGCGGTGCGGGCATCAAGACGCATGTGCTGGTCTGCCTGGGTTCAGCGCTTGTCATGTTGACGAGTGAATATATGTTCCGGACATTTCCATCTGCAAAAGCGGACATGGCGCGGATGGGCGCGCAGGTTATCAGCGGTGTCGGATTTTTAGGGGTTGGCACGATCATGGTAACCGGGCGTAATCAGGTGCGTGGATTGACTACAGCGGCGTGTCTCTGGGTCTGCGCCTGTGAAGGACTGGCAGCCGGTATCGGATTTGTGGACGGTGCGGTTTACGGTCTGATTCTGATTGCGGTTACCTTGAAACTCCTGACACGTGTGGATACAATGATTCATGAGCATGCAAAGGTGTTCGATTTCTATCTGGAATTTACCAGCAGCCGGTGTGTTGGGGCGTTCATGGATACCATGCGTTCTAAGAATGTGAAAATCGTGTCTTTTGATATTGCCAAGAATAAGTTAAAGGGCGAGGGTCCCTCCGCGACGATGTCGGTGGAAGTGCAGGACAAGTCGCTTCGAAAAACACTTCTGAGCGATATTCAGGCGATGGAGGAGATCCGGTTTGCAGAGGAGCTGTAGCAGCTAAAGGGTTCAGATGGGCTTACGCACGAAATGCAGCAGAAATAGGATGAATTGTCTAAACAAACAGGATAGTTGAAACGAGAACAAGAAAACATTTAGTATAAATAATGGAGGATCACAGTATGAACGGAAATACATACGACGTAGTGATTATCGGAGGTGGCGTCATCGGCAGCAGCATCGCCAGAGCGCTTTCGAAATATGAGTGCCGCACCGTGCTTCTGGAAAAAGAAGAGGATGTCTGCTCCGGCACATCGAAGGCAAACAGTGCTATCGTCCATGCGGGCTATGACGCAAAGACAGGTTCTTTAAAAGCAAAGCTCAATGTAAAAGGCAACGCCATGATGGGAGATTTATCCAAAGAACTCGATTTTGATTTCAAGCGGAATTCCTCCCTGGTACTCTGCTTCGCGCAGGAGGACCTCCCGGCGCTGCAGGCACTCTATGAGAGAGGCGTGGCAAACGGTGTGCCGGATATTTCCATTCTGACCGGCGATGAGGTCCGCAAGATGGAGCCGAACGTCAGCGGGGAGGTTGTGGCAGCGCTCTATGCACCGACTGGCGGCATCGTATGTCCATTTGGTCTGACGATCGCGCTGGCAGAGAATGCCTGTGATAACGGCGTTGAATTTGTATTCAACACAAAAGCAGAAAAAGTTGAAAAAACGACAGAAGGATACCGTGTGATAACCAACAACGGTGTCTTCGAGACAAAATATGTCGTGAACGCAGCCGGCGTGTATTCTGACGAGATCCACAACATGGTTTCGGAAAAGAAGCTTCACATTGTGCCGCGCCGCGGCGAGTACTGCCTGCTCGATAAAGAGGCAGGCAACCACGTATCAGCGACTGTCTTCCAGCTTCCGGGCAAGTATGGCAAGGGAATCCTCGTCAGCCCGACGATTCACGGAAATCTCTTAGTCGGACCGACCGCGGTGGATCAGGAAGATAGGGACGGAACCTACACGACCGCCGAGGGACTGGCAGAGGCATGTGAGAAGGCAGCCAAGAGTGTCAACAACATTCCGTTCCGTCAGGTCATCACTTCCTTCTCCGGCCTGCGTGCCCATGAGGACGGCGATGATTTCATCATCGGTGAGGCGGAGGACGCACCGGGCTTCTTTGATGCAGCCGGAATCGAGTCTCCGGGACTTTCCTGCGCACCGGCGATCGGTGAATATCTGGCTGGGATGATCGAGGAAAAAGCTGGATTTGGCAAGAATCCGAATTTCAATCCGATCCGCAAGGGCATCGTGAAAGCAGCACGTTTAAATACGGAAGAACGCGCAGAACTGATCCGCAAGAACCCGGCATACGGCGCAATCGTCTGCCGTTGCGAGACAATCAGCGAGGGGGAGATCGTGGATGCGATCACCCGTACACTCGGCGCACGCTCGATGGATGGCATCAAACGACGCGTCCGTCAGGGTATGGGACGGTGTCAGGCAGGCTTCTGCACTCCGAGAGCGATGGAAATTCTCTCCCGTGAGACGGGAATCCCGATCACAGAGATCTGCAAAAACCGCAAAGGTTCCGAAATGATAAAAGGTGAGGAGGCATAACCATGATTCAGCATGACATTGTAATTATCGGCGGAGGTCCGGCTGGACTGGCAGCGGCAGCAGCGGCAAAGAAAAGCGGCGCAGAGGATATTCTGATTCTGGAGCGCGACAGCGTGCTGGGCGGTATCTTAAATCAGTGTATCCACAATGGTTTTGGTCTTCATACCTTTAAAGAAGAACTGACCGGACCGGAGTATGCGGCACGTTATGAGGAAGAAGTGAAAAAGCTGGAAATTCCGTACCGCTTAAACAGCATGGTACTGGATATCAATAAAGACAAAGAGATCACAGTCGTAAGCCGCAGCGAGGGACTGGAGCTCATCAAGGCAAAAGCGATTATCCTGGCGATGGGATGCCGCGAACGTCCGAGAGGCGCCCTGAACATTCCGGGGTATCGTCCGGCAGGTATCTACACTGCTGGTACGGCACAGCGTCTCATGAACATCGAGGGACATATGGTCGGTAAAGAGGTTGTCATCCTCGGTTCCGGCGATATCGGACTGATCATGGCGAGACGTATGACACTGGAGGGCGCAAAGGTTAAGGTTGTAGCGGAGCTGATGCCGTATTCGGGCGGTCTGAAGAGAAATATCGTACAGTGCTTAAATGACTTTGATATTCCGTTGAAGTTAAGCCATACGGTTGTGAATATCGAGGGAAAAGAGCGCGTGAAAGGCATTACGCTGGCACAGGTCGGACCGGACCGCAAACCGATTCCGGGTACCGAAGAGCACTATGACTGTGATACGCTTCTGTTATCCTGTGGCCTGATTCCGGAGAATGAGCTGACGAGAAATATGGGCGTGGCGATGAACCCGGTTACCTCCGGCCCAATGGTCAATGACCGTCTGGAAACAGGCATCGAGGGTGTATTTGCCTGCGGCAACGTGCTTCATGTACATGATCTGGTTGACTATGTATCCGAGGAGGCGGCGCTGGCAGGACAGAACGCAGCGAAATATGTGAAATCCGGCGAGACGAAGAAAGGTCACAGCGTGACACTCAAGGCAGAAAATGGCGTCCGCTACACGGTACCGCAGTCGATCGATACCGAGGCGATGGCAGACAAGCTGACGGTTCGTTTCCGTGTGGCAGATGTTTATAAAAACCGCAGCATTTCCGTTTATTTTGACGGAGAGCGTGTGAGCAGCCGCAAAAAACGCGTGCTGGCACCGGGTGAGATGGAGCAGGTAATCCTGACGAAGGAAAGTCTGGAGAAATATCCGGATCTGAAAGAAATAACCATTTGCACGGAGGTGGATGAGTGATGGAAGTAAGAGAACTGACCTGTATCGGATGTCCGCTGGGCTGTCAGCTCACTGTGACGATGGGAAATGACGAGATCAAGGTAGAAGGAAATACATGCCCGCGCGGCGAGGCGTATGCAAAGAAAGAGGTAACCAATCCGACGAGAATCGTTACCTCAACGGTACGCGTCGAGGGCGGCACGATCGAGAGAACAGCGGTCAAGACGGCTTCGGATATCCCGAAGGGCAAAATCTTTGATTGCATGAAGGAGATCCGCGCCGTGAAGGTGGCTGCTCCGGTGCATATCGGGGATGTGATCATTGATGACTGCGCTGGAACTGGGATTGCAGTTGTGGCGAGCAAGAATGTAGAGCGGGCGTAAGGAATCGTGAAGGTGACACCGACAGCCCCGACACAGAATATAGGATGAGAGATGGGAGGTTGTACAGACTCATAGAAAAAGTTTGTGCAGCTTCCCATTTTTGAAATTGAAATATATGAAAAACCTGCTTGCATATTTGGGCAGGATTGGATAAAGTTGTTTTGAAGAAAATCTTTTTTACAGGTACATATTTACAGAGATAAATTACAAGGAGAGAGGCATGGAAAAACGTGAAATTTTAAAGGAGACAGAGCTGTTTGTCCTCGATATGGACGGGACGTTTTATCTGGATACGGATGTGCTCGACGGGGCGTTGGATTTCCTGGAGGAAGTGAAGAAAGCAGGGAAGAGATATGTGTTTTTTACGAATAATTCGTCGAAATCTCCGAAAACATATATTGACAAACTGGCAAAAATGGGGTGTTATATTAAAAGAAATCAGATCATTACATCCGGGGATGTGATGATTCAGTATCTGAAAGAGTATTATCCTGAAAAGAAAGTCTATCTGGTGGGAACGCCGGACCTGGAGGAGAATTTCCGTGAAAATGGCATTCTTCTGACAAGGGAGATGCCGGATGTGGTCGTGATTGGCTTTGATATGACATTGACCTATGAGAAGCTGGAGCGCGCCTGCACGTATATCCGCAACGGCGCTGTGTTCCTGGCAACGCATCTGGATATCAACTGCCCGACGAAGGATGGTTTTATCCCGGACTGCGGCGCAATGTGCGCGGCAATCTCCTTATCGACTGGAAAGAAGCCGAAGTATGTCGGAAAACCATTCAAGGAGACCGTGGATATGGTTCTGGAGATGACCGGGGCAAAGCGCGAGGCAATGTCGTTTGTCGGCGACCGGATCTACACGGATGTGAAAACCGGCGTGGTAAATGGGGCACACGGAATCCTGGTGCTGACCGGCGAGACGAAGCTGGAGGATGTACCGAAGGCGGATGTCGTGCCGGATGCGATTTTCACAGGGCTGAAAGAGATGGGAGAAATACTCAAGACTATGAGAGAAGAGGAAGCATAGAATGACAATGCTTGAATTACTGGAGGAATCTCCGATAATCGCAGCGATTAAGAGCTGGGAAGGGCTGGAAAAAAGTCTTAAATCTGAATGTAAGGTAGTATTTGTGCTGTTTGGCACGATCTGTGATATTGATCAGATTGTAGCGCGCATCAAGGACGCCGGGAAGGTGGCGATCGTCCACGTGGATATGATCCAGGGACTGAGCACCAAGAGGGTGGCGGTCGATTTTATCGCCCACAATACGCGGGCGGACGGTATTATCAGCACAAAAAATACACTGGTGGAGCGCGCGAAGGAGATGGGACTTTATGCGATCCAGAGAACCTTTGTTGTGGATTCGATCGCACTCGATACATTGAAAAAACAGATCGAAATGTTCCGACCGGATGCAGTCGAGATCATGCCGGGGGTGATGCCGAAGATTCTTAAGATCATGCGCGAGTACACCGATATTCCGCTGATCGCCGGGGGACTGCTGTCTGACAAAAAAGATGTGATGGCGGCCTTTGAGGCGGGTACGGATGCCATTTCAGCGACGAATGAAGCGGTGTGGTACGTGTGATTTTAAAACTTAAACGATTTAGACGCTGTGAGTGACAGATATATTTGAAATAATGAAATTGATAAAAAAATATCAATCATTTCGCGATTTCGCTTGATTTTTTACCATGAATGCATTAGAATGATGAAGTAATCTCTTTTGGTAAAAATAGATAAAGAGAAGAAAAGGCGAGTTTTCGCATTGTACAAAATATAAGAACCGTGAAAAGGTAAAGCGGTTGCAAACTATACACATGTACAGTGGGGGACACTGAAATCCCCGGTTCGGTGAGAAATGTCAGACAAAATTTAAGTCGAACGTCCGTGAGACTTGGCGCATGATTCTGGTCAGCGAAGCTGACAATTTCACACAGACGGGAGCCGCCGGATAACAGGAAAGGGGTATTAAGATGGCTAAGATCGATTTAAGCAAGTACGGAATCACAGGAACAACGGAGATTGTTTACAACCCTTCTTATGAGATGCTGTTTGAAGAAGAAACCAAACCGGAGCTGGAGGGCTATGAAAAAGGTCAGGTCAGCGAGCTTGGTGCAGTAAACGTTATGACAGGTATTTATACCGGACGTTCCCCGAAAGACAAATTCATCGTTATGGATGAGAACTCTAAGGACACAGTATGGTGGACTTCAGACGAGTACAAGAACGACAACCATGTAGCATCCAAAGAGACCTGGAACGCAGTAAAGGATATCGCTTTAAATGAGCTCTCCAACAAGAGACTGTTTGTAGTAGATGCTTTCTGTGGCGCAAATAAAGACACCCGTATGGCGATCCGTTTTATTGTGGAGGTTGCTTGGCAGGCTCATTTCGTAAAGAATATGTTCATCGTTCCGACCGACGAAGAACTGGCTAATTTCGAACCGGACTTCGTAGTATACAACGCTTCCAAGGCTAAAGTTGAGAACTACAAAGAGCTTGGATTAAACTCTGAGACAGCTGTTGTCTTCAATATCACAAGCCGCGAGCAGGTTATCATCAACACCTGGTACGGTGGAGAGATGAAGAAAGGTATGTTCTCCATGATGAACTACTACCTTCCGTTAAAGGGCATCGCTGCTATGCACTGCTCTGCTAACACCGACTTAAATGGCGAGAACACCGCTATCTTCTTCGGACTTTCCGGAACCGGCAAGACTACCCTTTCTACCGACCCGAAACGTCTTCTCATCGGTGATGACGAGCACGGCTGGGATGACAACGGTGTATTCAACTTCGAGGGCGGCTGCTACGCGAAGGTTATCAACCTGGATAAAGAGTCTGAGCCAGATATCTACAACGCTATCAGACGTGATGCACTGCTTGAGAACGTTACCCTGGATGAGAACGGCAAGATCGATTTCGCTGATAAGAGCGTAACCGAGAACACCCGTGTATCCTACCCGATCGATCATATTCAGAATATTGTACGTCCGGTATCCTCTGCACCGGCAGCTAATAACGTTATCTTCCTGTCTGCAGACGCATTCGGAGTACTTCCGCCGGTATCTATCCTGACACCGGAGCAGACACAGTACTACTTCTTATCCGGATTTACAGCAAAACTGGCTGGTACCGAGCGCGGCATTACCGAGCCGACCCCGACCTTCTCCGCTTGCTTCGGACAGGCTTTCCTGGAGCTGCATCCGACCAAATACGCAGAAGAGCTGGTTAAGAGAATGGAGAAGAGCGGAGCAAAAGCTTACCTCGTAAATACAGGCTGGAACGGAACCGGCAAACGTATCTCCATCAAAGATACCCGTGGTATCATCGATGCTATCTTAAACGGCGATATCCAGAAAGCTCCGACCAAGAAAATCCCGTACTTCAACTTCGAAGTACCGACCGAGCTTCCGGGCGTAGATCCGGCTATCCTGGATACCCGCGATACCTATGCAAACGAGGCTGAGTGGGAAGAGAAAGCAAAAGATCTGGCAAGCCGTTTCATCAAGAACTTCGCTAAATACGAAGGAAACGAAGCTGGCAAGGCTCTGGTAAAGGCTGGTCCGCAGTTATAATGCCAGAAATAAATGGTAAATAAATCCAAGAGGTAAACTTGGTGAGATAGAAAACCTCCAGTTTGTTTGGATGAGAAATGTGATTCTCATTCGAATGGACTGGAGGTTTTTTGTTTCATAGGAAATACGTCCTATGAAACCCAAAATGCTCCGCGAGGATGCACACTCGCGCGAAGCAGAAACATGTCGCAAGCGACCGCGCGAGACGCCCGGATGTGCCAAGGCACATTTTTTATTGCTGCTGCAAAACACATGTTTGGATTTGAGTATTTCGTGAAGCTGATGGTTATGCTATAATAGAAGCACTTAGTGAGTTTTTAACTGGATTTTCATGTGTACGCTCGGAATCTTTCTGTGCTTGATTTTGTGAGATGATTTTTTACCAGTGGCGCTCAAATTTTAAATTCATAGAGAAGGGAGGAGCCTGCCATGCAGAAAACAGTTTCCAGGCGCGCGTACATTGCCATTGATTTAAAATCGTTCTACGCATCGGTCGAGTGCGTCGAGCGAGGTCTGGATCCGTTGACGACGAATCTGGTCGTGGCGAATCCATCGCGGACGGAGAAAACGATCTGTCTGGCGGTATCGCCGCCGCTGAAATCCTATGGTGTGCCGGGGCGTCCCAGGTTATTTGAGGTGATTCAGCGGATTAGGGAAGTCAATGAGGAACGCCGCAGACGAGCGCTGGGACGCCAGTTCCGGGATAAATCGTGGAGAAATGATGAATTAAAGGCGGATCCGTCGCTGGCGGTCAGCTATCTGGTTGCGCCGCCGAGAATGGCGCACTATATGAAATGGAGCACGCAGATCTACCAGATTTATCTCCGGTATGTGGCACCGGAGGACATCCATGTGTATTCGATCGACGAGGTATTCATGGATGTTACGGAATATCTGGGAATTTACAAGGTTTCGCCGCGCGAGCTGGCAAAGCGCATCATCCGCACGGTGTTAAAGGAAACAGGCATCACGGCGACGGCGGGGATCGGGACGAATCTGTATCTGTGCAAGGTGGCGATGGATATTGTGGCGAAGCGCGTGGAAGCGGACAAGGACGGCGTGCGGATTGCCGAGCTGGATGAGCAGAGTTATCGGGAGCTTTTGTGGACGCATGAGCCGCTGACTGATTTCTGGCGGGTTGGACCGGGCTATCAGAAGAAACTCTGGCAGGCGGGACTTCGGACAATGGGCGATATTGCGCGTTGTTCACTGGGAAAACCGGGCGAGTTTTACAGCGAGGAACTGCTGTACCAGATGTTCGGCATCAACGCCGAGCTTCTGATTGACCATGCGTGGGGCTATGAGTCGTGCACGATCGCACAGATACGGGCGTACAAGCCGCAGAGCAGCAGCCTGGGCTGCGGACAGGTGCTTCACTGTCCGTACACGGCGGACAAGGCGCGGATCGTGGTTCAGGAGATGATTGACGGGATCTCGCTGGAGCTGGTGGAAAAACGGCTGGTGACCGATCAGCTCGTTCTAACGGTCGGATATGACATCGAAAACCTGACCCGCCCGGAGATACGGAAAGTATACAAGGGACCGGTAACAACCGATCGCTACGGGCGGCGTGTGCCGAAGCATGCACATGGAACGTGGAATCTGCCGCGTGCGACTTCGTCCTCAAGCGAGCTTCTGGAGGCGATGGCGGCTCTGTATGATAAGATTGTCAACCCGGCGCTTCTCATCCGCCGGATGTCGCTCTCGGCATGCCATGTGGTAAATGAGAAAATGGCGAAAGAGCGTGAACAGAAGGAAACATTTGAACAGCTTGATTTGTTTACCGATTACGCAAAAAAGGAAGCAAAAGAGAAGGAAGAACAGAAAAAACGCGAGCGGGAGCGCCGGATGCAGGAAGCGCTTCTGACGATCAAGAAAAAATATGGAAAAAATGCGGTGCTGCGCGGGATGAACTTTGAGGAAGGCGCGACCGCCAAGGAGCGGAACGGGCAGATCGGGGGGCATCAGGCATAGATGGAAGATCAATATAGAGTGAATGAATTTGAAAACTTAAAAGGTGGACGAAGCCAAACCCAAAAAGGGCAGGAAAGTGACGCCCAGCGCCGCTACGGCGATATCCTCGGTCATTCTTACCCATTTCCCTTGCGCCATGCACGGATGCCGGTGGAGGACCGGGCGGCGCAGTTCGCCTCGTTTGCCGCACTGAATGGCTATGAGGAGGCGGTAGAGGAGGAGGCGCGTCTGACCGAGCGGGAGATCGATCTGGATGACAGCGTGCGTGAGATGATCAATCAGACGCTTGTGGAAGCGGAGGAGCAGCTGATGCGTGGCGAGACGGTTCGGCTTTCTGTGACCTGGTTCCAACCGGACGTGCACAAGGATGGCGGCGCTTACCGAACGGCAGTAGGACGATTGAAGAAAATCGACTATTACCAGCAGGTTTTGTGGTTGGCGGAAATAAGGAGTGGAAATCAGCCTGGACTTGAAAATATAGGCGGGGAGATCGCGGTAAATTTTCCACAGATCTGCCGTGTGGAGCTGATAGAAGAGGAAGTGGAGTGAAATGTTACATGGCAGCACAGTTGCTGAAGCTTTGTATGGACCTCCTGACCGGCAAAGGAAAATATCGTTACTGTAGGCACTTTTGGAACCGAAAGTGCCGTAAGAAAACGTGGTGGCAGCAGGAATTTGCCGTATTTAAATGCGAAGCCACGGCAAATTCCGTTACTGGGCATGTATGCGTGAACAGTAATAAAATATCAGAAATCCGTAAGAAAAAAGCACTTTTACTTTTGAATGAAATAGGGTAGACTGTTAGAACAGAGAAAACCAGATAGAAGAGCTGAATACAGAGTATAAAGAAAAATATTTCACTGGTTTTAGAAACTAAAAAGTGCCTGGGAAGTTTTGAAAAATTTCAGAGAAGTCCCTGGGAACAGATAGGGAGCAGGCATAAGAACAGTCGGAAGGAGATTCAAATTATGAAAAAAAAATCGTTATATATTGCGGGGATTTGTGCAGCACTGTCGGTAGGTGCGCTTGGGTGCGCTTCCAGTGCAAAAGCGGGCGATGAGGAGAATAAGACGGCTGTCGAAGATACGAAGGCAGCTGGGGAGACTACTGCAGCGGAAACCAGCGAGAGTAATACGGTTATCGAGAAAAACGCCCCGTCCGGTCCGGCATCCGGTACAGGAAAGAAGGTTTCATCCGAATTTATTTGTGTTTATGGTCCGGTTTCGGAGGTTACCAGTGATTCCGTCACGATTGACAATCAGTCGGGAATCAGCAGTGCCGGCGAGATGGTGATCACATTTTCACCGGAAACGCCGATTTTTGACGCAGAGACAGGCAATCCGGTCGATATGACCGAGGCGGAGACGGGAACCGTTGTATATGCCTACATCGGGGAGGCGATGACGATGAGCGAGCCGCCTATCACGAACGGACAGCTCTTCTTCGTCCATGTAACCGATGTGAGCGCCGTGCCGGTTTACACAGAGATCGAGTCGGTGAAAAAGAGTGCCGAGAATGATGATACCGTCTATGTGAAAGCAGAGGATGGCGTGACTTATACTATCAGCGCTGAGACACATATTCTGCCGTATTTAACCCGGAACATCGTGACCGCAGACGATCTGGAATCGGGAAAGAAATGCGCGATCTGGGCGGATGCGGAAGGAAAGGTATCGAGATTGGTGCTGTTTCAGCAATAAGGGCGGATGTGCATAAAGCGATAAAATTATAAATATGTCATGTAGATCGGACGGTTTGAACAGTGAAAAACACAGCGAAAAACCGTCCGATTTTTGGTTTGACTTTTTGTTGCACAGTAAAATACATTTGTGAAACAAAAAAATTGCATAAATGCATATTGGCTGCTCTGGTTGAAGCGCCGGAAAAGCAGACGTTCAGTCTGTATGTAGATGAATTGCTATATGACAAGACAGATGTAATAAAAAGTGTCAAAATTTCATTGACACAGCTTTTCTCTTAGAGGTATAATCACAGAAGTTTACCGTGTGGAAGCTATATGGACAGAGAAATATGGCGTGGCAAAGATGTCGGATACATAGTAAAGAAGAAAATGAACCGCAGCTGTCGGAAAAATGGTATGGTTTCTGTCAATCGATGGGGATTCGGAAGCGTGAACAGAGCGGTGAAAAAAGGAGAGGGAAAAGAGATGGATCAGGAGATAAAGCAGCGGATCGAGACATTAAAAAAAGAGAAGGATGCCGTGATTCTGGCACATTATTACGTAGATGGAGAAGTGCAGGAGATTGCCGATTATGTGGGCGATTCGTATTATCTGGCGGAGCTGGCGACGACGGTGCCGCAGAAGACGATCATTTTCTGTGGCGTGTCATTTATGGGCGAGAGTGCGAAGATTTTAAGCCCGGAGAAGACGGTTATCATGGCAGACCGGAGCGCGGACTGTCCGATGGCTCACATGGTTGAGGTGGAGAAGATCCGCGAAGTACGCAAAGAGTATCCGGATGTAGCCGTTGTCTGTTATGTGAACTCGATGGCGGAGATCAAGGCAGAATCGGATGTCTGTGTTACCTCATCGAATGCACTCAAAATCGTGAAAAAACTGCCGAACAAGGATATTTTCTTTATTCCGGATGAGAATCTGGGACGTTTTATCGCAAAAAAAGTGCCGGAGAAACATTTTATTTTCAATGACGGTTTCTGCCATGTACATAAGAGTATTCATGCGGAAGATGTAAAGAAAGCAAAAGAGCTGCATCCGGAGGCAGTTGTGCTGGCGCATCCGGAGTGTACCGGCGATGTGCTGGAGCTGGCAGATTTTGTCGGAAGTACCTCCCAGATTATTGATTATGCGACGAATTCGGATGAGAAAGTCTTCCTGATCTGCACCGAGATGGGCGTGTTCTATGAACTGCTGCAGAAGAACCCGGAGAAGAAGTTTTTCTCCGTAGGTCACCGTCAGTTTTGCCCGAATATGAAGAAGATTCATCTGGACAGCGTACTGCGGGCGCTGGAAAATCCGGAAGAGGAAGTGGAGATGGATGAGGCGATGCGGCAGAGGGCGGTTGGTCCGCTGGCGCGGATGCTGGAATTGGCAAAATAAAGGAATAAATAAAGACACAATATAAACAAATAGACCCAAAAGGATCATTCAAAGGATTCCCACAGAAAATGCTGCAAATCAGCGTTTCCTGTGGGATTTAAATTTTAAATGGAGCGGCTCTGCTTATTCAGCCACAACCGCTTTCACAATCTCCGCAATATACATATCATGATAGTCCTTCTCCGGATAGAACTTGCTGTCAGCGTCCTTATCGATAAAATCTGCCGGATTCATGGATGTGCGGTACATTTTGCGGCAGATGAGGATGGTGTCAGCTTCTTCAAATGCCGGTACGCCGTCGATGAAGACCGGGGTCAGGCCGGCTTCCTTGATTTTGTCGTGGTCACGGCCGGATACGGAGCCGCAGAGTTTGAGGGCATCGCGGTGTCCGTCTTTTAAAAAGCTGACGGAGAAGAGTTCTTCTTTGTCTATAAATTCTTTGGTGTAGCGCTGGGGACGGATATAGCAGGTAACAGCCGGTTTGCCCCAGAATACGCCTGCGCCGCCCCAGCTGGCAGTCATGGTGTTGAATTTATCCTCGGTGCCGGCGGTTAAAAGCATCCAGTCGGAACCGATGCGGGTAAACGGGTTAAAATTTAATTCTTCTGGCTTTATTTCTTTGAAGCTCATCGAAAAATCCTTCCTTTCCTGTCTGAATTGATTATTCTGTGAGTACCTTACCATTATCAGAGAAGAAAATCAAATATATTTTCGAAAATTCATTGACAGATGAGAAAAAAAGAGGTAGTCTTTAAATTAAGGTTAGAGACATCTAACTTGAGTTGCGGCATTCTAACCTGAGTTTGTTCATGCTAATTATGTTTTGTTTTTGATGAAACACAATATAATATGAGCACTTAGTGCGAGTCGTATCTAAGGACTTAATGAGGCTGAGCCAGAGGCAAAAGCGGAATTTAGTACTTGCAAAAAGAGTGGCAAGCAGAGTATGCTATATATTTTAAACGAACAGTTAGTCTGCGCTAATAAAAAGCCGGGTTGTGGACGGAAACGGCAGATGTGCGGAAAAATAATTTAGAAGATATGGAAAGAGAGATGATACGATGCAGCAGAGAGAGCAGATTATCAGCGAACTGAAGAGACGGGGGAAACGGATGACCGATCAAAGAAAGATCATGTTGGATGTGATCCTGGAGGGAAGATGGAGCAGTTGTAAGGAGATCTACTACGAGGCATCCAAGCGCGACCCGGGGATCGGCAAGGCAACGGTGTACCGGATGATTGCAGTGCTGGAAGAAATCGGCGTTTTAAACCGTTGCCGCCAGTATTCTCTGCGGAATGAGGATGAGCTGTCAAGTATAACTTCGGATGCCAGTTGATAAAAAATCTCAATAAGGAAAGTTAGGTTTGACTATCATGGGGGTAAGCTGTTACCATCTACTTGTACCTCAGAAATGAGTCATTAAACGCAGCTATATTCGCATTTGAAATGGAATAAATAGTTTTCAAAAATCATATGTGAATATAATTTAGATAATATCAGAGGAGGAGTAATCATGATGGACATTTTCAAATTAAAAAAATTAGGTTTATTTGCAGGCGGCGTTTTGTTCGGAACAGCAGGTGTTAAGATTCTTGGCAGCGAGGATGCAAAGAAATTTTACGTAAACTGCGTAGCAGCCGGACTTCGTGCACGTGATTGTGTGATGACCACCGCTACCAATATTCAGGAGAACGCTGAGGACATCCTGGCTGAGGCAAAGCAGATCAACGAGGCTCGCGGCTATGAGAGCTTTGGTGAGGATGAGGATTTCAACGAGACTGCTGAGGCAACCGAGGCCGCACCGGAGGCTGAGAAGGCAGAGCAGTAATAGCAACTCCAAGAATACATGAATCTAAATAACAGGGGGGCTGCCGCAAGATAGCATGGGATGCTGTCTCGCGGCAGCTCTTCTATAACCGGAGGAAGATGAATCATGAAATTCATTATAAAGCATGAAATCAAAGGAAGAATCCGTATCAGCCTTGCCCGGAAATTCCATACCGTGCGCGAAGCGGATGTTCTGGAACAGTATCTGCTTGGTCTGGACGGCGTGACGGCGGCTAAGGTGTATGAGCGGACAGCAGATGCGGTTATCTATTATAAGGAGGATCGGGAGGCGGTACTCGTACAGGTAGCGGCGTTTGATGGTCAGATTACCGAAAAACAGGAGATGGCAGTTAAAAGCAGCGGACGCGCCCTGAATCAGGAGTACAAAGAAAAGCTGATTCAGAAGGTACTGACCCGCTTTGCGACGAAGACATTTCTCCCGGCGCCGGTCCGTGCGGTATACACGTCCGTGCAGGCGATCCGTTATATCGTGAAAGGTATCCACTGCCTCGTATTTAAGCGCAAGCTGCATGTGGAGGTGCTGGATGCGACGGCGATCAGTGTTTCCCTTCTGCGCCGCGATTTCAATACGGCTGGCTCCGTTATGTTCCTGCTCGGCGTCGGTGAGCTTCTGGAGGAGTGGACACATAAGAAATCCGTTGGGGATCTGGCGCGGAGCATGTCCTTGAACGTGGAGAAGGTCTGGAAAAAAGTGGACGGGACCGAAGTCCTTGTACCGCTTTCGGATGTTACCGCGGGCGACGAGCTGACCGTCCATATGGGTACAGTGATTCCACTGGATGGTGTCGTAGTAAGCGGCGAGGCGATGGTAAACCAGGCTTCGATGACCGGCGAATCCCAGCCGGTCAGAAAAGAGCCGGGCAGCTATGTTTACGCAGGAACCGCGCTGGAAGAGGGAGAGATTACCTTCAAGGTAGAAAAATCCGCCGGTTCCACCCGTTATGAGCGTATCGTACAGATGATCGAGGATTCGGAGAAGCTCAAATCATCCGTTGAAGGCAAGGCGTCGAACCTGGCAGATGCACTCGTTCCGTGGAGTCTGGGCGGTACCGCGCTTACCTATCTGCTGACCCGCAATGCGACGAAAGCACTGTCGATCCTGATGGTTGATTTCTCCTGTGCACTGAAACTGGCAATGCCGCTTGCAGTCCTGTCTGCGATGCGTGAGGCAAGCCAGCATCACATTACGGTCAAGGGCGGCAAGTTTCTGGAGGCTGTTGCCGAGGCGGAGACGATCGTATTTGACAAGACCGGAACCCTGACCAAGGCAAAACCGGTTGTATCCGATGTAGTATCTTTCAACGGCATGGAGAAGGAAGAACTGCTTCGTATCGCAGCCTGCCTGGAAGAACATTTCCCGCATTCGATGGCAAACGCGGTCGTACAGGAAGCGAAAAAACGTCATCTGGTACATGAGGAGATGCACTCGAGAGTGGATTACATCGTAGCGCACGGTATCGCTACCTATGTGGGCGAAGAACGCGTCGTGATTGGAAGCCACCATTTCGTATTTGAGGATGAGAAGTGCACACTGCCGGAGGATGGAAAAGAGAAGTTTGAGAACCTTCCGGAAAATTGTTCCCATCTTTACATGGCAATCGGCGGACAGCTTGCAGCCGTTATCTGCATCGAGGATCCGCTGCGTGAGGAAGCACCGTCTGTCATCCGCCAGTTAAAAGAGGCTGGATTTAAGCGCATTGTCATGATGACCGGCGACAGCGAGCGGACCGCAGCGGCGATCGCGAAGAGGGTCGGCGTGGATGATTATTTCTCCGAGGTACTTCCGGAGGATAAGGCGCGCTTTGTTGAGGAGGAGAAGGCGAAAGGCCACAAAGTTATCATGATCGGTGACGGCATCAACGATTCACCGGCCCTGTCAGCGGCAGACGCGGGCATCGCAGTCAGCGAGGGCGCGGAGATTGCCAGAGAGATCGCGGATATCACGATCAAGAAAGATTCCCTGGATGAAGTCGTGCTTCTGCGTCATCTGAGCATGGATCTGATGAAACGTGTCCATGGAAACTACCGTTTCGTCATCAGCTTCAACCTAGGTCTGATTCTCTTGGGGGTGGCTGGTATCATCACACCGTCTATGTCGGCGCTGCTGCACAACAGCTCGACACTGGCGATCAGCTTAAAGAGCATGACGAACCTGCTGCCGGAGGAAGAGCGGGAAGAGGCATAAAAATGCGCCCTGCTTAGTTGGCTTTTAATAAAATATAATAAAAATAGACGGGCAGAAAGAATGGAGAGGAAATTTTATTCTTTCTGTCTGTTTTTTTTCGTTGAATTGCGAAAAAGTAAAACTAAATACTAGACTATATTCTGTAAAAATCCAACAATGAATCAAATAACATTAGACACATAAATATGTGTTTATAACAGTTATAAATTTTAATATTGACATACAGGAGAAATGTGATATGATCATAGTGTAAATGGACTTACCAATTTACCATTATACCAAAATGACAATCAGAGAAATAAAAAGATAATTGAAGGAGGAACGGATATGTATAAGTTATCACAGTTGACAGAAGATGGTTCTATTATGTTACACGGACAGAAAATTGCAGATACAATCCTTTATGTAAATGGAGATTTTGTTAAAAAATCAGAAGCCGTTATCTCCGTATATGACAGTGGTTTTCAGCATGGAGATGGCGTATATGAAGGAATCCGTGCATATGGACGAAAAGTATACCGTCTGGATGAGCATATCAAACGTCTGTATGAGTCCTGCTACACGCTGGGAATCGATATAGGAAAGACCAAAGATGAGATGAAGGAAATTGTAAAAGAGCTGATTCGTCGAAATCTGGATGCAGGATTTACTGATTTACATATGCGTTTACAGGTGACGCGCGGATTTAAAGCACAGACAGGTATGCATCCGACTTTAAATGTGACGAATGCGTCGATCGTTATCTGTGTGGATCAGAAACCCCCTATTTTCAATAAAGAGGGAATTACGCTGGTAACAACCTGGCTGAAACGCTATTCCCCGTCTTACATGGATCCGAAGATTCATTGCTGTAACCAGCTGAACCAGATTATGGCGGCGTGTGAGGCAATCCGTCAGGGAGCGGATGAAGCAATTATGCTTGACCAGAATGGTTATGTGGCGGAGACAAACTCTACGAACTTACAGATGATTAAAGATGGAGTATTAATACTTCCGACTTTAGATTCACAGCTTCCGGGAATTACGAGAAAAACAATGATTCAGATAGCAAAAGAGATGGGAATGGAAGTACAGGTAAGAAACGTATCTGTTTCAGAGTATTATAATGCGGATGAGGTATTTATCTGTGGTACAGTCGGAGAAGTGGTTCCGGTTAAAATGATCGATGGAAAGAAGATTGGTACACAGATTCCTGGTCCGATAACAGAAAAGTTTTCACAGGAATATAAGAAGATGACAGAAACGCTGGGAGTGTCGATTGATGATTGAACATCATAAAAGAAAGTGCACTCTGTGAGGGAACGGGTAAAACCGTAAGCGTGAGATTCATATAGGGGTTTATAAAGAGGGATGGTAGAAGAGAAACATATGATTCGAGCGAAAGGACGGAATGAATATGAAAGAGAAAAGAAAACCGGGTTTTGGGGCTGCGATGCTTCCAATATTGGTGATGGCGTTCGTGTTGGGAATTGGTTTTGGAAAGTTCAGACTAAGTGTGGAAGTACTCTTACTTGTTTGTTCCTTCTTTACGGTGCTTTTAGGATTGTTTTATGGAACAACCTGGAATGAGATTGCAGATGCGGTTTCGGAAAAGATAGGAAAGTCATTTATGGCGATTTTTATCTTTGTATTTGTTGGAATGATTATCGGAACCTGGATGTTATCAGGAACAATTCCTATGTTGATTTATTATGGCCTGAAGCTCTTAAATCCACAGCTGTTTCTGATATCGGCTTTTGTGATTACAGTAATTGTTTCTGTGTGTACGGGAACCAGTTTTGGCTCAGTTGGAACCGTCGGGCTGGCACTTATCGGAGTAGCTCAGGGATTGGGCGTTAATCTTCCGGCAGCAGCGGGCGCAATTATTTCAGGTGCTTATTTTGGAGATAAAATGTCACCGCTTTCAGATACGACAAATCTGGCTCCGGTAGCAGCCGGAACCACATTGTTTGAACACATCCGGCATATGTTTTATACGACGGTCCCGGCGGCGCTTGTCTGTTTAGTGGTATATTTTATAGCTGGACGTACTGGAATGGTGGTTTCATCGGTCGATGCATCTGCGGCAAATGAGATGACGGAGGGACTCGCTTCTATTTATCATTTTAATGTGTTTTTATTGCTTCCTCTGGTGGTTGTGCTGGTTGGTTCAGCGATGGGAAAACCAACGATTCCGGTTATGTTTACAGCATCGGTTCTGGCAGGAGTGTTAGCGATTGTATTTCAGGGAGCGACGGTTGCAAAGGTAATTTCGGCAGCATATAGCGGATTTTCTTTATCGATGCTGGGGATTGATCCGGAAACAGTGACAGGAAGCATTAAAATGCTGGTAGAGCGGGGCGGAATGACAAGCATGATGGCAACGGTGCTGAAAGTGCTCTGCGCATTTCTATTTGCAGGTGCTATGAGTGCGGCTGGTTTTATGAATGCAATCTTGGAAAAATTGAAAACATTCGTACACAGTGACGGAACTTTGATTCTGGTAACGGTTATTTCAGTCTTGATTATTGCGCTGATTGTTGGAAATGCATATATTCCGATTTTGATGGGCGGAGAATTGTTCAGTGAGTCCTTTAAGGAAAGAAATCTGGCACCGCAGAATCTTTCCAGAACACTGGAAGATGCAGGAACCTGTTCCATTCCTCTGGTTCCGTGGTCAGCGGGCGGCGCGTATATGTCGGGAACGCTGGGAGTCTCTACGTTCGCATATGCTCCGTGGGCAATCTTTTGTTACGCAGGTTTTTGTTTTGCGGTTCTCTGGGGCTTTACCGGGTTTGGAATCAAGAAATTAAACAAGGATAAATAAGACATTTCATTAAGTAAGTCAAACAGATGTAGGATGGGGAGAGAAAAACTGTTCTACATCTGTTTTTCTAATTAAAAGGGTTATTTGAACATTGCAGTGGAAAAAAGAAACAGGAGGAATGATGGGGGCGGAAAAATTAGATAAAAAACGATCGGGAGCTTTGGTGGGAGGAATTTTCCTGATTCTGGCAGTTCCAGTATGCGGAATCCAAGTACCGGTGCAGGCATTCTTTTTTCTTGCATGGATCTACGTGATTCTGTTTTTAGAAGCAAATTCTTATTCTTGGAATGAGCTTCAGGAAGCAATGGTTCATTCTTGCACAAGGGCAGTTTCACCTATCTTTTTTCTTTTATGTGCAGGAGCGATGACAGGAATATGGAATCTGTCAGGTACGATTCCAGGACTGACGTATACAGGAATTTTGTGGATTCGTCCGGAATGGTATCCGGTCACCGCGTATGCAGGATGCTTTCTGTTTAGTTTTCTGACTGGCAGTGTGTTTAGTTCCTGTGGAACCATGGGAATCCTATTTTTAAATATTGGAACAAGTATGGGATATGAAGAGAAAATAGCAGCAGCTGTTATAATAGCCGGAGCATTTTGCGGCTATGGGATTTCTCCGATGTCGGATTTTGTGAATTTACTTTCATCCAGTGTTGAAATAGAACTGGCGAAAACCTTGAAAGCAGAACGAAATAGTATCATTCCAACTATATGCGTTTGTCTGGCAGGCTGTTTTTATGCGGGATGGAAGAATGCAGAACTGGCAGGAATATCGATACAGGAAAGCAGTAAAATGATTCAAATATTCGGGGAAATGTGCCTGGGAATGCCCGTGTATATACCGGCTGCAGTGGTTCTTATATTTATGTTAATGAGAAAAAACGCCATCCATGCGTTGATGGCAGGCTGCGTGTCCGGGATGGCAGTGGCATTTTTTTACCAGAAATATCGATGGCAGACAATTTTGAATGTTTTATGGAATGGACCGGACCAAGGATCCTATTTTCACAGCGGAGGTATCAGCAGCATGGCTGGGACGGTTCTTTTGTTCCTTTTAGCGTTTAGTTTGTTTGGAATGCTTGAAAAAAGCGGGGCGATCCGATGCATGATGCAGCCGTTGTTTAAGTGGGCAGATACAGAGAAAAAAGGAAATATAGCAGCAATTTTATTTGCTTTTGTAGTAAATGTTTTTTCAGCATCGGCGATGTGTTCCCTGGTGATATCCGTCTCCTGCCTGATGCCGGTGTATGATGAAAAAGGCTGTAAACGGGAGAAAATGATTCATTCGCTCTTTCTGGGCGCTTTATACATGAGTCTTCTGGTCCCGTGGCATTCCAATGTTGTAACGCCGATGGGACTGTTGGGAGTAGCACAGGGAGGCGCTTGTATTTTTTGGATTGTGCCGGTGCTGGAGGTTGTCTGCTATCTATTAACATTTGTTTTTTCACATAAATAATGATATAATCGATAGGCGTTAGGGAACGTAAATCAGCAGGAGGGAGACTGAGAATGTTTCAGCCAATCGAAGAAAATGTTTCAGTATATAAGAAGGTAGTCGCACAGATCCAGGAAATGATCATGCACGGCGAATTAAAAAAAGGTGACCGGCTTCCGCCGGAGCGCCAGTTAGCCGAGATGCTCGGAGTTGGGCGACCGGCGCTCAAGCAGGCGATCAGTGCGCTGGAAGTGCTGGGGATTATCCGCAGCCGTCAGGGAGACGGCAATTATATTACGGCGGACACGGTCGAGGTGATCAATCCGCTGGCAATGCAGTTTTACTTAAAAAACGGCAAGATGGATGATATTCTGGAATTCCGCTATATCATGGAGGTGCAGATGGCGTCGCTTGCGGCCGCCAAGATCACGGAAGAGGAGAGCGGGGAGTTTCAGGCGCTGATGGATTCGATGAAAGAGGCGATTGCGGGCGGAGCCGATCTGAAGACGCGCCAGTATTACAATAACCTGTTCCATTTCCGGGTGGTGAACCTTTCTGGAAACCAGCTGATCCGCCTGATTTATTCGAGCATCATGGATCTGGTGTCGGATCAGATCCGCCAGACGGACGGCATGTATTTCTATGAGAGCCATCTGAAGATTTTCGAGGCAATCAAGAACCGGAACCCGAAAGAAGCGGCGTACTATATGGCAGAACACTTCCAGAATAAGTTCCCAAATTATCAGTATTATATGGATGTTCATGCGTTGTAGGAAATTGTAGGAAAGAAGAGAACGGAGGACAAGTATTTCATGAAAAATGACTTATTCACAATCGGCAGCATCACGATCCACGGCTACGGTCTGATGATTGGCATCGGCATTATCGCTGCGTATTACCTGGCAGAGTACCGGGCAAACAAGCGGGGGATGGATGTCGATATGATCCTCTCGATCGCGATCTGCGGTGTTGTATGTGGAATTTTAGGTGCAAAACTTCTGTACTATGTCACAATCTTTGACGAAATTCTGGCAAACCCGAAGAAATTGTTAGATATCAGCGATGGATTTGTTGTGTATGGCGGCATCATCGGCGGCGTGCTGGGCGGCTATGTGCTGAGCCGGATCAAGCATATTTCCTTTTTCCAGTACGCAGATCTGGTCATGCCGTCGGTTGCGCTCGCGCAGGGCTTTGGACGGATCGGCTGTTTTCTGGCTGGCTGCTGCTACGGTATGCCGACCCACAGCCATTTTGCGATCGTGTTCCACGATTCGGACTTTGCTCCGAACAACATTCCCCTGGTTCCGACCCAGCTCATCTCAAGCGGTCTGGATTTTCTGCACTGCCTGCTGCTTCTTTATGCGGCGAAAAAGTGCAAAAAACAGGGGCAGGTGGTATCCCTGTATCTGATCTGCTACAGTCTGGGACGCTTCGTGCTGGAATTCTTCCGGGGGGATTTGAACCGGGGATCGGTCGGATCCCTATCAACTTCACAGTTTATCTCACTGTTTATCTTTGCGGCGGGCGTGGCGATGTTTGTGGTTTGTGGGAAGAGGACAGAAGTACCGTTAGAAAAGTAAAAATTTTTAAATGTCAACCCAAATAAAAATCATTCTTGACATTTTGCCAAAATTGCTGTATGATACCTCTGATATGGAAAATCTTAACATTTTAAGAGTCATCCATGCAAATATATCTGACCACCTGTGAAACAGGGAATGGCCATACGGACAGCCGGGTCAAATGCCGATTGGCAGTGCGAACTGCCCTATTGATTGAGTTAAAAGCTCAATTTTATAAGTTGGTTACTTTACAACCAGTGCTCATGCACATCAACTTGTAAAACGGTCAATAAGAGTGGTAAAAGTAGATATTTGCTATATAGACTCTGAATGTGAGATTTCTGTGGATAAAAAGGTTTTGCAGTATATGCGGTAAATAGAGACAAGGGAAGATTTCGTAGCTATACGGCAGATTTGTAAAAATAGAGTGAAGCAGAAAAAGAACGTTTTGCGGATGATGTGGAGACACGTCATCCGCTTTTTTTCATAGGAAATTACGTCCTATGAAAAAAACGCTCCGCGAGGATGCGCACTCGCGCGAAGCAGAAACATGTCGCAAGCGACCGCGCTCGGCGCGAGAATGTGCCAAGGCACATTCTTTTTTATGTGTAATAGGAAATTCCTTGGAATTTCCTATTACATGATCAACACCATTTATATTTCAGGAGAAGGAAGATATGGATCACAGCGAAAAATTAAAATTATACGGCTTTAATAACCTTACAAAGGCGCTTAGCTTTAATATCTATGATGTCTGTTATGCCAAGACACCGAGGGAGCAGAAGGATTATATTGCCTACATTGATCAGCAGTACAATTCGGAACGTCTGACCCGGATCCTAACGTCGCTGACAGATATGATCGGGGCGCGGGTATTGAGTATTTCCCAGCAGGACTACGATCCGCAGGGGGCTTCGGTCACGCTTCTGATTGCGGAAGGCTCTATGGTGCCGGTGCAGGGGGAGACGCAGGTGGCGCATCTGGACAAGAGCCATGTGACCGTCCATACCTATCCGGAATACCATCCGGAGACCTGTCTGGCGACCTTCCGGGTGGATATCGATGTGGCGACCTGCGGGGAGATCACGCCGCTTTCGACTCTCGATTATCTGATCGGTTCGTTTGATTCGGACATCATCACGATGGACTACCGGGTGCGCGGGTTCACTCGGGATGTGGACGGAAAAAAGCTGTTTATGGATCGTGAGATCCGCTCAATTCAGGATTATATCTCCAAGGAAACGCTGCGGCGCTACGATGTGGTCGATATCAATGTGTACGAGGCGAATCTGTTCCATACCAAGATGATGCTGAAAGAGATCGATCTGCAGAATTATCTGTTTAAGACAGATGTCTATGAACTTCCGCCGACCACCAGGCTCAGTATTATGGACAGCCTGCGGCGGGAGATGATTGAAATTTTCAGCGGAAGAAATGTGTTTTAAAAGAAATGCTTTTTGAGAGGAAAGAGAATGGTTTGACTGGAAAATACCGCGAAAACCAGGGAAATTCGATAGAAGAAACGAATGAGTGATTTTCAGGAGGGACGGCAGATGGAAGAAGAGAGAAGGAATCTGGAGCCGGGCGTCGGACGGAGTGCACGGCGCAGAAAGGAAGCTTCAGGACCGAAAGAAACGGGGGGAGGCAGTCGAAGAGATGACGCGCTGACCCAGGAGCGCGCGCCGATCTATGAGGCGCTGGAAGCATTTCAGAAGATGCGCGTGGTGCCGTTTGATGTGCCGGGGCACAAGAGGGGGCGCGGCAACCCGGAGCTGACGAAACTTTTAGGAGAGACCTGCATGCGGCTGGACGTCAATTCCATGAAGCCGCTCGATAACCTCTGCCATCCGGTGTCCGTCATCGCGGATGCGGAGCAGCTGGCGGCTGAGGCATTCGGGGCGGCACACGCATTCCTGATGGTCGGCGGTACGACATCGGCGGTTCAGAGCATGGTGCTGACGGCAGTCAAGCGGGGCGAGAAGATTATATTGCCGCGAAATGTCCACCGCAGCGTCATGGGCGCCATGGTGCTTGGAGGCGCGGTTCCGGTCTATGTGAATCCGGCGGGTGATAAGAGACTGGGGATTCCTCTTGGAATGCGTGTGGAAGATGTGCGCCGGGCGATCAAGGAAAATCCAGATGCTAAGGCGGTGTTTGTGAATAATCCGACGTATTACGGCATTTGTTCGGATCTGCGCTCGATCGTAAAGCTGGCACATGAGCATGGGATGTTGTGTTTAGCTGATGAGGCACATGGAACCCATTTTTATTTCGGGGAAAATATGCCGGTTTCCGCGATGGCAGCTGGGGCGGATATGGCGGCGGTTTCGATGCACAAATCGGGTGGAAGCCTGACGCAGAGCTCGATTCTTCTGACGGGGCCGGGTATGTCCGCCGGGTATGTCCGCCAGATTATCAATCTGACGCAGACGACGAGCGGTTCCTACCTGCTCCTTTCCAGCCTCGATATCTCCAGACGGAACCTGGCGCTTCGCGGGCGTGAGGCATTTAAGCAGGTGGTGGAGCTGGCGGAGTATGCGAGAACAGAAATCAACCGGATTGGCGGTTATTATGCCTATTCGAAGGAGCTGGTAAACGGCGACAGCATTTATGATTTCGATGTGACCAAACTTTCAATTCACACGCGCGATATCGGGCTGGCGGGGATCGAGGTTTATGATCTTCTCCGGGACGAGTACGATATCCAGGCGGAATTTGGTGATCTGGGAAATATTCTGGCATATCTGTCCATCGGTGACCGGCAGCGGGAGGTAGAGCGCCTGGTCAGCGCACTGGCGGAGATCAAGCGCCGGTTCAGCCGGGATAAATCGACGCTGATGGATTTTGACTATATTGACCCGATCGTGGCGATGTCGCCGCAGGAGGCATTTTATGGAGAAAAAGAATCCCTTCCGATTCGCGAGACAGCCGGGCGTGTGTGCAGTGAGTTTGTCATGTGCTATCCGCCGGGCATCCCGATTCTGACGCCGGGCGAACAGATCACGGAAGAGATCATTGACTACATTGCGTATGCGCTGGAAAAAGGATGTTCAATGACTGGACCGGAGGATCCGGGGATTGAGCGCCTGAATGTGCTGAAATAGATAAGCAGTAGATAGAAAGGGGAAAATTATGAATTTCTGGTTTTCAGAGAATCATACGCCAAATGTAAAACTTTCCATCCGGGTGGATCGCCAGCTTTACAGCGGAAAGAGCGAGTTTCAGCGGATCGATGTCTTTGACTCGCCGGAATTTGGGCGGTTTCTGACTTTGGATGGATATATGATGCTGACGGAAAAGGATGAATTTATCTATCATGAAATGATCACGCATGTGCCGATGGCAGTGCATCCGTTGGTCAAAAAGGTACTGGTAATTGGAGCCGGGGATGGAGGCGTGATCCGGGAGCTGACCCGCTATCCGGAGATCGAGCACATCGACATGGTGGAGATCGACCCGCTGGTGCTGGAGGTCTGCCGGAAATATCTGCCAAAGACAGCGTGCCGTCTCGATGATCCGAGACTCTCGATCCACTATGAGGATGGGCTGAAATATGTCCGCTTTAAGGAAAATGAATACGATCTGATCATCGTGGATTCGACCGACCCGTTTGGACCGGGCGAGGGGCTTTTTACCCGGGAATTTTACGGGAACTGCTATAAGGCATTAAAAGAGGACGGCATCATGGTCAATCAGCATGAAAGCCCGTTTTATGCCGAAGACGCGGAGGCGTGCAAGCGGGCTCATAAGCGGATCGTGGAGTCATTTCCGATTAGCCGCGTCTATCAGGCACATATCCCGACTTACCCGTCCGGGCACTGGCTGTTTGGATTTGCGTCGAAGAAATACCATCCGTTAAAGAATTTGGATGAGACAAGATGGAACCTGCGGGGACTGGACTGCCGGTATTATACGACGACCCTGCATAAAGGGGCATTTTACCTGCCGGCATATGTGGAGGAGATGTTAGAAGATGTTGAAGGCAAATATTGAGACGTTTCTGGCGTGTGACGCCAGCTATGAGAAGGCAGGGATCGTGCTCTACGGCGCGCCGTTTGACTCGACCACTTCGTACCGCCCGGGCACCCGGTTCGGCTCACGGGCGATCCGCTCGGAATCCTATGGGCTGGAATCGTATTCGCCGTACCAGGACCGTGATCTGACCGATTACGCCGTGTTTGACGCGGGCGATCAGGAGCTCTGCTTTGGTGACGCATCGTTGGCGTTAAAGGATCTGCGGGAACGGGCGGCGGAGGTTGCCGGGGATGGCAAGATACCATTTATGCTGGGCGGCGAGCACCTGGTGACGCTGGCACCGGTGCAGGCACTGGCAGAGAAATATCCGGATCTGCATATCATCCATTTTGATGCACACGCCGATCTGCGGGACGATTATCTGGGCGCGAAACTTTCCCACGCCTGTGTGCTGCGCCGCTGCTGGGAAGTCCTGGGAGACGGCAGGATCACGCAGTTTGGTATCCGCTCCGGCGACCGGGAGGAATGGCGCTGGGGAAAAGAACACGTGACGACGCATCCATTTATCGTGGATATGGAAGTCCTTCAGGAAACGCTTCGGAAACTGGAAGGAAAACCGGTGTATTTTACCCTGGATCTGGATGTGCTGGATCCGAGTGTATTTCCGGGAACAGGAACGCCGGAACCGGGCGGAATCAGTTTTGAGGAACTTCGACGGGCAGTCACGCAGATCTGCAGCACGGCACGGATTGTTGGATGTGATGTGAATGAATTATCCCCGGCGCTGGATGCGTCCGGTGCATCGACGGCGGTGGCGTGCAAGATTGTAAGGGAGATGCTGCTGGCGCTGCTGGGAAATCCAAAGATTAGGTAAGAAATGTTTTTGGCGGGTTCCAAGGTCAAAAATTCTCCTGCAAGCAAGCTTGCGTCGAACTTCTGACCTTTTGACCCTGGTATCATCAAATAAAAGTGTGTGTTTGAGACATGAACTGAAAAGTGTTTGAACAAAAGCAAATGTGAAATTTGGATTATAAAATGGAACAAAAACAGAGTACATTTCAGAATACAGGAGGAAAAAAGATGGGAAAAGCGTTAATTATCGGATGTGGAGGCGTAGCTTCCGTAGCAATTCACAAGTGCTGCCAGAACAGCGAGGCATTTGAGGAGATCTGCATTGCAAGCCGGACGAAGTCCAAATGCGATGCGCTGAAAGAAAAATTAGAGGGAACCACCAAGACAAAGATCCAGACCGCACAGGTGGATGCAAACAACGTGGACGAGCTGATTGCCCTGATTGAGAAATTTAACCCGGATGTGGTGCTGAACCTGGCGCTTCCGTACCAGGATCTGACGATCATGGATGCCTGCCTGGCGACGAAGACCCATTATATCGATACTGCGAACTATGAGCCGGAGGACACGGCAAAATTTGAGTATAAATGGCAGTGGGCATACCGTGAGAAATTTAAAGAGGCGGGCATTACCGCACTGCTGGGAAGCGGCTTTGATCCGGGTGTAACCGGCGTATTTTCGGCGTATGCGCTGAAACATGAATTTGACGAAATCAACTACATCGACATTCTGGACTGTAACGGCGGCGATCACGGCTATCCGTTTGCAACCAATTTTAACCCGGAGATCAATATCCGGGAGGTGTCGGCAAACGGTTCTTACTGGGAAGATGGACACTGGGTAGAGACGAAACCGATGGAGATCAAGAGAGAGTATGATTTTGACGGCGTCGGCATGAAGGATATGTACCTGCTTCACCATGAGGAGATCGAATCGTTGGCGCTCAATATGCCGGGAATCAAGCGGATCCGCTTCTTCATGACCTTCGGTCAGAGTTACCTGACCCATTTAAAGTGTCTGGAGAACGTCGGCATGACTTCGATCGAGCCGATTATGTACGAAGGAAAAGAGATCGTACCGCTGCAGTTCTTAAAGGCAGTGCTTCCGGATCCGGCATCCCTTGGTCCTCGTACTGTTGGAAAAACGAATATCGGATGCATTTTCCAGGGTAAGAAGGATGGAAAAGAGAAGAAGTATTACTTATATAATATCTGTGATCATCAGGAGTGCTACAAAGAGGTTGGTTCCCAGGCGATCTCCTATACAACCGGTGTACCGGCGATGATCGGTGCGATGCTGGTGATGAATGGAACCTGGCAGAAACCGGGCGTTTATAATATTGAAGAATTTGATCCGGATCCATTTATGGATGCGTTAAATAAATGGGGACTTCCGTGGAAGGAATCCTGGGATCCGGCACTGGTGGATTAAGATAAAAATGCCTCCATGTAAGAAACTGGTTTTATTTTGCGTTTTTTAGGCGCAGGAAGAGAATGGACAGGGAAGATGGAAGCGAGAAGGAAAGGAAGGAAAACAGATGCAGGAACGGGAGGCGGCTGGGGTTCTCCGGGACACGGAGGCGATCCGCACGCCATTTTATGTGGTGGATGAGACGCTTTTAAAGAAAAATCTGGAAATTTTGAAAGATACGGCAGAGCGGGCTGGATGCCGGATTCTGCTGGCACAGAAAGCATTTTCCATGTATTCGGTCTACCCGCTGATTCGTCAGTATCTGTCGGGAACCGCGGCGAGCGGGCTTTATGAGGCGCGACTTGGAAAAACGGAGTTTGGCGGGGAGACCCATGTGTTTTCTGCCGCCTACCGCCCGGATGAGTTTGATGAGATTTTAAATTATGCCGACCACATCGTTTTTAATACGCCGGGGCAGGTGCTGAAATATGGTGAAAAAGTAAAAAAAGCCGGAAAACAGGCGGGACTCCGGCTGAACCCGGAGTGTTCCACGCAGGAGGGTCACGCGATCTATGATCCGTGTGCGCCGGGATCCCGCATGGGGACGACTCTTTCGATGCTTTCGGAGGCGGGAAACTTTGAAGAAACTATCCTTCCGTATCTGAATGGATTTCATATGCATACGCTCTGCGAGCAGAATTCAGATGACCTGGAGACGACGCTGCGGGCAGCGGAGGAGAAGTTTGGAGCCTGGTTTTCAAAGGTAAAATGGCTGAACCTGGGCGGCGGACACCACATTACGAGAGAAGATTATGATCGGGAACGCCTGATCCGTCTGGTGTGCGGGCTGCGCGAAAAATATGGGGTAGAAGTATACCTGGAACCGGGCGAGGCAGTTGTCTTAAACGCGGGATTTCTTGTGACTTCCGTGCTGGAGACGATGGAAAACGGCATGCAGATTGCAATTCTGGATACCTCGGCGGCCTGTCATATGCCGGATGTGTTGGAAATGCCGTACCGTCCGCCGCTTATCGGAGCGGGAGAAGCGGGCGAAAAGCCGTATACGTTCCGCCTGGGCGGACCAACCTGTCTTTCGGGAGACTGCATCGGGGATTATTCGTTTGATGCACCGCTAAAAGAGGGCGGGCGGCTGGTGTTTGGCGATATGGCACTCTATACGATGGTCAAAAATAATACCTTTAATGGAATGCCGCTTCCGTCGATCGTATACCGGCATGAAGATGGGACAGCGGAAGTGGTGCGGGCGTTTGGATATGAGAATTTTGTGGGACGGTTGTAAGCTTGGGGCGAATCGGGGATTGTATTTTTTTATTAAAAAGAGTAAAATGAAATGACTTGCAGAAAGATTACAAAGAATGTCTGCGAGTACAGCCGTTATACATTGTTACACAGTATGGGAATAACGGTTACACAAGTTTTAGAGAATAAAAGGATAGAGAGATAAAGTTATGATACAGGATATCGCACCACATCGCTATGACAATACATACCACATTCAGAAACCTGGAGCACAGGACTACGTCTTCTGCATCCAGAAAAGCCGGATTCTTCTGCGTGAGACCGTGGAGGAACATGTGCTTACTATCCCGCGCCGGGAGGAGATTGAGGCGGCAGTTCCGGAACTGATGGATCGGGCGGTTTATCTCTTTTCGGTTGATGAGAAGCCGTATTTTCTGGTCAGTGTGCCGGAGAAAGAAGCGGAAGAGATTCTGGCAAAGCTAAAAGAAGGTGCTGGTCAGATGCCTGTTTCAGACAAAAATCATATGGAAGCTGGGAAGATGGCTTCTGGTGCACTGGAAGGGGCAGAAAAAGAGCCGGAGCAGCTTTGCTATGCATGGAAAACGTCAACCGACATCCGTGCGATGGAGCCGATGCACCAGGCATTTGCAGCGATCACGGCGGTGCAGCTGTGGCGCTGGAGACAGAGCCGTCAGTTTTGCGGACGCTGTGGGGCAAAGACGCAGGACAGCCGGACCGAGCGGGCACTCGTCTGCCCGGTCTGCGGTCAGACGGAATATCCAAAGATCTCCCCGGCAGTCATCGTGGCGATCACGAACGGGAACAAACTTCTTATGTCGCGCTACCGCGTCAACCACAGTACCTACCGTGGGTATGCGCTGATCGCTGGATTTGTCGAGATCGGAGAGACATTTGAAGAGACCGTCCGCCGCGAAGTGATGGAGGAAGTCGGGCTGAAAGTTAAAAATATCCGCTATTTCAAGAGTCAGCCGTGGGCATTTACTGATACGGAGATGATCGGATTTTTTGCAGAACTGGATGGGGACGATAAGATCCGGCTGCAGGAGGACGAGCTTTCTGAGGCAGGCTGGTATACGCGTGAGGAGATCCCGGACGATGCACGCCTCATCAGTGTCGGAACCGAGATGAAGATGTATTTTAAATACGGTCCGGACTGGGAGAAAAAGTGGCAGGAACACCAGAAATGATGTGTTGATATATCGTTAATGTACACAGGTAGGCACTTTTGGAACCGAAAGTGCCGTAAGAAAACATGGTGGCAGCAGGAATTTGCCGTATTTAAATGCGGAGCCACGGCAAATTCCGTTACTGGGCACGTATGCGTGAACAGTAATGATATATCTCTGAGGAATACAAAGCATTCCTTTTAATTAGTTGACAAACTGAGAATTGGTTGCTATCATTAAGGCTATACGAACAAGACAGAAGATCAAGGTGGGAAGATTGCATGAGCAGAATTGTGTTATCATTGCTGGTAGATAATACTGCCGGCGTTTTAAGCCGTGTGGCTGGACTTTTCAGCCGCCGCGGATATAATATCGAAAGTCTTACAGTTGGCGTGACCGCGGATCCGAGATACTCCCGTATGACGGTTGTATCGCTGGGCGATCATCAGGTTCTGGAGCAGATTCAGAAGCAGCTTGGAAAACTGGAAGATGTACACGACATCAAGGAACTGCGGGAAGGTCATTCCGTATATCGTGAGCTGATGCTCGTCAAGGTGAGGGCAAATGCGAACCAGCGGATGGCGATCAATGCGATTTCCGAGATTTTCCGTGCGTCGATTGTCGATGTGGGAAAAGATTCTGTCACTGTTATGCTGACAGGCGACCAGTCCAAACAGGACGCGCTGATTAATCTTCTGGAAGATTATGAGATTCTGGAATTAGCCAGAACAGGTCTTACCGGTCTTTCCAGAGGTGCGGATGATATCCGCTATCTGCCATAGTACATCAGTCGATAGACTGGATACAAGGCATTCAACAGGTTTACAAAGTCTGGTCCAAAGACGCACAGAGAGGCGCCGGTCTATGCTTTATAATAAATTTATTTTATTTTTGTTAGATCCAAGGAGGAAATGAAAAATGGCAGCAAAGATTTACTATCAGGAAGATTGTAATTTATCCTTATTAGAAGGACAGAAGATTGCTATTATCGGTTACGGCAGCCAGGGTCATGCACATGCCCTGAACTTAAAAGAGTCCGGATGCGATGTTATCATCGGTCTTTACAAGGGCAGCAAGTCTTGGGCAAAAGCAGAGGCACAGGGATTTAAAGTATACACCGCAGCAGAGGCTGCAAAACAGGCTGATATCATCATGATCCTGATCAACGATGAGCTTCAGGCAGATATGTACAAGAAAGACATCGAGCCAAACCTGGAAGAGGGCAACATGCTTATGTTCGCTCATGGCTTTAACATCCACTTCGGATGCATCAAACCGCCGAAGAATGTCGATGTAACCATGATCGCTCCGAAGGCACCGGGTCACACTGTAAGAAGTGAGTATCAGGCTGGTAAGGGTACACCGTGTCTGGTAGCAGTAGAGCAGGATTACACAGGCAAAGCACTTGACCGTGCACTGGCTTATGGTCTTGGCATCGGCGGCGCTAGAGCAGGTCTTCTGGAGACTACATTCCGTACCGAGACTGAGACAGACCTCTTCGGTGAGCAGGCAGTTCTTTGTGGCGGTGTTTGTGCTCTGATGCAGGCTGGTTTCGAGACTCTGTGTGAGGCTGGTTATGACCCGAGAAATGCTTACTTCGAGTGTATCCACGAGATGAAGCTGATCGTAGACCTGATTTATCAGTCTGGTTTCGCTGGTATGAGATACTCCATCTCCAACACAGCTGAGTACGGCGATTATGTAACCGGACCGAAGATCGTTACCGCTGAGACAAAGAAAGCTATGAAGAAAATTCTGTCCGATATCCAGGACGGTACCTTTGCAAAAGAGTTCTTACTGGATATGTCCCCGGCAGGTCGTCAGGTACACTTCCAGGCTATGAGAAAGCTTGCTTCCGAGCATCCGTCTGAGAAAGTCGGCGCAGAGATCCGTAAGCTTTACAGCTGGAACAACGAGAACGATAAGCTGATCAACAACTAATCGTTTTTCGAATATAGGAAATCTTATACAGGGCTGCTGCAGGTTTGCAGCGGTCCTGTTTTTTGTGTAATAGGAAATTCTTTGGAATGTTCTATTACACAAAAAAGGCACATTTTTTTACATGAATGAGAAAGGAAACGCGGATGAAACGCTATGATGACGTAAATATAATCAAGGCATACGCCTGTCTGGCGGTTTTTGGAAGTCACTGGTTCGGTACATTCGGGAGCTGGGGCAGCAATAAGGTAAATGCGCTGATGGAAATAGGACCGCTTCCCCTGTTCCGCTATGGAACCTTCGGGGTTAGTCTTTTTTTGATGATCAGCGGAATGCTGATAGCCGATAAGGTATATTCCGGGCGGTTTACTTCGTGGAGCTCGGAGATCCTGCGCCGCTATCTGAAACTGACCTGCCCGCTGACGGTCACCTTTCTGCTGGCATATCTATTTTACCGGGGCGGTCTCTTCTACACGGTGCGGGTTGCGCCGCGCCTGGAAAATGAGTGGCTGAGCAACTTTTACAGCTATCTGCCAGGCGGTCTGAAGGCGATCCGCTATGCCTGGTTTGATACAATCTTCAAGGCGGATTCAACGTACTATGGTCCATCCTGGATGCTGACCTACACTTTCATGGGAAGTATTCTGACTCTTGTACTTTCATCCGCCCTCCGGGAAGTAGGAACCCGCCAGAAAATCCTGATTCTGGCAGGTGTCGCGGCAGTGCTGATCGGAATGAACAGCTTTTATATATGCCTGCTTCTGGGAAATGGGATCTGTCTGCTGATGCGGGCAGTTGAGAAGTCCATGAAAGAAAGAGAGCGAAAAGAGAATCTGCTTAAAGATGGAGAAGGAAAATATGGCATCTTTGGTGCTGCCCTCTGGATTTTCAGCATCTGGTTCGTCCGAAAATCTTTCTGGATCGGAACCACATTGGGAGCGCATGGATTTCCAGGTGGACTCGGAACCATGGAATTCTATGGTCATGTTGCTGCATTCCTGATGATTTTAGGCTTCCGTCTCTTCTGGCTCGGCGGTCTGGAGACTTGGCTCCCGGAGACCCTCAAAAAAATTATTCTGTGGATTGGCGAGTATAGCATGGGAATCTTCCTGACACACTGGCTTGTGATTGCCAGCTTTTCCTGTTGGTTTTATAGCATTTATTCTGAGGCGGGAGAGAAGCTGGCGATCGGGGTGAATCTGGTTCTGAGCTGTATTTTAATAGGAATTTGTTCGAAAGTGTATGTCTGGCTGGTAGATGGGAAAATATTTCCATGTGTGTGGAAATGTGCGAAGAATATTTTAAAAGAAAATCGGTAACTGCTCAGTAGGTCTGCGCATTTACTGCGCTGACCGTACGAAAACATGGGCCAGCAGGCAAAAATTCCATTGCCGCAGGCAATTTTTAATGAATTTTTGCGCGTGACTGTGAAGGTACTGAACAGTTACGAAAATTGATAAAAACAGGAACTAAACAGAAAAAGTCCGGCATATGGCAGCTTGACCGCCATGCGCCGGACTTTTTCGTTTCATAGGAAATGGCGTCCGTGTTGCCAATTATTTCATCATTCCGAACAAAATTGCACAAAATCATTCATCGTCCGCGTCATCGCCGTCGGATGATAAGCAAATCCAATCGTTCGGTTTCGGATTGGCACTTCCAGCGGGAGTTCGATCAGCGAACCATCCTTTAATTCTTCCCGCACGAACTCGCGGATCACACATCCGATTCCGAGTCCCGTTTTGGCAAATTCAATCAGAAGATCCATCGTCGTCGCCTCTAAAATCTGCTTCGGTTCAATTCCGTGCTCTGCAAAGTACGCGTCAATGTGCGTGCGCGTCATATTGCTGCGGTCGAGCAGCAGGATTGTCCCGGATTCGAATGGATCGACATCGGCACCTTCGCGGATCCGCAGATTTTCCAGATACGACCGGGTACAGACAAAGGTGTCCTCGATTCGCATGACTGGGAGAAATGAAAGGCTGCGGCGGTTTTTCGGCTCGGCGATCAGACCGATGTCGAGTTTCTGCTGTTCCAGCATCGAGATTGTGCGTGCAGTGTCCTGACTTTCAATCAAAATGCGGACATGCGGGTACTGCGCGATAAATCCCTTTAAATAAGGAAGAAGAATATATTTGCACAGCGTGTTGCTGACGCCGATCTTGAGCTGTCCGATGTGGAGGTTCTGGATCTGTTTCAGCTCATTTTCACCGCGCTCCAGTGCTTCAAAGGCGGCTTCCACATGCTGAAATAAGACCTGTCCCTCTGCGGTCAGGGAGACACCGCGGGAATTGCGGATAAAAAGTGCCATGCCGAGGCTTTCTTCCAGCTTGCTGATTGATTTGCTGATCGCGGGCTGACTGATAAAAAGTTCCTTGGCGGCACGGGAAATATTACCGGCGCGTGCAACGGCGTAGAAAATACGGTACTGGGTTAAATGTTGTTCCATAATACTCCTTTATATCTATAAAGTTACTGTTCACGCATACGTGCCCAGTAACGGAATTTGCCGCGGCTTCGCATTTAAATACGGCAAATTCCTGCTGCCACCACGTTTTTTTACGGCACTTTCGGTTCCAAAAGTGCCTACTCATGAACAGTGACACTATAACTTCGACTCATAGTATCTATTAATAATATATATTTGTATTATAACAGAACCGGTGCTATAATACAAACATAAAAAAGTAAAAGATGGCATCGGCACCGTTGGAACAGAGTTTTTTCCTATAACAGTAAGGGCATCGGAGCCGTTACCAAGTATGTATATGCAGGAGGAAATAAATCATGGGAATGACAATGACACAGAAGATCCTGGCAGCGCACGCGGGTCTTGCAGAGGTAAAAGCAGGACAGTTGATCGAAGCAGATCTGGATCTGGTTCTTGGAAATGATATCACAACGCCGGTAGCGGTCAATGAGATGAAGAAGATGGACAACCAGACGGTATTCAATCATGACAAAATTGCGCTGGTTATGGATCATTTTATCCCGAATAAGGATATCAAGTCGGCGGAAAACTGCAAATGCTGTCGTGAATTTGCCTGTCGTCATGATATCACCAACTATTTTGACGTAGGAGAGATGGGAATCGAGCATGCACTCCTTCCGGAAAAAGGTCTGGTTGTAGCAGGTGACGCAGTCATCGGTGCGGATTCCCATACCTGTACATACGGCGCACTTGGCGTATTCTCTACAGGTGTCGGCAGTACCGATATGGCAGCTGGCATGGTAACCGGTAAGGCTTGGTTCAAGGTACCGTCCGCGATCAAGTTCAACCTGATCGGCAAACCGGCAAAATGGGTCAGTGGTAAAGATGTCATTCTTCACATTATCGGTATGATCGGCGTAGATGGCGCGCTGTACCGTTCTATGGAGTTTGTCGGCGAGGGCATCAAGAACCTTTCCATGGATGACCGTTTCACGATCTGCAACATGGCGATCGAGGCAGGCGGCAAGAACGGTATCTTTCCGGTTGATGAGAAGACCATCGAGTACTTAAAAGAGCATTCTAAACGTGATTTCAAGGTATATGAGGCAGATCCGGATGCAGAGTATGACGAAGAGTACACCATAGACTTATCCGAGTTAAAGCCGACTGTATCCTTCCCGCACCTTCCGGAGAATACGAGAACGATCGATGAGGTGGGTGACATTGCGATCGATCAGGTCGTCATTGGCTCCTGTACGAACGGACGTATCGAGGATATGCGTATCGCAGCTGAGATCTTAAAGGGCAGAAAAGTGAAAAAAGGTCTGCGCTGCATCGTGATTCCGGCGACACAGGCGATCTATTTACAGTCCATGAAAGAGGGACTTTTAGAGACCTTCATCGAGGCTGGTGCCGTTGTCAGCACTCCGACCTGCGGTCCGTGCCTGGGCGGTTATATGGGTATCCTGGCAGAAGGCGAGAGATGTGTATCCACGACCAACCGTAACTTCGTTGGACGTATGGGACACGTGGATTCTGAGATTTATCTGGCAAGCCCGGCAGTGGCAGCAGCCAGCGCCATTACCGGAAAAGTGAGCGGACCGGCGGAACTGGGACTGTAATAGGCATAAAAGTTTAGGAATAAGTAAAACGGATGTAACGGTTCAGTAGGTCTGCGCGTGACTGTGAAGGTACTGAACAGTTACAAACGGATATTACGGTTCGGGGAAAGGTTTCCTGCAATCGCAGGTGCCGTCTCGTGAATTGGGATAAAATAACAGGATAAATCGCAGGAGGATATAGAAATGAAAGCAAATGGACATGTATTTAAATATGGAGACAATGTAGATACAGACGTTATCATCCCGGCAAGATACTTAAACTCTCCGGATGGCAACGAGCTGGCAAAACATTGTATGGAAGATATTGATAAAGAGTTTGTAAATAAAGTACAGAAGGGTGATATCATCGTAGCAAATAAGAACTTTGGCTGCGGTTCTTCCCGTGAGCATGCGCCGCTGGCAATCAAGTGTGCAGGTGTAAGCTGTGTTATTGCTGAGACGTTTGCACGTATTTTCTACCGCAACTCTATTAATATCGGTCTGCCGATCATCGAGTGCCCGGAGGCTGCAAAAGCAATCGCGGCTGGTGATGAGGTGGAGGTTGATTTTGACAGCGGTGTGATTACCGATAAAACCACCGGCCAGAGCTTCCAGGGGCAGGCGTTCCCGGAGTTCATGCAGAAGATCATCACAGCCGGTGGACTGGTAAACTATATCAACCAGAAATAAGAGGAGTGCACTAAATCTGTCTCCAGAAAGGGTTTAGCTTATGACAAAAACAAACGTAATGCGTCTTTTAGACGCGGCTGGAATCAATTATGAAGCAGGTGAGTATGAAGTAGATGAGGACGACTTATCCGGCAGCCATGCGGCGGATATGATGGGGATGGACCATGACACGATGTTCAAAACGCTCGTTTTAAAGGGCGATAAGAACGGCTATCTGGTCTGCTGTATCCCGGTCGATGAGGAGCTGGACCTGAAAAAGGTGGCAAAGGCTTCCAAGGACAAAAAAGTGGAGATGATCCATATGAAGGAACTTCTTCCGCTGACCGGCTATATGCGAGGTGGTTGTTCCCCGATCGGCATGAAAAAGAAGTTCCCTACTTATATAGAAGAAACAGCGCAGATTTTCGACAAAATCAGCATCAGCGCGGGTCAGAGAGGTGTTCAGGTCATTCTGAATCCGGAGGAACTTGCAAAATATGTGGATGCACAGTTTGTAGCGCTGATCTAGAGTGGTAAGGAGTCTGTCTGACACCTTTACAGATACCATAATTGTTCTATTACAGTTGACATAAAAAACAGGCGACTTGATTCGCCTGTTTTTTTGACGGGAAGAATTTAACAGAATTGTAAAAAATTGAAAATTTTATACCAGCCAAAGTTTATAAAAATTGGGAAGAAAAAGCAAAAAAGTTTATAAAATGCTCACATAAATATTAAGGAAAAGTTAAATGAGAATGTGATTTGTCACAAAAATGTAAAAAAGACGTTGACTTTGAAGCCGGAAACCACATATAATGTCTCCCGTCACTTGAAGGAAGCGGCACAGGCAGAGAGGATCTGTCGTAACTGTTCACAGGTAGGAATTTTCTGAACTGAAAATTCCGTACGATACAGTTCTGGCAGCAGATTTTGCCGATTTGGAATGCGCAGCATCGGCAAAATCCCGTTGCTGGGCACACGTGTGTGAACAGTAACGATCTGTCCTTAGCTGTCAGAAAAAATCAGACAGCCAAAGAAGATGCCGCAGATGTTAAATGGCAGTCAGACCGGTTTTGGGAGGACTGCACTGATAGAAAGAGGAGAGTGTATGCCAAGCATTGACACATTTCTTCAGACTGCTTATCAGTTTATAAAGGCATTATTTGTCCGTGTGACAAAAAGGATGTACCGGACCGCAGCCGTATTGATGACGGGAGCAGCGGTTGTGACGGTGATAGCATTTAATTCGGTCAGTTTTGGCGGCGTTGGCAAAAATGCAGCCTCGGCACACCGGGAATATCCGGATGATGTGGAACTGACAGAAATGCTGCAGTCAGAAGAAACGACAGAGACAGAGAGCTTATCAGAATTTACGATTCTCGCCTCCAACGAGGAAAGTCAGCATCTACTCGGACAGAGGATGGAGCAGGGGATTCAGGATGAACTTGCGAAGGAAGCTCTGGAAGTAGAGGTAATCGAACGAGAAGTACGAATGCAGACCCAGCAGGCGGCGCAGGAAGCAGAAGAACGGGAGCGCCGGGAACGCGCAGTCATCTCTTACAGCGATGAAGATTACAGTGTTCTGCAGAAAATTGTGCAGGCGGAGGCGGGTGTGTGTGACGACAGGGGAAAGATACTGGTTGCAAATGTAATCATCAACCGGGTGAAAAACAAGAAATTCCCGAACAGCGTTAAAGCCGTTGTGTACGAACCATCCCAG
The DNA here is from genome assembly GCF_003479985.1 of Clostridium sp. AM43-3BH. NCBI lineage: Bacteria > Bacillati > Bacillota > Clostridia > Eubacteriales > Clostridiaceae > Clostridium > Clostridium sp. AM43-3BH. The sequence continues at coordinate 264,402 of NZ_QUIH01000003.1, forward strand.
TTCTCACCGGTACTGGATGGAACGATCAACAGCTGTAAGGTAACGCAGCAGACAATTGACTGCGTCAACCGTGCACTGGAAGGCGAGGATTACTCGGGCGGCGCCCTGTACTTCATGAACCGCGGAATCTCTGCTTCCTCCAATGTACGCTGGTTCGATGGCAAGCTGACCTATGTCATGCAGCATGGTGGACATGAATTTTACAAATAAAGAGTGAAACACGTTACTGTTCACGGGTAGGCACTTTTGGAACCGAAAGTGCCGTAAGAAAACGTGGTGGCAGCAGCAAGTTGCCGTATTTAAATGCGAAGTCACGGCAAATTCCGTTACTGGGCACGTATGCGTGAACAGTAACGGAAACACAGAAAAGAAAGATGACTGGATAAAAGTTGTCTTTCTTTTTTGCGTAAAATGTATTAGAATGGTCGTAAGCAATGAAAACGTAGTTTTTTCAAGCTGGTGTGCTGCGGAGTAATGCACTGCGGACTACAATAAGGAGAACGAACCATATGAACCATATCATACTATTTGACCTCGACGGAACCCTTACAGATCCGAAGGAAGGCATCACAAAGTCTGTCCAGCATGCGCTGCAGGCATACGGGATCGATGAGCCGGATCTGGATAAACTGTGTCCGTTCATCGGACCGCCGCTGTCGGACAGTTTTAAAGAATATTACGGATTCAGCGAAGCGCAGGCGCGCGAAGCGATCGGCCATTTCCACGAATATTTTACGAAACAGGGAATGTTTGAAAATAAAGTCTATCCGGGAATCCGGGAGATGCTGACACGTTTAAAGGATGCCGGTCTTACGCTGGCGGTGGCAACTTCAAAGCCGGAACCGTTTGCTATTCAGATTCTGGAGCATTTTGATCTGCTTTCCTACTTTACCCTGGTTGGCGGGGCGGATATGGAGGAGATCCGGGTCCGCAAAGGCGATGTGATTGCCTACACGCTGGACCGTTTGGGAACAACACCGGAGGAATCGAAGGTTATCATGGTGGGCGACCGGAAGCACGATATTATCGGGGCGCATGAAAATCAGCTCCCATGTGCGGCAGTGCTGTATGGATATGGTTCCCGGGAAGAGTTTACGGAAAACGGGGCAGACTACCAGATTGAGACGGTGGAAGAGCTGGGAGATTTCCTGATGAAGTGGGGAGAAGTATAAAAGACAAAAAGAAGCTTCTTAATCCGTTACTGGGCACGTATGCGCGAACAGTAACAACCTGACCGCATTATCAGAAAATGGAACTTGAAAAAACATCCGACTTGCGGTATAATAGCCGTATCAAAAGAGAATATTTGTAATTCCTGGGATGCTCGACAACTCTTGCTTTTTTTGAACCTACATTTTGACTAACGGGATTCCGATATTTTTAGATGGATGTCAGGCCTCCTCTCGAGTGGAAGACAGAAATCTAAGTGAGGTTGCCCACCTAGCAGCGCTAGGCGTCAATATGGTAAGAGCCGGCATTTTGGGGTTACAAAGGATAAAAGCAGCGAGCAATCGCTGCTTTCTCTGTAAAAGAAAGTGTGTAAAGAAAATGTAACATTTTCCAGAAGCACATTGTAAAATCAGAAAAGAGGAACGGATAAGAACATAAGTATGGAAAAAAGAGATTTCAAAGAATACATTTATATGGGTATGACGGCAGTTTCGGTGATTGCGGTCTGCATACTGCTCTGGTTCAGCATCCAACACTGGGATGTGGTGTCGGCGGGCACCCGCAAGGTTGTGAAAATCCTTGCGCCGATTCTCTGCGGTGCGGTGCTGACGTATCTGACCGCCCCGGCATATAACTGGGTAGCAGGGATCGTGGAAAAGACCCTTGGCTCTGTCACTAAGAATTCCAAATACGTCCGTGGTGCAGCCCGGATGCTTGCGACGGCAGCATGTCTGGGGCTGGTTATTGTGCTTGTGGTAGGGATGTTCCAGCTTATGATCCCGCAGCTGATCGAGAGTTTGATCGGCATTCAGGATTCATTTCCGCTGTATGTGCAGAATGTGTATGAATGGATTCAGCGTATTTTGAAAAATAATCCGGAGATCGAAAATATGGTTCTGAGCAGTTTTGAAAATAACCTGGCAGTTTTTCAGAACTGGGCGGAGAAATCGTTTACCAACATTGATATGCACCGGATTGGACAGATCGTGACAGGCCTTTCCAGCAGCGTGCTGGGTGTCCTGGAATTTATCAAAAATTGGCTGATCGGTCTGATCGTCATGGTGTATCTGCTAAATATCAAAGATACACTGGCAGCACAGGGAAAGAAGATTGTTTATGGCTGCCTGAATCTAAGACAGGCGAATCTGGTAATCGAGGAGCTCCGGTTTATCAATCAGATGTTCGGCGGCTTCATCATCGGCAAGCTGGTGGATTCCCTCATTATCGGTATTATCTGTTTCATCGGTGTGACGATCTTAAATATGCCGTTCCCGATGCTTTTGAGCGTCATTATCGGTGTGACGAATGTGATACCTTTTTTTGGACCGTTCATCGGTGCGATACCTGCAGCGTTCCTGGTATTCTTGGTCAGTCCGCTCCAGTGTGTGTATTTCCTCATCTGGATTCTGCTTCTGCAGCAGTTTGACGGCAATATTCTGGGACCGAAGATCCTGGGCAATTCGACAGGACTTTCGAGTTTCTGGGTACTGTTTTCGATTCTCTTCTTTGGCGGACTCTTTGGTTTCGTCGGCATGATTATCGCAGTACCGGCATTTGCGGTTATTTATGACTTGATCTCCCGCGCGGTGCACCGGTCGCTGCGGCTTCGGAAATTGCCGATGGAGACAGACGAATACCGGAAGTTAGACCACATTGATGAGAAAACAGGAACGTTTATGGAGTTAAATAAAAAGTGACTGTGAATGAGAAAGGACAGTTAAAAAATAAAGGCGGCTGGAGAAATATGGAAAAGAAAACAGGCAGATCGCGAAAGGCAGTACAGTCTCTGAAACCTAAAAAGCTGGTTTACTGGGCAGTGGCGATTCCGGCTTTTCTGGCACTCCTGCTCTTTGCAATTGTATTTTTGGATCACTCGGATAATGATATTTCACGCGCCATGGCATCGAAAGCTATGGCGTTATCATTTGCAGACCGGGACGACATCGTTGCGTCGCAGGGAGAACACGGAAGCCATTTTGGAACGCCGGATCAGGATGAATGGTATGCCAAATATATTGACTATATGATTGAGGAAGGCTATCTGGAGCCGGGAGACGAGAAGATAAGTAAAAGCTACGCGATGGGCGCACTGACCTATGGCGAAGCGGCATATGCGGCAGATCGCGTTTCAAAAGGGCTTTCGAGCGCCCTGAATGTATCTAAAAATAAATATAAAAAGGCAATGCCGAAGGAAGAATGGTGGCGGTTTTATGAGTCATTCTTAAAAAAGGCAGATTCGGAAAACGCGGTCAAAAAACAGAAGCTGGTGCTTTATGGAACACCGAAAAATGTGAAGGAAGCAGCGGCATGGACGGCATATACGGATCAGGGAACGATGAATTTTGAGGGCGTGTCGCTGGATGCCTGCATCGATCGGAAGATCGAGGTCTATGAGCGTGATGGTTCGATCATCACGCTGTGCGGCGTACAGTCTGAAAAAGTTACATATAAGAATGTCTGGATCGTTCCGGGAGAATCGGGTGGGATGGATGTGTATATTGGCACGATCGTCCGGACATTTCCAGAGGAAGAAAAGCTCAAGGATCGTACCGATGGCGTGCTGGCGGATGTCGAGCTGGATAAGGGCAAGATCCGCAAGCTGTCGCTCAAGGAAGATATGATCGAAGGAAAGGTACTTTCGGTCAAGGATGATACGATCGAGATTGACGGGTACGGAACGCTGAAACTGGACGATGATTTTAAAGTATATAAAACATATGGAGTCGTCAAGGAGCAGAAAAAGCGGGATGTGCTGGTCGGCTATGATCTGGGAAAATTTGTCGTGGCTGGCAAAAAGGTTTGCGCAGCACTCTTAAATCATGATTTTTCAGCGACGAACATCCGCGTGCTGATCATGAATGATGATTATTCCTCCTTGTTTCACACGAAGGTGGTACTCCAGTCGGACAGCACGATGCATGTGACCTGGGGCGAATCAGAGGAGACTTTGAGCCCGGGAACGAAATTGTCCGTGAGTCCTGGCGATGACCGTCTGAAAGAAGGGCGCATGACGATCACGCTGGAAGACCCGCAGAAGGAGATCCGCATCCTGAGTACCAAGCGGGCGCAGGGAACGCCGTCGTATTTCGGCAGCTTCGAGTTGAGCGAGGAGTCGGATGGGCTGCTTCTGATCAATGAGCTGGACGTCGAAGATTACCTGACACGCGTAGTGCCGAGCGAGATGCCATCTAATTATGAGCTGGAGGCGCTCAAGGCGCAGGCAGTTTGCGCACGGACGTATGCCTACCGGCAGATCAAGGCGAATGCATACAGCCGTTACGGCGCACACGTTGATGACAGCACGAACTATCAGGTGTACAATAATACAGAGAGCAGTGAGCGGACGAATCTGGCAGTCAAGGAGACGGACGGGAAGATTGTATATTACAACGATACTCCGGCGGAAACGTATTATTTTTCAACTTCCTGCGGATATTCGACCGATGGAACGATCTGGGGCGCCAGCAAAGACGAGGTTCCGTATCTGAAAGGGATCGGTTTGACGGAAAAGAAGAAGATTCCGGATTTGACGGACAACGACACATTTCTCAAGTTTATCCAGGGACAGGGTGAGCAGAATTATGATTCCTCGTTCCCGATGTACCGCTGGAAAACAACGATCACGAATAAGAAGCTGCAGCAGAAGGTAGATACCATCGGCGAGATTCAGGGTATTTTTGTGACTTCCCGCGGTACGGGTGGCATCGCCCAGACGGTGCAGATCGTCGGAAGCGAGGGAACCAAGACACTGAAAGGTCAGAGTCAGATCCGGAGTGTCCTCGGCTCGGAATCACTCGTTTATAAGAAAAATGACGGAACCGAACTGACAGGATGGAGTACGCTACCGAGTGCCTTTTTCTCGGTGGATGAAACTGCCAGGGATGAGGAAAAAGACATCCGCACATTTACCATCTGGGGCGGCGGCTACGGTCACGGAGTCGGCATGAGCCAGAACGGCGCACAGGAGATGGCGCGCGAAGGCAAGAATTATGAAGAGATTCTGATGTTCTTTTATGATGGGGTTGAAATTCGGGATTGTGAGGAAGATTAGATTTAGAAGATGGCTGCGCTGAAAGGGCACGGTCAGGATTCCTCCCCAAATGATAAGAGTGTGTGATTGGGGTAAATTAGAAAAAATTCAGGTATTATGTATTATTAAGTAGAAAAGAGACGCATTCGTAAAATGAAAGAAGCGTCTCTTTTTCTGTTGCTTGTATGGATTTCAAGGATGAAGCAGTTATACTGTGTGACGGACTATTTGCGGTACAAATATTTTGGAAGTCCGTTTTCCATAATATGGGAAACGTCCCCTTGGATCAGCGGCTGCGAGTAAGCCAGGAAATCATCGCTGACATCGGTACCGTTTTTCGTGATCCACTCAGCAGGTACTTTCTTTTCCTGATTGCAGATCAGATTGACATCCTTGAGAACTGGATGAATTTTATATACAGTGTTACGATGTTTTACGCATGAAGCGGATGCTGCGCCTAAGTCCGCAGCGTTTGAAACGGCAGCAGCTGCATGAACAGGTTCAGAAGCAGCTGTATCAGTCTCACGCTCAAATGCGACCATCTGTCCAGTGTGACCGTCCAGGGCTGCCTGGACGCCGAAACGACCTGCCATTTCAGCCTCGTTTAAATCAGTACCGGAAACGGTGAGACCGGAGCAGCGCTGGTTGACGTTGAGCTCAACCGAGCGCACCTTGACGCCGAACTGGTTGCGGACATAATTTTCCAGAATTTTGCCGCATCCGGCTAACATTTTGTGACCGAAGGTGTCGACCTGGGCTTCGGTTGAATATTCGCAGATAAAACGACCACCGTGGTCGCGGATGCCCTCGGAGACGCAGACGATGACATTCGCTGTCTTTTCAAACGCTTTCTTTAAGTCGTCATTAAATTGTGCCAGCTCAAATGGAGCTTCCGGCAGATAGATTAAGAGCGGATTGTCACCGGCTTCCTTGCGTGCTAAGGCAGAGGCAGCCGTCAGCCATCCGGCATGGCGTCCCATGATCTCAACGATGGTGACCGATTTCTGCTGATAGACAGAGGCGTCCAGCGCAATTTCACGGACGGATGCAGCGACATAGCGGGCAGCGCTGCCGTATCCCGGCGTGTGATCGGTCAGGACGAGATCGTTGTCGATCGTCTTGGGAATGCCGATAAAGCGGATCGGGCTTTTGATCTGCGCCGCATAGTGGGAAAGCTTGCTGACGGTGTCCATCGAGTCGTTGCCGCCGATGTAAAAGAAATAGCCGATGTCCAGCCGCTCCAGTTTTTCAAAGAGGACGCGGTAGAAGCTGTCGGAGAGGTTCTCAGGGAGTTTAAAACGGCAGGAACCCAGATACGCCGCCGGAGTCAGGCGAAGAAGTTCCAGATCGTCATCGGAGAGTGTTTCTGAAAGGTTCATATAAGAATCCGCGAGAAAGCCCTCGATTCCATTGATCATACCGTAGACGCAGCCAACCGCATCGCTGTGGCGCGCACCTTCGCAGATAACGCCGTAAAGGCTCCCGTTGATAACCGCGGTCGGTCCGCCGGACTGTCCGACTAAGATGTTTTTCTTGTTCATAAGGTAAATCTCCTTTTTGTGAGGTAAGTACAAGGTTTATGATATAAAAAGTTTCAAATCAATATAAAAATGTACATAAAATGATTTGCTGGAGTTGTATTTTTCATAGAGGTAAAAATAAATTAAAAAGTACAACTCAAAACGTATCTATTGTAACGGAAAGAGAGGAAGAAAGCAAGGGAAAAAGGTATGTATGATAAATAATATGAAAACCGGATACTCGGAAGCAGATAAAAGGCGTATAAAAATTTGGAGATTGATGTATAGAATAACAGAAACGGGTCATACTGTTAGTATCACAAAAGAGAAATTTTTGAATACTTATCCTCCCCTTTTTAATACCCTGTTCGTTGGCTTTGTGCAGCGGACGGGGTGTTTTTTTGTTTCATAGGAAATTACCGAAAAGCCTTTTTTAACAGGAAAACCGCGAATTTTAACCCAGATTAGCTTGCAGAGAAATGGAAGCTGCCGCTCAATCATCTATTTTTGATAATGATTTTGCAACAGCCTCTTTGTTCTTGTGATTAAAAGTATTTCCGATTCCCCCACAAATTTGCCTTTTTCAGATCCAGATACTCATTGTAGGCTTTTTCCAGGATCTGTTTTTCGTTGGAAAATTTCAGAAGGTGGTAGGCTTCGTAAAATTTGTAGTAGCCGGAATCGACGAAGTATTCTTCGCGCTGCGGCTTGCTGTAGTAGCTGTCCGCCATCATCAGATACCAGTGCACGGTCTTTTCGATGGTATCCTGAGGGGTGTTGAAGGTGTACTGGCTTTTGCCAATGTACTTGATGATGGAGGCGGCGACGCCAGTCTCCTCATGAACCTCCCGGAGGGCGGTCTGCTTGAAGTCTTCGCCCGGTTCTACGGTTCCCTTGGGAAGAACCCAGCCTTCGTATTTGTTCCGGTAGTTTTTGTAAAGAACGAGTAATTTTCCCCGAAATATAACCACACCGCCGCAGCTCGTTGCTTCGATCATCTGCAATCCCTCCTGTCCTGGTGTGTGCATGGAAGTTGATTCGTGGCGTATATCCGTGTGCCGGGAACCAGCTTTATGCATATGATTTATACTGGTTTTAGTATACCGCGTTTTGCATGATTATGCAAGATTGGAAAGTCACATAAGGCATCATGAGAAAATCCTGTTACAGTTTGTACAATGTGTGAACTGTAAAAAATCATAAGAAAGATATAAGAAACAGAAGAAAGAAAATCTGGTATGATGAAGATGGAAATGGCTCATATTACAAAAGAATGCAGGCATATGTGCAGCGGAACCTAAAAAATACACAGAATTTGGATGATAGAATTACGAAAAAAAGACAGGAGGCAGGAAAATGGCACAGACAGAACAGAAGAATCAGAATGTAAAAAAACAGTTTGAGGAGCTGCAGTCTCTTTTGGAGCGGGCGATGGCGCTTCAGACGTCGATGGTTTTGTTTGAGTGGGATGATGAGACGCTGGCGCCGAAGGGTGCAGCGGAGCATACCGCGCGGGTGATAGGTTCACTTTCGGAGCAGTATCAGGAGATTCTGGCGTCAATGCGTTTTAAGGAGCTGCTGGATGTCTGCCAGAAGGCAGGAAAAGAGAATGCGGGCGTATTTGATGAGGTGAAGTCGGCAATTCTCCGGGAAGCAGCCGAGGAGCAGGAGCGGCTTTCCTGCATTCCGCCGGAGGAATACCGTGCGTATGCAGAACTTACGGCGCGTGCGACGGGAATCTGGACGCGTGCGCGAGAGAAAAATGATTTTGCTTCATTTGCCCCTGTTTTGAAGGAGATTATTTCCTATCAGAAGAAATTTGCGGCGTACCGGGCAAAGCCGGGACAGAAGCTTTACGATGTGATGCTGGATACCTACGAAAAAGGTTTTAATATGGAGATGTTAGATCCATTTTTTGAGCTGATGAAAGGGAAAATTGTGCCGCTTTTGAAAGAATCGGCAGAGCGCTCGAAGATGGTTCCGGACGCCTTTTTATCCGCAGATTATCCGGAGGCGGCGCAGGCAGAGGTGGCGCGTTTCCTAGCAGAATATGAGGGCTTTGATTTTGACCGGGGAGTACTGGCACTCAGCGCCCATCCGTTTACGACGAATCTGCACAATCATGATGTACGGATTACGACGCATTATCAGAAACGGATTGATTCTTCGATTTTTTCCGTGCTGCATGAGACGGGACATGCTATCTATGAATTTGGCATCCGGGATGACTTGACACAGACGCTGGTGGGGCAGGGAACTTCGATGGGAATGCATGAATGCCAGTCCCGTTTCTTTGAAAATATCGTGGGACGCAGCCGTGCATTCTGGAAACCGATTTATGGAAAAGTGGCGCAGATGTTTGGAAGCCCGCTGACGGAGACGAGTCTGGAGGATTTTCTGGCGGCGGTTAATAGAACCGTTCCGGGGCTGATCCGGACGGAAGCGGATGAGCTTTCTTATCCGCTGCATGTGCTGGTGCGCTATGAAATTGAGAAAATGCTGATTGAGGAGGATCTGGAGGTCGAGAAACTGCCGCAGATCTGGAATGATAAGTATGAAGAATACCTGGGAGTACGCCCATCCACGGATCGGGAGGGCGTACTGCAGGATATTCACTGGTCACAGGGATCGATCGGCTATTTTCCGTCCTATGCATTAGGAAATGCCTTTGGCGCGCAGATTTATCACCAGATGAAGAAGGAATTGCCGCTAGAAAAACTACTGGAGGCTGGAAACCTGGGGGAAATCCGCGAATATCTGCGGAAAAATATTCACCAGTATGGCAAATTGAAGGACAGCCGTCAGATCCTGCGCGATATGACGGGGGAAGATTTTAATCCGTCATATTATGTGGCATATCTGGAAGAGAAGTATGGACGGCCGGAGAAAGAGCAGTAAGGCGGTCGATCTGTTCTTTCTTGAATTCCAGAGAGGAATGAAAATAGTATTCAAGCGTGACTTTCAAATCGGAGTGTCCCAGAATTTCGCTGAGCGTTTTGGGATCCATGCCATTTGTGATACAGCGGGTGGCAAACGTGTGTCGGATTGCATGAAAATTCAGATAGCGCAGTCCGGCTTGTGATAGAATGCGCTGGTAGTGATTCTGGAAGGTTCGCGGATCCATCGGGGAGCTGGCAGATTGTGACAGCAGAAAATAATCCGGGTGTTCCGGATGAGAATAGGGCTGTAGGATCGACAGAAGGAAAGCGGGCAGGGGAACCAAACGGTTGGAGGAGATGCTTTTGGGACCGGATAAAATGAGTTCTGATTTATGGGTTGTGTCAAGGCGCGTCAGGCGCTGCACCGTGTGTCGGACATGGAGATAGCGATCGGAAAAATGAATATTTTCCCAACGCAGGGCGCAGAGTTCTCCAACCCGCAGCCCTGTATAGAGTCCCAGATAGATGACGGCTTCGGAGATTCCTGTATGGGCAGTTAGATAGTGTTCGAGCTGTTTCTGTTCCTGAAGGGTAAAAACAGGTACTTCAGGGCGTTTTTTTGGAAGACGGGGCGGGAGATAGAGAATGCCGTTTGTTTGCCCGGTTTCATAGGAAAGACGCAGAATGGAGTTGACGAGCAGAAGAATACAGCGGATAGTTCCGTTCCCAAGCGGATGCAGGGAATCCGGGGATAAAAGGGAATTGCGGAAGGTCTGAAGCATAGGCAGATCGATCTTTGAAAGCTGGATGGATCTAAAATAAGGGGAGATATAACGGTCTGCCAGATGCCGGTATTTCACATAGGTAGACAGGGCTCGCGCCTGTTTCTGCTTTTCCAGCCAGATGGAAAGAAGATCGTTAAAGTACATTGTTTCGTTTTTCATGATGAAACCTCCTGTATAAAAAATAGTTGTCGTGGACAATCGTTATTTTACAGGTAGATATGCAGAAGAAATATGTGACTGCTTATGGCGGATGGTTTTGAAATGAGATGTGTCTATATGATGACTGACGAAAATATTACAGCAAATGCTGACAAGAAGATTCTTTTTTGGTATAATGAGACAGAATATGTACATGACTGAGAAGAAAGTCAATATCGAAGGTGCCGGTCAGGCGCTATTTAGGGATAAACGACATATTTTATAGAAGATTCTATTTTGAAGAATCAATAGATTTATCATATTCTTGAGATAGAGATACGAAGGCGGGAGTGTCTGAGGCGGTATGATGGCAGCGGCTCGCCTGGTTGGAAAAAGGAGGAATAATTGTATGTGTGGTATCGTAGGATATACAGGAGACCAGCAGGCGGCTCCGATCTTATTAGCGGGTCTGGAGAAGCTTGAATATCGTGGATACGATTCAGCAGGTCTGGCAGTCAGAGACGGAGAACGTGTACCGGAGGTTGTAAAGGCGAAGGGACGTCTGCGCGCGCTGGCAGAGAAGACAGACAATGGACGCGCAATGCGGGGCAACTGCGGTATCGGTCATACCCGCTGGGCGACACACGGGGAGCCGTCTGAGAACAATGCACATCCGCACTGCACGGATGACCGCAGCGTGGTAGCGGTTCACAATGGTATTATCGAAAACTATCAGGAAATTCGCGAAAAACTGATTAAAAGTGGATATACGTTTTATTCAGATACTGATACAGAGGTGGCTGTAAAGCTGATCGATCATTATTATAAGAAATACAACGATGGACCGCTCGATGCGATGGCGCGTGCGATGATGCGTATCCGTGGCACGTATGCATTGGCGGTTATGTTTAAGGATTATCCGGAGGAGATCTTTGTAGCCCGTCAGGATAACCCGATGATCATCGGAGTAGGCGAGGGTGAATCCTTTATCGCGTCGGATGTTCCGCCCCTGCTTCCATATACCCGCAAGGTATACTATATCGGCAACCAGGAATTGGGACGCTTACATAAGGGAGAGGTTACTTTCTATAATATTGATCAGGAAGAGATTCAGAAAGAACTTGTGACGATTGAGTGGGATGCAGAAGCTGCTGAAAAGGGAGGTTATGAGCATTTCATGATTAAGGAGATCCATGAACAGCCGCGTGCGGTTCGGGATACATTAAATTCAGTCATCCGCGATGGTCATATTGACCTGACCGAGGCGGGACTTTCCGATGATGTCATTCGTTCGTTAAAGCGTATTTATATCGTAGCGTGTGGTTCTGCTTACCATGCAGGCGTGGCAGCGCAGTATGTGATCGAAGATCTGGCGCGTATTCCGGTCCGCGTCGAGCTGGCTTCCGAGTTCCGTTACCGGAACCCTATTCTGGAAGAGAACAGTCTGGTTATCATCATCAGCCAGTCGGGCGAGACAGCCGACAGCCTGGCAGCCCTGCGTCTGGCAAAGAGCCAGGGCGTTCCTACGATGGCGATTGTCAATGTAGTAGGTTCCACGATTGCGCGTGAGGCAGATCATATTTTCTACACACTGGCAGGTCCGGAGATCGCGGTGGCGACCACCAAGGCATATAGCACACAGCTGGTTGCCGGATATCTTCTGGGCGTACAGTTTGCCCATGTGCGCGGTACGATCACAGAAGAAAAATATGAAGAACTCCTTGCAGCCCTGCAGGAACTGCCGGATCAGATCGCGAAGCTGCTCGAAGATGACAAAGAACGCATCCAGTGGTTCGCAGCGAAATATGCCAATGCAAAAGACGTGTTCTTCATCGGCCGCGGCATCGACTACGCAGTCAGCCTGGAAGGCAGCCTGAAATTAAAAGAGATCAGCTACATCCATTCCGAAGCATATGCGGCTGGAGAATTAAAACACGGAACCATCAGCCTGATTGAGGATGGTATCCTCGTAGTCAGCATCCTGACCCAGGAAGCCCTGTATGAGAAGATGATCAGCAACATGGTAGAAGTAAAATGCCGCGGCGCCTACCTCATGGGACTCACAACTGCAGGCAACTACAATATTGAAGACACCGTCGATTTCGCAGTCTATATACCGAAGACTGACGAGCACTTCACACCGAGCTTAGCGGTTGTGCCGCTGCAGCTGCTGGGATATTATGTAAGTGTATCGAAGGGACTGGATGTAGATAAGCCTAGAAACCTGGCGAAGAGTGTTACGGTAGAGTAATAGAGCTTTTTATGGTGTTGTTATAGATCTAGAAAAAGTAATATAAATGGAAAGAAAAGACAAGGTTTGCAAAAAGGCATAAAATGTCAGACGCAGACCTTGTTTTTTGCTTGTCATCCTTATTTTTTCTCCACCCCATGCTCACTCATCAAAGATTTCATCACATAAGCATAAATCTCCTGGCTTCGATCCTTCCAGTGATTGCACATGATTTCCGCCTGCTCCTTATCCGGAACGGAGATATCGAGATTGACAAGAACGGCTTTTCCTTCCCGCACCTCGCAGTGAACGATGTAGTCCTGATTGGTCGATTTATAGAAATCGGAGATCAGTCCTACCTCGTTTCGCATGCGGAAGCGGTTCTGTTTCAGGTATTCATCCATGTCGCTGACGATGGCAGGAGAGATGTTTTTGCCGAAAAATTCCAGCGTTTCCTCGCCCTCCTTAGTGATCTCATAGCGGGAGCTGTTCCGCATCGTCTCCTTTTTTACCAGACCTGCATCCAGAAGCTCGTTCAAGGCCTGCTGGAGTGTGAAATACGTGGTGTACTCACGATCCAGGAAAAAATTGGAGAGCTGCGCGTTGGTCAGCGGAAAATTGACCTGGTGCAGCATATAGAGATTCATCAGTTTGTAAAGTGTCATCGGTTCAGCCAGCATGGAAAAACTCCTTTATTATTATTTCGTAACTGTGTAAATTTTGTGCGGTTCTTACGGTAAATGCGAGAATCGCTTGAATTGTTACGTTTATTTCTTAATGTGCTCCTTCACAGCCTTGGAAACAGCGTCAGCTACACGCGGATCAAATGCTGCCGGAAGAATGTTCTCGTCGCTCAATTCGCTGTCATCAACCAGAGCAGCAATTGCGTTGGCAGCAGCCAGTTTCATTTCTTCGGTGATAGCGGTTGCGCGTCCTTCCAGGGCGCCGCGGAAGATGCCTGGGAAGATGAGAACGTTGTTGACCTGGTTCGGGAAATCGGAACGTCCGGTTCCTACGACTCTTGCACCAGCAGCTTTTGCCAGATCCGGCATGATCTCCGGAACCGGGTTTGCCATTGCAAAGAGAATGGAATCTTTATTCATGGAAGCAACCATCTCCTGGGAAACGATGCCCGGAGCAGACACGCCTACGAAGATGTCAGCGCTTTTTAATGCATCGGCAAGTGTGCCCGTCTTGTGCTCTAAGTTGGTAACTTCGACCATCTTTTCCTGCATCCAGTTAAGCCCTTCCATGCCCTTGCAGAGCATACCGGTCTTATCACACATGGTGATATGCGGGAATCCGTAGTTTAAGAGCAGTTTGGTGATGGCAACGCCTGCACTTCCGGCGCCGTTGACAACGACGCGGCAGTCTTCCTTCTTCTTGCCGGTTACTTTCAGGGCGTTGATGATGCCTGCCAGTACGACGATGGCGGTTCCGTGCTGATCATCGTGGAAAACCGGAATGTTTAACAGTTTCTTTAAACGTTCCTCGATCTCAAAGCAGCGCGGTGCGGAGATGTCCTCCAGGTTGATACCGCCGAATGCCGGGGCAATGCGGACAACTGTCTCAATGATCTCCTCGGTGTTCTGTGTGTCGAGGCAGATCGGGAATGCATTGATGCCGCCGAACTCTTTAAACAGAACGGCTTTTCCTTCCATAACCGGCATAGCTGCTAACGGTCCGATATTGCCAAGTCCCAGAACGGCGCTTCCGTCGGAGACAACGGCTACAGTGTTGGACTTGATGGTGTAGCGGTATGCAGCTTCCGGATCTTCTGCAATTACCTTACATGGTTCTGCAACGCCCGGTGTGTATGCCAGAGCCAGATCCTCTCTGGTTTTTACATGTACTTTGGAGACGGTATCGAGCTTGCCGTTCCATTTTTCATGAAGTTCGAGTGCTTTTTCATTGATTGTCATGGTTTTTATCCTTTCGAATGCTTTCATTTTATTCTTACATTATAATAGCAATTTTGACATTTTAAATCAAGATGCATATTTTAGAATGCAGGAAGAGCAGTACCATGTTACTGTACACACACAGTACCACTTATTTATAATACTTATACCTATCATATAGTATAGCATATAAATGAAGTCCGTAAATGTTACTTTTATGCATAAAACACATAAAAAATGCATAAAACACGTTTTTATACAAAAATTATTCATAAAAATGCAAAAAAAGTATTGCATAATTAGGATCAAGGAGGTATAATCTGGGTAATTTCACGTGAGGCATATAAATCTGCCGGTCTTAGTTGACTGGACGGACAAAGAAAAAAGCATCACGCAGGCAAATGATTGGAGGAAATGAAAAATGGCTAAGAAATATAATAAAATTGTTCTTGCATATTCAGGTGGTCTGGACACATCGGTTTTAATCCCGTGGCTGAAAGAAAACTATGGCTGTGAGGTTATCGCAGTTTCCGCTGACGTAGGTCAGGGTGCGGAGCTGGATGGTCTGGAAGAGAAAGCATTAAAGACAGGTGCTTCCAAGCTGTACATCGAGGATCTGAAGAAAGAGTTCGTAGATGAGTACATCATCCCGACCATGAAGGCTGGCGCTACTTATGAGCATTACCTGTTAGGTACTTCCTTCGCTCGTCCGATTATCGCTAAGAGAATCGTTGAAATTGCGAAGAAAGAGGGCGCAGACGCTATCTGCCACGGCTGTACCGGTAAAGGAAACGATCAGGTTCGTTTCGAACTGGCTATCAAGGCATTTGCTCCGCAGATGGATGTTATCGCTCCGTGGCGTTTCTGGGAACTGAATTCCCGTGAAAAAGAGATCGAGTACGCAGAGGCTCACAACATTCCGTTAAAGATTACGAAAGAGACCAACTACTCCAAGGATAAGAACCTGTGGCATCTGTCCCATGAGGGTCTGGATCTGGAGGATCCGGCAAACGAGGCTCCGATCAACAAACCTGGATTCCTTGAGTTAGGCGTATCTCCGGAGAATGCACCGGATAAAGCTACTTATGTAACCATCCACTTCGAGAAAGGTGTTCCGACCAGTGTAAACGGCGAAGAGATGGATGCAGAGAAGGTAATCGAGGTTCTGAACAAGGTAGGCGGTGAGAACGGCTGCGGACTTCTGGATATTGTAGAGAACCGTCTGGTTGGCATGAAGAGCCGTGGTGTATATGAGACTCCTGGTGGAGCTATCCTTTACAAGGCTCATGAGAAACTGGAAGAAATCACTCTGGACAAAGAGACACAGCACTACAAACAGCAGCTGGCTCTCAAGTTCGCTGAGTTAGTATACAATGGTCAGTGGTACACACCGCTGCGCAAAGCAATGAGCGCGTTTGTTGATTCCACACAGGAGACCGTAACCGGTGATGTAAAACTGAAACTTTACAAGGGCAACATCATTCCGGCATCTGTTACATCTCCATACACCCTGTATTCCGCAGGCATGGCTACATTTGATGAGGATGACTGCTACAACCAGGCAGATTCCGCTGGATTCATCAACCTGTTCGGACTTCCGATCAAGGTTCGCGCCCTGAACGACGAAGTTCTGGCAGCAAAGACCGGCGAGCATTTTCCGAGCGTAGAATAATTTAGGAAAATAATAAATAATCTGCAGGCGACAAGCCCGCAGCCGATGGTGACCATTGGTTTTCCGGTATCTGCCGGTTCCAATGGTCGCATTGGTTCTAAATCAGAGAATAAAAAGGAGTTTACACTTATGGCAAAGTTATGGGCAGGACGATTCGGAAAAGAGACAGATCTGGAGGTAAATGATTTCAACTCATCGATTTCCTTTGACTGTCGTCTTTATAAGGAAGATATCACAGGCTCCATGGCCCATGCGGCTATGCTGGGCAAGCAGGGCATCATTGCGAAGGAAGAATCTGACAAGATTATCGAAGGACTGAAAGGTATCTTAGCGGATATTGAGGCAGGTAAGATTCATTTCTCACAGGATTATGAGGATATTCATATGAATGTAGAGCAGATTCTGACCGAGCGCATCGGCGATGCCGGAAAACGTCTTCACACAGCGAGATCCAGAAATGATCAGGTTGCACTGGATATGCGTCTTTACGTGAAGAAAGAGATCGTGGCGATCAAAAAGGAAATTCTCGATTTCATGGAAGCACTCTGCGAGAGCGCAAAGAACAATCTGGAAACTGTTATGCCGGGTTATACACATCTGCAGCGTGCACAGCCGGTTACATTTGGACATTATATGATGGCATATGCCAATATGATGCGCCGTGATGTGATCCGTCTGGAAAACTGCTTAGAGGGCATGGATGATATGCCGCTCGGATCCGGCGCGCTGGCTTCCACGACTTATCCGATCGACCGTGATTTTGTACGCCAGCAGCTTGGATTTGCCAGAGTGACCAACAACTCCTTAGACGGTGTTTCCGACCGTGATTACTGCGTAGAGCTGACGGCAGCGTTATCCATTCTGATGATGCATCTGTCCCGTTTCTCTGAGGAGATTATTTCCTGGTGTTCCTGGGAGTTCAAGTTTGTAGAGCTGGATGATGCATTTTCAACCGGTTCCTCCATCATGCCGCAGAAGAAGAATCCGGATGTCTGCGAGCTGGTCCGCGGCAAGACCGGTCGCGTGTACGGCGATCTGTTTACCCTTCTTACCATGTTAAAGGGTATTCCGCTGGCATACAACAAGGATATGCAGGAAGACAAAGAGGCAGTCTTTGATGCGATTGACACCGTAAAACAGTGCCTGCGCGTGCTGACTCCAATGTTCTCCACGATGCAGATCCTGAAAGACAATATGAAGAAAGCGGCTCTGAAAGGCTTCATCAACGCAACGGACTGTGCAGATTACCTGACCAAGAAGGGAATGCCGTTCCGTGACGCATACAAGACCGTCGGACAGCTGGTAGCCCAGTGTGTACGTGAGGACAAGTCCTTAGCCGATCTGACACTGGAAGAGTACAAGACACATTCCGATGTCTTTGAAAATGACGTATATGAAGCGATTGATTTGAAGACCTGTGTACGTGGACGTAAGGTAATCGGCGGACCGGCTCCGGAAGAAGTAACCCGCCAGATTTCTGTGATTGAGAAATTTGTAAGCGAACACAAGGTTCAGGAGTAGGACAGGAAACGGGGGACGAACAATGGCGAAACCGAAGATTTATATAGACGGAAAAGAAGGAACAACCGGGCTGCAGATTTACGATCGTCTGGCGAAAAGAGAGGACATCGAGCTGCTTCTGATCGATGAGGCAAAGCGCAAGGACACGGAAGAGCGAAGAAAGCTGATTCATGCGGCGGATATCGTATTCCTGTGCCTGCCGGATGCGGCAGCGGTTGAGGCAGTTGCACTGGCGGAAGGTTCTGGGGCGCGCATCATTGATGCATCTACCGCGCACCGGACAGCCAAAGGATGGGCGTACGGCATGGCGGAACTTTCAAAGGAGCACCGCGAGGCGATCAAAACATCCAGCCGGGTGGCGAATCCAGGCTGCCATGCAACTGGATTTATCACTTCCGTTTATCCGCTGGTGGCGCAGGGGATCATCCCGAAGGATTATCCGATGACAGTCTTTTCCCTGACCGGCTATTCCGGCGGCGGTAAAAAGATGATTGCCGAGTATGAATCGCCGGAGAAGCCGCAGAGCTATTTCGCACCCCGTATTTATGGTCTGACGCTGAAACATAAGCATCTACCGGAGATGCAGAAGGTCTGCGGACTTGATTATCCGCCGGTCTTTAGTCCGATCGTGGATGACTACTATAAAGGAATGGCGGTCACGATCCAGCTTCAGAACCGCCTCTTAAACGGCGGGCCGACCGCGGAAGATATTTATGAGAAGCTGGCTGGCTGGTATGACGGACAGAAGCTCATTAAGGTACATCCGTTTGGATATGACGGTATGATCGCGGCGGCAGATATGGCAGGTCGAGACAGTCTGGAGCTGATTGTCAATGGTCACGGGGAACAGACCATGGTGACGGCGCTCTTTGATAATCTTGGAAAGGGTGCTTCAGGCGCAGCCGTTCAGAACATGAACCTGATGCTCGGATTTGAGGAGACAGCTGGACTGGCACTATAGAAAAGTGCTATAATAAAAGAACGGCAGATGGTTTTTTTAGATATTTTGGGGTTGAGAGATAAAACCATAAAATAGCTGCGGGGGACTATAGACGCGAAGTTATATAAAAATGACAGGAGGAATGTCATATGAAGATAATCGAAGGCGGTGTTTGTGCTGCAAAAGGATTTAAAGCGGGCGCGATGCGCTGTGGAATCCGCAAATCTCATACAAAAAAGGATCTGGCGATGATCCTTTCGGACTGTGTCTGCAACGCATCGGCGGTTTATACGACCAACCGCGTCAAGGCATCACCGATTTTACTGACAAAGGAACATCTGGCCGACGGAAAGGCACAGGCGGTTATTGTCAATTCCGGTAATGCGAATGCGTGCGCTCCGTTTGGCATGGAGAATGCAAGAAGACAGGCAAAGGCAGGCGCGCGAGCGCTGGGCGTTTCGGAGGAAAATGTAATCGTAGCATCGACCGGCGTCATCGGTCAGACGCTTCCGGTTGAGGCGATCGAGGCTCATGCAGGCGAGATGGAGATGAAATATGACAACTCCCTGGTAGCTGCAGAAGCGATCATGACGACCGATACAAAAGTGAAGACGATCGCTGTTGAATTTGATGTAGATGGAACAACCTGCCACATCGGCGGTATCTGTAAGGGTTCCGGCATGATTCACCCGAATATGGGAACGATGCTGTGCTTCATCACAACCGATTGTGCAGTCAGCAGCGAGATGATCCGCAAGGCGCTGTTATTCAATGTAAAACGTACCTTCAACCGTGTGACTGTTGACGGCGATACTTCCACCAACGATATGTGTACCGTTCTGGCAAATGGTATGGCTGGCAATGCGGAGATTACTGCAGAAGATCCGGCATATGAGGCATTCCGCGAGGCATTGCAGACGGTTATGCAGGATCTGGCTCGTAAGATTGCGGCAGACGGCGAGGGCGCAAGCAAGCTGATGACCTGTACCGTGAAGGGAGCGAAGGACGAGGAGACAGCCGAGGTACTGGCAAAATCCATCGCCGGTTCTTCCCTGACCAAAGCAGCAATGTTCGGTTCCGATGCGAACTGGGGACGCGTTCTCTGCGCGATGGGCTATTCCGGAGCTGAGTTTAACACGGAGAAAGTGTTAGTCGAGTTTGCTTCCAAAGAGGGCAGCATTGCGGTCTGTGAGGACGGCAGAGGACTTGATTTTGATGAAGATCTGGCAAAGAAAATCTTAAGCCAGGATGAAGTGGAGATCAATGTAACACTTCAGGAAGGCAGCGGAAGAGCTACCTGCTGGGGATGCGATTTGACCTATGATTATGTGAAGATTAATGGAGATTATCGGACGTGATGAAAACAGGATCAAAAATGAGCGCAGAAGTCCTGGTAGAGGCACTGCCTTATATTCAGGAATATGCAGGTAAAATTATCGTTGTAAAATACGGCGGAAACGCCATGATTAATGAAGATTTAAAGCAGGCGGTGATCGAGGATATCGTCCTTTTAAATCTGGTAGGAATCAAGGTCGTGCTGGTACACGGCGGCGGTCCGGAGATTTCGGAGATGCTCAAAAAAACCGGAAAAGAGTCTAAATTTGTCAAAGGTCTGCGCTACACAGACCGCGAGACGATGGATATTGTCCAGATGATTCTCTGCGGCAAGGTTAACAAAAACCTTGTTTCCCTGTTTGAGAAAGCAGGCGGACATGCCGTTGGTCTGGGCGGCATGGACGGCGGACTCTTCAAGGCGATCCAGTTAGTCGATCCGGATGGAACGGAATACGGCTATGTGGGAGATATTAAAGAAGTCAATGAGAAAGTCGTTCTCGATGTTTTAAATGAGGGCTTTATCCCGGTTGTTTCCTCCGTGGCAGCAGGCATGGACGAGGAGACAAACTATAACATCAATGCAGATACGGCAGCGGAGAAGCTGGCGGTGGCACTGAAAGCGAAAAAACTGATTCTTCTGACGGATGTATGCGGTCTGATGCGCGATCCGAAAGACGATTCGACACTGATTCCGAGACTGAAAGTTTCTGAGGTTCCGGCGCTTATCAAAGAGGGTGTGATCTCTGGCGGCATGATTCCGAAGGTGGACTGCTGTGTTGAGGCAGTACGCCAGGGTGTAGAACGTGCCAATATCCAGGATGGTCGTGTGCCGCACTCGATTCTGGTCGAGCTTTTGAGCGATGACGGTGTAGGAACCATGTTCTCGTAAACAAAGTTTGAAAGATGCATGGAGGATTTTTATGACATTTGAAGAAATCAAACAGGGCGAAGAAACTTATATTATGCACACATACGGACGTTTCCCGATTGCGCTGGATCACGGAAAAGGCGCGACGCTGTGGGATACGGACGGAAAGAAATACATTGATCTGACCTCTGGCATCGGTGTCAACAGTCTTGGCCATGACAACGAGGCGCTGACGACTGCGGTATCGGAGCAGGCACATAAGCTGATGCACGCCTGCAACCTGTATTACACCGAGCCGATGGTGCAGGTAGCAAAGAAGTTGGTCGATGCAGCCGGAATGGGAAAAATCTTTTTTGCAAACTCCGGTGCGGAAGCCAACGAGGGCATGATCAAGCTGGCAAGAAAGTATTCCTTTGACAAATACGGCGAGGGAAGAAATAAGATTATCACGCTGAAACAGTCCTTCCACGGACGTACCGTGACGACATTAAAGGCAACCGGACAGGACAAGTTCCATCAGTATTTCTTCCCATTCACGGAAGGATTTGATTATGCGGCAGCCAATGATATCGAAGACATGAAGCGCAAGATTGATGATACGACCTGCGCTGTCATGATGGAGATGATTCAGGGCGAGGGCGGCGTCCTTCCGCTTGATAAGAAATTTGTACAGGCAACTGCCGAGATCTGCAAGGAGAAGGACATCCTGCTTCTGATTGACGAGGTTCAGACGGGCATCGGACGTACCGGAAGCCTGTTCTGCTATGAGCAGTACGGCGTTCAGCCGAACATCATCAGCATGGCAAAAGGACTCGGCGGCGGCGTTCCGATCGGTGCTGTCATGGCGGATAAGAAATGCCAGGATGTACTGGGCGCCGGTACGCACGGTACAACCTTCGGCGGCAATCCGCTCTGCTGTGCGGCTGCCAATACCGTATTAGATATCGTAAATAAGCTGGAATTCCTGAAATCGGTTCAGGAAAAGGGCGAGTACCTGAAAAAGGAGATTTTAGCGATCGGTTCTCCGAAGGTAAAAACCGTTCGTGGCATGGGACTGATGTTAGGCATCGTAGTGGACAAAGACGAGAGAGCTGCGATGGTCAGTCAGCTGATGGAGAAAGGCGTCCTGGTTCTGACAGCCGGTACAGAGGCGATCCGTCTGCTTCCGCCGCTTGTTATCACGAAAGAGGAGATGGACGAGGCAATCGCTGCTATGAGGGAGGTATTTTAGACATGAAGCATTTATTAAAGCTGTTGGACTGCACACCGGAGGAGATTACCTCGATTCTGGATCTGGCAGATCAGTTAAAATATGAGCGGAAACATCACATTTCACATCGTCTTCTGGAGGGCAAATCCATCGGTCTGATTTTCCAGAAGTCATCCACCCGTACCAGAGTTTCGTTTGAGACCGGTATGTTCCAGCTCGGCGGACAGGCACTGTTCCTTTCCTCCCGCGACTTACAGATCGGACGCGGTGAGCCGGTACAGGATACCGCACGCGTACTCTCCCGTTATCTGGACGGCATCATGATCCGTACCTACGAGCAGAAAGAAGTGGAGGATCTGGCAAAATACGGTTCTATCCCGATCATCAACGGTCTGACTGATTTCTGCCATCCGTGCCAGGTACTGGCTGATCTGATGACGATCCGTGAGAAATACGGCGTACTGAAAGGGCTCAAGATGTGTTACATCGGCGACGGCAACAACATGGCGAACTCCCTGATCGTAGGCGGTCTGAAATCGGATATGCAGGTATCTATCGCAACTCCGGATAATTACCGTCCGGCGAAAGAAGTGCTGGATTTCGCAGCTGGCAATGACGCATTTACACTGGTAAATGATCCGATCAAGGCAGTGGAAAATGCAGACGTTGTCATCACAGATACATGGACTTCCATGGGTCAGGAAGAAGAGAAGAAGATCCGCCAGCAGGCATTCCAGGGATATCAGATCAATGATGAACTGATGGCTGCGGCAAAACCGGGGGCGATGGTAATGCACTGTCTGCCGGCTTACCGTGGACAGGAGATTACCGAGAAGATCTTTGAAGAACATGCGTCTGAGATCTTTGAAGAGGCGGAAAACCGGTTGCATGCCCAGAAGGCGGTTATGGTTACGCTGATGAAATAGAAATATATAGAAATGCATAAAAATGGCAAGGTGACGCGCCAGAAGCCAAATGCCCTCCGTTGCGGTTTCGGAGCCGGTAACACTAGGCTTGCATAGATTTGTTAAAAGCAGAGTCCAAAATACAAACTCGCTTCGCTCAGACAGGTGTATTTTGAACTCTAACACAAATCTCTGCGAGCCAAGAGTTACCAAGACTCCTGCAAATGCAACGGAGGGCATTTGGCTTCTGGCGCTGTATGTTGTATGCTTTTTGGGGTGTTTAAAAAGTGGGAATGTATGTTATAATTGGCATAAATAGTACAATATAAAAAATTTAGCAGATTAAGAAAATTTTAGGAGGTATCAGTATGACAAAAGAGGAGATTTCAGCGCGTCAGCAGCAGGCGGCTCAGTTTCATGCAATGGGGTATAATTGTGCCCAGTCGGTGGCGTGTGCGTTTGCGGATAAGGTGGATTTGGACAAGGTGGCGCTGTTTAAGGTGACGGAGGGGCTTGGTCTTGGCATGGGCGGCATGAATGGTACCTGCGGGGCCATTTCGGCGGCGACTGTGCTGGCGGGGCTGAAGGATAGTACCGGGGATCTGGAGCTGGCGAATTCGAAGGCGGTTTCTTATAAGGATGCCAGAGAGTGCATCGCGCGTTTCCTTGAGAAGAACCAGAGCGTGGTCTGTAGGGATTTGAAGGGTGTGGAAACGGGAAAGGTGCTGCGTGCCTGTCCGGACTGCATCAGCGATGCGGTGGAGATTATCGGAGAAGTATTGTTCTAATATATCCTCACAAATTGGCACGTTTGAAACTGCAAGTGCCGTACAGCAACGCGCGGGCAGCCGATTTTGTTACTGTTCACGCATACGTGCCCAGTAACGGAATTTGCCGTGGCTTCGCATTTAAATACGGCAAATTCCTGCTGCCACCACGTTTTCTTACGGCACTTTCGGTTCCAAAAGTGCCTACCTGTGAACAGTAACCCGATTTTGCCGATGATAAAGAAAAATTCGAAAATAGGGTTGACAACTTAAAAACATAGTGGTAAACTATGAAAAAATTAAATACGACACTACAAAGTCAATGAACAAAACGAGTACATACAGAGGTACATCACAGAGAGCCGGGCTTGGTGGAAACCGGTATGAAGGGCTGTATGGAATGGATTTGGGAGATGCGAGGTGAAAGAGTGATTCGAGTAGCTGCAGCCGTAGCTCTGCGTTAAAGGGTAGGGTATCGAGAGCATATCTGATTTCGCATTATCAATCACGTCTATGTTTTCCGTACCGTAGAATGAGTCAGACTGGATGGCAGATATTTTCCATTGTGTGAGAATATCTGCTTTTTATATATAAAGTTTGAAGGTCTGAGAACAGGGGTGGCACCACGATGTTTGTTTATTCGTCCCCGGCGCAGGAGTTTGTCTGCGCCGGGGATTTTATATTTCGTTGGGAATCAAAATCAGCAAGAGCCAGGATGGCGGAAAGGGAGAGTATTATGAGAAAAATGAATGGATTTGGAATGATGGCAAAAAGAGGCACAGCAGCAGCGATGGCAGCGGCAATGGCATTGACGATGGCAGGCTGTGGCGGCTCGAATGCGGCAGAGACGACAGCAGCGGCTGATTCTGAGGCGGCTTCTGAAAATGGAGATACATCGGAGGCAGCAGCCAGCGAGGCAAAGGGCGATATCAAGGTTGGCGTGATCCAGATGATTGATAACGGTGCATTTGCAGATATGCGCGATGGTTTCTCGGAGGAGCTGACTGAAAAATATACAGGTGGTAAAGTCGATATTGTTTACAAAAATGCACAGGGCGATGCGGCAGCGCTGAATACCATCTGCCAGGAGATGGCAGACAGCGGTGTTGACCTGATTGCAACGATTGCGACTCCGGCGACTCAGGCGATGGTAAACCTGGAGACGGATATTCCGGTATTCTTTATCGCTGTTTCCAATCCGGTCGGCGCGGGTGTCATTACCGATATGGAAAAGCCGGATAAGAATGCAACCGGTACTTCCAATGCGATTCCGGTTGAGGATATTTTCGCACTGAGCGATAAGCTGACACCAGATTGTAAGACCTACGGAATGTTGTATAATACAAGTGAGATCAATTCCGTCAGCACCGTGGAGAATGCAAAAAAATATTTAGACGATCAGGGACTTTCCTATAAAGAGGCGGTTGTTACGAACTCATCTGAAGTACAGCAGGCGGCACAGTCTTTAGCGGGCGAGGTTGACGCGATTTTCGTACCGAATGACAGTGTCATCCAGAGTGCAATGCCGATGGTAACGGAAGTGGCAAGAGATGCGAAGATTCCGGTATATGGAAGCTCCGCTGTTATGGTTGATTCCGGTGCATTTGCAACGATTGCGATCAGCGATACCGAGATCGGCGCACAGACCGCAGATATGGCACTGGAATACTTAAACGGAACTGCGATGGAGGATATTGCAACTGTTGTGGTACCGGCTTCCAATATGGTAATCAATCAGGATACAGCCGATGCACTGGAAATCACATTCTCGGATGAGGTGCAGAACGAGGCAACCTTTGTAAAGGATGCGGAGTAAGATATAGAGCAGTCTGGCTGGTACACACATTCATTGATTGTGGAAATTTGCGGAGTAATTACAAACGAACTTGAAAATAGGAGGAAGCACACATGACACTGGTGATCGGATCCCTGCAGTTGGGATTTTTATATGGAATACTGGCGCTTGGAATATACGTCACATTCCGCATTTTAAATATTCCGGATCTGACGGCGGAGGGGAGTTTTACGCTGGGACTGGCAGCCTCGGCAGTCTGCACGCTGGCGGGGCATCCGGTTGCCGGGGTCGTGGCAGCAGCTGTGGCCGGGGCGCTGGCTGGCTGTGTGACAGGCGTACTCCAGACGAAGATGGGGATTCATGCGGTATTAGCTGGCATCCTCACAATGTGCGGGCTTTACACCATCAACCTGATTGTGATGGGAAGCAGCCCGAATATTTCCCTCATCAATGTTCCGACCATATTTAAAGCGGCAGAAAGCCTGGGACTTTCAAAGGAGGCGGCAAGACTTGTGATTGCGATCGCGGCAGCAGCAGTCTGCCTGGTGCTGCTGATTCTTTTCTTCCGGACGCATCTGGGACTCTGCATCCGGGCGACGGGCGATAATGAGGCGATGGTGAGCGCGTCCTCCATCAATGTAGACGCGATGAAAATCACGGCGCTGGCATTCAGCAATGCACTGGTAGCGGTCAGCGGCGGTCTGATTGCCCAGTATCAGGGATTTGCGGATGTAAACTCCGGTTCCGGTATGCTGGTCGTAGGTCTGGCATCGGTCATCATTGGCGAGGTGATTGTTGGAAAAAGAGGTCTGGAAATCGGATTTTTTTCCTCGATTTTCGGTTCGATCATCTACCGTTATATCATCGCAGCGGCAACCAAGAGCCAGATTTTTCCGGCATATGCGTTAAAACTGGTATCAGCGTGCATCGTAGCGGCGGCGCTGGCGCTTCCGGCGATCCGTTATCAGATGGGGCTTTCAAAGATGAAGCGGACGAGAGAAAAAGATATGTGTAAATAATAACCTGGAAAGCAGTTACAAACAGGGATAAAAGATGGAGATGTACTATGTTAGATGTAAAACAGGCAACCAAAGTATTTTCCGCTGGTACGGCGAGCGAGCACCACGCTTTGAACGGACTGGACCTGCATCTGGATGATGGGGAGTTCGTGACGATCATCGGTTCCAACGGAGCGGGAAAATCGACGCTTTTTAATGCGATCTGCGGCAATTACTGGCTGGATCAGGGACAGATTTTCCTGGATGGTCAGGATATCACTTTTCTGTCGGAGCATCGTAGGGCGCGTCAGATCGGGCGCGTGTTCCAGGATCCGATGAAAGGAACGGCGCCACATCTGACGATCGAGGAAAATCTGGCGCTGGCATATACCCGGAAGGATCGGAAGCCATTTCGAAGTGCGGTCCGCAAACAGGAAAAGGATCTATTCCGGACAGAGCTTGAGAAGTACCATATGGATCTGGAAAACCGTATGAAGACGAAGGTAGGGCTTCTGTCAGGTGGTCAGAGACAGGTTGTGACGCTTCTCATGTGTACGCTTGTCATGCCAAAGCTCCTTCTTCTGGATGAGCACACAGCGGCGCTTGACCCGGCGACGGCGGATAAGGTCATGGAGATCACGCGGTCGATTGTGTCGGAAAACCATCTGACGACGCTGATGATCACCCACAATCTGTCGCAGGCGCTCACGACCGGAAATCGGACGATCATGCTCGATGAAGGCCGGATCATCCTGGATCTGGGCGGTGAGGAGAGAGCGAAAATGGGGGTGAATGACCTTTTAGACTGCTATGCGGAGAAAAAGAAGAAGGCATTTGATAATGACCGGATGATGTTGGCGTAGAAGATAAAACGAAATGGGGATGTAAAAAAATTCGATTGAGTTTTTACATTCCCATTTTGTTTAGGGACTTATTTCACAGCCCCTTAAATTTTTCTTAGAATACATCTAAATCCTGTCCATTTACAACGGCACCTTCATATCCGGCATCACGGATTTCCTGCAAAATGGCGGTGTTTCTGCGCGCCATCTCAGCCTCGACATCGCGGGTGTTGTCCTGGATTTCCATGTGATAGATACGGTGGTAGGTAACCAGAAGCCGCGGGTGCGCTTTGGCGGCAATCTTTGCCAGATCAACGCTGAGAGTGTGAACTTCCTGGTGGTATTTCTGCCATTTTGGCTCTCTGGCGGAGAGTCCGGCGGTGTACTCGACCTCATGGAGGAGAATATCGCAGCCTTCCGCTTTCTGCGCCACGATCTCAAGCGGAGCCGTGTCACCGCTGATCACGATCACCTTATCCGGTGTTGTAAACTTAAATCCGTAGCTTTCAAGCGTACCGTGGCTGACTGGAAATGCCTCAACCGTCACGCGGTCATCCTGATAAATGATACCAGGCTGGATATCGGTAGTTTCGACTTTGTAGCCATTTTCGTTGGCTTTTTCAAAGCCGTGGATACGGAAGTCGATGTCCGTCTCATATGCTTTTAAAATATGTTCGGTCATGTTCTGGATGCCTTTTGGACCGAATACTTTCAGCGGCTTCGGGCGTTCCAGCACCCACGGGGTAAAAATGAGATCCGGATAGCCGGCCGTGTGGTCGGTGTGCAGATGTGTGCAGAATGCGATCATCAGCCGGTCCGGGCGCAGGGCATCAATTCCCTGTTGGTATGCTTTCGCCGCCTGACGGACAACGCCAGGACCAAAATCTACAAGATAAGCGCGGTCGCCTACGACAACTGCAGAAGAAGGACCGCTGGCATTCGGGCAGGCATTCGGGGTACCGGTTCCGAGAAGTACAAGCTTTGTTTCCATCATAAATATTCATCTCCTAAATTCATATGTAATATATTTTGCGCGAAATCATGAAAAAAGTTCGGGCAAATTAGATGTGTTCAGCCTTTGCACAGGTAAACACTGTGTCAAAGGCTGAATATATGTTTCGATCCTTTTGTTTTCATCAAGTGAAAGGTTTAATTTTGAGCGTCGTCTGTATGCCGGATGGAGATTCCCGTAAATCCATAGAAAATACTGAACAAAGGAGTTAAGTACAGTAAGAACAGGTATGGGAAAAATACTGACCAGGCAACGCCGAGGGTTCCAGACATGTATACACAGTAACCGTGCCACGGAATCATCGGACCGGATAAAGTACCTGCGTCCTCAAGGGTACGGGAAAGGATTTCCGGTGCGATTTTTCTGGATTTGAACAGCGGTTTCATCATATTTCCAGTCAGGACGTGGGACATCGGCTGGGAACAGCTGATTAAGCTGGTTACATAGCCGACTAAAAGGCTTGCTGCAATCAGGCTGCCATCGCTGTTGATGTGATTTACGATGGCGTTTAAGAGATTGCCGAGAACGCCGAGGCGATCCAGCATACCGCCCATACCAACTGCAAAGCAGATGATTGCCACATACTGAAGCATGCTGCTCATACCGCCGCGGTTTAAGATGGTCTGTAAAATACCTTCCTCAATGCTGGTACTGTATCCGTTGTAAGCAACACGGATGATACTCTGCAAAGTTGCGCCCTGATAGAAGAAAGAGACAGCTCCGGCGCAGATGGCGGAAAGACCAAGGGAGACAACCGCGTTTACTTTGCATAAAAGCAGAATAATGATTGCGATGGCTGGCAGCAGAGTGATGAAGCCAAGTTTAAACTCACCTTGCAGGGCATCGATGTATGTCAGAAGATTTCCAGTTTCATAGTTTCCTGAAGTCTGGCTGATGCCAAGAATTACAAAGAGAACCAGGCTGATGACAAAGGTCGGAAGCGTGGTCCAGAGCATGGAACGCACGTGGTCGTTTAATTTAGAGCCAGCAACCGCTGGAGCCAGGTTGGTTGTGTCGGAAAGCGGGCTTAATTTGTCACCGAACATCGCGCCGCAGATGACAGCACCTGCCACCATGCCAGGATGGATGCCCATCGCGTTGCCGATTGCCATCATGGCAACACCGGCACTGCCGACGGAACCGTAGGAGGTTCCGGTCACAAGGCTTAATACGGCACAGAAAATCAGGGTCAGAGGCAGCAGCCAGGTCGGGTTGATCAGTTTTAAGCCGCCGACAATGATGGTTGCAATCGTGCCGCTTTGCAGCCAGGTACCGATCATAACGCCGATTGCCATGAGCAGGCACAGGGTAGGAACGACAACCCGGATCGCGTCGTAAGCGCCGTTTACAACATGCTCATAATTTATGCGTAATACCTTACAAAACAGATAGATGATGATCCAGCTCATAAATAGTCCAATCATCGGTCCGCCCGTTTTCAGCCGGATGCAGACTGCAACCGCTCCGATGATCAGGAGCAGAAGCAGAAGCGACTGAGGCATGTTTAATTTTTTGTCTTCGCTCATAACATAGTTCCTCCCTAATGTGAAAGTTGTGCTTTTTTGAATTTAATGCGTTGAGGTTTAACGCGTTAAATTGTAAATTTATTTTCATTATACAGAATAATTCCGAAAAAATCAACCGTAGGAATAATAATTATTTGGCTCAAGGGGAGAGTATTCACGGGTAGGCACTTTTGGAACCGAAAGTGCCGTAAGAAAACGTGGTGGCAGCAGGAATTTGCCGTATTTAAATGCGAAGCCACGGCAAATTCCGTTACTGGGCACGTATGCGTGAACAGTAACGGAGAAGAGGTGCAGGTGATGTCCCGTGATGTGAAGAATTATGATATAATGAGCGCAAGTGAGCCAGAAAGCTGCTTGCAGATTTATGGCGAACGGCGAATGGCGATCACGATAGCTGCGTCAGCAGCGGTAAGCATCGAAGATGCGAATCGTGATATAATGGCAGAATTACTTAAAAATTTGACAGGAGAATGTTATGGAACAGAGGATTCAGTTATCGGATCATTTCGGTTTTGGGAGATTGATCCGGTTTACAATTCCATCTATTTTAATGATGATTTTTACCTCCATTTACGGAGTGGTAGATGGATATTTTGTATCGAATTTTGTAGGAAAAACGCCGTTTGCGGCGGTCAATTTCATTATGCCGTTTCTGATGGTCGTAGGTGCCATGGGATTTATGTTCGGCACGGGTGGAAGTGCCCTGCTCGCCCGGATTATGGGCGAGGGCAGGCGTGAGAAGGCGCAGGAGATTTTTTTCCTTCTGATCGCTGCGACCGTTGTTTCTGGTCTGGTAATTGCGGTTATCAGTATTCTGTTTTTACCGCAGATCGCTGCCTTTCTTGGCGCGAAGGGAGAGATGCTGGCGGACTGCATCCGGTATGGACGGATCATTCTGGTGGCGCTTCCGTTTTTAATGCTGCAGTATGCGTTTGGCAGCCTTTCCGTGACGGCGGAGAAGCCGAAGCTGGGGCTGATTGTAACGATCATTTCGGGTGTGCTCAATATGACGGGAGATGTTCTGTTCATGGGAGTGTTCCATTGGGGAATTGCCGGAGCGGCGATGGCGACTGCGATGGGACAGATCATAGGCGGAACGATACCGCTGGTTTATTTCCTGCGGAAGAACAGCAGCAGCCTGCGCCTTCGCAGACCAAAGTGGGATGGAGGAGCGCTCAGACGTGCCTGCATCAACGGTGTATCGGAATTGATGAGCAGTATTTCTATGTCCATTGTCGGCATGCTGTATAACGCGCAGCTGATGCGCTACGCGGGAGAAAACGGAGTCGCAGCTTACGGAACCATCATGTATGTGGACTTTATTTTCCTTGCGATTTTCATCGGTTATGCGACCGGCGTAGCTCCGGTTATCAGCTATCACTACGGCGCAGGAAATAAAAAGGAGCTAAATAACCTGCTAAAGCGCAGTGTGGTTCTGATCGCGGCGGCGTCTCTGAGCATGCTGCTGCTGTCCGAGGTGATGGCGGCACCGTTGGCAGCTATTTTCGTAGGATATGATGCCGGGCTTCTGGACATGACGGTACATGCGTATTCCATTTATGCGGTTTCGTTCTTATTCTGCGGTTTTTCCATTTTCAGTTCCGCCTTTTTTACGGCGCTGGGAGATGGACTGACCTCGGCGCTGATAGCTTTTTTGCGTACTCTTGTGTTTGAAAGTGCATCGGTTATCATTCTGCCGCTGCTCCTGGGCCTGAACGGAATCTGGGGCGCAATTATCGTGGCGGAGTGTATGTCCGTGACGGTGTCAGTTATCTTTTTGGTGGCAAAGAGAAAGAGGTATCAATATTTTTAGACGCAACGGATTAATAACCGGCTGGATGGTATGATTTTTAGCTTCCTTTCTAAAATCGGAAAAGCAAGTGGTGCACTGGAAAAGCCGCCGAAGCATAAACTATCAGTAAGTAAGCTTCAGGGTGGCTTTTTCTTTGCATACATTTCCAAAGCCTTTGACACCTGGAGAGGAACGGTCCTGTCTGGAACGCATGAAAGAGGGAGACCATGAGGCACGCAATACTCTGATAGAGCGAAATTTACGGCTGGTGGCGCATGTGACCAGAAAATATCAGGGTACAGATTATGAAATGGAAGATCTCCTGTCGATTGGCACCATCGGGCTCATTAAAGCGGTCAATACGTTTCATCCGGAGCGGGGATCGCGGTTGGCGACATATGCGGCGAAATGTATCGAGAATGAGATTCTGATGACCTTCCGTGCTGGTAAAAAATATGCAAAGGATATCTCGTTATATGACCCGATCGGGGTAGATAAAGACGGAGAAACCGTCAGCCGGATGGATGTGCTGGAGGCAGAAGGAAAAGAAGTTCTGGAAACCATTATTTTAAAGCAGGAAATTGAACAGCTTTACCGCGCCTATGAGGCGTGTTTAAAAGAAACAGAGAAAATCGTCTTACGCAGCCGGTACGGGCTGTTTGGCGGAAAGGAACAGACGCAGCGGGAGATTGCCGCCAGACTTGGGATTTCGCGTTCTTATGTGAGCCGGATCGAGAAGCGGGCGCTGGAAAAAATGCGGCGGGGATTTGCGGAACACAAATAAAGAACAGAAAAAGCGGCTGGCAGATGTTAGGATGGACATCTGTCAGCCGCTTTTGTCATGTAATAGGAAATTTCCTGGAATTCCCTATTACACAAAGAAGCACATTCTTTATTTTCTTTTAGCCCTCAGAGTCCCGATATCCGTTCGGGTTCATCGACTGCCATTTCCAGGAGTCAGCGCACATCTCCTCAATGCCGTACTGAGCTTCCCAGCCGAGTTCATTTTTCGCTTTGGTAGCATCGGAGTAGCAGGTTGCGATATCGCCGGCGCGGCGTGGCTTGATTTTATAAGGAATTGTTTTGCCGCAGGCTTTTTCGTAAGCCTTGACAACATCGAGTACGCTGTAGCCTTTGCCGGTGCCGAGGTTGTAGATATAT
Organism: Clostridium sp. AM43-3BH; assembly: GCF_003479985.1. Lineage (NCBI taxonomy): Bacteria > Bacillati > Bacillota > Clostridia > Eubacteriales > Clostridiaceae > Clostridium > Clostridium sp. AM43-3BH. The sequence goes on from NZ_QUIH01000003.1 coordinate 297,399, forward strand.
ACGTCTGGCTTATCGTTAAATTTCTGGAGTGCTTTTACATGACCGACCGCAAGGTCAACTACGTGGATGTAATCGCGCACACCGGTTCCGTCTGGAGTCGGGTAATCATTGCCGAAGACACCGAGACATTTCAGCTTGCCGACAGCAACCTGTGCGATATAAGGAACCAGGTTGTTCGGGATTCCCTTCGGATCCTCGCCGATCAGACCGCTCTTGTGTGCACCGATTGGGTTGAAGTAGCGGAGCAGAACAACATTCCATTCCGGATCTGCCACGTGCAGGTCAGTTAAAATCTGTTCAAGCATTCCCTTTGTCTGGCCGTAAGGGTTTGTGATTTTGCCTTTCGGGCATTCTTCGGTGATCGGGACGAATGCCGGATCTCCGTATACGGTAGCGGAGGAGCTGAAAATGATTTTCTTGACGCCATGATTGCGCATTACGTCGCAGAGAATCAGGGTTCCGGTGATATTGTTGTGGTAATATTCCAGTGGCTTCGCAACGGATTCCCCGACTGCCTTTAAGCCTGCAAAATGAATGACCGAATCGATGGATTCTTTTTCAAAAATCTCATTGACTGCCTCGCGATCCAGCATATCTGCTTTGTAAAAGGTTACATGCTTGCCGGTGATTTTCTCCACGCGGCGTAGCGCTTCCTCACTGGCATTGTAAAGGTTGTCCATGACAACGACCTCATATCCGGCGTTTAAAAGTTCGATGCAGGTATGACTGCCGATGTAACCGGCGCCTCCAGTAACTAAAATAGCCATTGTAAACTCCTCCTTCATCCTACCTATAAGAATAATTTATTCTATACCTTCAATCTTTCTTTATTATAAACGCGGCTTGCGAGGAAAACAATCAGAAATATTGTCATGTGTTATCGAAATTATATTTTAAGAGAAAATTTAAAGGCGGAGATTGGCAAGGTTCGGATACAGTTCTGGCTGCAGATTTTGCTGATTTGGAATGCAAAGCATCGGCAAAATCCCGTTACTGGGCATGCGTGAACAGTAACACATATGGGAATAATGACAGAATGTATGTTCGAAAAAGCTTGCATTTAAAAAGGGAGTATGGTATGATAAATCCAGAACTAATGTTCGGTAGGACGGGAGGAGGCAGAACCTCATGCTGATACAGGAAAATCTTTCAATCGAAGAAAAGTTAAGAATTTTATCGGATGCGGCGAAGTATGACGCCGCCTGCACATCCAGCGGCGTGGGTAGAAAGGGAAAGGAAGGCTTTCTTGGAAACAGCCGGGTGGACGGCATCTGCCACAGTTTTGCCTCGGATGGGCGCTGTATCTCCCTGCTGAAAATTTTATTTACGAACCAGTGCATCTATGACTGTCATTACTGTGTCAACCGTCGGAGCAATGACACGGTCCGTACCTCCTTTACGCCGGAGGAGGTCTGCCGTCTGACGATGGAATTTTACCGGCGCAACTATATAGAAGGATTGTTTTTAAGTTCCGGTGTGCTGGAGACACCGGATCACACGATGGAACTGCTGTATCAGACCTTGTACCGCCTTCGGCGCGTCCATCGATTTAACGGTTACATCCATGTGAAAGCAATTCCGGGGGCAGATCCGGAGCTGATTGAGAGAGTGGGCTTTCTGGCGGACCGGATGAGTGTGAATCTGGAGCTTCCGACGGCTGATGGTCTGGCGCGCCTGGCACCGGGAAAGACGCGGGACAAGATACTGCGCCCGATGCGCCAGATCCAGACTGGGATCGCGAGACAGCTGGAGCAGGAAGGGCGTCTGGAGAGCAGAGGGGCCTGGCTTCCGCAGAAAGAGCGCGGAGAAATTCAGATTCCGGGAGACGGGAGATATGGAATTGGTGGTAAAGCGATAGGAAAAGGGGAAAAGGAATGTCTGCAGGCTGACAAGGGAATTCTGAGTCTGAATCAGACAGAGACAAAGATGGATTGGGGGCGGAATGGAGACAAGATAAAAGGATTTATGAGGTCGAAAGAGCCGGGGGGAACGGATGAAAGGGTTGGAAGGACACATACACCGGAGATCCCCCGTGTCATCCCGGGACGCTCGATCTATGGCAGTTTCGGACTGGGAAATATCTCAAACAGCAAGAATTATTTCGTCCCCGGCGGTCAGAGCACGCAGCTCATTGTCGGGGCGACTCCGGAGAGTGATTATCAGATGGTTGCAGTCGCGGAAGCGCTGTATCGGAATTTTGGATTAAAGAGGGTCTTTTATTCGGCGTTTATCAAGGTGAATGAGGACAGCCTGCTTCCGGATCTTCCGGACGGACCGCCGCTTCTGCGAGAACACCGTCTGTACCAGGCGGACTGGCTGATGCGCTACTATGGCTTCCGGGCGTCGGAACTTCTGAGTGAAAAACACCCTAATTTTAATGTGTTTCTGGATCCGAAGTGCGACTGGGCGCTGCAGAACCTGGGAGAGTTCCCGGTGGAGGTAAACCGGGCACCGTATGAGACGCTTCTGCGGGTTCCGGGCATCGGGGTAAAGTCTGCGATGCGGATTGTCGCTGCGAGAAAGCAGACGGCGCTTCGGTTTGAAGATTTGAAAAAGATGGGAGTTGTGTTGAAGCGGGCGGTATACTTCATTACCTGTTCAGGGCGGATGATGTATCCGGTGCAGATCCATGAGGATGCGATCGCGGCACAGCTAGTCAGTGAAGAAAAGCGGAAGCAGTGGCAGCTGTCACAGAGCGGGCTGTACCGCCAGATGTCGTTGTTTGATGATTTTCATATGGCGCAGGTATGAAACGAACGGAGGAGAGAAAAATGGTTGTATTTGTATGTGAAGACAGTCCGGAAGGCATATTCACAGGAGTATATGATGCCTGGAGCAGCCGCTTGGGGCATGAGAACGTGCGGCTGGAAGTACAGGGCGAATATAATTACAGCCTGTTTTCGGAGTACCGGGAGGTGGCGGTGGATCAGCTCAAGGCGCAGAAAGTCGTGCGCTCGGTGCGCAGATCCCTGTCAGAACTGGCGTACAGCTGGATTTACCGCACGGCACTGAGTGAACGGGATGATCGGGCAGAGGCGGTCTACCGGTTTCTGGTCTGTGGATTTGGCGCAGGGGCAGCAGGGAGACGTATCACGGACAATTTACAGATACCGGCGGTGCAGACAGTCTTTCAGATCAACCGCGCGGTTGCCAATGAAGCGCATTTGCAGATAGAATTTATGCGGTTTGCGGAATATTCCGATCAGGTACTGTTTTCTGAGATTGGTCCGAAAAACCGGGTGACGGCATTGCTGATGCCGTATTTTACGGATCGCCTGCCATCGGAACCATTTATTATCTATGATAAAAATCATCAGGAAGCGGGAGTCTGGACAGGAAAGGGGCGGTGGTATATGATGCGCGGGGCTGAGACAGAACCCCTGCAGGCGCTTTCCGGGAAAACCGATCAGAGCGAATATGCGGCGCTCTGGAGTGCATTTTTTCATCAGATAGGAATTAAGGAGCGGGAAAATCCAGCCTGCCAGCGAACGCGCCTGCCGCTTCGCTACCGGAAATATATGACGGAATTTCAGTCCGGTTCCAGCCGTTCAAATTTGGCTAAATTGTGAACAAATCATAAACACAAAATCGAGAAAATTGTTCATAAAGAAACAAAAAAAGAATAAAAATAAGCTGGAAACCGGGAAAAAGCAGCATTGAAACGAGAAAACTGCCGCATATATATTAAGATTTAAAGACTTGGAAAAATAATGTAAAACCAACAGAAACAAGGATTTTTCTTACGAAAGCTTTCGATTTTTGTAAGAAATATGGGATTTATTTAGTGAATGTTAATTATCTGTTCATATTTTGGACATAATTTGTTTTTATTATAAGTCATGTACCGATGAGGTACAAGAAAACATAAATCGTATGTTTTAAAGAGGAGAGAATAATTATGAGAAAGAATCTTACAAAAACAGCAGCAATCTTAGTTATGAGTGCAATGGTAGCAGCATCTGCTCTGACCGCTTGCGGCAGCAAAGCAGAGGAGACAACTGCAGCAGCAGAGGAGACTGTAGCAGCAGAAGAGACTGAAGCAGTTGAGGAGACTGAGGCTGAAACAGAAGAGACTGAGGAAGTTTCCGAGGAAGAGACCGAAGAGGCATCTGAGGAAGAGACTGAGGCAGTTGAGGAGACTGAGGCTGAAACAGAAGAGACTGAGGCAGCTGAGGAGACACAGGCTCAGTAATCAATCTTTGATTGCAGAAGTTTGTTTCTATTCGGATATAACCAAAAAGGTTGTTAAGAAAATCGTAAGAGGGCAGTCGGTTGACAATCGACTGCTCTTTTTGTATACTATAACTGTATTAAATGAACTAATACACTTATTATTTTTGATACAGGGCAGAATGGAGGAAAGGAGAATGTGAGCATGATTCTGATTGATTATAAAGATCGACGACCTCTCTATGAGCAGATTGTTGAGAAGCTGTCGGATCTGATGGTCCGGGGGATTTTGGAGCAGGACAGTCAGCTTCCATCCGTGCGGAGTCTGGCAACGGAGCTGTCGATGAATCCGAATACGATCCAGCGGGCGTACGCAGAGCTGGAACGCCAGGGATATATTTATTCGGTTAAGGGCAGGGGCAGTTTTGTGGCGGATAACCGGCAGATCCGGGAGAGGAAGCGGCAGGAGATCTGGGATCAGCTGGAACTTCTGATCCGGGATGCAAAAGGAACCGGCATCACGATGCTGGAGTTCCAGGAGCAGGTCATCCAGAGCTATGGAAGTGAGGAAGGAGGAAACAGGAATGATAAAGGCTGAGAATCTGACGAAGCGTTTTTATGATACAGTGGCAGTCGATCATATCCATGCGGAGATTCACAATGGAAGTGTCTTTGGTCTGATTGGAACCAACGGCGCCGGAAAAAGTACTTTTTTGCGGATGGCAGCCGGTATTTTAAAGCCGGACGAAGGAAGCGTTACGGTTGATGATGAGACGGTATTTGAGAATACAAAGGTAAAGGCACGGTGCTTTTATATCCCGGATGAGCCGTATTTCTTAAGCAATGGAACGGCGGAAGATATGAAGGTGTTTTATCAGGGAATTTATCCGAAGTTTGATGCAGCCCGGTTTGATAAACTGCTAAAGAATTTTGAACTGGAAAGCCGGCGGAAGGTGCAGACCTTTTCGAAGGGTATGAAAAAACAGCTCGCTGTGCTGCTGGGCATTTGCGCGGGAACCGATTATCTGTTCTGCGACGAGACGTTTGACGGGCTGGATCCGGTCATGCGGCAGACGGTCAAGAGTCTTTTTGCCAATGATATCGAGGAGCGGAACCTCACGCCGGTTATCGCCTCCCATAATCTGCGGGAGCTGGAAGATATCTGCGACCATGTAGGTCTGCTTCACAAGGGAGGAATGCTTCTCTCAAAGGATCTGGACGATATGAAGTTAAATATTCACAAGATTCAGTGTGTGCTTCCGGCGGGAGTGGGGAGCAGCGATTTGCAGGGAATCGATATTATAAAGACGGAACAGAGGGGAAGTCTCCTGACGCTTACCGTGCGCGGAAAACGGGAAGAAATTCAGACAATTTTACAGGCGTATCATCCGGTGTTTTTTGAAATGATACCGCTTTCCCTGGAAGAGATCTTTATCAGTGAAACGGAGGTGGCTGGTTATGACATCAAAAGGCTTGTTTTTTAAATATATGAGAGAAAATACGAAGCAGCGTCTCTGGAGCGTGGCGCTTACCGCACTTTTGTGCTTTTTTCTGTTTCCGGTCCTGACAGCGCTGGAAACCAGCATAATGCTGCGTCCGGATAACTTGTCTAAAGATCTGAGCGTCGAAGCGGCGTTAGCAGAAGCAAAATTAAAGCTGACCAATGAGATGCTGAATATGTATTCGATCCAGAATGCAATGCTGGTATTTATCCTGATTGTGGCGGCAGTGGTGCTGGCAGCGTCCGGTTTTTCGTATCTCCATTCGAAAAAGAAAACGGATTTTTTTCACAGCCTTCCGATCAGCCGTGAAATGCTTTATACTGTGACCTGCCTGGACGGTATCCTGTATCTGGCAGTCCCGTATCTGGTATTTCTGCTGGCGGCAGGAGTGATGCTGCAGGTAAAGGGCGCACCATTTTCATGGGGAACCCTGTTGATTGGGTATGTACAGCATATGTGCTTTTTTACACTGGTGTACATGACGGTTGTGCTGGCAGTGATTCTGACAGGCAATCTGATCGTGGGTTTACTGGGAACCGGCGTGCTTTTTAGCTGGGGACCGGGTGTGGCTGCAGTGGTATCGACGTATTTTTCCGAATACTTCATGACGTTTTATGACAATGGCAATTTCCTGCTGCGCTGGTGCGAGCGGACCTCACCGGTTTTCTGGTACGGCACGGCAACTGGTTCGGATCATCCTACCCGGATGGCAGTCATTGCATTGGCAGTGGCAGCCCTGCTCTTTGGCCTGGGAATGTTCCTGTACCGGAAACGCCCGTCTGAGGCGGCGGGAAGAGCGATGGCATTTAAGGTAAGTGAGCCGGTGATCCGTTTCCTTCTGGTTGTGCCGATCACGCTGTTTTCCGGAATGATTTTCCGGTCAATCCTGAATGATGATATCTGGACCGTGTTTGGCTTGATCTGCGGACTGCTCATCACCAGCTGCCTGATCGAAATTATCTATCATTTCGATTTTAAGAGCTTGTTTGCGCATAAGAGACAGCTTGTCATCAGTGCGGTGGCAGTGGCAGCCATTTTCTTAGGGTTCCGCCTGGATGTGGCAGGATATGACAGCTATCTGCCGGATGATGACAAGGTTGCATACGCGGGTATTTACTGTGATGCACTGGACAACAATGCGGTAGGGGCTTACCATGTGACTCCGAGAATGTATAGGGATGGCTACAGTGCTGGAATGGAATGGGCGTCCCAGGGAGATGTGGCAGATAAAATGCAGATCTCGGATGAGGATGGAATCCGTGTCCTGCGGGAAATTGGCGCGCAGGGCATCGAGACAGCTTCCAGACAGCGGAAGCATTTGAACGGCGGACAGGATTGGATGAGTGAGACGGATCTGGATTCACGCTATGATTCGATCGTGCTGTCCTGGCATCTGAACAATGGAAAAACCGTTTACCGTAATTACCGCACGATCAATGTATCGGAGCTGCGGGAACAGCTAGATTCCATTTATGAAAATCAGAGCTATAAACTGGGAATGTACCCGGTGCTGTCCCTACAGGCAGACGATGCCGCAGGCGTCAATTACAAAGAGGAAGAGGACTGCAGCCATGTGAAGCTTCCGGATGAGCAGACGAAGGCGGCACTTCTTGCTGCATACCAGAAAGAGCTGATGGCTCTGACGCCGGATATGCGCCGGGAGGAGATGCCGATCGCGGAGATTCAGTTTAAGACAAATGAGATGCAGGCGATGATTGATGTGATTCGTAAAAATGGCGGCTATTATGACACATTTAACCAGTTTGATTATTACCCGATTTATCCGTCCTTCCAGGAGACGATCGCGATTCTGAAACAGTGTGGTACCGAGGTCGGCAGCAAGGTGACGCCGGAAAATACAGAAAAAATCGTGCTTCAGTATCAGGGCGGCAAGATTCCAGAGGATCAGCTGGCACCGGCAGATACAGAGCTTGGAAAATGCCAGCGGGAGTATCTTCAGAATAACAGCAGACGCGAGGTAACGATTACAGATCCGGAACAGATTGCAGAAATTCTTGCAAACTCCGCTTCGGATGATATGGTGCAGATCAATCAAATGGCGGAGGCATATCAGGGGATCAATATTGCAGTATATGTGTCCGGTACAGAGGACACAGGGGCAGTTTCAGAGGATGATTTGAGGGATTCGGTAAATTCAATGGAGGAAAATGAGATAGGTCAGACATATACGGTGGATGCCGGTCAGAATGTCCTGTATGATGGGGAATATGCGGCGGACTATGAAATGGATGAATCGGGTCAGTATGGCATCTACCAGCGCTCGTTCCGCTATGGCAAGGTTCCGGAGTTTGTGAAATCGACCTTCGGCCTGACACCGGAATTGATGCGGCTGAACCGGGTGTTTGCGTATTAAAAAAGCTGCCTGGAGTTGATTCAGGGATGCAAAAGATTGACTTTCTCCCCCGTAGGGGCTAAAATAAAGGGAAACGTAGCGGTTCAGCCGGTTTATGTATTTGATGCAAAAACCGGCTGAATCGTTATGAGAAAATAACAGACGCTTTGGTTTTGCATGAACCTGCCTTTAGATTTAGAACAGCGATGCGCCGTCACATCAGGCAGAACAAAATTTGAGGCGTACATATCCCGCAGAGGAGGAAGAAATATGGCATTTTTCGATGAGCTTGGAAAGGTGATCAGCGATAAGAGCAAGGAAGCTGCGAACCGGGTAAAGGACATTACAGGCGTATTACAGCTGAAATCGAAGTTGTCCGCCGAGAAAGATAAGATTAATAAGGCATATATCACACTGGGAAAAGCATACTATGACAGACATGAGGGCGAGCTGGAAGGGAAATTCGCAGATGAGTTCCATACTATCCAGGCTGGGCTTGTGAAGATTGCGTCCCTGGAGGATGAGATTGCCGAGTTAGAGGGCACAAGAGTCTGCGCGGAGTGCGGCGCAAAGGTGGAGAAAAATGCGGCATTCTGCAGCCGGTGCGGTGCGCCGATGGATTCGACGACATCTGCAGATGTGCATGAGCCGGAAGAACCGGAGGAGATGCAGGAGGCTATCTTTGAAGAGAAGGATGAAGCTGCAGCAGATAAGGCGGTTGACAACGCAGAAACAGAAAGCGCGGCTGGTCCAGACGCGGATTCCGCGGATGCTTCGGACTCTGTTTCGGAGAACACCACCGATACTGCGGCACAGAATGAAAATAACAGCGGGGAGCAGGCATAATTTATGGATTCACTGGTACAATGGTTTACAGCTAATTTATCCGGAGTCATATCGAAGGAGGCAATTATCTTCATTATCTCGATGATTCCGATTCTGGAACTTCGAGGCGGGCTTCTGGCTGCGTCACCGGCACTCTTAAACGTGCCGATCCTGCGGGCGATCCCGATCTGTATCGTGGGAAATATCCTGCCGATCCCGTTTATCCTGCTTCTAATCCGCCATGTGCTGGAGTGGATGAAGAAGGTTCCGTGTTTCCGTGGTATTGCGCTCTGGCTGGAACGCAAAGCGATGAGCAAAAAAGGGCAGATCGAGAAATATGAGTTCTGGGGGCTGATGCTCTTTGTCGGCATCCCGCTTCCGGGAACCGGCGCATGGACAGGCGCGCTGGTGGCATCCCTGCTCCACATGAAATTTGGCAAGGCATTTGGCGCGATTTTAGTCGGTATCGCGCTGGCGACGGTGATTATGTCGATTCTGTCCTACGGCGTGCTGGGCGTGCTGTTTGGATGATGCACAGATAAAAATGGAATAATGTCTATGCCCGCCAAAGGGCGGCATGGATGCGAATGTATAAAAGACTCTGTACGGGGAAATTCTCCGGACAGGGTCTTTTTGCGCGTGACTGTGAAGGTACTGAACCGTTACAGATTATAAATGAAATTGGGGTTGACATATACCCTGTGGGGGTATATTATAAGGACAGTTAAGAGATAGGAGGAGACCATGAAGCAATATACAGTAACCGGCATGAGCTGCGCGGCATGCAGCAGCCGGGTTGAAAAGGCAGTATCGAAAGTGCCGGGTGTCACGGCATGCTCGGTCAGCCTGCTGACAAATTCGATGGGCGTCGAGGGCGATGTGCCCCCGGAGACCGTGATTCATGCGGTGGAAGATGCCGGATATGGCGCATCCCTGAAAGGACAGGGCACTGCAGCGCAGGCGCAGAGCGCGTCGGAGGCAGAGGACGCCTTAAAAGATCGGGAGACGCCGGTTTTAAAACACCGTCTGATCGCATCGCTGGGATTCTTAGCAGTCCTTATGTATATGTCGATGGGACATATGATGTGGGGCTGGCCGCTGCCGCACTTTATGGATGGCAACCATGTGGCGATGGGACTTTTACAGCTCCTTTTAGCCGGAATTATCATGGTGATTAACCAGAAATTCTTTATCAGTGGTTTCAAGGGACTTTTACACCGCGCCCCGAACATGGACACGTTGGTAGCACTTGGTTCTGGCGCGTCGTTTATTTACAGCACATATGCGTTGTTTGCGATGACGGACGCACAGTTAAAGGGCAATGACACGGCAGTCATGTCCTACATGCATGAATTTTACTTTGAGTCGGCGGCAATGATTCTGGCGCTGATCACAGTCGGAAAAATGCTGGAGGCGCGTTCCAAGGGAAAAACGACGGATGCCTTAAAGGGACTGATGAAACTGGCACCGAAGACAGCTGTTATCATCCGGGATGGAGTGGAAAAAAAGGTTCCGATTGAAGAGGTAAAGAAAGGTGATGTATTTGTTGTACGCCCAGGTGAAAATATCCCGGTGGACGGCGTGGTCCTGGAAGGAGCAAGCGCGGTCAACGAGGCAGCACTGACCGGCGAGAGTATTCCGGTGGATAAGGCACAGGGTGACCCGGTTTCGGCGGCAACGGTCAACCAGTCTGGTTATCTGCGCTGTGAGGCGACCAGAGTCGGTGAAGATACCTCCCTGTCGCAGATTATCCGCATGGTCAGCGACGCGGCGGCGACGAAAGCGCCGATCGCCAAGATTGCAGACCGGGTTTCCGGCGTGTTTGTCCCGGCGGTTATCACGATCGCAGTGGTGACAACGATTATCTGGCTGCTGGCAGGACAGACGTTTGGATTCGCACTGGCGCGAGGTATTTCCGTATTGGTTATCAGCTGCCCGTGTGCACTGGGACTGGCTACGCCGGTTGCGATTATGGTCGGCAACGGCATGGGCGCGAAAAATGGAATCTTGTTCAAGACAGCTGTTTCGCTGGAAGAAACCGGAAAAATGGACATTGTAGCGCTTGATAAGACGGGTACGATCACCAGCGGCGAGCCGCGTGTGACCGACGTCATCCCGTCCGGAGGTGTGACTGAGAAGGAGCTGGTAAGCCTGGCGCTTTCCCTGGAAAAGAAGAGTGAGCACCCATTGGCGAAAGCTGTTCTTCTCTATGCAAAAGAACAGCAGGTGGATGCGCCGGAGGCGGCTGATTTCCAGGCGCTGCCGGGTAATGGACTTTCCGGTACGTTAAACGGCGCTTCATTGGCAGGCGGAAGCTTTTCCTATATCAGCGGACATACGACGGTGTCCGCACAGGAACAGGCATCCTTTGAGCGCCTGGCATCGGAAGGCAAGACACCGCTGTGCTTTATGAAAAATGGTCGTCTGGCTGGTATGATTGCCGTGGCAGATGTCATCAAGGAAGACAGCCCGCAGGCGGTCAAGGAACTGCAGAACATGGGAATCCGTGTGGTCATGCTGACCGGAGATAATGAGCGGACCGCCCGTGCGATTGGGGCACAGGCTGGTGTGGATGAAGTCATTGCCGGAGTACTTCCGGATGGGAAAGAGAGTGTCATCCGCAGCCTGAAAGAACAGGGCAAGGTGGCAATGGTCGGTGATGGTATCAATGATGCCCCGGCGCTCACGCGTGCCGATATAGGTATCGCGATCGGAGCCGGTACAGATATCGCGATTGATGCCGCGGATGTGGTGCTGATGAAGAGCCGTTTGAGTGATGTTCCGGCGGCAATCCGTCTAAGCCGTGCGACGCTTCGAAATATTCACGAAAACCTGTTCTGGGCATTCTTTTACAATGTTGTGGGTATTCCACTTGCAGCTGGTTTGTGGTATCCTATCTTTGGATGGAAATTAAATCCGATGTTCGGCGCTGCAGCGATGAGCTTATCCAGCTTCTGCGTAGTGACGAACGCGCTGCGGCTAAATCTGTTTAAGATGCACGATGCATCGAAGGATCATCCGATGCGGAAGAGGGCTGAGAAGGCTGCTAGTAAAGGTGGAGAAAAGGCAGAAAACGCAGGTGCAGTTAGGATGGGGGCAGAAGACACCCGGTCAATTGGACAAACAGCAAATGGAAATGAGACTGTTTCAAAAGAAATGCAAAAAAGTGAGAATCAAAAAAATAATATAAATATGGAGGAAATAACGATGACAAAGACAATGAATATCGAAGGAATGATGTGTGGACACTGTGAGGCACGCGTAAAGAAGGCGTTGGAGGCACTGGCAGGCGTGGAGAGCGCAGAGGTCAGCCATGAGAAAGGAACCGCGGTCGTAAACATGAGTGCGGATGTGGCGGACGATACGTTGAAAGAGGCGGTTGAGGCACAGGATTATAAGGTGGACTCGATTCAGTAGGATGAAAAAAGCTGCGAAATGGTGGAATTAATATGCCATTTCGCAGCATTTTGATAAAAGATAGGAGAAAAGCATGGGCTGTTGTAAATGTGAATCACAAGCGCAGGTCTGTCAGGGAGGAGAGACGGAACGCCACAAACACAGAAACCTGACCGAAGAAAAAGATCTGCTGAAACGTTTAAACCGGATCGAGGGACAGGTGCGCGGTGTGAAGGCGATGGTGGAAGACGAGCGATACTGCGTCGATATATTAAACCAGGTATCAGCGGTTCAGGCGGCGCTGAACAGTTTTTCCAAAGTCCTGCTGTCCAACCATATCAAAACCTGTGTGGTCGATGATATAGAGGCGGGAAATGGGGAAGAAGCGGTTGAGGAGCTGTGCAAGACGATTCAGAAGCTGATGAAGTAAATATAAATTTATTGAATTGAGCAAACACAAGCAACTATAGCGAAATATTAAACATAATAAATATTTTTAAAAATTCTTCAAAAAAAGTGTTGACATTCTCCTGGATTTATATTATACTACGTCATGTAATCGAGGCGTGGCTCAGTTTGGTAGAGCGCTGCGTTCGGGACGCAGAGGTCGCGTGTTCGAATCACGTCGCCTCGATTCTATTATAAAACATACGGCCTGTTGGTCAAGCGGTCAAGACGACGCCCTCTCACGGCGTAAACCCGGGTTCGATTCCCGGACAGGTCATCGAAAGTTGCTTTGGGTTTTCCAGAGTATTTTTCAAATTAAAATGCTTCCTTGGCTCAGTTGGTAGAGCGACGCATTCGTAATGCGTAGGTCGCCGGTTCAAGTCCGGCAGGGAGCTGATGAGTGGAAACCCTTGTAAATCAAGGGTTTTTCTTATGCTCGGATATAAAAAATTCTGTCCGCAAAGAGCGGATTTTTGTAATCTTATCGACCACTTATCGACCATCCAGAAAAGTTAGGCTTTGTTCGTTAGAACATTTTCCAGAGTATCAGCAGCTTTTCGGTCGAGTTCTTTTAGAGCATGGCTGTAAATATTTAGTGTTGTAGTTACGTCGGCATGTCCTAATCGGCTTGAAACCGTGCGAATATCAACATTTGAACCGATCAGCAGGGTGGCGGCGGTATGCCTGAGCCCGTGGAGAGGAATAAGCGGTAGTCTGGCGCTTTCATCTGTCTGGGCGGCGTTGTAATTGTTGATAACGCGGTGTAAAATCTGGTAAGGCGTTTCAAGTCCCATCATTTCCCCATTCCAGCGGGTAAAGATATAACCGCCGTCTTTCCATTGGGAGCCAATCGAAAGCCTGTAATATGCCTGTTCTTTCTTCCATTCCCGCGCCAGTGAGAGAACGATCGCCGGAAGCGAGATAAGGCGGGCGGACTTTTTCGTCTTAGTGCTCTTCACGATGAGTTTTTTCTTTACGCGGCAAACGCTTTTCATTATGCTGACAGTTGCCTTTTCGAAGTTCAGATCATCCCATGTGAGGGCGATGAGTTCTCCTCGCCTGCATCCGGTAAAAATTGCCAGGTAAAAGAAAAACTTATATTGTGTCATGCTGCGTCGGTTTGCCCTGAGATCATCGAGGCGCTGCGCCGTGGTGTTGAGCGGGTGTGCCAGCCTTCCGGATGCAGTGTAATAGGCTGGATTATCCAGAGCTTCAAGAAAGTGTTCAGCTTCGGGTTGCGAGAAGAACACGATCTTCTCATCTTCCGGCGTGTCCGGTGCTTTTATCTGTACGCGCTCCATCGGGTTCGCGGTTAGAAGATTCCAGCGGACAGCCTGCGAGAGCATAGCAGACAGAACTGCGGCTTTACGCTTGACCGTACCACATGAGAGCGTTTCCCCGGAGCCGTCCGACTTTTTACGCTTCAGCAGAGCATTTACATATTCCTGCAAATAGAGCGGCGTGAGGTTTTCCAGCGTCATATATCCGAACGCGCTTATAAATTCATTGATAGCTGATTGAGTAGATTGTAGCGTCCGCGGTGCCTGGTTCTCTTCGGCGTATTCTGCCAGATACTTGGCGGCGTACTTCTCAAATGTCATAGTTTGCCCGTCTGTGTACTGCCCCGTTAATATCTTGCGTTCAAAGTCGGCTGCAAATGCATTGACTTCTCGTTCTATGACAGTTCTGGCTTTTTGCTTGCCTGTTTTCGTCAACAATTCAGGCGTGAATGTCACAGATCTGGTTATTTTCTTACCGACTGAATTACGCCCACAGCTGACAGTTATCAGGTAGGCAGATTCACTTTTCTTTTTAATGTATGCCATAATAAATCCTCCTTTTTGATTTAGAACAGTTAAAAACGGCGCCTTAGAACAGTCTAAGACGCCATATTACGGTTAAAGAAAAGGCAACTCAAACCATAGCATAACCGTTCTCTTATAAAAATTGTACCACACCACGGACGGCATTAATAGATGTATAAAAAAAATTAGAATAATTTAATTTTTCCCTGTCGAACCAATTCCGCCCCTGTCGAGGTTGCCTAAAGCTTCTACTTTCTGAAATTCAATTTCCGGTTGATGCTTTACAATTCTGAACTGACAAATGCGGTCATTGACATGAATTACCGTGTCTCGCATCGCGTATGCTGGGAAATGCCATTGATCGTTATCTCCACGATATGATTCATCAATAACGCCCATGCTGTTAGTCTGGATAATGCCAAAATGTTTAAATGTACTACTACGTGGAACCACCAGAGCCTCATATCCTTTTGGAAGCTGCATTGCCACGCCCAGAGGAATCAGGGCAAATTCTCCGGCTTTAAGAATAGTTTCTTTGGCGCATCTGAGGTCGATCCAATCGCCTACAGAAATTTTGTTCAGTTTCTCAATATCATCACTCAGATATTTAATTTTGATAGTATTCATTGTTCATTTGTTCCTTTCGTGTAACTGTTTCCATTTTTTTACAATTCATAATCTGGATATACTGCCGCCCATACGTTTTTATGATAAGTATTGACTTCACCATAATTGGCATCAAATACCTTTTTGACTTCATATCCAAGTCGTTCTCCGGCAGCTTTTAGTTTCCTCCATTTGAAGGTTTTCCAGTTTACACCATTTAATGCCGCTACGCGCTTGATGGAATACCAGTCTTTGCCAACATCTAGCTGACGTTTCAGTTCTTCTTCGCGGTCAAGACTTTCAAGGAGTTGAGCAATAGCATCCCGATATGTAACCGGCGTCCCATCAATGTTTTTCTTCTGGAAATAACTGTCCACCAGACGATCATAGACTTCCCACGCTTTATCTGTATTTAAGGATTTTGCATGAAGGAATGCCCCTTTTTCTGTCCAAAGATAGATTGTTTGAGCGTTTTTCAAACCGTCATCAATTTGGTGACGGTTCAAAAAGTTCTTTTTGTCCACTCCTGTTAAGCAAATAAAATGCTTCCCTTCAACATATCTATCTTTGTTTCTATTGAAGTTATTAGAAACGATTCTACTATCTGTTTCATAAGCCTCTGCAAGCTGCCGAGTTGTTAAAACTCTTATACTTCTATATTCAACTACCCGTAAGTTATTCAATATTTTTCTCCTTCCATTTATTGTTCATAATATCCACAAGCAGCTCCACAGTACTTTCAAAGTCTCCAGTATTTCCAATAATGTAGTCCCAAGGCTCGTTTTTCTCATATTGTTCAAACTGCGAATTTTCGCTTATTCTGCGTTCTTCAAAGTTCTTGTCGCCACGTTTTATCGCGCGTTTTAAGGCGATTTTATATGGAGTAGATATATAAATCTGGACAAATCTATATGATTCTCCGACATTGCGAATCAAACTGTCAATTCCATTTGGGTCAATTACATATACATCAGATTGACTTAAAATATCAGATGTTACAAAATACTCATAGCCGTTAATGCGAGTATACGCCACGATATCTTGACGAAACTGTTCAACTTCTTCTGGTGTAATGAAAATATGATCCGATGTTTCTGAATCTTCATTGGGGCGCATCGGTCTGGTAGTATATGATTTTACCATTTTCAGCCCCAGGCGTTTACACGCTTCTCTGGCAAGGCTACTTTTTCCGATAGCGCTGCGACCGATGATTAAAAAGATGGTCTTCTTTTTCCTTCTGGCTTCCATGAGTGCCAGACTTTCCAAAAACTGTTCCATCCAAATATTCTTGTCCGCAGCATTTTTCATGGCTTCGCCCCATTGCTTATAAATTCGTTCCACTTTTATTTCGACCCATTGTTTTTGTTTGTCTATATATGCTTTTACCGCTTCATCTCCGGTATCAAGTACTGCATCAATACTAGCCTGTAAATTATCAATAGATTTTTGAGAATGCATAGTATAATTTAACTGACTTAAAGCAAACTTTTTCAAATTTTCATGCTGCGGAGTAGGAGCGATCCAGAATTCAACTTCGTGCAAAATTTTCTGGAATTTTTGATTTTCTAATTGCCAATCTATAAGACTTTTCTTTTTTGACTCTAAATCCTTTTCATGCTGTAGTACCATGATCTTTCTTGCTTCATCGAGAGAAATTCTCTGCCATTTAGCCCATTCTCTGGCAGCCTTGTCATATTCTTTTTTATAGAACTCATCAGCTTCAAAATGTTTTGGAATAGGGGATGTGAGAGAAGCGTCTTTCATATTGGCACAAACTCCAAATTCACGGCAGCAAACCTTTAGGAATCCCGCACCAGATGTAATTGTTCCATTTTTGATAAGTTCTGTATAAGCACTTGCCATATTTGATCTGCCTTTCTTATTTTATTTCTTATGTGGGTATGGATTTGCACCATACATAGTTCCGCTCACACTACTTACTTTCCCATACCAGATTCACGCCTTTAGCGCTACTACGGAACCCCTCCCCGCGTGTCTACCTATTCCACCACCACATGAAATGCATTATTTTGTGTAATGTATGATGAGGTTGCAAAGGTTCATAAGGACACACAAAAGCAACAGGCCCTCAGCATATAAGGAACCACTCCCATGAATTTTCCTGTGACGTAGTTTTCGATAAATCGGATATCCAATAAGCCACAATGCCCACAATGTGGTCATAATCCAAAATCCACCTGTGGATGCATGATAGATTAGTGTTCTCATGCGATCTCCTCCTTTCTGTTCAACTTCTGTTCGATAATCCCACTGATATCAATGCATTCGTTCCGGCAGAGAGCAACAGCAGTAGTGACAGCATTCTGCAATTCAGAATCATCCAGCATATCTAACGTTTTAGGCTTCTGCTTACTATTGGAATTATTCAGATGATTTGTAATTCTAGCATTAATGTTGATTCCATATCGATACAGCAACTCTTTCTTAAAGTCCCGCCATCCCTGCGAAAAATCATCGATTCCATAACCGTAAGCACGAACCAGTGCGTTAATCAGCGGACGATCCGCCCATTCTAATGCTTCCTGAGTCAGCAAATCATTTTCATTCTGGAGAATCGTTACTTCCTGTTCGGCTTTAGCTCTGGCAGCACGTTCCTCTTTCAGCTTTGTAAACATTTCAATTCCCAAGTCTGGATTTTCCAGAATCTGATTGATGATGTTCTCGGTTGCATAGATACCATTCTTTCTGATGGACGGAAGAACTTCTGATGTAACCCAGTCGGTAAATCGTTCGGCAGAAGGTTTTCTGCTTTGAAAGATTGTCTTGTACAGATTTGGTTCATTGATAAATGTGGCACACTGTTTTCTGCCTATGCTATCGATGACCTCGGCAGTAGCGACCCCATCTTCTTTTAAACGTTTCTTTACATCTGTAACGTGTGAAATATCTAATGCTTTACACACATCTGCCAAACAAAACATGGGTTCAGAGTTCAAAACAAGTGTTCTGATTTCCCCAAAATCCGCTGATTTAAAAAGCTGTACTGTTTGCATAAAAAAATCCTCCTTATTAAAATGTGTATGTTAGCTTGAACTTTTAGATGCTATTGACTATCAGTTGGAAATCTGATTCAAATACCCCTCCAGCCTCTGATTACATTCCTCTAGTAGCTGATTCATTGCTTCAATGTGACGATTCTCATTCCTCAGATGATCGCTCAAACGATCCCCAAGCTGAATCACATCTTGGCTCTGGTGAACCAAAGCCTTCCAAATCTTCTGGTTCATCTGCCACATCTGGCTCACTGTCAGGATCTGAATAATTGCTAATAGAAGGATCCATTTTTTCCAAGGCTGCGGAACTTTCTTTTGGTTGGTGTCCTGTTCGATCCTCATCGCACTCCTCCTTTCATTGTTGGAATATGTATAATGTGTCAATTTGTTCCACGCAAGTAGAAATATTGTACTTTTTCGTGTACAATCCGATATCCATTTCCAACTTTTGTCAGGTGTGTTGATGCCTTTGAATTGTGTATATACAAAAATAGTTCAGATATCTTGAATTATGTATATACATAATTTATAATATATACGTACACAAGCATATTAATATTGGGAGGTGGTAGAAAAGTGAGTGCAAAGCGTGGCAGGCCGACTAGCAATCCGAAGAAAGAATATATAATAGTCAGAGCCACCCAACAGGATAAAGAATTGCTCAAAGAATGTTGCCAGCAGCTGGCTCAAACTCAATACGAGGTTGTCATGGACGGAATCAGAATGGTGCATTCAAATATTCAAAAACCAGAAAAACAAACGGAGGCGGAAGATGGAACATAACATTATATTTGATTTAATAAAATCCGATCAAAAATATGTAAAACAGTATCAAGATGATTGCGTGTTTAATGCTTCAATTAAGTTATTAATGGAGGGAAGTTTTTCCATTCCGACTGTTATTGAGGTGGTTTCAAAATTATGTCAGCTCAATGAAGAACGAGAAAAACAGCTTGTAGACCTTCAAGAAACTACTATGCCGATGGATTTGCTGATTAAACTTATGGAATCAGCTCGAAACCAAAGTAAAGATACCATTTAAAATATATTTTGATTTTTTTGAAATTAGGGGTTGACAGAATGTGCTGAGAAGCAGTTTGATAACGGGATTGAAAATGTTGATACCGCAGAGATGGGACAGGTAACAGATATATTAAAGGATCTGGCCGAGGCGATGTATTATCGAACACTCACGAAAGCTATGGATGATTTGGACCCGGAAGAAATCATGGAAATGTTTGAGAGATATGGAGATGGTGGCCGCCGGTACTATGACCATTACCGCTATGCGGATGGAAGATTTGCTCCGAAAGGACGCGGAACATACCGCCGTGGCTATGATGAGCCACCTTATTGGCATATGACTCCGGAAATGTATCATGATATGGAACAGTACAGGGATTATGACCGAAAAGACGGCAGAATGTATTACACGGAACCAAACCAGATGATGATGGAAAGCAACTATGATCGGGCGAGACGTGCTTATACTGAAAGCAGAGACCTTCATCGCGGCAACACCGCGCAGGATAAAGAAGCTAAAATGAGAGACCTGGAAGGATATTTTCGGGAAATATCTACTGACATAACGGATCTTCTGGCAGACATGACGCCGAAAGAACGGTCTATGCTTAAGGCGAAAGTTTCTGCGCTAGCAACGAAACTGTAAGATAAAAGGGGTCGATTATGACCCCTTTAAGCATTTCAAATGAGGAAAGTTCTGGAGAGCGGCTAATGGAAACATTTTTGCTAAATGCATACTTAACAGCATGATAAACAGTAGGGCGGAGAAATCCGCCCTTTTTTCAAAAAAAGTGCTTGACTTTTTCTTGCAAACGCAATAATATTTAATTGCAATCAAAAATAATTGCATAGAAAGGAGAAAGATATGTTTGTAAGAGCAAAAAGACAAGTACAAAAATCTTTTCGTATTGACGAGAATGTGGAAAGGGATTTAGGTGTGCTCGCAAAAATTACAGAAAGGAGTCAGAACGAGCTTGCTAATGTTGCACTAGAAGAACTTTTACAGGACAATAAGGATTACTTTTTAAAGGTTGCGATTTTAGAGCATTTTTCTAACGAAATTGAAATCGCAGAAGACAACCTTGCACCTTTTGAAATGGGTGGATTAAGGGTTGAAGTAAGTTACACAGACGATAACAAAGTAAAAGTCAGAGCGGTTGATCAAGCAGAAGATAATTCGCGAGAGTTTGAAAGTGATGTTTGTAATGAATTTGAAAACTATCTTTTGGAATTATCTATCTATATTGACAGAAATGCAGAAGATACAAAAAAATATCTTAATGGAAGAACAGATTATCGTGATTACGTCAAAGTAAGAAACAAATAAGAGTTGCCCCGCTACCAACGTTTGCAACTCTTATCCAGCCGAAATCCCGAAGGAATTTGGTAAATCTATTATATCAATTCCTTTCGGGAAAATCAAATAATTTTGAAAGGAACGAAAGAAAGTGGATAAAGAATACGATTTATATGATGTGAGCATAAAACTGGACGTAGCCAATACCTTGATAAGTATGCTGAGTGATTACATCAACGACAGCCCCGTCGAAACAAGAAGCGACGCAATGCTCTTTGCTTACAATCAGAAAAGAATGAACGCATTGATTAGCGCACTTAGTGATTATGTGTACGATTCAAGCGAAATAGTGAATCAGCTTGATAAACAGTCAGCAGGGGGGAATGAGCATGAATAAAATGACGAATTACATTGACATGAGGACACCAATTGAAATTGCACTGGATATCGACAGCGAGGGCATGACTACCGCAAGAAAACTGTATGACTTTTTAGGACTTGCTCAGGGACAGTTTTCAAGATGGGCAAAAGCAAATATCACAGATAACGGATTTGCGACAGAAAATGAGGATTGGTGGGGGTTCGACATTGATGTCGAGGGTAACGTGGTTAAAGATTACCGACTTACCGCACACTTCGCAAAGAAGCTGTCAGTCAAGGGCAATGGTGAGAAAGCAGAACAGGCACGGGAGTATTTCACAACAGTTGAGGAAAGAGTGAAACAGAAAGCTATCGACATGTCTCAGCTATCACCGGAACTTCAAATGTTCAATAAGATTTTCCAGTCAGTTGCACAGCAGCAAATTGAGCAGAAGCGGCAGGCAGATAAGATTGACAAGGTTGAAACCACAGTTCAAAATATGAAAGAAATTTTCACGGAGCCGATTGCTGACTGGAAAGCAGAGATCAATGCGCGGGTCCGGGAGATCTCCATCAAGAGCGGGATCGAGTACCGGGAACTCTGGTCGAAACTGTACGGGGAACTGGAGGTTACGGCTCACACCAATCTGAGCCGGTTGCAGCAGAACAAGATTAAGCGTATGGAGAGAGCTGGAAACACAAAGGCGGCTATCCAGAGCGAGACAACGAAGCTGGCGATCATCTTTGCGAAGCCTAAGCACAAGGCAATTTTCGAGCACATCGTGAAAATGTACGCCATGAGATATTGCGCATAGTATTTACATGGGGAGTTTTGGCATCAGTGCCAGGGCTCCCTTTTAAGTTTCGCTAAGTTTCGCATCAGAATAGATGCCAGTGTCGAATTTTCGACAGTGGTAATTTCTGCACATTAGTTCAGTGGCTTTTTGATTGCGGGCGAGTTGACAACCATGTTATAATATAAATAAAAGAGAGGAGGAGAAATCATGGCAAATGTATTTGATACAGCTAAATACATCTTAGAGAAGTCTGGTTCTATGTCAACAATGAAGCTTCAGAAGCTATGTTATTATTCTCAGGCATGGGCACTTGTTTGGGATGATGCTCCTTTATTTAATGAGGATTTTCAGGCATGGGCCAATGGTCCGGTTTGTCCTGAGTTGTTTTATAAAACACAGGGAAACTATTCTGCAAGTGCGAGCGATGAAACCGGAGGCATAGGCGACTTGTCCGAGGACCAGAAAGATACAATTGATAAGGTACTTGAACATTATGGTAGTCATGATGCACAGTGGTTAAGTCAGCTTACCCACATGGAGGATCCTTGGATTAACGCAAGAAAAGGCGTACCATCTGGAGCAGGCTGTAATCATGTGATTACTAAAGAAAGCATGGCGTTGTATTATGGCGGGCTCTAAGAAAAATAAGCAAGTAAAGCAAAAAGAAATTCCGAAAGGTAAAAGCATTGCTCAAGGTGGAGATCCTGCACAATATTATTCGCAGACGCCGGCATGGTCATTTGCGAATTCAGATACTGAAATGTGGGCTTTTTCGCAAGGACACATGGGTGAATTGATCTGGACAGAAATATTACCAAGGCTGAAAGCATTTGAAACACAAACTTGGAGTGAAATACTTGTTAAGGACAAAAAACAAAATCATTCTTTGGATTTGGATGATTTAAACAAGATTGCACAAGATAGATTGGCTGAAAAGTATATAGAGGCTGAAGCACTGATTTCTTTGCGGATAACGGGTAATCATAGATTGTACGGATACATGACAGGCAGTGTTTTCAATGTGTTGTGGTATGATGACGACCATGGAGATAATAGTAAATGTGTTTGTCGTTCGTACCTTAAGCATACTTAGAATTAACACATCATTGACATTCCCATAGTTATTCCATATAATAAAATCGCAGCTAGAGATAGACTGTATACGCTTGGTAGCTGATACTATGTATTAAGCGTATTTATAAGTACGCCAGTCAAGTGGGGAGAGCAATCATTAATTTGGTTGCTCTTTTTTTGATTTTCCCAGAAAAATTTCAAAAAAAATTTTTTCCGCCACCATGATCGGGCTACTTTTGATACCCCCCTACCCCCTAAATATGTCTAGAAATTTCGTTTTGAAGTGCGATTTTTTTCGATTTTTGACACCGACTCCAGAAATCGACCCAATTCATTCTGGAAGCATGCTAGATTTCCGTTGAGTCGTTGATGGATGAGACGATCGGCGACCGCATTCAGAGCACCGCCGGAAATACTGGAAGCGATGCCAGAAGAACCGGAATGGCTCAAAGGCTTATAGCCTGTGAAAACCTGCACCGGAATAGATGATCGGCGTAGCATCCGCAAAATGGCGGAAGATTACAGCACAACCGCCCACAGCGGCAGGAACAAGCCACATTATACAACATATAAACCGGATTCGTGGCAGCAACCAAAACGGCGATGAAATACTATATAAACATATGCATACAAAGCACCAGAACGCCCAGAATTATTTTAAATGGTATTATGCTTATAAGTGTACACCAGAAGCAAAAAACGGCTTTAATTGGCTTTTAAACGCGTTAAACATAGCACAATAAAACCCGCAGCAGGGCGCGGAATCTATCCATACAACTGCCGCCAGTATATCAGCAGTATAATCCACGGATCGCACGAAGTCAACCCCGGTAATCTGCGGATCGCCCAAATCACGGGGACGAAAGCAGACCACAGAGCACCAGGAACACCCCAGAACAGTGGAAACGCTGCCAATAAGCAGCGGAAGCGGACCCGTTGCCAAGATATCACAAAACCGCCCAGAATCAGCCTAGAGCCGTCAGAGCGATCAGAAAAAGAGGGATCGAATAGATCCCCCGTTAGTTATCCAGAATAAGCGGCTGGATGCCTAAAGCTGTAAAGAATGCTGAAAAGCTGGAATCATCCATAAACTGAGATGAAGCGATCGAACCATCCGGGCGCACCTGCTGCACCATGTAACCAGATACACCCTCAAAGGTTGCGCGCGATGCTGTAAACTGCATAGATTGCCTTTCTGCCCTTGACCCTGGGCGCTAGGATATTTTGAAAAATCCGGGCGGAATCGAACCGCCCAAAGACAGCACCAGCCGCCGGATCTAAATCATGCCATCCGCGCCGCCTGCATCCGTTTAGCGTGTTCAACCATCCAAAACGCATCTACAGCAGCGGAAACCTCCCGATCGTATTTATCCAGCCTAGCTGCATCAAATACCGACAGCACCCGGAACGAATAGATCCCATAGCTGCGGATCGGTTTGACATCATAAGCGCGGCACCGGCTCATATGCTGCAAAAACGCCGCTTTTTTACTGGATGCATCCGGATCAAGCCATCCATCAAACGACACCAGGAGACCAGACACCCGGCAATTCTTCCGATCGTCCTCAAAATACGATCCGCCCCATTCAGCTGCCCGGAATTCGATCCCGGAATCCTCCAAGAACTGTTTTATTTTTTTCATGGTTTTATACCTCCATTTTCTGATTTTTTGGAAAAGGCAACCGGGGAAACGATCCCCGGCAAAAGTCCAACTTGCCTAAATTTTAAAGATCACCGGTCCGGAAGAAGTCCACCAGAAGCCGGAAACCATAACCGCCAGCGAATACCGCCAACACATAAATTAAATCACTCATACATCTAACCCCCTTAATCAACTACAAGCGCCAAGGCTCGATCATCATCGGCTACCCCCGGAAGGAATGTGACGAGAGAATCAACCGGAATAAATAAGTTGTATCCGTCAAAGCTCTGGAAGTATGCCAGGCAATCATCATTTTCCAAGTAAACATATTCCCGGTCATCGTAAGCATATTTGTAAATCGCTCCGATCTGGTAGTATTCCGCTGCATCCGCTGCCGTCTCTTTTTTGATATTCTCCAGGCTCTCAACTAATTGCCCGCTTTCGTCTCTATATCTTTTTTTCATGGTTTTGTTCCTCCTTAAATTTTTTAAAAATGCGCGTGGCGGAATCGAACCGCCCTGAACCATTCACGCAATATGACAGGATGTCATTCCCTTTTGTTGCATTTCGTCAAGCTTAAGCGTTACAAGCTTTTTAGCGCTGTGAAAATCAACCTTTCCGGCGGTAATCTCCACAATATAGTTCACGGCTTCCATGTAAGCATTCCAAAATGCCTTGTAGGACTCATCAAAAGCCTTTTCAGCTTCTGCATTTTCTGGATCCGCATCATAGAGCCTTTCCGCTATGTCGTTTTTGTCAAGAAGCTTTTTTGCTTCGTCGATCATTTCCCATAACTTCATAATGTTTTCCCCTCTTTCTATGCGTTTGCTTCTGTTCTTAAAATCTCAATACATTCTTTTTTGGTGTGCTCTCCGTAAAATTTCATAGGCTTATGAAATGCTTTTGCAAGGGCGAAATCTTCATGGTTTTTCAAAAAGAAATCACGGATTTCTAAAAATGTCTTTTTGTGGCTCTCATACTGTTCTTTTTTTTCATGTTCTTGCTCTGCTCTTGTTATTTCAAAATTTCAATTTGTTATTTTATAGTTATATTATATAGTTATATTTTGACCTTGTCAAGAACTATTTTGTTATTTTAAAATAATATTTTGTTTGACTTTTGTTCTTGGGGCTGTCATAATAGATAAAAAAGAAGGTGATATATATGCAGGCTCCAATAATAAAAATGATTTGCGGATTCCGGGATCTTCCCGTTTCGGAAGTAGCAAAAAAAATGAACAAAACAACGTCTAATTTTTATCAGATGTTAAAACGCGATAATTTCCGAGAGCAGGAATTAAATGAGATCGCGGACATTTTAAACTGCGATCTAAAAATCACATTCACAGATCGCGAAACCGGGAAGGAGTTCTAAACCCTCCCGGCTTTTTGCTTGCGTTTTATTTATATGAATGCTATGCTGTTAATATTGGGAAAATTCGAAAATACTTCCAGAAAATAGAATATAGTGTACTTAACCGGGAAGCCGGGGGACGAGCGGCACCGCTCCGAGCATATACGGAGGTGGTGCAAATGAGCACATACGAGAAAATAATGCTTGCTATTGCTATTGCCGGATTAATTCTTGATATACTCAAATAGACATAAAAAATAGCCGTCCTGTACTTTGGCGAGTCACGTGACAGCTAT
The DNA here is from genome assembly GCF_003479985.1 of Clostridium sp. AM43-3BH. Taxonomy (NCBI): domain Bacteria; kingdom Bacillati; phylum Bacillota; class Clostridia; order Eubacteriales; family Clostridiaceae; genus Clostridium; species Clostridium sp. AM43-3BH. The sequence continues at coordinate 323,359 of NZ_QUIH01000003.1, forward strand.
TTTTTAATAGTTTCTTATTCGCCGGGGCGGAAAAAATGCTTTTCTTTCCGGCTTTCCTGTTAAGTATATTATAGCTGTTGGCTTCTCTGTTTTCAAGTGGTATTTTCGAATTTTCGGGCATCCCGGGGAAAAATCCCCGTTTTTTTTATCTCTCCCAATAATAACCGTCGCCGGAATCAATAACGATCATCGCGCCCTCGTCGCTTGTCTGGATGTCCACGACGCGATTCATGTCGACCATGTTATAATGAGCATACGCGCCCAGAACCGCCGCCGTCATTGCTACACCTAGTAAAAATCCAATAATCATTTTTTTCATAATTTCTAACCTTTCCGCCCTTGGGGCTGTGTGAATGTTTTTCTTTTAACTATCATTATTATATAACTAAAATAAGTTATAGTCAAGAGAAAACACAACTTTTTTTAGTTATTTTTTGTTTGACATTTTGCGGGGGCTGCTGTATCCTTTATATATAAGGAGGTAACGCAAATGATACGTTTTAAATTTGACGTGGCGGGGGCGCTTAAAACTGCCGGAATGACAGCATACAAGGCACAAAAAAGCGGCATTTTGTCACAGGACACATGGCGCAAAATAAAAGAAAACAATGCTAATATAAGCATGAAATCGTTAAATAGCATATGTGCTATTTTGAATATGCAGCCGGAACATCTTTTATATTACGAAAAAGACCCAGAAGAAGAGAAAGAAATAAAAGAAAAACTCAATGGATGATATTGACAATATAACTGAAATAAGTTATAATAATACTTGTCAGAGGGAAACCGAGACAATAACCGCAGAGCCGGAGAAAGGAGAAACATGAACGAAGATATGAGCGTATTTAAAAGTTATTTAAGAAGACTTTTGCAGGACTTGAAAGACCTGCGGGAAGCACTCAAACACAAAGAATATGATAAGGCTGAAAAGATGGTTGACCGCCTTATCGATGACACTCAGAGCGGCATCGAAGACAATTAAAAAAGAGCTGATTGAATAGCTCAGAAACCACCGGGGCGGGCAACCGCCCCACCAATACACAGGAGGAGATTAAAATGACCGCAACAATGAGAGCAGAAATCGAGGAATTAGCAAGACAAATTAAAAAATCCGATACATGGGATATGGACCAGCTAGCGGAGCTGTGCGAAGCTGCCGGAATGGCCGAGGAATGGAAAAATGCGGATGGCGATACATTCGAGCAGGTCGCATTAACAGCAGCTGAAAAATTAGGAGTCGAAATCATATAGCAACAGAATCAAATACTATATTGAATATATTGTCTAAACAATTCGAAAAAAATTGGATCGCTATTGCAGACGGTCCGATTTTTTTGTTCTGGTATCGGATACATCCGGGCGCCGCAAGTATATTTTTGTGTGAAATATTTAACGATACTCTAATTTTAATTATTAAATTTAAATAAAACTTTTCTTAAAATTTTATGTTTGATGATTCCAATAAAAGCCTGGTAGGTTCTGCCGGAATGGCGATCTGATTCCAAGCCGATGCAGATAGGCGGATCGGCTTTATTTGATTATATTAGTTTAAAATTCTAATTTTGGTTTTTTGTTGCCTAGTCGGTAAAATATTCATAAAGTGTTTTAAAACAGCAAATTGATGTAAAAATCATTTAGTGTATACATGATTCCAAGCAAGGCAAGGGCGATCTGTTTTCTGGAATTTTAGATTCTGCCCTAGAGGTTGCGATTTGCCTAGACTGCTGCCAGAGATTCCAAGGCAAGCGATCAATCTGGTTTATTGAGTGACGTTATTTTAAAATCTTAATTTGCCTTTAAAAATCAGTAAGTCGATAAAATACCCACTTGATAGATTAAAATGCAAAATCACGTAAAATTTTATTTGATAGCTATATAAATCTAGGCAAGCCAAAAGCCGCCGCAACCCTGCGGATGATTCCAACAAGAGAAAAGCAGGGGATAGCGATCGAGTTTTGGACTGGATGTACACCCGGGAGAGCATCAGACCCTCGAAGATAACGATCGGGATTCCAACAAGAGCAGATAGGGCAGTAACAGCGCAAAAAGCAAAAAATAACTTTCCCGAACGGTGGCAGGTCGAAGAAAAAAGGGTTTTCCCCTTAGTTTTCCTTTTCTTCCTTCTTCCTCTTCTTCTCCCCCGTACCCCCTTAATAACTCTATTATCTATTATATCTTTTAATCACCCTTTTACTAAAAAAGAATTTTAATCTCTGTATATAATTTATATATAATAATATACTGTGTCGCTAGCCAAGTACAAAGGAGGGCGTCCCTCGCCCCCCTCTGGACTCCCCCTCGGCTTTCGTGCAGAGCCCGAAAGATGGCGTTTTTTTATTTTTTTTGCGGTAATGATTCGCTAAAGCCCTATGTTTTCGCTGTCGGTAGCGATCGGATCTCACGCCAGAGGCTAAACCAGATTTTTTAGATCACCTATAGCCAGAGATCAGATCGCCTCATACCGTCGATCCGGTAAGCGTTCGACCGCTGGACGTTAAGATCCTTGCGGTCGTGTAGCGACGATCCCGGTAGTAACCTACATACAACCACGATCCAGATCTAAACCTCAAAACTACCAACCAAGTAGATCGGCGGTGCCGCCGATAAATTAAATGTAATCACAGTAAATTAAATACTGCCAACAAATAACGCTTTAAACCGATAAAGTAAATATAACAATAATACGCTACATACTACCACGATCCCCGATCGGCTTTGCCGCCAGTAAATTATATATAACCGCCATAAACTAAAACTATATAATACACTAAATCGTAAGCCAATAAATTATATCTAGCGATCCAATAATAAACAGACTGGAATATATTTATAAATCTTAAATTCCCAGATAATCATAAAAATATTTTTAAAATTTATATCTTGACTTTTTGTGTTATTATTCCGTATAATCCGATCAGCTTAATATTTTAGATTTTAAAATATCAGCGTTTTTATTATTGGATTAAGTTCCTGGAGTTAAATATATTTCTTTTAATTCTACAGATGTTTTACTTTAAGACTTTCTTTATATTTCCGAATAACATAATTGATTAAACAATAAATACAATTATTTCATATTCCTTTAATTATTTGCATTATTGGAATATTTGTTGTAGTATGTAAAAGGATGTGAATTTTATAATATGGCTAATGGTAAACATGATATTAAAACAGTAAATAATCATAGTGTCAATATTCAAAATAATTTGAATAATATTGAAATATACAAGAATAAGATTGAATACTATGCAGATGATTATATTACAAATGTGCTTGGAATATCTCATGAAGAGATGATCGGGAATCCTTCCGCTTTTGCTGGAATGATGAAGCATATTTATATGCATCTGTTTAAAGCTAATCCGGCAGAACGCAAAACAATCTGGGTTACTGGTACAAATTTAGATTTGGATAATATAGAGCTGTTGGATCAGTTGTGGGATGTATACACGGGTTTATGCTATCGTTATCAAAAAAAGCCTACGATTTTAAACTTTGCGATCATGGTGGGAGTGGCTAACGATACCATCACTACATGGATAAATGGGACAATTAGAGGAGGAACAAGTTCTGCACATTCTCGAGCGGCTAAAAGGTGGAAAATGGAAAGTGAGTCCGCATTGTTTGATGGAGCGACCGAGAAAAACAGCATCGGCTGCATCTTTGCACTGAAAGCCTGCCACGGATACGCGGAGGCAGCGCAGGAAATCAGGGTAACAACCGGAACCACAGCGCAGGAGAGCCGGGAAGAAATCGCTCAGAAATACGCCGACAGTCTGGAATTACCAGAACCGGAAGCGCCGGAACTGTGATAAATGCAGGTGTAAGGGATGCCCAGGAGCGCAACAAATGCCATAAATAGCCAATTAAAGCGCTTTTTGTGCAATGAGTGTATATTTAGACCGTGCTTTATTTAGACACACCAACAGGCATACGTTTTTTGTGCAAAATAACAATAAAAAAGGCGTCTGTTTTGCCTTGATTCCAACGATTGGAATCAGCACCGGGAAAACACCAGCGGCGCAGCATGGGGGTAGGGGTCTAAACGTAGGGGGCTGTCTGGGCGGGGTGAGCCCCCAAAATTTCCAAAAAACAAAAAGGGGGTCGAATTGGCATGAATGAAACTGGTAGGTATCGATTCAAGATAACGTGTAAATCAAAAATGTTTGGCACAAGGACCTGCGAAATGAGATTGGAGACAGGAGAGCTTTTGACATATATGCCAGTGCCATATGGGGTAAGATTTGATTTCAGTTCTATTAAACGATTCTATGAGAGTGAAGATGGGCAAATGCTTATTCGAAGTAGGGTATCCAATTCATAGGATGTGTTATACAACAGAATACGCGGCAGCGATGACTGGTGCATAAAAGAGCACCGATTCGGTGAAGTTGTTTCATGCGAGCATCTGAGAGATTATGATTCATGTTTAATGGATATCTTCGACTGGGGATGTAAGAATATTTTGCCGGAACAAGAATATCGTTTGATTGAACCGTTTATAAGCAAATAAAAAGAAAGAGGGGTTTATTCCTCTTTCTCGACATCATCCATAGTTAGCCTTATCGAAACATCAGGTTCAGTTTCGATTACCAAACGGCAGTCAAGGTAGTTAAGAATTTTAATTAGTTCATCTGCCGACACGCTGTTTCTGGAAAATTTGTTCGCCAATGATTGAGGCAATATACCGAGATATTCAGCTAATTGGATATTGGAAATGTGTTTTATTTTCATAATTCGTTTTATTTTTTGAGAAACGATGTCAATCACCTCCTCCTACATATATAATAATCAAAATCGTTTCATCAGTCAATTGAAATACTAAAAATTGATTATATGTTCATTGACTATATAATCAAAATGGTGTATAATTGAACCATAAAGAAACGAGAGGTGTTATAAATGAAGATAGGGTATGTGCGGGTTTCTACAATTGATCAGAACGAGGGCCGTCAAATTGAAGCGATGAAAGATGATGGAGTAGAGAAGATTTACATGGATAAAAAATCTGGAAAGAATTTCGATCGTCCGGAATATCAGAAAATGATTTCTGAAATCAAAGAGGGCGATGTGGTAGTAATTCATTCAATTGATCGTCTTGGCAGAAACTATGACGAAATCATTGAGCAGTGGAAGCATATCACGAAAGAGATTAAGGCAGATATTATCGTTCAAGATATGCCGTTGCTTGATACCACTAAAGGTAAAGATTTAACAGGTACATTGATTTCTGACATTGTGTTGCAGCTATTTTCTTATGTAGCGCAGCGAGAGAGAGAAATGAATAGGCAGCGCCAGGCAGAAGGGATTGCACTGGCTAAGCTTCAAGGAAAATATAAGGGTAGAGCAAAGAAGAAAATAGACGAAGCACTTTTTGATAAGCTGTTAGCGCAATATAAAGCAAATAAACTTACAGCAGTGGATTTTGCAAAACAAATTAATGTATCAAGGGCAACGTTGTATAATATTTTCAAAGAAAGAGGGATACAGAATGATTGATTTTAGTGGGAAAATCATTTGGGTTAAGGATAGCGAGGAAGCCGACTGCCTGTTAAAAATGGCGATTTCACAAGGATATAAGCCGTGTATCGGAGAAAAAGCTATGACGGTATCGAAATTGTTTTCATTTACAGGAGATCATGTAATTAGACCGTGTACGGAGGTTTGCTTGGATAAAATGGAATCCTTTAGAGAGCTGTTACGGGAAAATGATTTTGGTATCGTCTTGAAAGACATGATTCGGTATGCTCAGAATCATTCTCTCCAGCACGTTTCTTTACGTATCAATGAAAGTGAATGGGAATTTTCAGGATTTGCAAAAACGATTGGGAGAAACGGAGAAAAAGAACAATTTACCTGTTCGATTAAGAAACCACTAAAAGTCACTATGGAGGATATTGAAAAGAAATTCGGATGTTCCGTAGAAATCGTTCCTAGTGTAAAAAAGTCAGCTTAAAAATTTTTCAAAAACAAAAAAGGGTCTTCGGACCCATAACGCAGGATGGCGGAATTGGTAGACGCACCGTAAAAGTTGTCATGTGGGTGGCACGCACAGCATATTATATTGCTTAGGGAGCCGGTACATTGAAAGTTCGAATCTTTCTCCTGCGATTTATGGCGAGGTAGCTCAGATGGTAGAGCAATGATATGAATACGCAGATCATGTTAGTGATCTCAACAGCAATCTCATTCCAATCCAGGCATGTGTCGGCGGTTCGATTCCGCCCCTCGTCTCTGCCCCGATTGCCGGTTATGGTAAACCGGAGGGAACATGACTGCGATAACGCTTGTGTTCCGCACAGCAATCGAGTATACGGGTTCAAGTTCTGTCGGGGCAATTAAGTGACGCTTACAGCAATCTTTCAAAACAGAAAATTCCATTGACAATATTTTCCCGTTTGAAACAGCGTCATGTAAAGAAATGAGGTTGCCTATGAACCGAAAGAATGAGTATAGGGATATGGAAAAGTACCATAAAGCTTGCCAGAGACAGCACAGACGGTATGAACTTAAAAAGTTAGCCAGATAGGCATAAAACTTTATATGGGACGCTCACAGCAAATTATGGGATATGACTGTTAATCATAAAAACCAATAGCGTCCTGAATGAACTTGCAAACAATTTTATTATGGGACTCCTACAGCAATCACAATGGTTAAAACAATGTCTGCAAAACAATGTGAAGTGGTTCGATTCCACAAATGAGAGTCCTGGAAAGAGAGGAAACAATGAGCTTCGCAGATGCAATGAGAAAAAACGGTTCATTTACCAGAACTGAGAACGGCGCTGTGGCCTTGAATACCACAGGAGACGCAAGACTGGATTTGTTCGGCACAATCGGATCTCTGAGAGAAGCTGATGAGGGCAGAATTGAAACACTGTTCGCAGAGGCATGCAATCAGGATGCTCTTTTTGCCACAAAGATTGCGTTCTACGCAAGAGATATTCGTGGAGGACTGGGAGAAAGAAAGACTTTCAGAACAATCGTCCGCTACATGGCAGGGAAACATCCAGAAGCACTCAGACCGAACATTGATTTGATTGGAGTGTTCGGAAGATATGATGATATGTATTCTCTGATCGAAACTCCGTTAGAGGATGATATGTGGGCTGCCATGAAGAAACAGTTTGAGGAAGATTTGAAGAACCTCAATGATGGCAAGGCAATATCCTTATTGGCAAAGTGGATTAAGACTGCGGATGCAAGCAGTAAGGAGACACGCAGGCTTGGCGTTATGACCGCACAGAAACTTGGTTATCCGGTCTACAATTTCAAGAGAATTGTCCGTAGTATGAGAAAACAGATCGGTGTTGTAGAAAGCCTTATGTCTGCCGGAAAATGGGATGAGATTAAATACCCGGAAGTTCCCAGCCGTGCAATGATGATTTACCGCAAGGCTTTTATGAAACATGACGAGGCACGATTCAATGAATTTATCGGCAAGGTAGAAAAGGGAGATGCGAAGATCAATGCGTCCACATTATTCCCTTACGATATTGTTGAGAAATTCTTATACGGCAGAGAGAACAGCAAAGTCCTTGAAGCACAGTGGAAAGCACTGCCGGATTATGTAGAAGAGGGTTCCAATGTTCTTGTAATGGCGGATGTATCTGGATCCATGTGTGGCAGACCGCTGGCTACTTCAATAGGACTTGCGATTTACTTTGCGGAAAGAAATGTTGGAGCATATCACAATCTGTTTATGACGTTTTCGGGCATTCCAGAAACAGTTATTCTGAGAGGAGAAACACTTGAACAGAAAATTTGCAATGTAAACAGCGCAAATTGGGGTAATAATACAGACCTTGAAATTGCCTTTGAAAGAGTCCTTGAAATTGCAGAAAAACACAAAATTTCGCAGGAAGAGATGCCCAAAGCAATTGTCGTTATTTCTGATATGGAAATAGATTTTTGCACAGAAGACTATAGCTGGACATTTTATGACAATATGGCTCGTGCATTTAGAGAAAAAGGTTATGTAATCCCAAACATTATTTTCTGGAATGTAAATAGTCGTCACGATGTATTTCATGCAGATAGTAGACGTAAAGGCGTGCAGCTTGCAAGCGGACAGTCTGTGACAGTATTCAAACAGATTCTTCAAAATCTTGGTTACAATCCAGTTGAAGCAATGGAGAACACTATCAATTCAGAAAGATACGATTGCATCACAGTAGAGGGGAAATAGGTATGATTTTACTTGAGAATACAGTAACAGCATCACCAGAGCAGTGGCGTGCAGCGATTATGGGAGCCCGTAACCCGATGAATAGTTGGGATAAAAGTGACAGTGCGTTCTGGCCGGGTCACATGAACATCGGAGAAAATGATTTAGGGCTGATGAAACGGCTGGTGGCGGCAGGAACGGATCATTCGAAATTCATGCGATTCTTGCCAGTAACCGTTGATGTCACTGCGCCGCTGTATTGGTGGAAGGAGTTTGATACATACAAGGTCGGAACCGTCGCTAACAGTTGCAGTACCATGCATAAAATCCATGCTAAACGGTTTGAACGCGAAGACTTTAGCGTTGAACATATTCTAAATTGTGATGAGCATCATTGGATGGTTTGTATGGATGATATTATTTCTGCAATGAATGTTGCAAGGGAAAAATATCTTGAAACCAAGGATAAAAAATACTGGTGGCAGATGATCCAGCTTCTGCCGTCCAGCTACAACCAGAAACGAACCATGATGTTAAATTATGCGGTTCTGCGGAACATTTATTTTGCCAGAAGGGCTCACAAGCTGGATGAATGGCATGATTTCTGCAAATGGATTGAAAAACTCCTATTTTCGGAACTTATAACCTTGAAAAAATAGAAAAAGTGCTTGACGGGAACAAATTGACACGTTAAGGCTATAGATGTCGGAGGGATAAAGATGGTTTTAGCAATAAAGATAATTACTACAGTCATGATTGCGGTATTCTCTGCCTGCCTGGTGTTTTTTATGCGTGGGCTTAAGATGCCGGAGAACAAATTTTCAATTGTCGGTTTTTCGGCGATGTTGGTTACATATGTGCTGTCATTGGTTTGCATTTGGGGGAGTTGGACGTGGTAAGAGTCGAATATATTGACGGAACATCCGAAGACATCGAAGATATTCTGGAATAGAAGAGCGACGCATACCGATATGCACAAGACACTCAACTATTCTATATCGAAACCCAGAATGAGATAGTCACGATTCCTAGGGAATTTGTCAAATCCATCCGATATATGACAGTTTAAAAATGGGTTATCGCCAAGCGGTAAGGCACAGGACTTTGACTCCTGCATTCGTTGGTTCGAATCCAACTAGCCCAGTTTGGACTGATTATTTTTTGGTCCATGATTGTAGATCCTTCACCATCTAGCGGAAAGCTGATTAAAGAGCCGTCACAAGGCTCGGATGGTTTTTCCATAAGGTTACATCATAAGTGTTTCATTTCCCCGCATGAGTAATAAATACCTTATCGTATCGATTACTATCCTCAATCTTATGGAAGGAGTGCCATGCATAGCACTATAAACAATTTGCTAACCGGCGTTGCCGGTTGTTGGAGCATAGCTCAGTTGGTTAGAGCGCTTGACTTTTAATCAAGGTATTGTCAGTTCGAGTCTGACTGCTCCAGTTTTGTAACCACATATGCAGATATGGCGGAATGGCAGACGCATCAGACTCAAAATCTGACGATTTACATCATGTGGGTTCAAGTCCCACTATCTGTATTAACAGTATTAAGGAAAGGAAGTGAAAGAGTATGCACAGACTAGAAATGATTAGAATGGTTGCTAAAGAAACTGGCATTGAGGAAAATGAGACCAAGATCATCGTTGATAAGTTTCTGGAAGTCATGCGGCGTGAACTGAAAAAGGGAAAACGCATTCAGATTGATAAATTTGGTAGCTTTGAGAAGGTTGTCAGAAAGGCACGTTCGTGCAAAGTTCCGACCACCGGCATTGTGTATGATGTTCCAGCTCATCATGACATCAAATTCTGGACGCATCAGCCATTCAGAGAGTCATTAAACGAATAGTAGATATTCGTTTTGCCCGTGTAGCTCAACTGGTAGAGCAACTGACTTGTAATCAGTAGGTTGTCGGTTCGAGTCCGATCATTGGCTTTCGGGATTCTGTGCTTCCCGGCTAACAGGGTGCCCGATTATTCACATTGATACCCTCTGTGGATAACACCTTTGTTGCGGCTGGTGGTTTGTGAACTGCAACAGCAGAAGGATTTTACCCAATCTGCCTTCTGCTAAGGACCATTAGCTCAGACGGTTAGAGCGGCGGCCTTATAAGCCGTGTGTCCGGGGTTCAATTCCCTGATGGTCCATTTCCTTGTCCGGCAAAATAAAAGTTGGGTTATGATAATGCCTAAAATGAGGAACGTGTGCGATATACCGGGGAAACGTACATATAACACAACAGTTCGGAACGGAATACGAATGTTGTGGATTCCGGCAAACTCCAGACGGTGGAGAAGAATTTTCGTGTGGTTCGACTCCACTTGCTGGATTATGGAAAAACAACAAGAAAAACAATATTGTTGCACTTGTAAATGGTATGCTCACTATGAGGGCGTATGCTGTAATGGAGATTCAGAGTATCGTGCAGACTTTCGTTTTTGGGACGATGCTTGCGAACAATGGGAGGGGAACAGTGATAGCACAGAATCTTGACTTAGAGATTTTAAACTCTGATTTAAAGGAACAACTAGAAAAAGCTAATAAGGATCTGTTGGAGACTCAAAAGCAGTTGACCGATCTTAAGGACAGAGGTAAGTATTTGGAAAGTAGATATCAAGAAGACTGCGTTAGAATCAATCAGCTACGAGTAACTGTCAATACGCTGGCTTGTATGTATGCGAATTTACAGGAAACGGCCGGTCTACTTTAAGGGCTGGAAAGCTATGAGTGATTTTTCAAAAAACATGAATCCACCAGAAGAGGGATGGAATAGAATAGCTGATAAAAAAATACTTTCGGATGGACAGGTGTGGATCATCTGTCCATTTTGTCATAAAAAGGCTATTCGAATTTTTTATGAAACAAAGATACATATGATGCCCTATATTTGTCGGGGCAGTAAATGCAAAGGAAAGTTTATTATTAATGTCGAATGATGTTCAATCAAAATACAAGGTCATCTTAGGTATGGCAAGAATAGGAATAACCTACAATAGCGGAGTTGTGAATTTGTGGGGAAAACTCATTATTCGTTCTAATCGCACTGATCCTGGAAAGGTATTAATTTCATTTATTCCATATGGAGACAAGAAACGATCGTTCAATGGCTTTTCCAAATGCATCATGCGGCATAAACTATTGCAGCGGCCTATTACGGGTTATTACTATTGCACTGATGATGGAAAAATATGTAACACAGATTTAATAGATTTCAATGGTTTGTTGGAATGGGGGAATTTATCCAAATGACAAAACAGGAAGCAGCTATTGTGGAAGCCTATACGGGAATTTGTATGCTGACGGGAGAGGATAGGAAGTATGTCTATCAGTACGCATACAAGTTGATGGGGAGACCAGTATACACACACGAATTGGCAAGTAAGCAATTGAAAAATTTGAGTAGAAACGATTTTGTTTCACTATGCCAATCATTAACAGAATAATGGATAGTTAGTCAAGAGAGCCAATATTTAGAGAGCCATGACTTCACTTTTTGATAAAGGGGGAGCGTGGTTCTTTTTATATGTCAAAATTAATAGAGGGCAGTCTTGAATGGTATAAATACATTGCGGACCGGATTATGAAATGTGGTTTGAAAGATTATCAAAGCCAGGAAGATTTGTTTCAGCTTATTTTGAATATGCGTAGCGATTATGTATTCGCTGAACATAAGGATGTTAAAGACTGTGCGTTGAAAATCAGTCAATATTTGCATCAGATGGCGGCTTATAGGGCAGCACAAACAGGAAGTGGAAATTTTGATGATTTGTACTGGCAGTTGCTTTTATTTGAAGCTCCAGATCTGTTGGATTCTTATGCTTTGTATGTTGAAAAGGATAGAAAACCCCAGGAACGCTTTTATCAGCCTAGACGCAAGACATTGATAAAGGTTGTCAATCTGCTTCAACGACTGGAAGATGATCAGCTGGATGAGGGATTTATTCACATGCCGGCGCGTGTTGGTAAGCTATTAGCCGATGATACGCCAGTGTTTACAAAGAGTGGATGGAAAACTCACGGAGAATTAAAATTAGGAGATCAAGTCATTGGTAGCGATGGAAAGTTTACTACAGTGATTTGCGTTCATCCTAAATATCATACAACTCATACAGTGGAATTGTCCGATGGCACAAAGATTGAATGCCACTTTAGACACGAATGGACTGTCTATGACAAAAAAAGAGGTGTCTGGGAAACAGAAGAAACTCAAAACTTAATAGGAAAAGAACGATTTAATGATAGATATAGATTTTATCTTCCTCAAAAGCCGATAATGGCAGGAACGGAAATGCAACTAAAAGTACATCCGTATGTTTTAGGGGCCTGGTTGGGTGATGGAACCAATAAAAAGCCTGCCATTTCTGGGCCTCAATCGGATTCTGCTATTGTCGATAAAATTGTAAAGTATGGATATCCAATAAAACATCAATACGTTCATAAAACGACAGGGGTAATAACAACAGTATTTGGCAGGGAACTGGTAGACGATTTAAGAACTTATGATATGTGTTATTATACGAAAATTTGTAATAAACACATACCGAAAGAATATTTATGTGCTTCTGTAAAGCAGCGACTGGAACTTTTGGCGGGCTTGCTGGACACGGATGGATGTTTGATTAGAAAAGAAAGAAGATATCAGTTTTCAACCGCAAATGAAACGTTAAAAAACGACTTTGTTTCTTTAATATCCACGTTTGGATGGAGAGCATCTATAAAAAAGGAAGAACCGAAAATATCAAGCAGTGGTGTAATTGGTAGAAATGCAGTATATACCATTGGATTTAATCCAACAATTGAAATACCATGTACAATCGAACGAAAGAAACTAAAAGAATTTTCAAAGAAACATAGGATTTCTATCAAATCAATCACAAGAAGCATTCCAAAACAAGGCAACTGCATTACGGTTTCAAATAGTGATGGTTTGTATTTGGTTGGGAAAACAATGGTTCCAACACATAATACGCAGATAATCACACTTGGAATGGCATGGCATTGCTGCCGAAATACAGAGCTGAGTAATCTTTACTGTTCATATAAAGAGGATGCCGGAGGAGCATTCCTTGATGGTGTGAAGGAGATATGGACGGATCCGATTTATTTGCATACAGATGTTTTCCCGAATGCCAGAATCGTATCCACTGATGCTAAAGCTAATACCGTTGATTTGGAGCGCAAGAAGAAATACAAGTCATTGTCTGGAAAAGGTCTGACATCTGGTTTGAACGGTTTGTACGATGCGACCGGATGGCTGGTAGCAGATGATATTTTGGCAGGTATTGAGGATGTTTTGAGTCCGGATGTTTTAGCACGAAAGCAGATGTTGTTTGATAACAACCTTATGAAACGTAAAAAAGAGAAATGCAAGGTCCTTTATAACGGAACTATTTGGAGTCTGCATGATATCTATATGAATCGTATGGGATTTCTGGAGAACAATCCAGAGGCAAAAGGAATCAGATGGGAAGTTTTAAAGATACCGGCGCTAGACCCAGAAACAGATGAATCCAACTTTGATTATGATTATAATGTCGGGTTCAGTACGAAATATTATCGAATTGAACGTGCGAAATTTGAAGAAAATGACGATATGGCATCGTGGTTCGCACAATGTCAGCAGGAACCGATTGAACGTGATGGCGCGGTATTTAACCCAGAGCATATGAATTTTTACAATGGTGTGTTGCCTGATGTGGCACCGCTGAAAGTGGTCGCTGCGTGTGATGTGGCTTTGGGCGGAACAGACTATCTTTCCATGCCAATTGCTTATGTATATGAAGATGGTTCGGTTTACATTCATGACGTTGTGTTTGATAGCAGCGAAAAGATGATTACACAGCCGAAAGTCTTGGATGCGTTAATCAGGAATCATGTGTCGAATGCCTTTTTTGAGGCGAATAATGGTGGCGAAGGTTACAAGGATGATATAAATGGAATGCTGAAAGAACGTGGAGTTCAAATCAATTTGATTTCCAGATTTGCACAACAGATGATCGTCAATGCCGGAAAAGGAGGAAAAAAAACATCGCAACGAAAGGAACAAAGAATATGGGATAATGCACAAGCTATTCGGAGCTTTTATTTTCGAGATTCAGGTTGTCAATCAAAAGAATATCGAAAGTTTCTTAATCAAGTTTACAGTTTTACAATCACTGGTAAAAATAAGCATGATGATGCACCGGACTCATTGGCGGCATTAGCAGTATTTTTGAATAAGGGCAGTGGAGTTTCACGAACCAGAATTATGACAAGTCCATTTTAGGAGGTATCATGAATAAACGAAAATTCACTTATAAAGATTACAACATGACACCGGCACGTAGGAGAGAATTGGTTGCTTTTTGTGAACAGTATCAGGAATGGAAAGATGAATTACTGTATAATAAAGATACTGTTCATAGTACAGGATTCAACGGAATGCCGTTTTCAAAGACCAATAATAAAAGCGATCCAACGGCGGATCTTGCAATGAGACACGAGGCTTTACAGAAAAAGATTGATTTGATTGAAAATACGGCAAAAGAAGTAGATGCAGACTTATGGAAATTTATCATTAAGTTCGTTTGTGACCGTGATTGTTCGTATGCCTATTTGCGTGGAGTGATGGGAGTTCCTTGCTCACAGAGTGCGATGAATGATAGGAGAAGATATTTTCTTGCTTTATTAAATGTTCGAAAAAAGTGACTTTTTAGCATACATATAACTATTGTACAATAATATCGTAAAAATGTATTTAGAGCGTTTGGAGAATTCCAGGCGCTTTTCTTTTTGAATAGAAGGGAGGTGTGTTTTGCATGGAATCAGAAGAGAAAGTAATTGCCATCAATGGTAGGCCAAGACAGTTGATTGGGCGAAAAAGAATTTATAGCAGGTATAAGAATATAGATAGAAACAATCTTTTGGAAGTATTGGATAAAGCAATGAATATCCACAGAGAAAATGTCAAAGAGATGAAGTTCCTGATTGAGTATGAACGTGGAAAACAGCCTCTTGTTCGTCCAAAAACAATACGTCCAGATATCGACATCCGAGTACATGCAAATTTGGCGAATTATGTGAAAGAGTTCAAAATCGCGTATAACTGGGGAAACCCGGTTACGATGGTGCAGCGCGGTAATAAAGAGTTGCACGATACAGATTCCAGTACAGACGATTCTGGAATTTCTGCCTTGAATGAAACTCTAATCAACGGGGAAAACATTGGATGGCTAGATCAGTGCATGGCAGAATTTGTTGAAGTGTGTGGTATTGGTCATCGAATGGTTGATATCAAGACGGATGATTGGGACGATGGTTCTCTGGTGGATTTATATACATTGGATTCACAGTATGCTTTTGTGGTTTATTATGATGGCCCTGGTCAAAAAAAAGTATTAGGTGTGAGTTTTTCCTGCCGTGATGGTTCGGAATACTTTACCTGCTATACAGATAAGAGCAGATTTGAAGTAGAAAACGGAGAAATTGTTAGCGAAGAAAAAAATCCGCTTGAGAAAATACCGATTGTTGAGTATGAACGTGCTTTCGACCGCACTGGATGTTTTGAACGAGAAATAGCCAGAATGGATGCACTGAATGTTCTGCTTTCGGATTTCACCAATGATGTAGCACAACGCACACAGGAAATATGGTGGGCTGATAACGTATCGTTTATAGATAAAGACGGAAAAAGCAGAAGTCCTAAGAGTGGAGAATGGGTGTGCACCTTTTCTGACGATGGAAAAGTATCTAAGATACAACCGCTTTCCAGTACGTTTGATGGTTCTAGTACATTGAATGCTATTCAGACTACCAGAACAGAAATTCTGCAAGATTGTAAGATCCCTCTTCAATATGACAATTCTGGTGGTGGTTCAACAGGAAGCGCCACAGATATGTCAGCAGGCTGGAGTGCCACAGAACTGGATGCGGTTCGTGAGCAACAGATGATCGCACATGGTAAACGTGAAGAATTATCACTGATTTTGAAAGCGATTGCTAAAGTGCCAGAAAGAAAACTTCCGATGGATGCGCCAATTCGATTGATTCATACCAGTGATATCGATTTGCACTTCACGCGCAAGAAAAACACAGACATGAGTGTTAAGGCGAATACGTTTGCGACATATTTCAATGCCGGAATACATCCGCGACATATTCTTAAAATGGTGGATGCGTTCGAGGATACTGAGCAAGTATATCTGGATTCCAAGGATATGTTAGATGCTCTCCAAGAGAATATGAAGAGTAGAGGATCTGCTTCTGATGCATCTCAGGAACATAATTTTAATACTTCGGGCGATCCAATCAATCAGACTGGAAATTCTCCCATTATTGACGGAATGAATACTGATGATAGTAAAGTTCAGTCGTAAAGGAGGGATGCCTTGTGATTGGAATTAGAAATTTTGACGAAGTCAACGATTTTGTTGAAAATAAGCGAAGCATTGATTTTGAAAAATATTTCGGAGACATGGATTTATCCGAAGAAGATAAGAAAAAGAGAATAGAACTTGCAAAGAAGATGGAAGAGAGCTTTTTAATTGTAATTGCACTTCTGTTTTCAATGCAAGAATATGGGACTGTAGATTTTGAATTTGTGCGTTCTCAATTCATTTATCAATATCGTAGTGCTATAGCTGGTGCAGTAGCATTGGATGACTATATGGAAAATTACATTCAGTCATTATCGTATGATTTCATTGAAGCAACGCAGAACAATCCAGATGATCCGTATTATGTTTCTCCAGACCGAGCTAAATATATGGCAGAGAACGAATCAAATACATCTTTGAATCATCAAGATTTCATGGATGCGATAGCTGCTGGATTCACTTTAAAGAAATGGGTTGATATCCGGGACAAAAGAGAGCGGAAGGATCACCGTGAAGTCGGCGGTACCATTAAGCCAATTACAGAGCCGTTTTTGGTAGGAGATTCCGTCATGGATTATCCTAAAGACACTTCATATGGAGCAAGTGCAAGTCAGATTGTGAACTGCCGATGCTCAATCAAATACATGTAATAAAAATAACGTTCGGGGAACTGGACGTTTTATATAAATGGTTGGAGAAGAACCTTAAGGAGCGAACGCCTGCGACAAGGCGTTAAAGAGTCGGCACAAGAGAAATGTGCTTAAACAGAGCTAATTTAGAAAGGTGGTTTTTATTATGAAGCTGAATAGAATCAGTAGAACTTTTAATTCCGAGACACGTAACAAGTTTCCAATGCACTTACAGATTTTTGCTGATGGTGGCGGCACTGGTGCTGATGGTGGAAATTCTGGTGTAGGTGATGGCGATGATGGTAGTGGTGGTGGCGAAGGCGATGGCGACAAACAGCCGACTGTAGAAGAATTGATGGCACAGTTGGCAGAAGAAAGAGCCAGAAGTGCCAAATTGCAGAATGAAAAGAATACCGCATCTACAGAAGCGGCAAACTTCAAAAAGCAATTAAGAGCCAAAATGACAGCCGAGGAAGCAGAGCAGCAGGCCAAACAAGAGCATGAGCAAGAACGTGAGAATCGGATTAAAGAGCTGGAAAACAAGCTTCAGATTGGAGAGTACACGGAAAGATGTATGAGTCAGGAGATCGGGATGGCAAAAGATGAGGCAAGAGAGCTTGCACAAGCCATTACGGAACAGGATGCTGATAAGATTTTTTCAGCTATTGGAACTCATATTAAAGCATTAAAGGCTGCTTGGGAGCAGGAATTTGTAGCGTCCCGTAAAGATTTCTCTGCTGGTCATGGAGATGGAAGTGAATCTCTTGCAATGCAGAAAGCAAAGCAGTTATCCGCTGGTTCATCTAAAAAAACAGCCAATGCAGATATTATTAAACATTATATGTAAAACCAATAAGGAGGTTTAACGATGGCAAGAGGCGATATGAAAGTAAAAAACATTTCTGTCGGTTTGGAGAAAGAAGTGTTAAATCGTAAAGAATGCGAAGCTACGGCAATGACCGTTGATTTTACGTCAGTGGTAAAAACTGCGGACAATGGAGAAAAAATTGTTCCGGCAGGTACACCGGTAGACAAAGATGGCAGACCGGTATCTGCTACACCGTGGACGGGCGCAATTGGTCTTCTGCGTCATGATGTATATGAGAGTAGACCGCAGGCGGCAGTGCTTAAAAAAGCATATATCCATACAAAAAGAGCACAGGAAAACAGTGGATTAACCTATGATGCTGCGCTTGTAGCTGCACTGGTAAATGCCGGATGCCGCATTGTTTTTGAAGAGGCTGCTACACCGATTGTTGGAACTATCCCGGCAGCTCAATCATAATTAATTACACCGAATATAACATTCGCTAACCCCAAATAGTTAAGGGGAAGAAAGGAGTTTTATGAATTTAACAGATGTTTTCTCTACGGCTGCTGTTGCATTTCGTAGAACAGAAGAAGCAAGTAATGCGATTCCTTTCCTGGGTACTACATGGTTCCCGGTTAGAAAGAAAAATGGTATAGACCTGAAATGGATCAAAGCGCACAAGGGGTTGGGCGTTGCATTGAAACCGTCTGCATTGGACAGCATGGCAACCATTAGAACCCGTGGAGGTTTCCAAATCAGAACAGAGGAGATGCCGATCTTCCGTGAGTCCATGAAGATTGATGAACGTGATCTGATGGACATTCAGAGAGCGCAGGATTCCAATGATCCGTATATCGACGAGGTTTTAAACCACATTTATGATGATGTAAATAGCTTGGTAAACGGTGCTGAAATTTCTATGGAAAAGATGAGAATGAGCTTGTTGGCACCGCTTGATGGAGCAATGAAAATCACCATTGGCGCAGCTGACAATACCATTTATGCGTACAACTACGATGAGGATTCTTCTTGGAAGGGCGAGCACTATGCATCTCTGAGCGGAACGAGTACATGGGATAAAGCAGATAGCGCTGCTCCTCTGGATGACATTCAGAATGGTTATGATTACTTGACAAGTATCGGAGAAGCACCGAGATATGCTCTTATGACAAGTAAGACATTCAATTACTTAATCAAGAGCAAACAAATGAAGAATGCATTTATCACCACATCTGGTGTCAATGTAGACTTCATGTCTCAGGCAAAGGCAAAAGAAGTATTTCGGTTGCAGACAGGTCTTATTCCGGTTTTGTACGATAAGAAATACCAGGATTTTGACGGAACCAAGAAAGGATTCTTCCCAGATGATTACGTAACAATCATTGGTGATGGTACGCTTGGTAATACTTGGGCTGGCGTAACTCCGGAAGAGAGAACCCTGAGAGGAAATGCTGATGTAGATGTAACTGTACTGGACAGCGGAATCGCAGTTGCAACAAAAACCATCTACGGACCGCCGGTAGAGTATTTCACTACAGCGTCTATGATTGCACTGCCGTCCTTTGAGGGCATGGACAGCATCTATGTTCTGAAAGTAAAGGAATAAGGAGGCATTGCATGACATACGATCACGTTGTAAAACACGATGGTATTTACTATGCGGCCGGAGAGATGGTTCCAGATGATGAGGTTAAGGCGGAGAGCACAGTTTCTCCGTTTTCTTCTAACGATGGAGATATTGAGACACCTGCCCCGGCAGCAAAAAGAGGCAGACCGTCGAAAAAATAAATGATGGAGGTATAGGCTTGAAAGAACAAATTTTGAGAGAATTAATTGAATATATTGGACACGATTATATTCCAGAGCAGGATTCTTTTTTGCTTATGCTGATCGATGATGCAATTGATGATGTTGTCCAGGAAATGTTCCCATTTGGTTTCACAAATGAGGAAGATGAAGATATTGCAAAAAACGTAGCAATGAAAAGATACAAAAGTAAAATCAGAAAAATCGCCCAGTATCACTATGATAAGCAGGGCAAAGAAGGTGTTATGAGTTATTCTGAATCTGGAGTATCGGTTTCATATAACAGTGCTGGAACGCCAGCAAGTTATCTTCGAGGAATCATCCCGGTTGCAAAAATTTTATAACACAGACGGTGCGTGACACAATTCCTCCCGTTGTGTTGCAGGGATACTTCGCGCGGTGGTGGGGAGAAGTATAGTCTTACGGGAGAGAAAGGGCCCAAGAGGTATGGCGATGGGATGTGAATCAGAATGCGTAAATATACATCGAATCGAATCCCTTGAAAATGACTTTCGGGATTTAAAGAAAAAAATCAGTCAGGAGCATGAAAAGTTTTACTCCAGAATTGAAGAATTGGAACGTCGTATGGATGTCGTATCCAATGATTTACAGCATATTCGAGATGCTGTGGATGAAGTAAATAATAATGTAAAATCCTTAATGTCAGTGCCAAGCAAACGATACGAATCGGCCATTACTGGCATTATCGGAGCCGTTATAGGCGCAGTAGTCGCCTATTTTCTCAAAGGTGGAACGTTCCCCGGATAAGATCCATATAGGGAGGAATGGATTTTATGGGTAACAAGAGAATGAATATTAGTGACTTCACAAAATCAGAGATAGAAGTGCTAGAAAGTGAATGCAATTTTACACCCGATGAGAACGAACTTTTTCTATTAAGAGCTCAAAATTTTACCCTTGAACAGTCAGCAGAACGAATGAATATATCGTCTAAAACTGCTTATAGAATAAACATAAAAATCAAAAACAAAATTCGAAAAGTAATTTTCAAATCATGTCCATAAAGTGTCTATATTCTGTCCTGTTTTCTTCCTATCTGGTTAAGTATAATAGAGGTAGGAAGAAGGGAGGAAAGATAGGTGCAACCTTATCCAACATGGCCTAATATGGCATATCCTACATATCAGAATCCAATCAATCCATATCAGGAAAGATTGTCCCAATTACCAAACAATAATTACCAACCACAGATGCAGTACGTTCCCATACAACAGCAAGTGAATCAGCAGAATCAGTTCCTTTCTGGGCAGATTGTCGATGGAATCGATGCGGTAAAGGCAAAAGACGTTGATATGAGTGGGAATCCAGTCTGGTATCCAAAATCTGATGGGACTGAAATATACAGAAAGCAGTTGCAGGCAGATGGGAAAAGTCAGATTTGCGTATATCGATTGATGCAACCAGAGTCTCAAAATAAATCGGAACAACTCAATACTGGAATAAATGAAGAAACGCTAAATACGTTGTTTGAACAGTTAAGGCAAGATATATTCGAGGAGATATCTGGAATTAAAGATTTGGTAAATAAAAATAATCAACAGCACACGGAATCGTCCAAACCCATACAGAGGGGAGGGGGTCAAAAATGATTAATCCTATGCAGTTAATCCAATTAATGCGAAGTGGTGGAAATCCTCAAGAAGCATTAAATACCATCTTACAAAAGGAAGCCGGGAACAATCCTGTGCTCAACAATGCTATACAAATGATGAAAAATGGAGATAGTACCGGAATAGAGAGATTAGCTAGAAATCTATGTGAGGAGCGCCATATCGATCCGGAAAAAGCATTATCTCAGATCAAAAATCAATTTGGCATGAAATAACTTTGCTGTAAGATTGAGTGGAAAGCCTAGGATTCCTCTTGATTTACAAATATATTTAAGGGGGCTTGAAATTATGATGACTTCAAGCGGATACTCGTTAGCGGACATTGCTGCCGCAACAGGTAACTCTAAAGATAATGGCTGTAATGGCTGGGGAGATGGCGGCTGGTTTATTTGGCTGTTCCTGATTTTTGCTATTTTTGGCGGATGGGGAAACGGCTATGGCGGCTGGGGCGGAAATGGTGCCAATGGCACTAATGGAGCCGGTTTCCAGGGCTGGGCGACACGATCAGATATAAATGAGGGATTTGCCCTTAATGACATTCAAAACGGCATCCGCGGTATTCAGCAGGGGATTTGTGACAGTACTTATGCATTAAACAACACAATGCAGAGTGGATTTAACGGTTTGAATGTGGGAATGTTGCAAGGATTCAACGGAATTCAGCAATCCATCAATGCAGATACCGTAGCCGGAATGCAGAATACAAACGCTCTGCAGGCCCAATTATCTAATTGCTGCTGTGAAACACGCGAAGCAATTCAGGGCGTCAACTTCAATATGGCACAGAATACATGTGCTTTGCAAAACACCATGAACAACAACACAAGAGATATCATCGACAACCAGAATGCAGGAACGAGAGCAATTCTTGATTATCTGTGTCAGAAAGAAACTGCGGATCTTCGGGCAGAGAACCAGTCACTTAAACTAGCAGCATCGCAGTCTAACCAGAATGCAGAATTGCAGGCGGCAATGGCTGCGAATACGGCAGAGATTCTTCGCAGAACAGCACCGTTACCGGTTCCGGCATACCCAGCATCCAATCTGTATGGATACTATGGAAATTGCTGCACAGCTAATACCGGTTGTTGCTAATCGCCTTTTATGGTTGACAAATATCAGAGAGGCGGTATCTCCGCCTCTTTTTTAGATTGCGAGGTAAAATATGGCTTGTAGAAATGTTTGCCGCATGTGTGATAACTTGGTTGTTTCCACGGCGATTACTTTTACGGACGGGAACCTGGTTGTTACGCTTCCGGCAGGAAGTTATAACGATGGGCAGAAATACTGCATTATATTAGGTCAGACAATTCCAACCACAGCAACGATCGGCGCTCCGGTTGTGTTCCAGATTGGCGCCGGGACAGTTCAATATCCTCTGGTAAATCGTTGTTGCCGTCAAGTCACAGCGTGCGGAGTTAGAACAAGAACTCGATATGCTACAGTAGTACAGACGAGCGCGACCGGAGGAACCTTTAAGATGTTAGGGAATCCGTCATGTATGCCGAATAATACGCTGGCATCGATTGATGGCACAGCACCGGCATCCGCCACTAATGCTGTGACTGTTAAGGGGGTAAGATAATGCATAGATTTGCAAAACAAATAGCGGAATGTGTCAAAAGAGAAGTTGAGGCTAAAGGGCTGGATAATATCACACCGGCGGACCTGAGTATTTATGGACAGTGGGTTGATATTGCAAAAGATCTTGCTCAGTACGATAAGGACATGAGAATCATAGAAGCTATGGATGAAGAAGATTCTGAAGACTTCATGGAACGAATGGGCTATGACCGTTATCGCTATGATAACGGCAGATTTGCCCCAAAAGGCAGAGGCCATAGAATGGGATATCGTCCCTATCTGTACAAACAAGATGATGAGTGGATGGATGATTATCTGACATACAAAGGAAAAGATGATAAGAAAAATTCCAGATATGGAGAGTCTTATGATCGTTACGATGAGTACAGAAGACATTATCATGATTCCAAAGATGCAGAATCAAAACGAATGATGGATAATAGCACAAAGGAATATACAGATGATGTAATTCGAAATCTGAAAGAAATGTGGTCGGATGCAGATCCTACATTGCGCCAGACGATGAAAGCAGACATAACTAAATTAGTACAACAGATGCAGTAAGTTATAAGAGGGACCTGTGTTACATTTTTGTGGCATGGGTCTTTTCTGCTATTGGAGGGGCTATGGACAGATATTTAATGGTAAATAATCATGATTGGAAAGTGAAATTTGTTAGTCCATATAATCCAGAATTGATTGATAGAACGGGAAGTTATACGCTTGGAGTTACTGTTCCATCAGAACATACGATTTACCTTTCAAACGATTTATATGGAAGAGAATTGATTACTGTGTTTATTCATGAAATGACTCATACAGTATTATGGGAATATGATATAATCAGTGATATACATAGATATTCCAAACCAAAATATGTAATTGACATGGAAGAACTGGTGTGCAATATTGTTGCCAATTATGGATATTTAATATTCAAATCGGTTTATGAGAGTCTAGGAGGAAAAGCAATCTTTTATATACCCACGATAATAGAAAGGATGGTTTCGTAGTGAGAAGTAATAATCGAGAACAACAGAAAATTTATTTTTCAATGGTAACTGAAAAATTGAACGGAATAGATACGATAAAAACTTTTTCAAAACCAGAGATTAGGTATATGACAGTATCTTCTACATCTGGGACGCCAGAAGAAATAGCTGCCGGTTTAGTACCTAACTACGATCGATACTTAACACGATGGAAAAACAGATGGGATTCATTTGAGCCACAAGAAGGAATGCTGTTATGGGTAGACAAAGAACCAGAATTAAATGAAGATGGAACTTTAAAAATGGATGAAGAAACATTAGAACCAACAGTATTGCCGGATTACCGTTTAAAAAAATGTATCGGCGCGGAAAAGGGATTGGTTCACAGATACGGAATAGAAAAGATAGGAGCAAATCGTGAAGAAAATCAAGATTAATCTGTCTGTATCAAGCATTCGAAACGCTCAAAAAGAATTGGAACGATATAGACAGGTGTTAAAAAGTAAGAATGTGGAGTTTGTGCAGAAGCTAGCGGAAATAGGAATTCCTATTGTCAATGAAAACGTGGATGCAGCACAAGGCGATTCAGATAAAACACACAACACATATATAAAAATTAATTCGTTCCAAGATTATGCGCAGGCAACGCTTGTTTGCGAGGGCTCAGATATCCTGTTTATAGAGTTTGGTGCCGGTGTGCATTACAATACTTCTCCGGGAACCAGCCCTAATCCTAAAGGTGCGGAAATGGGTTATACAATCGGTTCTTACGGAAAAGGAAACGGAAAAAACGATTCATGGTTTTATACAGCTGATACCGGAGAAAGTGTTAGATCCTTCGGTACGGAAGCAACGATGCCAATGTATAAAGCTAGTGTAGAGATTATACAAAAAATACACGAAATTGCCAAGGAAGTGTTTGGAGGTGGAATTTAATGATAACAGTAAAAAATCCTGTTCTTGATGTTTTTGAAAAATGGTTATCAAATATGCAGAGCATAAAGGGCATTACATGCTCTATGCAAAAGAGTGCCATTCCAAACAAATATCCATATTCTAATATCTATATGATGGGTGCACCTGGGAATAAATGGGATTTAGATGGAAATGAATCGGCAATCATTCCGGCATTTCAAGTGGATTCTTATGCTAAAGGGCAAAAGGCATTAAGTAAAGCGTATGAAATTGACAATATCAGTCATCAAGCTATGACGGAAATGGGATTTAGGAGAACATACGGACCAGAACAGATAGAGGGTTCGGACAAGACGGTTGTTCGCGTTGTCAGTCGTTACAATAGGCTTTATTGCGGAGAATCCTTTTAATGTGACTTTTTACAAAACAACAACATAAGTTAAAATAGTATAAGGGAATAAGGGCATTAATGTTAATGCTCTTTTTTCGTGCAATTAAACGGAAAGGAGGTAGGACAATGGATTTTGGAATTGCTAGTGTAGCTGCCATTGTGGCGATTTGCTATTTCATCGGACTCGGCGTTAAGGCATCCGGAATTGACAATAAGTGGATTACTGTTATCGTAGCTGCCATTGGTGGCATATTGGGAATAGTCGGAATGTATGTCATGCCAAACTATCCGGCAACTGATATTCTGAATGCCGTCGCGATCGGAATGGTATCTGGTGCATCGGCAACATGGATTGATCAAACAAAGAAACAGTTTACAAAATAAAAAAAATCCGGTCACTGAAAATGAAGTGATCGCTAACCTCTAACAATTAATGAGGTGGAAAGGAGATTAAATGGCAATAGCAAATATTCCTGGTATTTCTACCCTTAAAATGAGAGCTGGTTATGCCGTAGAAACAACGCCTGGTGTAGCTCCGACTGCGTATACATGGCTGCAAAGATGTAACTCTATCGGAGAGATTTCTTTGAGTACAGAGACAATTGATGCATCTGCCATCGAAGATGAGCAGACAAGAAATGTTGCAGGCAGACAGGATACCGGCGGAGACTGGACAATTTCGTTCAACTTGACAAACGAAACAGAAACGATTTACCAGAAAATGTTGGAAGATGCGGCAGAAGGACTGGCAGCCAACAAGAGAACCTGGTTTACTGTTTGGAGTCCGAATCTTACTAAGGCATTCTTCATTGTTGCTCAGCCGGGCGGTAAAATCCCGATGCCTGCGGTTGATCAGAATGAATTGCTGGTAGCAGAGCTGTCTCTGGCAATCGATGAGTATAAAGGTATGTTGACAGCGATTAAACCGACAACAGATGGAGAAGATGTGTAGATCATAAAATCAAGGATAGGGAGGTATCTTGATTATGTACAAGACATTAACTATTGGTGGTAAGGATTATCATCTTGAATACACTCTGGAGGCTTCTTTGTGTTCCGATTGCATCGATAGATTAATCGAGTTTTTGGGCGGAGTCTCCGGTTCTGCGTATTTGGCTGATGATGCTCTTGCAGAACTCGATCCGGATTCACGAAAAAAAGTGATTAAAGAATCTGTGCAGGGAATTAAAAATGAGATTTCGAAATTGCCTCAGACTGCAATTTTGATGCTTTATGCTGGATTGCAGGAGTATCATGGAATGGATGGAGATGGAACCGTATCCTCCATGCATGACGCCAAGAAAATTGCAAAGCAGTATATCCAAGAGCACTCCGAGGATGGTACTGGAAATTTTTATGATTTATTCACAATTTGCCTTAATCAGATGGCGGAAGATGATTTTTTCGTTCGAACCGGTCTGAACAAGATCATGAGTCAGGCTATGAACACGGAAGAATCGAGCGAACCGAAACCGAATCGGGCGCAGAGACGGGCAACATCCAAAGTCAAAAAACTTTCAGAGAATTAATTCTCAATGAGTTAATCCCATCGGCTTTGGAATGTGGTTTATCCGAAAAAGATGCTTTCCATATGACATTTGGTGCAGTTAAACGGCATATTGATGCATATTGGAAACGTCGCAAAAACGAGTGGGAAAGAACTGAATATCAAGCGTGGCTAATTGGAGCATATACCATGAATGCCATTGCGGCGGCTTTTTCTAAAAAAGCCAAATACCCCAAAAATCCATTGGAGCAAAACAAACCTGTTGATGTTTCAAATCTGAATGAGGAACAATTGGCAGATATGCAGGAGAAATATTTACTTCAATTGGATTTCATGGCGCGAAGCTATAAAAAGAAAGAGGCGGATGAACAGTAATGTTTGTCCGCTTTTTTTATTACCGGTACATGAAATGAAATGTAACTGTTGACCTCAAACAAATGGAGGTAGAAATGGCAGCAGATAATGTTATAGATTCTTTATTATTGGAAATAGCCAGTGATGTAGGGGGAGCGGACGCATCAATTGAGCGAATGTCAAATGCGCTGGAGAAACTGGCATCCAGTGTGAATATGATTGATATTCGTAAGCTGACGAATTTATCATCTACATTTACAAAGTTATCAGGATCCGCAACAGAGCTTCAAAATACTATGAAAGGTATTGATTTGTCTAGTCAAGCGGGTGGAAAAAATACAATAAGTTCCGAGCTTGGAAATCTCAAAGCTACAGTTTCTGAAGTAACGAGTGCAGTAAAAGAGAAAACCAAAGCATTTCAGCAAGAGGGCAGCGTCGTTTCTGCGTCTGTGAAAAATGAAATCACTTCTCTGACGTCGATGGAAAGCACGATTCAGCGAATCACTTCCATGCTCAGTGGAATGTCAGCGCAGGGGGCAAATGCCACCAATGGTATTTCGTCCGCGGCTGGAATGCAGGAGATCGGGCAGACGTCAGCCGGGATCCAGCAATTAGCATCCAATTTGGCAATGCTGAATGGAATCCAGTTTGATGATACTGGAATCAGAAACATCGCGACGGCGATCGGAACGCTTGGCAGAAAGACAGTCACTCAAGCGGCAGCCAATATTCCAGCACTGATTGCACCTATCAAAAATCTGTCCTCAGAATTAAAGGGATTGGATTTTAGTGGGTTTGATGTACAGGGATTGACTGAACTTGCTAATGGAATTTCAAAGCTTGGAACAGTAACGGCTACCAGAGCTGCCAGTGGAAATATTACCAGTCTGGCAAAAGCACTGAAGGAGATGCTGACAACATTGTCAACCGCACCGAAAGTCAGCAAAAATGTGCTTGAAATGACACAGGCTCTGGCAAATTTGGCAAATGCAGGTAATAAGGCTGGAAACAGTTCTCGAAATCTGTCAAAAGGCTTGTTGTCATTGCCAAGTGCATCTAGCAAGGCTAAGAAATCCTTCTCTGGTCTGGCCGGTGCGATTGGAAAATTCTATGCGACTTATTGGATGTTGCTTAGGGCATTACAAGGGTTTAAGAAAGCGATCGATATTTCTTCAGACCTAACAGAGGTTCAGAACGTTGTAGATAACGCATTCGGCGATTACGCAAGCAAGGTTGATGAACTGACTCAGCATTCTATCCAGGACTTCGGCATGTCTGAGTTGACTGCGAAACAAATTTCTGGTCGTTTCCAGGCAATGGGAATGGCGATGGGATTTGCACAAGGTAAGATGTCTGATATGTCCATCGAATTGACTAAGCTAGCAGCGGATATGGCATCTTTTTATAACGTATCTCAGAAAGAAGTTGCGAGAAGTTTACAGGCTGTATTCTCAGGTGAGACAGAACCGTTAAGAAAATACGGCCTAGACTTAACCCAAACGACATTAAAAGAATATGCGTTAAAAAACGGTCTTGATGCTAACATATCTTCGATGACACAAGCACAAAAGACGATGCTACGTTATCAGTATGTCATGGCTAATACGGCCATCGCGCAAGGAGACTTTGCACGTACTAGCGGTACGTGGGCCAATCAGACGCGAATTTTAGTACAGCAATTCCAGCAATTAGGCGGAATTGTCGGTGGCGTTTTAGTTAATGCATTCAAGCCGTTTATTACAGCATTGAATAGTGTCATGAAATCGGTAATTGCTTTTGCAAAAACGGTGGCAAATGCGCTTGGCGCGATCTTCGGCTGGACAATAGAAATTGATGCCGGAGGACTGGCGAATGATTTCGATGCGGCTGGTGCTGGTGCAGAGGATATGGCAGATGGAACCGGTAAAGCTGCTGATAATGCGAAGAAATTGAATCGCTATATTGCTGCATGGCATGAAGTAAACAACATGACATCAGACGATGGTTCCGGATCCGGCGGTAAAGGCGGTGGCGGTGGTGCTGGTGGCGGAAACGCTAATGGTGCAGATGCCAAACTGGTGCGGAGAGATTCTATTCTGGAGAAATACAAGAGTGAAATTGATTCTCTGTACGAACTGGGAAAATATATTGGAACCACACTGACAAATGCTATGAACGGAATTGATTGGGATAGCGTTTATCAGAGCGCGGAGAATTTCGGTAAAGGTTTGGCAAATTTTTTGAACGGTCTGATTTCTCCAGATTTGTTCGGGGCATTAGGTCGAACGATTGCCGGAGCGCTGAATACAGCACTGCATTTCCTTGATTCATTCGGAACTACATTTGACTGGAAAAACTTTGGTGCTTCCATAGCGGCAGGCGTAAACCAGTTTTTTTCCACTTTTGATTTTGGATTATTAGGGCATACGATTAGCACGTGGGCGCTTGGCTTATTGACAGCAATTAATGAGGCACTGTCAAAAATCAAATGGGAGATGATCGGTCAGCAGATCGGAAAATTCCTCAATAGTATTGATTATGCCAAAATCCTAGCAAGTGTCGGAAAGGCAATTTGGAACGGAATTAACGCAGCTTTTAACCTTTACAAAGGAACATTTGAAACAGCACCATTACAGACGGCGTTGCTCACATTGGTTGGTGTAACGGCGATGTTGAAAACCGGAAACATTCAGAAATTTGCGAATGCTTTAGGAAATAGTGTTGGAAAAGCGAAACTGTTTATAACGGCTTTAGGAGGTAGTACAGATGCCATTGTGGCGTTAAAAGAAGCAGCGCCGAAAGCTGAAAAAGTTGTGGTTTTGCTTAGAACTGCATTTACTACATTTAGAGATTCCGTACAGAGTGGAAATTGGCTTGGCGCATTACCAACAACATTACAAGCAATTGGAAGTCAATTGTCTACTTTTGCTCAATATGCACTAGGTATTGGAGCCGTCGCCGGAGAATTTTTCACTTTATATAATGCAGCTGAAAATTTGGCAACAGGAACAGGAAATCTGACCACAAACATCATGGCTATTATAACTGCTGCTGGATTGGCAAGTGCTGCGCTTTATACAGCGTTCGGACCAGCCGGATTAGCAGTGGCAGCGATTACAGGTATTGTTTCTTTGTGGAGTGGTTTTCTTAAAGGATTATCGGAAACACCAGAACTCGATGAATGGGTAAACAATTTCGATTCCCGCCAAAAAGACATCAATCAGCGTATCGAGGATCTGAGAGATTCCACGCAAAAGATGAAGGATGATTTTGGAACTGCTGGAGAAGCACAAGCCAAAATGGCAGAAGATATGGCAGATAAGTACGAAGCACTTCATAGCAAGGCTAACCCGACCGCAGAAGACATCTCTTTAATGAAACAGTATAGCAAAGATTTGGTTCAGATGTACCCGGAACTGGAGCAGTACTTTAACGGGGAAACAGGTCTTTTGGAAGTCAACCGTGATGAACTTCAAAAAACCATTGATAAGCAGAAAGAGTTAGCACAAGCTAAAGCTGCTATGAGTTCTTTGGAAGAGTCTTATGAAAAGCAGATTAAGGGCGAAAAAGCAGTTGCGGATGCGGTTGATGCCCAGACAGAAGCCAGGAAGAAACTTTTGGAGTCGCAAAAGAAAATTGATGAATATAAGAAAAAGGCAGAAGCTGGCAGAATTGGTGGAGAGGGTAGTATGACAACCACCTACGATCCGTTCGGTGTAGAATGGAGAAAAATTGACGCTGAATACCAGGCAGCAAATGATGCGTTTAACCAAGCAACGGAAACACTGGGAAATACCAGACAAGCGTTGTCAGATGTTAATGGAGATATCGAATATTTCAGTACCGCCTATCAAAACGCGGCTACAGGAGTAGCAACAAACAATCAAACCATTCAAACTGGTATTGAAGGGCTCAAAACAGAGTTCCAGAATCTTGGTATCACGATTACCGATGATTTCGCCCAGAAAATTGCAACCAGCGACAGTATTTCAGTCACGGCTATTGAGGGGATGTTCTCTAAGATGATGGAGCAGACACAGTTATCAGCGGAAGAACTGAAAACTTTGTTTGGACAGATTGCTCCGCAAATGACTGATGAGTTTATCGGAGTTCTTGCCAATAAGTCCCCAGAAGTTCAGTTGAGTGTAACAACACTGTTGGCAAATATTTCTTCTGGTGTACAGGCAACACAGCCACAGCTTGAAAGTTTGTTCAAGAGTTTGGGAATCACACTTCCGTCAGATTTGATTACAAACCTCGCCAGTCAGAATGCCGGAGTTCAAAGCACGGTGATTGGTCTGCTGACGGAGGTAAATAATGGTGTTCAACTGAAACAGCCAGAGTTGATTAATCTGTTTAATGGTCTTGGCCTGGATGTGCCGGATGAATTGATTAAAGCGATTGCAGGCAAGGAATCAGAGACACAAACAACCGCCATTAACCTGTTGCAGCAAATTGATAAGGCAGAAGCTAGTGAGCGCGGACCATTGGTGAATAAACTGAAACAATTAGGTCTGGATGTAGATCAGAACCTGATTGAAGGTATTAAAGATACTGGACTGACACAACAGTTATCGGACGCATCCAAGGCATTGCCAAAGACGGTACACGATAGCGCGAACGAGGCGAAGGATGAACCAGGAAACAGTTTGCTTGAAGTCGGACAAAATATGCTTCAAGGCTTTATTAGAGGATTAGGTGACAGCGATTTGCTTGGCGGTATTGCAGCAGCCGGAAGATCTTTGGTTGCAAAACTTACAACCAGTGTAAAGGATGCCGGAGATGTTCATTCTCCATCCCGTGTGATGAAGCAGATTGGCGCGTATTTCGTCGAAGGATTCAATCTTGGAATTACGGATAACGCTGATTCCACATATGATGCGGTAAAAGGATGGGCAAAAGGCATAAACAAGAATTTCGCCTTGCAGACTCCAACGGTAAACTTCGATTTGCCGAAAAAACCGAATCTCAAATCTGCATCTCTTGACATGGATGCTCTCTCCTTGAATATGCAGGGAGAGATGGACGTAAAAATGGCAGAGTACACGTATCAGATGCGGCAGTTGCAAAGCACGATACGTGAACAGAATCAGATTTTGGAAGAAATGAATAGTAAAGGTCTTGTCTTTGATGACAATGCTTTTCAGAGTAAGTATAAGAAAGCCGCCACTTCGTATCGGAAACGGACTGGTAAACAGTTAGGCGTGTCGTTCTAGTATCAAAAAGATCCCCTGGGAAAATTTCTGGGGGATTTTTTAATTTAGGGGTTGACTGTTGCTAACAACAAGCATATAATTACTGTTGTTAGCAACAAAGAAAGGGGGATTGATAATGGTTGCTAAGCAGGGACGCGCTGAATACTTTAAAGAACGCAGAAAAGTTTTCAAACAATTTAATGTTTCTTTAAAAAAAGAAAAAATAGAAGCTTTGGAGAAAAAACTTCAATTGGAAGGAAAAACAAAGGTTAAATGGTTTGAAGAAATCGTTGATAAAGAATTGAGCGAAGAGGAATAAAAAAAATAGAGTAATTACCAGATTGACCGTCCGCAATTACTCTATCCGCCCTTCCATGTGGAAGTGATAATGTAAGTAAATCTTACACTACTTATCTTATCATT
Organism: Clostridium sp. AM43-3BH; assembly: GCF_003479985.1. Classification (NCBI taxonomy): domain Bacteria; kingdom Bacillati; phylum Bacillota; class Clostridia; order Eubacteriales; family Clostridiaceae; genus Clostridium; species Clostridium sp. AM43-3BH. Next base: position 356,108 of record NZ_QUIH01000003.1, read on the forward strand.
TCCAAAGGAAAAATTCAATACTAGATTTAGGAAAGAAAGGTAAGTTAAAATGGATTACAAAGAAAACATTGTAAAAATGCTGGAGAAAATCAATAATCCGCAGGTATTACGCTACATTCACATTATTGTGAAGGATATTTATGATGATATGGAGGAGAGCAAAGACTGATGGAAGAAATGCAAATTTTCAACAGCGAAGAGTTCGGAAACATCCGGGCAGTGACTATTAATAGAGAACCGTGGTTTGTTGGTAAGGATGTGGCAGAGGCGCTTGGTTACTCGAATGCAAGCAAGGCGGTTTCTGTTCATGTCGGAGATGAAGATAGAGTTTTAAAGGTTATTGAATCAGATTCCCAAAATGGGAATGTGGTAAAAACTCAGACGGCACTTATTAACGAATCCGGCTTATATGCTTTGATCTTCGGCAGCAAACTGGATTCTGCAAAACGTTTCAAACGCTGGGTAACATCGGAGGTGCTTCCAAGCATCCGTAGAACCGGTTCGTATGGTATTCCGCTGACGATTCCAGAGCAGATTCAGCTTCTTGCGAGGGGAAATGTAGAATTGGAACGAAGGATCGATACGATTCAGTCTGATGTGGAAGCTATCAAAGCGGATCTTCCAATTCTCCCGATCGAGGCGGAGCGGATCACGACAGCGACCAAGAAAAAGGGCGTCGAGGTTTTGGGCGGAATCAATTCCAGCGCGTATAGGAACAAAGGGTTACGACAGAAATTATACAGCAACCTATATTCGAATCTGAAATATAATTTTGGAGTGCGTTCGTATAAGAGCATTAAGCGGAGTCAGTGTGATAAAGCGATCGATATCATCAATTCGTACCAGCCGCCGTATTTTCTGGAAGAAGAGATCCGGAACGCCAATGCTCAACAGGTTATGGCGCTGTAGCCTGGAAACAAACTTCTGCTTCAATTTTCTACTCTGCCGTGGTATACTCAAAAGAAAAACTGGAGGATTGTATCATGGCAAGACAGAAAAACTTTGACACGGAAATTGAGAAGCTGAAAAACCAGATTGAGAAGAAAAAAGCAGAATTAGAGAAATTAAAAGCTGATCTGAAAAAGGCGCAGGAAGAGAAGAGAGACGCGGAGCTTGCATCCCTCTTAGACCTGATGGAAGAGAAAAACTTAAAAATCAGTGATATTCGTTCTCTCATTCAGTAAAAGAATGCCTCGGTCGTTCTTGGCTGGGGCTTAAAAAACAAAACAAGCCTCGGTTTTTACTCCGAGGCTCATTTTGAAAGGATCAAAAAAATGAAAACTTGATTTATTAGGGGTTATGCTAAATGCACAATTAAATTATACGGAACTCTAACAGAAAAAGTCAACAAGAATTTTTTTGTTTTTTGTCAAGGTTTCCAAATGACGGATTCCATGTCGGATGGTATAATGTAAGAAAAACATGGGGAGGTATATCGGATGAGAAAATTAAAAGTTTTAGTATTAGCAGCAGCTCTTTCATTGAGTATGGCATCAACAGCATTTGCCGGTTCTTGGAAACAGGATGATAAGGGATGGTGGTATCAAGAGGACGATGGTTCCTATCCTACGAATACCTGGAAAGAAATCAAGGGAAAATACTATTACTTCGGAGCTGATGGCTATATGCTGTCGAATGGAGTAGCACCGGATGGACAGCGTGTTGGAGCTGATGGAGCGTTAATCAAGACTCAGAACCGGTCCCATATCACGTATTCGGCGGATTCAGTCACAAAGGATCTGATGATTTCTGACTGGATTTTTGGAAATGATTATACGACATATCATCTGTACGAAATCACCAATAATAGCGCTCTTACTATAGATATTTCCATCAACGAGGTTGGAAAAAATCATGTTGGTTCGACAGTAAGCGCCGATAGCTTAAGTGAATGTGATATTCCGGCAGGTACTACGTTTTTCATGTATAGTATTTGTTCTGATTCGCCAGATGTAGCTGAGTTTGATTCAACAGTAAAAGTAACGCAGACAAAATATTGGCAACCTGTTTTCCAGAACATTTCAACCAATGTTATCAAGAAGAGCAAAAAAGCCATAGTTGCAGCAACGAACAATGGTTCTGTTAAAATTGATTTTCCAGAAGCGATTGCTGTATTTTATAAAAACGGAGAACCGATAGATCTTTATCGTGTCTATATGGGTGCAAGCGCTAGTTTACAGGCTGGAGAATCTTATACAGCTGAAATGTACTCAACATCAGGAACTTATGACGATGTAAAAGTACATATTACTGGACGCGCAGATAAATAATTTCATAGATTAAAACAGCCCTGGTCATTATTGGCCGGGGCTTTCTTTATGTCATGATATACCAAAAGCCCGGAATGCGATCGCCTCACACCCGGACTTTTGATGGAAAAATTATAGGATTGTTATTGATGTCATTATAAGTAATTTGCATTAAAAAGTCAAGTAGAAAAAAATAGGAAATTTTTTACTTGCGCTGGAAATACGAAATTACTTATAATTAGAGAAATACATCATGATTCGTGATATATGGTTCCCGATCTGGGAATCTGATTTTTACCATAATAGAAAAAGAGGAGGAAAATTTATGGGCTTGTTATTAAACGAATATCCATTGTTACTTTCGCCGTCGCTGGCATGTAAGATCGGAGTGAAAGAGGCGTTGATTTTACAGCAGCTACATTATTGGCTGGAGAAAACAGAACATATAATCCGCGGTAAAAAGTGGGTGTATAATTCCATCGAGAATTGGCAGAAAACAAATTTCCCGTTCTATTCAGTGGCAACAGTAAAACGTGCGTTCGAGTCACTGAAAAAGAAAGGGCTTATTCTGGTTGCTAATTTTAACCGGATGAAAAACGACAAGACTCTGTGGTATTCCATAAATTATAAGGCACTGGAAAAATTGGAGAAACCATCGATTCCAACTAAAGCAGATCAGCCGGTTCAGTCCTCTGAAATTGATCGAAAAGATGAGAAAATGGAGAGATCAATTTGCACCAATGGAAAGGTCAATTTGACCCAACCATTACCAGAGACTACAACAGAGACTAACTTCACTTATACGACGGATAGAGATTCCTACCGGGATCGCGATAAAGATCTCAATATAGAGAAAACGTATACTTTGACACAAAAAGATGTCAAAAAGAGAAAGTATACTACTCAATTTCAGAGTAGGAGAGAAACTGATTATATTTCCAATAGGGGTGTAACGGGGCAGTGTACTTGTCCTCATACCAAATACACCAACGAACAGCTCCGGGCATACATCTCGGAAAAGATTCCATACTTCATGATTGGAAAGACAGACAATGATAACCGAAAGAAAGAGCTTGTCAAGATTATCTTGTATTTTTACGACAAGTACCAGCAGTATGTTGGAATTCCTCATAGAATCCTTAGTGACAAAGCGTACAAGCAGATCATCAACCAGTACCTTAACCCTACTGGAAGATTGTTGCAGTACAATGTTTATGACCTGGAAATGTACAAAGAGATGATTGACCGATACTTTAAAACCAAATTTGGCTCGAAAACTAGAACTCGCGGTCCGAGAATCCGGATCAACTGGGAACTGCCACACTTCATGTCTGGAAATGTCAGAGAGTATATTTTTATGCACATCACGCACATTGTGTAAAGACTGCTGTATGTGAGTCTTTAAGCCTTATAAAATCATGCTATGATTGTATCATGCAGAATAAGGTTTATCCGTCTGCTTTGGAAACCGACCAGCGAATATGTGTTGGCCGCTAACCTCGAATATTTATGGAGGTAGATTTTATGCATGGATTTGAGGGATGGTTGCTGAAAGTGAATGGCGTGGAATTTCCCAACAAATATATCCATGCCGGTTCTTATAAGTGTACGCCAGATCAAGAGACAGACCTAGACGATTATACCGACAATGACGGAGTTTTCCACAGGAATGTACTTCCGGCGAAAGCAACCAAGATAGAATTTGACATTAAACCTGTACGACTGGCTGATATGGCAGTAATTAAATCCATTCTTCCAGCGGATAGGCAGAAGATGACAGTAGAATACTGGAATGACTGGACAATGAGCTATTGTACTGGGGAAATGTATATGCCAGACATTGAGTTTGAGCCTTATATGGTATATCGTGAGAGAAACGATATTCTGTACAATCCTACCAGAGTTGCGTTTATTGAGTACGGCGCGGCAAGATAGGGGGTGTAGATATGCTTGATATGCCAGAAAAAATCAAAGACTTATATCGTTCTGGAAATACCAGCGTAGAAACTCAGAAGAAATTCAAACTTACGTTCTATGATGAGACTGCTGATACATTGTACCCGTATGAGACATTGTTTCCAGAAGATACATTGTTCCCGGCTGAGAATGGCATCCCCTGGGTAACAATCGAAAATGATAGAATTGAAAGTGAATCATTGACTATCACGGAAGCACTTTGTGATTCGGATGAGTTGGAATTCGGTGCTTGCGAGGCATCCAGCATGGAAATTGTGGTTGCAGATGTTATCGAGGATCTGACTGGACGGACTTTTACCCTGAGCGTAGAATGCGGCGGATATGAAATGATTCTTGGTGTATATACCGTAGAATCATACACAAGACAATCCGATCGCAGGAAACGGAAGATTACAGCGTATGACAATATGCGATTATTCGATGTAGATGTGGCTGTATGGTACAATGAACTGACGTTCCCAATGACATTGTTTGAATTTCGAAATTCCTTATGTGAGTACATTGGAATTAGTCAGATTCAGATTTCGCTACCATTTGATTCGTTAAAAATTGAAAAGACCATTGAACCGGAACAAATCTCTGGGCTAGAAGTCTTAAAGGCAGTTTGCCAGTTGAATGGATGCTTTGGGCATATGGATAGAACCGGAGCCTTGAAGTATATTCAGTTGCAACAAACTGGATTGTATCCGTCAGAATCTCTTTATCCAGAGGATGAATTGTATCCATCGGAAAAAGGTAGTGATGATCGAGCAGTTGAACATATCAACTACTACAAACAGCCATTGGAGTATGAAGATTACATGATCGATGGCATCACAGGGTTGACGATTCGACAGGAAGAAGGCGATATTGGTTCCAGCGTAGGAACAAGTGATTCTGTTTATACCATCGAAGGGAATTTTTTGGTATACGGGAAAAGCGCTGCGGAAATGATAAACATCGCTCAAACACTATTACCATATATTTCTGGGAGAACGTATCGCCCGGCAAATATCGAGTGTTATGCGATGCCCTGGATTGAGGTAGGAGACTATCTTCAAGCTGTCACTCAAACTGACATCATAGAAACATTTTGCATGAAACGAACCATGAGTGGATGCCAAGCTATGATGGACACATACGAGGCAACAGGAGATCAGACCAGAGAAGAAGTATTTGGAGTCAATAAGCAGATTATCCAGCTCCTTGGTAAGACAGCAGTTATTACGCGAAATATCGAAGAGGTTTCTGCGAAAGTAACGGATTTAGGAGAGAAAACAGAAGCACAATTTAAAGTTACCGCGGATCAGATATCCGCAGAAGTGACAAGAGCGACAGAGTCAGAAAATAAACTTTCATCGCAAATTACGTTGACAGCAGAATCCTTAAAAACACAAGTCGCCGATTCTGCAAATCAGATGCAGTCACAAATTACACAGAATGCGGATGCAATCAAGCTAAAAGTTAGCAAGGGAAGTGTTTCTTCGGAAATTTCCGTGGAAAGTGGCGGAGTTAATATCCAAGGCAATCGCTTTTCTTGGAATTCTACATATTCCAACATGACTTCGGATGGCACGTTGACTTGCCAGAATATCAAAGCTACGAACGGAACTTTTTCTGGAACTATTACGGGCTCAACGATTAGTGGTGGAACGATTACCGGCGCAACGATTACTGGTAATATGATAAGCGGTGGCACTGTATCTGGTGCAACAATTAAAGGTTCCACGATCACTGGTTCTGATATAAAAGCTAGTAAAGTAACGGCCACAGGAGAGTTGAACCTTGGTGTATTAAGTGTAAAATCCATAGAGGAATGCACATATGTTAATGCGACCAGGGGCGAATTCAGTTATTTGCAATGTTCGAAGTTTACGTATTATTCCGACAGACGTTTAAAGAAGAATATACGGGATATTCCGCCGGAAATTGCGATGAAAGTGGTTGATGCATTAAGACCTGTGCGATACCAGTTAAAATCATCCGGAGATGATGCAATTGGATTGATTGCACAAGAGGTACAATCGGTTTTAAGGGAAAATAACCTTGACTGGCCGTTGTATGACATTGATCCACACACGGGATTTTATGGAATCCCCTACATGCATTTTATTGGAATTTTGATTGCATGCTTTCAGTACCTGGATGGAAAGTTAAAAGAGATGGAGGGAAACGATGATTGATATATCTGATAATTTCAAAAAAATATTAATCAGTGACAATGTGGTTCCATCTGACGCAAGAAAATTTAAGCTGTCTTTTTACAGCAAGGGATATGATTCATTGTTTCCGGCAGAAACACTGTTTCCTGAGGATGGGTTATTCCCGTCCGAACAAAATGAAATTTGGGTACTCATTGAAAATGACCGGATTGAAAGCGAAAGCTTAACAATTACAGAATCATTGTGTGATAGTAGCAATCTGGAATTTGGAGCATGTTCTTCTGCATCACTGGAAATAGTGGTTGCGGATGTCATCGAGGATTTAGCTAGAAAAGAATTTTTGTTGACAGAAGAAGTGGGTGAATACCAGATTCCATTAGGGTATTATACCGTAGAGTCATATGTGAGGCAGTCAGACAGGCGAAAAAGAAAAATCACAGCATACAATCGAATGCGGCTTTTCAATACGGATGTATCAAGCTGGTACAATGGCTTAACATTTCCGATAAGCATTCGTGAGATGCGAGATTCTTTGTGTGAATATATTGGAGTAAGGCAGATTCAAACGGATCTGCTTTTTGATTCCCTAAAAGTTGAAAAGACAATCAACCCAGTTGAAATTTCTGGCATGGAAATATTAAAAGCCATCTGCCAGATCAACGTATCCTTTGGGTACATAGACAAGAATGGATTGCTTAAATACATTCAGATTCAACAGACGGGATTATATCCATCTGAAACATTATATCCAGATGACAATGAACTTTACCCGTCTGAATTGGGAAGTGATGGCAGAAGTGTGCAGCAGATTATGTCCTTCAAATCTTTGGAATATGAAGATAAGATGATTGAAGGATATACTGGATTACAGATTTTTCAACAGAACGGAGAGATTGGCGCTAGTGTAGGAGATGCGGGAAATCTCTATACAATTTCTGGGAACTTCTTACTTTATGGCAAAACTGTTGTTGAGCTGCTTAATATAGCACAGTCAATATTCCCATATGTCTATGGTAGAACATACAGACCATGCACATTGGAATGCCGAGCAATGCCCTGGATAGAACCCGGAGATGCGCTACGGATTATAACTCGCGATGATGTGATTGAAACTTTGTGCATGAAAAGAACCATGAGCGGATGTCAAGCCATGATGGATTCCATAGAATCATCATCTGATGAAAGTGAAAATGCAACCAATGATTTGTACAATTCAATCAAAGAAGTTGATGGAAAGTCATATCTATTGATGGAGCAAGCGGACAAAATTGTTCTTTCGATGGATGATTTGAGCAAAGATATATCATCTAAATTTGAGATAACAAATCGGAATATATCGGCTGAAGTCAAAAGAGCTACTGATGCGGAGGGAGAGATATCTAACAACATAACGCAGACTGAATCGGAGATCACAACCGTTTTGACAAAAAGTAATGAAAATTTGCAGAGTCAAATCAGCCAGAATGCAAAGAATATTTCGTTGCTAGTTAGTCAAGGCGGATTGTCGGCAGCAATTTCTCAAGAATCGGGGCAAATTTCCATCACAGGAAACCGATTTACATGGAAAGCTACCAAGTCTAGCATGACAGCTGACGGCACATTGAATTGTAATGGGATTGTGGCTAGTAGTGGTAATTTCAGCGGTACAATAACAGGTACGAATATATCTGGTTCCACATTAACTGGTATTGAGATAAAAGGTAATTTTATTACGGCAAATGAAATATCAGCATCCACAATAGATGGTACAAATTTTGAATTGGGAAGTTTGGATGTAGTACAGTTGAAAACAGATGATGAAATTGGCGCTGATGACAGTGCTCAAGTCAACATTCAAAATATTACCGCTGGAATCATTCTTTGCAAAGGTGATGATCCATCTCAGATTGACTGGGTTATTGCAAAAAAATATTCGGGTCCGATCCCCAAAGAGGACTCGGATTCGCGTCTAAAACGGAATATAACAAGTTTGTCTACACAGGAATCAGAAGAATTTCTAAATTCTTTGACGCCTGTTTTTTTTGAGTATAAGAGAAGCGGAATCAGCAGTGCTGGACTAATTGCACAGGACGTGGCAGAAAATGTTCTATCAGAAGAATATGGAAATGCATTGTATCAGTTTGGAAAAGATGATCATCTCGTTATCGATTACAACAACTATATTGGAATTTTAATTTCCGGTGTTCAAAACATGAGTCGCAGACTTAATAGCTTAATGAAGCAGAAAGGCAAATAGCATTGAAAACATTAACGTATGATTATAAAAAAATGCAAAGAGCAGTACAGCTATTGAATACTATATCGATTTGTGGAATAGCACAGGCACGTATCATTGCGGAAATCGCTGATATTTTGGATTCTGGAACTATTGGAGAGATTTTAGAAAAGGGGGAGAATCAAAATGTCGTACACGACAAAAAAGTACAATAGAATCAACTGGAAGAACCGACCATCTACAGCAACTGCCCTTGGAGCAACCAATCTGAATCACATGGATGTGTTCTTGAATGAGGTAGATGACGCGTTGGTGACAATGGATGCAGAAAAATTGAATGTATCTGTTGGAAATTCTATGTTGAAAAGTGTTGAATATGACTCAAAAACAGGTGTTTGGACTTTTCGGCAGTTAGACGGAACAACCCAGACATTCGATCAGAACATTGAAAAAATTCCTGTGTCATTTTCGCTAAGTGAAGCTGGAATTTTAACTATGACGACAGATGATGGGACAAAATGGGAATGTAATATAGCGGAACTTATAAAAGCATATAGCTTTGACGATACAGACACAATCGCATTTAATAAGAGCTTTTCGAACGATGAATATCATGTTACTGCCAATGTTAAAGCAGGAAGTATCAACGAAAATCATCTTAACCCGGATTATCGAGCTGATATACTGAACTATCGAAATACCGCGCAAACAGCTGCAAATGATGCATTGACGTATTCTAAGGATGCTAAGCGTTGGGCTGTGGGAGATGCGTCTTATGAAGGTAGCAGTACCGATAATGCCAAGTATTACAAGGAGCAGGCAGAAACTGCCAAGACGGCAGCTGAAAAGGCATATAATGATATCTTGGCTTCTGGAGGTGCAACGATAGCGACAACAGGAAAGAATGGTATAAGTAAGCCGGATGGGACAAGTATTACAATTACTCTTGATGGCACACTGTCAGCATCTATTTGCGTGCTGGATGGCGGAGAAATTGAGGAATAACAGGGAGGAAAAATTATGGCAACGTATAAAACCGGATGGTTAAGACTTCCGACAGATGCAAAAGATTTTAAAGAACGATTCGCCTGGTCTCATGTCAAGGCGATTTTTTATGATAAAGCAAAAAATATATTGCTCAAAGATAAACTGGATGCTATGGATAAATTGATTTCGGATCATGCTGATGCGATTGCCAATAAGCTCATGACCAATGATGCTTTTAACACGGCGATTGCTGATTATGTGACAAAATCTATGATGAGTGGTGTGCAAGTTAATGATGGAGACCATGTGCCGACTTCGGCATTGGCGTATGCGATGCAACAGGCAATCACAGCAAATGCCAATGCGATTACTCGGTTAAATAGCGATAAACTGGATAGAAAAACCAAAGGTACTTATACGAACGAAGATATTAACGGTGCATTTGGATACATCACAACAGGCAAAAAAGAAATATTAATATTTATCCCGATGGTGTTTGCCCCGTCAGTGACTAAAATAACCGTTTCATCATGTATACTTGAAATGAGAATATCCACTGGAGGCTATGCCGCTCCTTATAAGACGGATGTAGCCAATCTTTTGTCAAATGCACAACTACTGAAAAGCCGGAATCTATTATATCTCAAGTTTACCAATACAAATGATTGTGCCGAAACAAACAATATCCCTATTTGTGGCTTTATCAAAATGACCTATACTTTATCATAAGAAACCTATTAAAAAAGCGGATCAACCATTCATTCGAACGTTGCTTTTTCGTAAAATAGCGACTTGCCCGGAAGAGCAAAAATAGCAAACATTTCTTCGCTTGCCAGCATCGGCGATATATTTAAAACATATAGCAAAAATGGCAGTATCCCTGTGATTGGAATTATAAACTGGGATACAACCCTAGCTCCGGATCGAAATGTTACTATTGCCTTTGTTTGGAATTATCTGATAGTGGCAATCAGTTCTAGTGGATGTATTTATACCGCTAGTCCAAATGCAGCTACGTGGCAAAAGAGAAACTAAAAACCATTTTCACGGGGCGCGAAAATGATGGGATATATCTAAAATCGTAATTTTACAAAGTAAAAAATCTTGAAAATGCTCTAAAATAAGGTAAAATAAAAGAGACATCGGCTTTGCTTGGCGGCTACCGATGCCTCAAATATCATAGATGCACCCACAGGGGGAGATCTGTCTTTATTATACAACAAGAGTCTCCTGCGTGCAATATAAAAAACAGGAGGTATCTTTATGTTAGAGAAGATCATTACCAATGTACTCCAAGCTATGAGTCACAGTTTGGAGAAAGAGCAACTAGAACAGTTGCAAAATGTTTTGTACATTAATTTCCACGGGAAAAAGATAGTGGAAGATAAGTGCGAAATAATCCCATTAGGAGCAGACAGTGACGTAAGAAAAATGCAGCTATTCAGAGCCAGTAAATTGGTTTCTGGGCGGCAGGAGAGTACATTGAAACAATATCTAAGAGAGATTATGACATGTAGAAATACCATCAATAAAAGTTTTGAAGATATCACAACAATGGATTTACGATGGTACTTTGGAGTTCTAAGAGAACGTGACAAGATTTCCATGCGTACATTGCAGGGGCGCAGAAGATATCTAAACTCATTTTGGACATTTTTGGAGCAGGAAGGTCTAGTAAAAAGCAATCCAGTGGAAAGAATAGAGGCATTCAAACTTGAAAACAAGTTGAAAAAGGCTTTTTCCGGGAAAGAAATGACAGATTTGCGTGCAGCGTGTAAAGACGTTAGAGAGACAGCTATTGTCGAATTTTTATATGCAACTGGATTACGCGTATCAGAATTGTGTAGTCTTAATGTGAAAGATATTGATATGCAGAAACAGGAGTTCCGTGTTATCGGGAAAGGCAGAAAAGAAAGAATTGTGTATATCCATGATAATGCGTTAAGATGGCTTGAAAAATATTACTTATGGAGAATGGAAAAAGAAGATTTGACGTTATCGCAGCTAGGAGAGAAACCGTTGTTTGTGACAGCAAAAAAGCCATTCCAACACCTTACTGTAGCGGGCGTGCAGTATCTATTAAAACAAATAGGCAAGAGAGCCAATGTAGAAAATGTACATCCACATAGATTTAGAAGAACATTTGCTACTGATCTTTTGAATCGAGGAATGAGAATAGAAGAGGTAATGGTTTTAATGGGACATAGTAAAGTTGAGACTACATTGATATATTGCAATATTCGGCAAGATAACATACGGGAATCATACAGACGATATGCTGCATAAGCGAAATTGAGATATATGTTTTTAAGCCAGCTGAAAAGGTGGTTTGTTTTGTGTGCAAAAATATAGTAAACTCAGTTATTGAGCAAATAATTATGGTATGAGAGTAATGAATAGGCTTAAAAATGATTTGTAAAATTACGATTTCCTTAGTTATCTATAAGACACCCACATGTGCGAACTTTCTTTAACTTCCTGCCCGTTTAATAATACTGAATCTATATAAATCCTCTGAATCGACACACCTATTCTGCCGCCTACATATGTTCCAGAATTAAAATACATACCAAAATTATAAAATCGAAATTCATTGCCGGATGCACGAACCAGAGGATAGACCAGTGGAATCGAAAAAGTCACGTGGTTATTTGAATTAACGATGATAAAAACATGAATTGCTTTCCATGACAAACTGCTTATATCTACTGATGATACGCCATTTGCAAAAGATTTCCACGATAGCTCGCTATTTAAAGGACGTATTGCTATTAGATTTTTACACAAACAGCATAGGCTGTAAACGTCCCTGTTCCCGTCTGCGACGCATAGAAGCCGAACCAAGGCTCAATATCCGATGTATTTCCAATGCTAGCGATGACAGAGTCGTACGGAGTCAGCATGCAATTGTCTGCGTTGTTGTACGTGGCAGAAACATACAAAACTTTATATCCAACAGGTATCTTGATTTTTTCGTGCCAAAATCCAGTCGTTCCAGCTGTTATGCTCTTCTGAGAGACGGTTTTAAACACAAAAAAATTTCTGGTAGAGTCTAGCTCGCTATTTCATGGTAATTTGAAATTCATACTTTTTCCAAGTTGCTGTATCCGCATTGTAATTCTGAATGACACGCCTATTACCAGCATAATGTGTATATTCTTGAGAAAGATATGCGCCTGGATAACCGGTTGACCAATAAACCACGAGTGTGAAAGCTTCGGTAAATGGACAGTTTTTTAAAGTTACTGCGGTAGCGTTACTGGTGCAACAATAGTATCCTGGGGTCTTGATAGTGTGCATATCAGTTCCGTTTTGTATTATAGTTCCACTATTCCGGGGCCACAGCTCGCTATTTAACTTGCTACAAGTCTATTCCAGGATTCCCAAGTGGTCGGGGTGTAGTTTATGTTTCTTCGAAAATAAATAACTTTATCATTGGTATCAGTTGAAATAGCAAATTGTGCGATCCAAGCGTTCGAATTATTTCCAAAGTCGTTGGATGTGTTAAAGGTTATTATGATCCAATAGCTCTCAAACGGAAGATTTAAACCCGTTTTGCCTGTTTTGTAGATTCCATTCGCCAACATGTAATTAGCATTAGTATGATATTGATATCTCGACTGAAATGCAGCGCAAAAACCGTTTTCGCTACCACTTTCTTTTAGATGAGTGGTAGCCTCGCTATTTAATCTAAAATGACTTTTTACAAGAAACGCTTTTATCGTATGATAACTTTATCAAATTCAGAAAGGGGAACACGATGGAATCATTAAAACTTTCTGGCGGACAGATTTATGAGCTTGTTGCAAATGGAGTGCAGGAAAATGGAGACGAAATCAATTTTGTATTCATTCCTGATTCATCTAAGACATTCGAGCAAGTAGAAGCAGAGTTCACAAGCGAATCAAATACAGAAAAAATCTATGTTTTGGATTCTGCAAATGAAGTAATGCGGTCTATTGTAGGATACACACAGTACAAAGGCATGAAAAAGGAACCAGATTATTCGGTAGGTACCGATGAAGATGGAAACGAAAAGGCTGTAACTGTATTAATCGTTACCATGTCGAAACCGGATTTGCAGCAAAAATATGCAGATCTCCAAAGTGCTGTCGATATGCTGATTCTGGATCAGTTAGGAGCGTGAAAATCATGTATAACATTTTAAGAAGAATGTACTTATCCAAGCCTCAAAAGATTGATAAAGCAGGCTTAGATAAAGCGGTTTTAAAGGGATGGATTTCCCTGGAGCAGGAAAACGAGATTCTTTCACTTGCTTAGAAAGGCGGTGATCCTTTATCTCTGGATCGGGCAGAATCCCGATTTAAAACATATTATACGCACAGAAGAAAGGTAAGGTATAAAATATGAGCGATAAAAATGTATGCCCTGTTCATGGCACAACAAATGCAAATGACGCACATAACTATTCGGCAAAGAAAGCAGTAAAATTGGGGCACCCGGAAATGACCGTGGATCCAGATTGCACCTGTGATGTTGGATGTACTGGTCCAGCAAAAGAGGGGAAAGGGAATACACCAGTAGGTCCGGGAGCAGAAACAAAAAAGCCGGGACCGGCTGACGATTGCAAATAGTCTGTTTTCCACTTATATGCGGGCGGTTCTAATTTTTTGAATCGTCCGTTTTTTCTTGGAGGTAAGAATGATAAAAAGTGAACAAAGGCTTGAGATTGGAGAAAAATCATTTTCCAAATTACAGCAAGAAGTAAAGGATGCAAAGCCAGAAGAACTGGAAGAGTTTTTAAATGCACTAAATCCTGATAAAATGGGCGCTCATGGAGAAGAAGGTGTTAATGATGGAGATTAAAAAAAAGCTGACACCATATAATTATAAACCGGGGAATATCAATCGAATCAAATATATTGTAATTCATTATGTAGGTGCAACAGGCGGTGCAGAAGCAAACTGCAATTATTATGCAAGCCAATATGTAGGCGCATCCGCTCATTACTATGTTGGATTTAGCGGCGAAATCTGGCAATCAGTTGAAGATAAAAATATTGCTTGGCACTGCGGAACCAGGGGAAAATATTTGCATCCAGAATGTAGAAATTCCAATTCAATCGGCATCGAATTATGCGTAAGAAACAAAGGCAGTAAGGCGGATACCAGCCGAGATTGGTATTTTGAGGATGATACAGTTCAAAGCGCAATTCAACTTACCAGGGAATTGATGAAGAAATACAACGTTCCAGCTGATAGAGTTATTCGCCATTATGATGTTACTGGAAAAATTTGCCCGAATCCGTATGTCTATAATCATACAAAACATACATGGGCAGATTTCAAAGCTGCAATCTCTCAAAAAGAGCCGGTAAAAGTGCCGGAAGGATTCGTTCAAGCCGCCGACGGAAATCGTTGGTGGTATCGCTACAGTGATGGAAGCTATGCGCACAGCGGATGGTTTTGGCTGACAGAAAAAACAGGCGGGACTTCTGGATGGTATCTGTTTGACGATGAGGGATATATGCTGACTGGTTATCATAACGGACCAGATGGGAAACAATATTTTCTTTGCCCAGACAAAACAATACATGAAGGACAATGCATGGTAACTGATAAAACAGGTGCATTGCAAATCGTTGGAGAATATGATTTCCAGAATCATGAATATAAATCATGAAAGAAGCGGATCTTCCTTAATTGGTTGATCCGCTTTTGTTTTATTTATATTGGTTTTAAAATATGATATTGGAATAAAAAAACTCTCACTATTTCGTTAAGAATCAAGTGACTTCCCACATCCAACAGTTTCGGTGTAAAATATTCATAAAAGTTTAGTTTCCAAGAATAAACCCGCTTTCGATGCATATACTAGGAATAAGACCTAACTTGACAGTAACGGTCAGATGATGTAGAATATCAGTATCGAACAAGTGTTCTTAAAACAAGAACAGGCAGCCTAGTACGGGGAGGGTTGAACATGGAAAATTACAGGGAACAGATCGCGCAGCTTCTTCAGCACATTGATGAAGAGAAAAAGCTAAGATACATTTACATTATTGTTAACGATATTGTGGGAGGAGAGGATGAAGATGACCAATAGGGTGATAGAAGCCAGTGGCGAAGAGCTTCGAATGGCTGAGGATAGTTTTGTTACTGAGAAGTGTTTTGGGAAACACGCAGCATACACAATGGAGATGCATCAACAAGTGCAAGCAAAAATGGAAGACCCATTAAACAGAACGGGACTTCCATCTGCGGCGCTTATGTATTTGATTATTGACCTGATAGGTCAGCAGGCAAACATGATCCAAGCATTACAAGAATCTATTGTTCGGATGGAAGAACAAATCCGATAGGTTTTTTGGGATGATCATCGCTCTTATCCAATGATGTGAGCAAAAAATTCAACTGATTTATATGTTGTATAAGAGTAGACATTTTGCCATCAACGTAGCCTTTAAAAATCATGAGTACGGATTTTTCATAACTGATTTCAGTAACTTGCATAGTAACAGTTTGACCAAAATTAGTAAGAAGAAGTCCTACTTCGTGTTCCGAATCAAGTTTTGATTCGAATTCTTTTATATGCCGAGTAAGAATTTCGAATTGAGTGTCTGAATATGAATACGCTAACGGCAACGGTTCTATATTAGGCAACTTGATTTGACTAATATCAATTTTGGAAAAATCATCAAAATACCCCATAATACACCTCATTCGCTAAACAAGTTAATTAATTCAACAACGTGCTTCTTTTTGGCATCGGACAGCTCGAAGTATTTCTTCAATGCATCGGACAGTCCGGTGTCTTTTCTTATTTTCTCTGCCAAATGCGCTGCCTCGTCTGAAAAATCTTCTGGATTCTCCTCACCAGTCATTAGATAGTCTACGGATACATTGAAAAAATTTGCGATTTTTCGCAGGTTTTCTGCGTTTGGAGTACTTTTATCGAGTTTGCTTGCGTATCCCTTTGCAAAACCGCATTCGCTTTCCATTGCATTTAATGAGGTTTTCTGTTCTTTACATAGCAATTTAATTCTTTCTCTTAATGTCATTTTTGAACTCCTTTCATCTCTGAAAAAAACGCAAAAATAATACTTGACATTCTGAAAATATCGCTTATAATGTAACTATCGGTTCTGAAAATATCGCAATTTAATAAGGACATAAAGAATGCCTGGATTATTTTTATCTTCTAGTGTGGTAGCTTGATTATAGAATATATTCAGAATAATGTCAATAAAAGTTGTGATATTTTCAGAGATATCAAACAACGAAAGGGGGTATTGAATTGATTTACGATAAAGTTAAAGCGATTGCAAGAGAAAAAAATGTTCCAATTAGAAAAATCGAGATGGACTGTGGTTTTTCACAAGGAAGCGTTTGTAAATGGAATGACATTTCTCCATCTGCCGAAAAGGTTAAAAAAGTGGCTGATTACTTGGATACAACAGTTGATGAAATTCTTAAAGATGATTAAGCGGAAAGGTGGCAATATTGGTGGCTCAGTTAATGACCATAAATTATGAAAATGAACAACCAACCATATCGGCAAGAGAACTACATGAAGGACTAGAAGTTAAAAGCAATTTCACAACTTGGTTTGCTCGTATGTGCGAATATGGTTTTGAAGATTCGGATTACAAAAAGTGCTTTCCAAATTTGGAAAGCGGTTGTAATGGCGGTCAGAACATGGTTGATTACCAGATTTCTGTTGATATGGCAAAGCAGATTTGCATGATCCAGAGATCTGAAAAAGGCAGATTGTACCGTCAGTATTTCATCGATCTTGAAAAGGCGTGGAACACACCGGAACAGATTTTTGCAAGAGCCTTGAAGATGGCAGATAGGGAGATAGAAAAGCTGAAATCTAGTAATGCAATCTTACTTGAAGATAACGAGCGAATGAAGCCAAAGGAAATCTTCGCAGATGCAGTTTCGACAAGCCATACATCTATTCTTGTTGGAGACCTGGCAAAGCTGATCAAACAGAACGGTGTGAAAATCGGGCAGAAACGCTTGTTTGAGTGGATGAGAGAGAATGGATATCTCATAAAAAGAAAAGGCGCAGACTGGAATATGCCAACGCAAAAAGCGATGGAAATGGGGCTTTTTGAAATTAAGGAAAGTACCCATATCAATGGAAACGGTTGCAATATCATAACCAGAACTCCCAAAGTGACCGGTAAAGCACAAGTTTATTTTGTAAACAAATTTCTCAACAAGGAAGAAAGAGAGACATTATGACCATGCAGGAAAATATCAAAAAACTTGCCGACTACATCATGGCAGACATCGAGGCTATAAGAGCCGAAAACAAGAGTCCAGATGAGCGACTTGGAATTGAAATCATGGCACTCAATACATTGTGTGGTGCAGAGAGAACTTTAAAAGACAAGTGCCAGTCTCAATAACTGACACTTGTAGGAGAGAAAAAATGAAAAGTGAAATGAAAGCGGAACAGTTCTGCGGAGTGAATCTTTTTACATATGAAGATTATGAGCAGATAGTTGATGACGGTATCTATTTCCGTAATGTCCAGTTTTGTCTGGATTCCATGAAAAAATACGATGGAATGGATGTTTACAGAAAAATAGATGGTACGTTCGAGGTTTATGGGAATAACGGCAAGACGGACGTTTGGGCTGGTTATGTGATTGATATTGATGAAATCGCAGAAAAAATCAGTTAATTTAGGAGGTAAAGAAGAGAATGTCTTTGATTAGGGAAGCGGTAGAAGAGATTTACAGCCACATCAAAAGAAAAACATTCAAAATATTCGGAGAAATTCGAACGGCTGCATATGTGAAGTTCTGCCGGGATGTCCAGTTTGATATTGATTCCCAGATCAAACGCGAATATGGCGTTTCGTCGTTTTGGGAATTTGAAACAGAGGATCTGGCAGATGTACATGATTTCATTGATTGCTACACACTTACCAGATACTTGGATGAAAAAATCAGAAAGGAGAAATAAAAATTGGGAGAAAAAGGATACAAGGCATTTGATCCAGGATTAATTTGCCGTGGAAAACAGTACACCGAAAACACAACCTTTGAGGAGTCTGGAAATGTCGCAGCGTGCAAAGAGGGAATGATGCATTATTGCCAGAATCCATTTGATTGCCTGAATCCATTTGATTGCCTGAATCATTATGATTTGGTAAATTCAGACGGGAAATTTCCTGATTTTGCCGAGGTCGAGGCTCTGGGAGACATAAAAAGAGACGGAACCAAATCAGCGACAAATAAAATTCACATTGGGGCGAAATTGGGGCTTAAAGGTTTTATCAAGGCTGCTGTTGATTTCACGATTGAAAAAACATCGTTTGAGAAATTAGAACTTAATACAAAGACTCTTGAAGATCTCCCAGAAACAGACTCTGGAGATTACGCCCAGATTGGAAGTTCTGGATATTCCGCCAAGATTGGAAGTTCTGG
>NZ_QUIH01000004.1:0-98694 GCF_003479985.1 Clostridium sp. AM43-3BH
GATATTTGATGTGTTCATAATAATTTACTCCTTTGAGTATATTTAAACACATTTAATCACATTGGTCAATAAATTCGATTACTTAATATATTCTCCTTTATTCAAAACCGTGACCATTTAGGTCGAGGTTTGACCGTTTGCGTCGATGTGGTTTTCATTAAATCGCTCATTTGGTATGCTTATAGTATAAAAGTTATGACCCGAAATGTAAATGAAATGTTGTTACAGATAAATCAAAAAAGGCAGGTGGGATATGGTACGGGTAGTGATATATGGAGAAAAACCGACCGACATTGAAGGACTGGAAAAAATGCTGCGTGAAATATTGACTGAAAACCGCAGATGGCCGATGATTCACACGTATATCAGCGATCTGGACGCATATCTGCACTTTGTAAAGGGGAATCCCTACCTCATTATGCTGGCATCCGTCCAGGGCAGACAGGGAGCGGAAATCGTAGAAAAAATCCGGGAAAACAACCCGGCGGCGTCCTTGATCTGGCTTTCCGACCGGGACAATGCCCTTGAATCCTGGCGGATCCATGTGACTGCATTCGGGGTATTTCCGACGAAAAAAGAAGAATTAGAAGAACTTCTGGCGGCGTGCAGCGAAAGCCTGCTGGCTCGGAAGAAAAAGTATTTTGTTCAAGTGGGAAACAGACTGAAATAGAAAAATTCGCTCAGAATAAATGGAGGAAAACAGCATGAAAAAGAAATATAAGCGTGCCCTGGCAGCGGCGCTGGCGGCGGTGATGATATGGAATACCTGTGACTGGCACCCGCAGGTGCTGGCAGGCAGTTCGGTGCAGTATATCGAGGAAGTGAAGGAGCTTTCGGATGAAATCCTGCATCAGGAGGTTCCGTATGGAACGAAATATAAGGATCTGGAGCTGCCGGACAAGCTGAAGGTGCGGGTTTTGGCAGAAGAAGCATCGGATGAAGAAGACGGTGCAGAAAAGATTGCTACGCCGTCGGAGCTTCAAAGCGGAGACGGTAAAGTGGAAACAGAAAAAAAGTCTCAGACGCTTTCTTCATCTGAAACAGATGGTACAGTTCGGAAAGCATCCCCATCTGAGGCAGATGCTACAGAAAAATCGGAAATAGGGGGGTGGATGACACTGAGCAGAAAGCATCCCCATCCGATGCGGACGGGACGAAAACCGATAAAAACTGGAAGGAAGTAAAGGTCCGCTGGGTTCTGGATGAGACCTTCAGTGAGAAAGATACATACGACGGAGAAACACCGGGTACCTATGTGTTTGATGCGGAATTGAAAAGCAGCCGCTATGAACTGGATACCGGCTTTTTGCCAAGCATCGAGGTGACGGTGCTGCCAGAAGAAAAAGGTCCGGCAATCATCGGATTTTCGGAGTTAGATGAGACAGTTGCGGTGCAGAAGCTTCCTCTGGGTGCCAAAGAAAGCGATATCATCCTGCCGGATATACTGGAGGTTGAGGTGGAAGAGGCGGATGAAACGCTGGCGGAAGACAGCCAGAATGTGCATCTGGTGAAAGCAGTGGATAAGGGCACAGAGAAAGATACAGATGCGGAAACGGCAGTCTGGCAGATTTCAGGCATAACCTGGAAACTGGACGAAGAGCAGAGTGATCTTCCGGAGTTTCACGGCGGCATTTCCGAAAAAGACTATTTCGAAGAATTTGACGAGGACGGAGAGCCGGTCGAGACTTCGACGAAGACCTGGGCGGGCTATGAGGAGGCAAATCAGGACTACAACGGCTGTGCCTATGTCTACACACCGGTTCTGCCGGAGGAATATCCGATGGGAGAGGAAGCAGAGCTTCCGGAAATCTGCGTTCTCGTAGGAGAGATGCAGCTGATGACTCTGGCAGGCGAGGAGTATGATCTGAATAATGAGCCGCTACTCATTAATAGTGCTAACAAAAATGAGTTTAACGGAAAAACCATAACCGGCAGATATTGCCCTACCAATCGACCGGAGGCCACTTATACAGACATCAAGGGCGGCATCATAATTGATAATGTTACGGTCGATCTGACGATTAAAAATGTAACGATCCAATCTGGTGGAGCCAGAGGATGGAATCTGGCCGGTATTTACTTGAAAGGCAATGCCCAGCTGAATCTGACCTTAGAAGGAACCAATACACTTGTGGGACTGGATGAGGGAGCCGGAATTGAGGTGGGAAAAGGAGCAACACTGGTTATTACGGAGAATAGTACCGGAAGCCTGAAGGCAGTGGGAGGTGCCTATGGGGCCGCCGGTATCGGAGGAAAAGGAACAGCAAGTGACGAAGGTGCAGATAATAACTGTAGGACAGGAACGATTATAATCAAGGGCGGAACTATCGAAGCTGAAGGTGGAGCTTATTGGGTTTCCTATTCGAGGGATTATCATGGAGGAGCCGGAATCGGAACCGGTCGCTATGGAATCGGCGGAACCATTAAAATACTGGGTGGAACGATAACCGCAAAAGGAGGAAGGCAGACAGGAGCTGGAATCGGAGGCGGAATGGGTGGAAGTGTAGACACGATCGTGATCGACGGGAGGAAAGACGAAGCTCCCAATATAGCCGTATCTTTTTATAAGAATGAAAAATCAGAATATCTGGGAGCTGCCATCGGCAGCGGATGGAATGGAGTGACTGATTTAAAATTATCCTGTGGCGATATCCAGATATTAAGTGGATCTGTGAAGGTAACGGGTGGAAATATTGGTTATGGAGAGTTATGGCCTCTTGATGGAAATGGAATGGAAGGCGGCAGTGTCACTATTTCCGAGGAGGTGCAGCTGGAGCTGCCGCTTGAAAGCAAGATTGCGCCCCGAGGAGAAGAATGTACCTACGGGAAAAAAACATTCCAGATCACCGCTTATGATAACCAGCTACAAAATGAAACCTATCAGGCTGACATAGCCCTGTATTGGAAAAATGATACAGAGAGAAAAAATCCGGTTTATGAAAAAAGCACTCAGATGACCGTCTCAGGATTCAGGGGAACGATACCGGATATAACCCAGTGGATGGGCTATTCCGGAAATATGCAGATGGTTGTAGCGCTGGAGCCTTCCGGTGGCGGGACAGTTAAGACGATGGAGGGAAGCGTTGTTCTAAACAAAGGAAAGGATGAAACCATCTCCGTCACGCTGGGAAAAGCCGCTTACCAGAAGGCAATGGATCTGACCATCCATGATGGCCGTTTGAGGGATGGTAAGAAATATACCCTGACAGTTCAAATCGGGGAAGAAGCAAGCGAAGGCGGCACTGCACCAGATGTAGTAACCTATTTATCTCAAAAAGCTTCCGGTTATCAGCTAAAGACTGATAAAGTCAGCTGGTATACGCCCCTGTCCGGAGAGGTTCCGGTATCGGTTCAGGTACAGGAAGAAGGAGGGGAAGGAGAAAATACGAATAGCTTTACAGTAACAGGATCCCTCTCGATGGAGTCAAAGGAGGAAAAGAATCTTTCCCTTACCATCGGAGAACACCTGTATCCTGTCCGGTTCCACTTCTACTCATCCAAGGTGCAGGAGGCAGAGAATGTATCCCTGACAGCCGGACGGCTGGCTGGAGCCTTAGAAGCTCCGGTGGAATTAAAGCAGGACGAAGGCCAGTTTGCCTTTGACGGGAAGCTGACAATTGATGCAGAAGCAGGTAATCATGCATATGCTCTGGCATATCTTCCGGTCGGAAATTACCGGTTTGTGATAAATACAGGTATTGCAGAATTAGGCGGATCCAGCGGAAGCTTTACTCTGGACAGTGAAACGGTAAAGGCAGAGGTTGCCGGAACGGATATTACCGTATTAAATGAGGCAGAGGCGCTGGAGGGAGAGCTGGATCTTTCCCTTGGAAATATATCTTTTTCCGGGGCAGATGGTAAGCTGACAATTTTATATTCTAAAACAGATGATTCCGGCAAGGTGGTTACAGCAAAGTTAATAGACCAGTCCTATGATAAAAGCTATCGGATCACTTCATCTAAGCTGGTAGAGAATTATCATCTCTCTGTGGATACCCCAGCTTCCGAGGAATTAAAGCTCGTATTAAAGAGCCTTACGATTACACCGGCAGAGGCTACTGCACCGATTCAGATAAACGGAGAATCCCATGTGACCACCTATCTGGAAGGGGAAAACAAGATTTCGATTAATCAATCAGGGGAAAAAGTTTCACCTGCCGGTATCAGCGTGGCGAAAGATGCAAAGCTTACGATTGACAGTGAGCCGGAACAGCAGGGCTCCATCGAGGTGCTCAATAATACAGGTGTAAAGGGGACTGGTGCAGCAATTGGAGGAAATGGAGGAGAGGATGCAGGAACCATTCACATCAAGGGGGGAACTGTAATTGCAACTTCCGATTCTAACGGAGCGGCTATCGGTGCTTCGGCAAGAAATAGTGTAAAAGAAATACGGATTAGCGGAGGAACGATAACTGCAGAAACAAAATCGAATGGTGCCGGAATCGGAACAGGAAGTGCTTTTGGCAAGAAAAGAACCGGCAAAATCGTGATAGCAGGCGGAACGGTGAATGCAAGCTCGTTGAGTGGTGCCGGAATTGGAAGCGGTTATGGATATGCCCCTGGAGACCCAGCGATAACTGCTAAGATTGAGATTCATGGCGGAATGATTACAGCCTATTCTGGACAGGGAGCCTGCATCGGAAGTGGTAAAGACAGTTCATCGGAGGTGCTGATTGACGGCGGCACTATATGCTTAAATAATAAAGAAGCATGGAGTAGGGACGCTGCCCATATTGGAAAGGGGGCTGCGAATTCTACACGGGCACAAACTGATGTGACGATTGCGGGAGGAACGATCCATCTGATCAATGCGGGTGCATATATAAAAATCCCTATGATTTATGGTTGGGAACAGGTAGATGGAAATTGGCAGAAGAATACAGCAAAAGACGGGAAAGATAACCCAGTTTATTATACCACAGCGGATCTGACCGGTATCTATGAGAATAATACACTGGTTAAAAAAGCAGGTATTGAAGGTGAAGGAAGCTCCTACGGCTTTCAGGATGTCCGGACAGATTCCAACGGAAAGATCTATATGTATCTTCCAGAATCGGAGGCAGTGAAAGCCTCCTTTGGCGGTGTGGAATTTACCGGAACAGTAAAGGCAGACACGGATGAAAATGTATTGGAGCGTAAACAGACCTCTATTGATTATCAAAGGGAAGTCCTGAAAAATACGGCTCTGTATGATCTGGAATATGCGGAATCCGAGAATTCTGAATCTTGGACAAAGATCCGGGCAGGAGGCGAAGCTTCTCTGACGAAAATTCTGGACAATCAGCCGGAGAATGCGAGAGAGATTACCCTGTATGTGCGAAAGGCAGCCGCAGGTTCCACAGCAGGCGAAGCAGCCGCAATAACGATTCCGGTAAGACCGGCAAAACCGGATCCGATACAGATAACAAATGTAACGAAAGACAGCTACCTTATTAAGGCTGGGACGGCCGTTTCCGGTTGTGAGTACGGAATTTCAGAATCCGTGGATGGCGAGCTTCAGTGGCAGTCAGGGACTTGGTTTAAGAATCGGAAGCCGGCTAACACCTATTATATAACCCTTCGTGTGAAAGCAACAGACAACAGTTTTGCATCGAAGTCGGCTGATCGCTTATCTGTGACAACGCCGGATATCTTACGGTTCCAAGGTCCCGCTGGCGACGTATCCTTTGAAGCGAATGGAACCTATGGACAGACACTTTCAGAGATTCCGGTACAGCTGGCAGAGGGATTTCGGGTTGTTAATTCTAGAGGAACGGAGGTTTCTGGAGAATGGAGCTTCAGTAAGGAGCAGAAAGGAACGCAAGCTTCCTCCATTTATCCGGAGGTAAAGGGAACCACTGCATATCAGGTAGAATTTAGCCCGGAGGGAGCATCGGAAGGGCAGTATGGAAATAGTTTGAAAAGAAGTGTGATTCCGGAGATATCTCCGAAAGAGTTAACCGCAGTTGTTACGACACCTATTGAAAAGCCTTATGACGAAAATACCGACATCGCATTAGCGGCGACGGTAGCGATAGGAACTCCGGGTCAGAACTATACCATAAGCGGTCTCAAAGGACGCTTTGAAGATGCCAATGCCGGAATCGATAAGACGGTAACCATTGATTCCTCAGAGGCAAAGGTTGAGACAGGCGAGAGTGCAGTGAATCTGCAGAATTACCGTATCATATATCCAGCCCAGACCGGAACCATCCATCAGATACAGGGTTCGGTTTCAATCGATTCGCAAGCATGGACCGGAGAAAAAACCTATGGAGACGACAGCTTTTCCTTGACAGGTGTGAATGTAGAGGGAGATGGAGCTCTGAACTATACAAGCTCGGATGAAAAGGTTCTCACCGTGGACGCACAGGGACAGGTGACCATTAAAGGTACCGGTTCTGCAAAGGTAAGCATCACCATGGAAGATGGAAAGAATTATATTGGCACAAACACACCGGCAGATGGAACGATAACCATAAAAAAAGGAACACTCGCCCTAACTTTAACGGCTGTGAACCGGACGACCGGAGTCCAGCTTTCGAAAGGAATTCTGGGAACAGAGGAAGAGGATTTTGATATCATTGCCAGAGTACAGGGAGTTTACCAGGACAAGCTGCAGGGTTATGTTCATTTCTATGATAATGAAAACCCGGATGCAGATATAGTTTCGGTAGGGGAAGATGGAACCGCTGTACTTAAGTGGACGAAGCCGGGAGAATCATTTGTAGGCACCCACACAATCAAAGCCGAGTTTGATTGTGGCGAATTTAATACGTGGGAATCCAGATACAACACACCAGCTCCGGCATCCCTTACATTTGAAATCAGTAAGGCAGCTCCACCGGCAGAGGATAAGCCAGAAGACTCCGACAAGCCAGATAACTCCGACAAGCCAGACCAATCAGGCAGCCAGAGCTCTTCCTCCGGACGTGACAAGTCTTCCGGCAGCGGAGCGACCAGGCGGGATCCGGTGAGGGGAAGAACCAACAGCATCACAGGTATTCTCACAGGAACTGCCAACAGCACTGCCAATGACGGAAAGAGTCACTGGATGCAGGATGAACACGGCTGGTGGCTCCGCTTCGCAGACAGCAGCTACCCGAAGGCAGAAAAACGCGGTACAAATGGCATTGCATATGCATGGGAGCAGGTAAACGGCAACTGGTGGGCGTTCGATGAAAGCGGCTATATCAAGACCGGCTGGATGCGCGACGAAGACTATGGCGGCTGGTTCTACCTCGATCCGGAACACGGCATGCAGACCGGCTGGGTCCTGATTGACGGCAAATGGCACTATTTCCACCCGACCTCAGACGGAAGAAAAGGCATCCTGTATGTCGGACGTCTGACACCGGACGGCTACTATGTAGATGAAAATGGTGTGTGGGATGGGAAAGACAGACAGTAAAAAGAACATTTAGGTCGAAGTTTGACTGATTGCGGCTTCTATCTAAATCCCTTATGAAGCCGAGTCAAAATGAAATTCCAATGTGTTTACAGCTGTATTCATGAAAAAATATAATGAGCGCAGGAGAAAAGAATGCGGCTGCGAAGCAGACATATTCTTTTCTTGCGCCATTAACGAACGAACAGCCATGCGAAGCAGGGCGGTAGAGCGCGATAGCGCGGGTTCGTGAGTGGACGGGTGAGAATACGTATGATATAATGAACCCCGGGGGATCATAACCTGATTCACAAGGGGAAAACAAACCGACACAGGAGGGGAACACATGAAGAATTTCTACACGGAAGAACAATGGAATGAAATTCTGAAACAGCAGGAATCCGTACTTCGCTACGACACATTTACCCGGAAACAGGCGCTTGAGCTGGGGCTTTTGATTGCAGAGATTACGGGGGAAAAATATCACGGTTCGGTCGCTGTCCGCATCGTGGAGGACGAGACGACCGTCTTTGCCTACAAGATGGAGGGCGCGACGCTGGAAGCAGACTGGTGGATGACCAATAAGCTGGCAGCATCGCGGCTCACGGGGATGAGCTCGCTGCGGGCACTGACGGCATCGAGAGCCGGAGAACTGGAAGCATCCTGGAAAGTGCGCGAGGAGAACTTCTTCGTGTGCGGCGGCTGCATTCCGGTTTTCATGAGAGATGGAAGCCGTCCGTTTGCCTATGTGATGGTATCCGGCATGGAACACTGGGACGATCATCAGGTGATCGCGGATGCGATGGCGAAACAGCTGGGGGTTGAGATTCCGGAGGTTCAAAAAGAGCAGCCATAAAATGATTGACTTGTAAAAATAAAGACGTTTGCAGAAATGGAAGGTAGATGAGCTATCTGCATTTTTGCAGGCGTCTTTTGTTGTTTTACTGTGCCGTATGGCGATGAATTATCCGTTATTTTGTATAGCGCACTTCCCCACCAGGTGGTATAATTCTAGTATTATAAAATTTTAGATTCAAAGAACATTTGCAATGATTCAGATGTTTTCTGCATAGCCGGGAACCGTCTGAGGCAGCCAGAGAATGCGAGGAATGTGGATGAGTAAAAAAGAGGTACGTCAGGCGGCGGCGGAACTGGCCGAGCGCCTTTGCGAAAAAGACTTTTTAGACCGGTCGGGGCTGAGCCGGAAAAATGTGATGATGCTCATGAACAAGGATCACTGGGAGGAGCAGTTCGCCCACATTTTCCCGATTAAAAAGCGGATTTCCTGCAGTGCGGTTTACGAAATCTGCGAGGAACCTTTAAGCCTTTTAGGGCATGAGCCGGAAGAGGGCTGGATGAAGTTTACCTACCAGTATGTGTGCCATATTCTCTACCCGGATGCGGAGTTTAAGAAGAAAAATGCCGCTTTTTCCGCCGGTGCGGAGTTCTATCTGGCAGTGCTTCAGTTCGTATTTGACCGCGAGCGGGCGGTGCTTCCGTACAAACCGATGGAGGACTTTGCATTTTTGGATGATGAGGAAGCTTCAAGCTTTGAGTGCGCGGCAGAATACAGCCGTTTCAAGAAGTTTTTCGCACAGGAATACATCTATGAGATGATGCGCCTCAATGCGGAGGTGACGCCGTTTCGGACGCTGGAGCACATCGCGGGCGTGCATTATGTCGCGATGACGGTGGCACGGGGGCTTTACGAGGCGGGTGTTCCGATCGATCTGACGCTGACCTCGGGGGCGGCTGCAGGTCATGATCTCGGCAAATTCGGCTGCAAGCCGAATGAGCGAGTTCCGTATCTTCATTACTATTATACAAACCAGTGGTTCAACAACCATTCGATGGAATACATCGGCCATATTGCGGCGAACCATTCGACCTGGGATCTGGAACCGGAAAACCTGTCGGTTGAATCCCTGGTGCTGATCTATTCCGATTTCCGTGTAAAACAGAGCCGCGGCGATGATGGGCGTGAGATTACCTATATTTCTAATCTGGACGAGGCGTTCAATGTCATTCTCTCGAAACTCGACAACGTGGATGAGGTGAAATTAAACCGTTACCGCTTTGTTTATTCCAAGCTGCATGATTTTGAGGATTATATGCGGTCTCTCGGCGTGGATGTGGATTTGAATGGACACCCGAAAAAGCCGGAGGTGCTGCCGGATATTTCCCTTCGGAATGCAGAGCAGACGGTGCAGTCCCTCGTTTTCATGGGTATCGAGCATAATATCCGCGTTATGCATCAGATGGGGGCGGAACGCCAGTTTGGCAATCTCCTCGAGGCGGCGCGCAGCGAGAAGGATTGGAAGAGTGTCCGCGCGTACTTAAACATTTTCCGTGAATATTTTACATACACAAACGACAAACAGAAAGAGCAGACGCTGGGCTTTTTATATGAGCTTCTGATGCACCGTGAGGGCGACATCCGCGCGCAGGCGGCGAGGCTGATCGGACACGTGATCGCGCAGTTCAACGCCGGTTACCGCAAGGAGCGCCCGGCGGGCATGCCGGATATTGCCGAGGAGCGCGTGATGGAGATCTGGAAGCAATATCTGGAAATGATCATCCGACCGGATCATAAGCTGATGCTGCAGCAGAAAAGGCGCATCCGTTATCACCTGAAAAATGTGCTGGCATCGGTGGTTGATCATGCGACGCCGGGTGATCTGCGGGAATTTCTGGAGGCATTTCTGGTTTGGTATGACCGGGCGGAGGAGCTGGATCCGGGCGAGGCATTTTCCCTGCTGGATACGGTGCATTTCATGCCGTTTGATAAACTGAGCGAAGAGGAACTGGGGAAAATCGCAAAATTTGCCCTGATTGAGTCGCAGAGCGGGGAACCGGATGTGCGGATCGCATCGTGGCGCGCGTTCAAGCTTCTGACGGCGTACCAGCCGGATCATCCGTGCTGTGCCGAGATCGGCGTGTGCGTGAGGGCGGCGCAGGTTGAGGACAATATCACGATGACCTTCCTCAAATACCGCGTGTTAAGTAACCTCGGAGAGGACACGGCGAGAGAACAGGAACTTTTGTATGACCGCGATGTTGTCTCTGATATTTTCCTGGATAACCTCAAAACAGCGACGCCGTGGGTCATCAAGTCGGCCAATATCAAGCTGCTCGTCGATCAGATCGCCCATGGCAAACAGGAACATATGCTGCATATCGCAGCGCATCTCTCAAACCTTGTAAAAGTCAGCGAGCACGTGATCGTGCGCCATGATGCCGGAACCGCCCTGCTTCGCATCATCGGGCTTCTGACACCGGATCAGAGAAATGAGATCGTGGTCGAGCTGATGAAGGGGCTGGAAGTCGGTGAGTACGAATTTTCCAAATATATTCCGCAGTATCTGGGGCAGGCGGCGCTGTGGCTGCCGCCGGAACAGCTGGAGGAGATCGTTTCCTACCTGCATGGCATGATGGCAAATGCAAACGACCAGATAGTCTCGGTTGCGCTTGATACGGTCGGCGTGCTGCTGGAACGGTATTCGTGCTACCCAGAGCGCTTTGCGGAGGAAAAAGAGGTATGCGAGGAACGGCGCGGACGTCTGCTTGGCATCCTGCTCAGCGGTCTGGCGAATTATCGCGAGTCGGTGCGCCAGGAGGCGATGCTGGTGCTGGGGCAGACCGTCTTCGGCTCATCCTGGATGGAGTGCCGGGAGAAAAAAGAGCTGTTCGCCCTGTCCTTCCGCAAGATGCTGTTCTTATTCAATGAAAATAAGGGAAATGAGCTGACGGCATTTTATCGTGCGGCGTCCCTTTCTAATATTTACCGGTTCATCACGCAGTACCATATGACCGAGGGCAATTTAGAGATCAAAGAGCGGAACCAGGTGGCATTCTTCCCGGGCACATTTGATCCGTTTACGCTGTCGCACAAAGAGATTGTCCGCGAGATCCGCGACCTCGGCTATGAGGTATTTCTGGCGGTCGATGAATTTTCCTGGTCGAAAAAGGCGCAGCCGCATCTGATCCGCCGTCAGATCGTGAGCATGTCGGTGGCGGATGAGTTCCATGTGAACCTGTTCCCGGATGATATTCCGGTCAATATCGCCAATCCGGCGGATCTGAAACGCCTGAGAGAGGTGTTTTCCGGAAAAGAGCTGTATATCGTGGTCGGCAGCGATGTCATTGCCAATGCCTCTTCTTATAAGAAGAAACCGGTCAAAAATTCGATTCATTCGATGAACCACATCGCGTTCCGCCGCGTGGGTGATGTCAAGGCGGACAATAAATACAACCGTCAGATGATGGATCAGATCAGCGGCAAGGTTGTGGAGCTGGAGCTTCCGGAGCATCTGGAGGACATCAGTTCGACGAGAATCCGTGAAAATATCGATCTGAACCGCGATATTTCGAACCTGATTGACCCGTCTGTGCAGGAATATATCTATTACAACGGTCTGTATCTGCGGGAGCCGGAATATAAACCATATATCCGCGCGCGTGCGATCTCCTATGAGGAGGTGGAGATGCCGGATGAAATGCTTCTGGCGGAAATTTCGAATTTCGTTCTGCGGGACGAAGAAGATCGGGAGGACCTGTTAAATTCGATGAAGGAGTCGGGCGACCGGCTGCTGCTTCTTAGGAATACCGTGCAGGAAAACCGGCTGGTCGGCGTGGCACGGCTTCGCTATCTGGCGCCGGATGAGCTGTTTGCCGTCCTGGGACAGGTCAGTCTGGCAGATCAGGTGCGCCGCCATACCTACGGTGAGATTCTTCTGATTTCGGGTATCTATGTCGAGCGCGATCCGATGATCTACGACGCGGAACAGCTGCTTTTAACCGAGGCGATCGCACGGTCCTTTGAGTATAAATGCGGCTATGCACTTTTCTTCCCGGCAGACGGTTACTGCCCGGAGCGCGTGCTGTCGGCGGTGGTCCGCCAGGGCTTTGTGAAGGCGCCGGAATCCCCGGAAGACGCGCCGCTCTATCTGGTCGATATGCATGCGCCGCTTGTGTTAGTGCAGAATCTGGAAACAACGTTAAAAGAACCATTTTCCAGCAATCCGCGCGTTCTGGATGCGATCTACAAGGCGCATCGGGAATTGCAGATGGCGATGACGCGCTTCTATCCGGGACAGCTGGTTCTTTCGATGTCTGCGAGCGTGATTTACCATCGTCTGGTGGAACGGATCACGGCGTTGAATGGTGTGCCGCGTGACCCAGTGACGCCGAGGCACCTCGGCGGGGCGATGTGCGTGCCGTTCGGCAAGATCCTGCGTGGAAAAGTTATTCCGAATACGGTGACGAAGACGCTGCATACAGATAAAGTGTACGATCCGGAGCTGAAAGAGAAGTCGATCGAAGCGTTCCCGTACTATTCGCCGCTGCGAAGCCAGATCAAGGCTATCAAGTCCTTTGACCGCCCGGTGATTCTGGTTGATGATCTGCTGCATCACGGCGGACGTTTCGAGGCATTGGAACCGATGCTGCGCGAAGAGGGCGTGGAAATCAAAAAATTGGTGTTAGGTATGATTTCAGGCTACGGGCGCGACACGATGGCGACGAAGGGCGTGCCGGTAGACAGTATTTATTATATTCCGAATCTGCGGAACTGGTTTGTCGAGTCCACACTGTACCCGTTCATCGGAGGCGATACGGTGCGCCGCGATACCGTGAAGGTGGCGGGACTGACGCCGTCGATCAATATGATCCTGCCGTATGCCGCACCGCCGGTACAGGGAAGTACGCCGGAAGCCGCGTTTGAGTTCTCCGCGTGCTGCATCCGCAACGCGCGCAACATCCTTCTGGTGCTCGAATCCGAGTACCGGGCGCTGTTTGCGAGAAACTTAACGCTCAGCCGCCTGTCTGAAGCGGTCATCCTGCCGCTCTGCCCGGATAAAGGCGAGTGCGTCAGCTACGATCCGAATCTGGCAGCGTCGGTGTATCTGGAAAATGATTTAGAGATGCTGTATCGGACGCGGAAGTGAGAAATTTGTGGAAGCACAAGGATAATTACTGGAACAGAAAAATAATATCATATAAGATATCAAAAAAGAGCAGGGGGTATGCAATATGTACTATTATAAAATTGGAGATAAAATCTGTTGTTCCTTCAATGGAAATTTATCATACGAAAAGGCAGAAATGCCGCACCCGGGCACGCCGCTCACATTCTTATTCGAGCGCGAGCTGGGAACCGGAAGAGATTCTTTTAAGGTAAACTCGCCGCTGCTTTTATTCCAGGAGGCAGAGAATGTTTCCTGGCTGAGCAGCCGGAAGCTGGAAGCGCAGGCGGCAAAGAAAAATTGTGAGCTTGACGAGGCAGTCGAAGCCGCGATCACTCAGGACGTGATGCGTGCAGTCAACCGCCTGCATCCGGATTTTGAGGCTATTTTGGCAGAAAAACCGCAGAAAACGAAGAAAAGAGTCCATGTGCTGGCGATCGGCGACGTCGGAAGTACGCTGTTGACCGGGCTTCATCTTCTGGGCGGCGACTGCATCAGTTCGATCGGCATCTGTGATATTTCTGATAAAGTGACCGCACGCTGGGAATTTGAGGAAAACCAGATCGCGTACCCGTGGGCATATGACGCGCTGCCGGAGGTCGATGTGGTAAAACCGGAAGACCTCTTCAAATGCGATGTGTTTGTATTTGTTGCTTCCAAGGGAATCCCGCCGGTTGGTTCCGGTGTCAAGGATGTGCGGATGTACCAGTTTGAAAATAACTCCAAGATCGTTGCCCAGTATGCAAGACAGGCGAGAACCGAGCATTTCAAGGGCTTATTTGCCGTTGTCTCCGATCCGGTTGACCCACTGGCAAAGACGGCATGGCTGGAGAGCAACAAGGACGAAAACGGCATCCTTGATTTAAAGGGACTCCGTCCGGAACAGGTACAGGGCTTCGGACTGGGCGTTATGAATGCGCGCGCGGCTTATTATGCGAAGCGCGACGGACGATTTTCACAGTTTTTGACCGAGGGACGTTCCTTCGGACCGCATGGACAGGATCTCGTCATCGCAGATTCCATTGCAAATTACAACGATGCGCTTTCAAAAGAACTGACCCAGCTGACGGTAACGGCAAACCTGCATATGCGCGCGATCGGTTTCAAGCCGTTTATCGCACCGGCATATTCCTCCGGCGCAATCTCCCTGATTCTGATGATGCGCGGCGAATGGCACTGCGGTTCCGTCTTCATGGGCGGTATCTTCATGGGAGTGAAAAACCGTTATACCGAATATGGTCTGGAAACAGAAATTCTTCCACTGCCGGATGCGCTGTATGAGCGGATTGTGACGGCGGAGGAAAATCTGAAAAGGATTGTCTGATCGATGAGTCTTATCGCAGGAAGGAAGCGAAAATAAATGATTCATTCAAATTCAGAAGGAGATATCTATATAGAAGAAATGCCTCTCCTCCTCGTCCATCTGCGCGAGGAGGAAAAAGGCGCGGATGCGCGCCTTTCGGAGGTGTTATCCTATGCGCTGGACGGCTACGCCTACGAGACAGCGATGGAAATCAGTGCTTTTGAAGATTATGTAAACCGATGGAGGCGCCTGGAGAAGACACAGAATCGAAAAAATCCAGTCCAGGGACGTATCCTGTTTGCCGTGCCCCTTGGCACATCTGGCATCAACCTGGAGCTTTACCGTCTGATTCGTTTCCTGCGGGAACATCCGGATTTTCTGAACGGTTTTGTCGGCGGACTTTTGGTGGACAGTGAAAATGACCTCTATTCCAAATCGGCGGCGAAGGATCTGGTATTTGCCGCTAACTGTGCGGGCTGCGCGTTCGTGGGACGCCCGCTCGTCGAGGGCACGCGGACACTTTCCAATTACACGATCGTTTCCAATAATCTTGGAACCGATCTGATGGGGGCATACCGCGAGAGCGCAGCGGGGCTGGTCAAAGAAGTACTGGGAACGGATTGCGTCAGGAAAAAATGTCCGAAAGTATTGGTATTGCACGCGTCAAGCCACAAGACCTCCAACACCTACGCGATCTGGGACCGGGTGAAAGAACAGCTCCCGGAGATGGAGATCCGGGAGATAGGGCTTCGAAACGGTACGCTTTCCGACTGCGCCGGA
Organism: Clostridium sp. AM43-3BH; assembly: GCF_003479985.1. Taxonomy (NCBI): domain Bacteria; kingdom Bacillati; phylum Bacillota; class Clostridia; order Eubacteriales; family Clostridiaceae; genus Clostridium; species Clostridium sp. AM43-3BH. The sequence continues at coordinate 15,413 of NZ_QUIH01000004.1, forward strand.
TGCCCGTACAAGATGTGCCTGCATTTTGGCGAGCAGGGAAGCTGCTTCTACGGTGGAGTGATGGTCGAGGACGTCTATCCGGCAGTCCGCGAGGCGGATGCCATCGTGATGCTCTGTCCAAACTACAACGATGCGCTGTCGGCAAACCTGACTGCGTTCATCAACCGCCTGACTTCGCTGTTCCGGACGACGCGGTTTTATGACAAAGCGCTGTTTGCGGTGGTTGTGTCGGGCTATTCCGGAAGCGATATCGTGGCGGAACAGCTTATCGCGGCGTTAAATATGAACAAAACCTTCTATCTGCCGGGGCACTTTGCGATGATGGAGACGGCAAACAATGCCGGGGCAGCGATGCAGCTGCCGGGGATTGAGGAACGGATGAATGCGTTTGCGGAGAGAATCCGGGAGACGCTATTATATAGGTAAAGAGGCGTTATAAGCAGGGCAGCGTCACTGGGAGAGTTTGTAACTGTTCACAGGTAGGAATTTTTTGAACTGAAAATTCCGTACGATACAGTTCCGGCAGCAGATTTTGCCGATTTGGAATGCGTAGCATCGGCAAAATCCCGTTGCTGGGCACACGTGTGTGAACAGTAACGAGAGTTTCACATCTGCTATAAAATTCTTTACAGATTTCATGAAACTAAGTATACTATATAAATATGCAAAAACTGTTTTACTCAGGCTAAAAGCTATGTGAAATTGTACTATTTAAAGAGGGAGAAAGGCAGAAATGAAATCCTGGAGACGAACATTAGCGATAGGCTTTATCATAGCGATAACTTCGCAGCTTTATTGGAACGTATTTGTCAACAATTTCCGTGTGTCAGCGTCGGTTATCCTGCTTCCGGTGCTGATTATGACAGTCGGAAGTCAGATTCACACGATGACGATCTGTACGGTGACGTCGATCATTGTTTTTTTATTCCGAATTGTGATATATTATCTGCAGGGAATGCCATCCGAGATGCTGGTACAGCTTGCGATGCCCGGAGCATTCTTTTATATCGTGTACGGCATGATGTTCAAGCTGCAGATCCGGAATAAACATATCGCGAATCTGGAAAATGTGATTGCGGCGGCATTTTTCTGTGACTTATGCTCGAATATATTCGAAAATTTTCTGGCAGCGCTTCTGAAAAACAATGCGATGCCGGGACCGGATATGATTCAAAAGCTTTTTATGATCGCTGCAGTCCGCACGCTTTTTGTGGCACTGGCACTGATCGGAGAACAGCAGTACCGGCTACTTCTTACGAAAGCGGATCATGAGAGCCGTTATCAACGGTTATTTCTTATGACGACGGGACTCAAGACTGAGATTTACCTGATGCATAAGAACACCGAGGAGATCGAGCGCGTCATGAGCAATGCATACAAGCTCTATGAGCAGATTCTGGAAAAGGATCTTCCACGGGAAATGCAGCAGATGGGACTTGAGATAGCGCGGGATGTCCATGAGATCAAGAAAGATTACATCCGCATCATTCAGGGCATTGAAGAGGCGATCGAGGAAGAGTCGAACGAGGAAACGATGAGCCTGCAGGATCTTCTTCGGATTCTGGAATCATCCACCTACCGGACCATGGCGGAGAAAAAGCTGGATATCCGTCTGATGTTTGACTGCCGGGACAATTTTATGACGCAGGAACACTACCAGCTTATGACGATTCTCAAAAATTTGGTAGGAAATGCGGTGGAAGCGATCGAATCGACGAAAAAAAGTGGGATGATCTGGATTCGGGAGTACAAAAAAGATGGCAATTATGTGTTTGAAGTAGCGGACGACGGACCGGGAATTTCAGAAAAACATCTCCCACGGATTTTCAATATGGGATATTCAACGAAGTTTGATGAAAAAACCGGCAATATATATAGAGGCGTCGGGCTCTGCGGTGTGAAAAACGCGGTAGAGGAGCAGTTTGAAGGTAGTATTTCAGTGGATTCGGAAGAGGGAAGAGGAACGAAATTCCATATTGAGATACCGATAGCGAAATTGGAGGAAATAGAGTAAATGGAGATTTATATTGTTGAAGATGATATGTCAGTGATCAGCGTCCTGCAGGATATTATTGAAGATAATGATCTGGGAATTGTCTGCGGAACTTCAGAGGGACAGCCGGCGGATGTGGATGATATCCTGGCAAAGAATCCGGATATGGTTCTGATTGATTTCCTGATGCCGGAAAAGGACGGTGTTCAGGTCATGCGCGAACTGCGGGAAAGAGGCTGCAAGGCAAAATGCATCATGATTTCCCAGGTGGCGGCAAAAGAATTGATCGGCAAGGCATACGATGCGGGCATTGAGTTCTTCATCAGCAAGCCAATCAATATCATTGAGGTAAAATCGGTCATCCGTAATGTGGATGAGCAGATCAAGAATGAGAAAACACTGACGAATATTAAGAAAATGTTCATGGCAGAGATCGCGGATATGCCGAAGGAGAAGAAAAAAGATGACGGTTACGGCAGAAAGGTGCTTTACATTTTAAACCGTCTCGGCATGTCCGGCGAGAAGGGCGGCGACGATATCCTTCGGATCTGCGAGTATCTGCACAACAACGGACGCCCGATCTCCCAGGTCAGCATCGGTCAGCTCTGCGAGCTTTTGAGCGATGCGCCGAAGAACATGGAGCAGCGTGTCCGCCGTGCGATCGCGGTCGGCATGTCGAACCTGGCACATTTGGGTATTGAGGATTTCATGAATGAAACCTTTACTGCATACTCCAGCACCCTGTTCCCATTCGAGGAAATCCGGGCAGAGATGGATCACATCCGCGGTAAACGCCGTTACGGCGGCAAAGTCAGCATCAAAAAGTTCATCGACAGCCTGATGCTGGCGGTAGATCGTGAGGTATAACGGGTAGATTTACAAAAATTTCCAATCTGTTTATCATAAGTTAAAAAAATGTTATAAAAATTTTATGTTTTTATGATGGATCTTGTAGTTTTTTGTCGGGGCTACAGTATTATACACCTGCGAGCAAGAAAAAAAATAGGTTGGAGGTAGTTGTATGAAGACAATCGAGCTTGATATGTATCAGGCAACCGCAGTTGCGGCACTTGTACTGTTACTGGGACGTATTCTGGTAGCTAAAATTTCTATTCTTCGTCGGTATTGTATTCCGGCACCTGTAGTTGGTGGTTTCCTTTATGCAATCGTTCATACCATCGTAAGAGGCATGGGCATTCTGGAAATTTCCTGCGACATGACACTTAAAAACGTATTCATGGTAGCGTTCTTCTGTAGCGTTGGTTTCACAGCATCTTTCCGTATGCTGAAGAAGGGCGGCGTTCAGACCGTTATATTCCTGGCTCTGTCAGTCGTTATGGTAGTTCTTCAGAACATCCTGGGTGCTGGTCTGGCAAGCGTATTTGGTCTGGATCCTCGTCTGGGTCTGGCAACCGGTTCCATCCCGATGGTAGGTGGTCACGGTACTGCTGGTTCCTTCGGACCGTTACTTGAGGAATTAGGCGTAGCAAATGCGAGCGTTGTAGCTATCGCTTCCGCTACTTATGGTCTGGTTGCAGGCTGCGTAATCGGTGGTCCTATTGCAACTGCCAAGATCCGTAAGTACAAACTCTCCTCAGTTGCTGAGGCAGCTACTAAGACTGAGACTGTAGAGACAGATGAGACTGGTGCAATCGATTCCGCTAGAATCCTTGACGGTCTTCTGTACTTAATTGTTGCTATCGGTGCTGGTACTGTCGTATCCATGTTCCTTGGCAAGCTTATGACATTCCCGTTCTACATCGGCGCAATGTTAGTTGGTGCTATCATCCGTAACATCATGGATGTTCAGAACAAAGAGATCCCGATGGAAGAGATCAGCACACTGGGCGGTGCTTCCCTTTCCGTATTCCTGGGTCTGGCTATGATCGATATGAAGCTGTGGCAGTTAGCTGAGCTGGCTGTACCGATGGTAGTTATGCTTCTTGCACAGACAGTACTTATGTTCTTCTATGCAAACTTTGTTGTATTCAACGTACTTGGCAAATCCTACGATGCTGCTGTTATGACCAGTGGTTTCTGTGGATTCGGTATGGGTGCTACCCCGAACGCTATGGCAAACATGCAGGCAATCACCGGCGCATATGGTCCGGCTCCGACTGCATTCATGGTTGTTCCGCTGGTAGGTTCCTTATTCATCGACTTTTTTAACGCAACTATCCTGACAGGATTCATCAGCTTCCTGGGCTAATAGATGCGAATTTCAAGAGGTCTGCTTTTCGGCAGGCCTCTTTTTTGTGTAATAGGAAATTCCTTGGAATTCCCTATTACACAAAAAGGCGCTAACGTGCCAATGATGCGCACTCACACGAAGCAGAAATATGTCGCAAGCGACCGCGCGAGGCGCCCGAATGTGCTTTGGCACATCCGTTGTCCATCCCCGAGTTATAATCAGGAACAATATAACTCCATAAGCAAATAATAATAACATCTATAACACTATTTTTATTTGATTCTGACGAAGAAATGATATATAATACATTATAGAAACAGAAAAGTTCACAAAAACAATTTGGAACCAGAGGGAATTATGTACAAGATTGATGAAACCATCGTCAAGTATTTGTGGTAACCATAGTTCAGTGAACTATTCAAACTTATATACATATCAGGAGGTATTATCCAATGAGCAAGTATGTTGACAGAGTTCTTGCAGAACTCAAAGAGAAAAACGCACATGAAGCCGAATTCCTTCAGACAGCAGAGGAAGTATTATCCACTCTGGGTCCGGTTGTAGATGCACATCCGGAGTACGAGAAGGTTGCTCTTCTTGAGAGAATGGTTGAGCCGGAGAGAACTATCGAGTTCCGTGTACCGTGGGTTGATGACAACGGTGCTGTTCATGTAAACCGTGGCTATCGTGTACAGTTCAACGGCGCTATTGGACCGTACAAAGGAGGCTTACGTTTCGCTCCTTCTGTAAACCTGTCTATCATGAAATTCTTAGGCTTCGAGCAGACTTTCAAAAACAGCTTAACAACCCTGCCGATGGGCGGTGCTAAGGGTGGTTCTGACTTCGACCCGAACGGCAAGAGCGATGCAGAGGTTATGAGATTCTGCCAGTCCTTCATGACTGAGTTATATCGTCACATCGGACCGGACGTAGATATCCCGGCTGGTGACCTTGGTGTAGGTGCTCGTGAGATCGGTTACCTGTATGGCCAGTACAGAAAGATCCGTGGTGCATTCGAGAACGGTACTATCACTGGTAAGGGAATGTCCTTCGGTGGTTCTCTGGTACGTCCGGAAGCAACTGGTTTCGGCGCTGTTTACTATGTAGAAGCAGTTATGAAACATGAGAACGATGACATCAAAGGCAAGAGCGTTGTTGTATCTGGTTTCGGTAACGTTGCTTGGGGTATCTGCAAGAAACTGGCTGAGCTGGGTGCTAAGGCTGTTACCCTGTCTGGTCCGGACGGATACATCTACGATCCGGAAGGTGTTGTAACTGAAGAGAAGATCAACTACATGCTGGAGATGAGAGCATCTGGACGTAACAAAGTTCAGGATTACGCAGACAAGTTCGGCGTACAGTTCTTCCCAGGTGAGAAACCGTTCGGCGTTAAGGCTGACATCGTTATGCCGGCTGCTACTCAGAACGACGTTCGTATGGAAGAGGCTCAGAAGATGGTTGCTAACGGCCTTAAGTACTACATCGAGGTTGCTAACATGCCAACTACCAACGAAGCTCTTAAGTTCTTAATGGAGCAGAAGAACATGGTAGTAGCTCCGTCCAAGGCTGTTAACGCAGGTGGCGTTCTTGTATCTGGTCTTGAGATGAGCCAGAACAGCGAGAGATACAGCTGGACAGCAGAGGAAGTTGATTCCAAACTTCATCAGATCATGACTGGTATCCATGATGGTTCCGCAGCAGCAGCTGAGAAATACGGCTTAGGCTACAATCTGGTAGCTGGTGCTAACATCGTTGGTTTCCAGAAAGTTGCTGATGCTATGATGGCTCAGGGTATCTGCTGGTAGTCAGTAGTTCCCCATACCATATGGAGTGAATGTATAAGTAATATAATTGCATAACGCAGTTACATAAAGAGACTGCTGATTCGGACAACCTGGCGACAGGAAGTCCGGCTCAGCGGTCTTTTTTGCGTAATAGGAAATTCCTTGGAATTCCCTATTACGCAAAAAGGCACTAACGTGCCAAGGAATAATTCTTCCCTCCCACACATAAAATAGTAATGGTAATTTTTGACAGTCTATCTAAGACGTAAATGTTCAAGCAGGGAGGAGAATGAGAGAATGAGAAGAACAAAAAAGACGAAAAAAACGAGAATGCAGGGACACATGGCAGTAGCAATTTCCATGGCGATGACGGCAGGGCTGGCGCTGACGGGATGCGGCAGTACCGGAACGACAGGAGTATCGGCAGAGACATCTGCGGGAGGTAAAAATGAAGCCGGGAGGAATACTGCCGGTAACACAGCAGGCGGACAGGAAGAAAGTCAGAGTGGGGCTGGCGCTGCGCAGGTGACAGACACGAAAAAGGGCGGAAAGGATGGCGGAACCAGCCTCATTTTCACGACGGGAGGCGATCAGGGTACATATTATGGATTTGGCGGCGTGCTTGCAGGAAAGATAGGGGAATCGACCAGCACTTCGGTGACGGCGATCACATCGGGCGGTTCGCAGGCAAATATCGAGGCGCTGGATGCACATGATGCGGATTTGGGATTTGTGCAGTCGGATGTCATGGCATATGCCTACAATGGTACGAATCTCTTTGAAGAATATGGAAAAGTTGCTGATTTCTCGACCGTGGCGGCGCTCTATATGGAGCAGGTGCAGATTGTTACGCTGGATCCGTCGATTCAGTCGGTAGCCGATCTGGAAGGCAAAAATGTTTCGGTCGGCGCGGCGGGGTCAGGAGTCTATTATAATGCGGTGGATGTGCTGGGAGCATATGGATTGGATATCGAAAAAGATATAAATCCGACGTATCAATCCTTTGGGGACAGCGCAGAGGCGCTGCAGGATGGCAAGATTGATGCGGCATTTGTCGTAGCGGGTGCACCGACGACCGCAATCACCTCCCTGGCAGCGACGAAGGATGTGTATCTCGTCAGCCTGGACGATGAGCATATGGATCAGCTGATTAAAGAATCGCCATATTACAGCAAAAACACGATCCCAGCGTCCGCGTATGGAACGGATGAGGATATCAGGACGGTGGCTGTCGGTGCGGTAGTAGTGGCGCGCGATGACGTTCCGGCAGAGGATATCTATAACTTCTGCTATGGCGTCTTTGAAAATATGGATTCCATCAAGGCGGCGCATGCGAAGGGAGCGGAGCTGAACCTTGAATTTGCCACTTCGGTCACAGCGGTTCCGTATCATCCGGGAGCAGCGGATTATTTCGCAGAGAAAGGGATGGAGGTGCCGGTGAAATAAGGGGGAAACCCAGAAATGAAGTATGAAAGGGGGTTATACGAATGGGTGAATGGAAGGAAAAGAAAAACAGGGCACCAGATCTAAAATACCTGGAACGTGAAAGCCTGAAAAAGGGCGATTCGGACACAGGGACAGCTGCGGATGTTGAGTTAGTCATGAAAAAATATGACCGCGAGTCCAACACGCGCGTCTGGCAGGGGAAACCAGCATCGATCATCCGGTGGCTGTCGGTATTATTTTCCGTTTACAGCATTTATGTGACGCTTTTCAGTACCGCCTTGCCGGAAATCCGGTTGTCGATGTTTCTGGGAATGATTCTGATTCTCGGGTATCTGCATTATCCGATTCAGAAGGGAGACGGACGCATCAACCATATGCCGTGGTACGACTGGGTTCTGATGGCAGTGGGGGCGGTTCCATTTTTCTATTTTGCGGCGAACGCGCATGCGATCATTAAGCTGGCGACGCGGGTCACGAAGAATCCGGTTATGGTGCTGATGGCGATTCTGGCGGTGCTCTCGCTGATGGAACTTTGCAGGCGTTGTGTGGGAATCCCGATTCTCTGTGTGGTCGGTGCACTGCTTGTATATACATTTGCGACGGTGCGTTTTGGAAAGGTTATTTATGATTTATTTTACACGACGAGCGGCGTTATGAATACGCCGATCAATGTCTGTGCAAAATATATTGTGGTCTTCATCATTTTCGGGGCGTTTCTGGAACGGACGGGGATCTCGAATTTCTTTATCGACCTGGCGAACTGTCTCTGCGGTTCCTCGGCGGGCGGTCCGGCGAAGGTGGCGGTTATCTCCTCGGCGCTCTGCGGGATGGTATCGGGATCTTCGGTTGGAAATACTGTCACAACGGGTTCGGTCACGATCCCGATGATGAAAAAATGTGGTTACCGCCCGGAATTTGCCGGAGCAGTGGAGGCGGCTGCTTCGACCGGCGGGCAGATCATGCCGCCAATCATGGGCGCGGCAGCATTCCTGATGGCAGAATATATGGGCGTGCCGTATGCGACGGTGGCGCTGAAAGCGATTCTTCCGGCAGTGCTGTATTTTGCGGGTATTTATATCGCAGTGCATCTGGAGGCACAGAAACTGGGACTTCGTGGAATTCCGCGGGAGGAACTGCCGCAGATGCGGGTGCTGATGAAACAGATCTATCTGCTGGTACCGTTGATTGTGCTGGTGGTGCTGGTATCGACAAATACATTTACGATGCAGTTTTCTGCGTCGGTAGCGATCTTTGCCGCGATTGCGGTCGGTGCTCTGAACCGGAATAACCGGATCACGCTGAAAAAGATTGTGGATGCGCTGGAGGCAGGCGGACGCGGCACGATCACGGTGGCGGTTGCCTGTGCGATGGCGGGGCTGGTGGCTGGATGTATCACATCGACCGGTCTGGCATCGAAGCTGATCACGGCAATTGTGGCAGTTTCCCAGGGAAAACCGCTGATCGCGCTGTTCCTGACGATGTTATGCTGTATCGTGCTTGGCATGGGCGTTCCGACGACGGCAAATTACTGTATTATGGCGGCGACCTGTGCGCCGATTCTGATTGCACCGGAGATCGGGATCAATCTGGTCTGCGCGCATTTCTTTGTTTTCTATTTCGGAATCGTGGCGGATATCACACCGCCGGTGGCATTGGCAGCTTATGCGGGTTCCGCGATCGCGAAAGCGCCTCCGATGAAAACGGCGCTCAATGCGACGCGGCTGGCGGTTGCCGCTTTTATCGTGCCGTATATTCTGGCATTTAACCCGGCGATGGTATTCATCGACACGAATGCACTGCAGGTTGTGCAGATCTGCATCACCTCGCTGCTCGGTATCTTCGGGATTGCGGCGGCGCTTAACGGTTTTCTGTTTGGATGGCTGTCCGTTGTAGAGCGGCTGGTTTTGATCGTGGGCGGTCTGTGCATGATGGATCCGGGCGCATGGACGGATCTTCTGGGACTTGTGTTGGTTGGCGGTGTGACATTCTGGCAGAAGAACCATGGATTGGAGAAAGATGCGGAGACGGGTGTTGGATGAATGAATTTGCATTGCAGTTTACATAACGTGTAAACTGTGATGTGAAGTGTGTGTAAACGTAGACCGCACAGGCGCAGGCATGTGCGGTCTTTTGTGGCATAGGAAACTTCGGGCGGTTTCAGCAAGGTATGTTTTTTGTTTCCGGTGGGATGTTTGCAAACCAGAGGCTGTGAATCGGGCGGTAGCGAATCGATTTTAAGATAATTTTCACAAATTCACTCTGGAAATATCGGGTGGAATATGGTTAAATAGTCAATAGAGTTTTGCCACCCAAAAGAGTGTAGAAGGAACGGAAAGGAGAAATACCAGGATGGATGAGAATAAAGAGTTGGTAGAGACAATGGAGGACTATGCCGAGGAGCTGGAGGCGTCTTTCAAGCGTCTGCATGAGGGCGATATTGTGACTGGCACGGTTGTTGCAGTGACGGACGACCAGGTGCTGGTGGATTTGAAATATTTTGCTCAGGGCGTGATTGACCGTGAGAATCTGAGCAATGATCCGGATTTTAATATGAAAGAAGAGATTCAGCCGGGCGACCTGCTCACGGCAACGGTAATTCAGACCGACGACGGCGAGGGCAATGTCGTTTTATCCCGCAAGGAGGCGAATGACAGGATGACGTGGGAACATTTCCGTCAGCTGCTCGATGAGCGCACACCGCTTGAGGTTACTATTTCCGAGGTCGTAAACGGCGGTGCGGTTGCGATGGTGGAAGGCGTGCGCGGCTTTATACCGGCGTCGAGACTGGATGCAGCGTATGTCGAGGATCTGGACAGCTGGAATGGAAAGAAGATTCCGGTGCTGGTGATTGAGGCGGATGAGGAGAAGAAACGTCTCGTCCTGTCCGGCAGAGAGTTGGCGAGAGAAAAACAGGATGCGGAGAAGAAGAGCCGGATTGCGCGTTGTGAGACCGGCGCGATCATGGAAGGAACGGTCGAGACAATCAAGCCATACGGCGCGTTTGTTCTGCTGGAAAATGGCTTAAGCGGACTGGTACACGTTTCCCAGATGAGTAAAAAGCGCGTGGAGAATCCGGGTGCAGTCGTAAAGGTGGGACAGAAAGTGACGGTGAAAATCCTGTCTACCGCAAATGGCAAACTAAGCCTTAGCATGAAAGAGGTAGAGCCGGACGAAGCGCCGGAAGAGGAAGTATTTAATTATCATGAGTCAGGCGAGGCGACAACCGGGTTTGCTGAGCTGTTAAAGGGCTTTAAATTTGACTAAATAGCAGTAAAGGAGAGGGAAAATTGAATATCCCTGAGACGTATAATCAGCTTGACCAGTGGACGACAGTCATGTTTCTGTACAATTCTGCCCTGAAAGCGATTAACACGAAAATTGAAATTCTAAATAACGAGTTTATTCATTTATATAATTACAATCCGATTGAGCACATCAAATCGCGCCTGAAAACACCGGAGAGTATCGTCAAGAAGCTTAAACGCGGTGGACATGAGGTGACGATCCCGAACATGATTGAGCATCTGAGCGATATTGCGGGCATCCGTATTATCTGCTCGTTCAGCCCGGATATTTACCGAATCGCGGAGATGATCGCGCGTCAGTCGGATGTGACAGTGCTGGTGGTGAAGGATTATATCAAGAATCCGAAGCCGAACGGCTACAAGAGTTACCATATGGTTGTGACGATCCCGATTTATCTAAGCGATGGTCCGGTGGATACGAAGGTGGAGATCCAGATACGGACGATAGCGATGGATTTCTGGGCAAGTCTGGAACACAAGATTTATTATAAATTTGAAGGAAATGCGCCGGATTATCTGGAGCAGGAACTGAAAGCCTGCGCGGATATGGCGGATATGCTGGATAATAAGATGTTTTCCCTGAATCAGGCGATCACGAAGATTGCGGAGGAACAGGCGAAGGAGAAGGAAGCTGCGAAAGTGGCGGAGGAAATGAAGAAAGCAGAGCGGGAGGATGTGCCCGCGGGGAACGAGCAGGAGCCGAAAGACGGGAAACGGAGCGGGGAATCTGCGTCCGGGAACCGGAAAGAAGCCGGAGAGTAAGAGACGAAGAAAATGAAGATACGCAGGCGGATGGGTGAGACAAAGCAGATTGTTCAGGTAAATGGGGGGAATATTCTGCTGTTTGAGCTGGCTTTCCGTTTGCTCACGCTGCCGCTTCTTTTGCAGGCAGTGGCGGCGCTGTTCCGGCTGTCGGTGCGCGCGTCTGGCTACAGTTATGTGACGGTCAGCAATCTGGTTTCCTACCTGCTGCGGCCGGTTACGATCGCGATTCTGGTTTTGATGGCAGCGATCCTACTGGTGGGAGTTTCCATCGAGGCGGCGGGACTTCTGGCGGCATATCAGGCGGCGGCACTCTCGCGGAAAATGAGCGCTTTTTCGATGTTTGCGGCAGGCATCCGTCTGACGGTATCAGAGATCCGAAAGCGGAATCTGAGGTTGTTTCTGGTGCTGGCGGTTCACGGCCTGGTGCTTCATTCATTTTTGATTTACCGGATGTTATGTCATGTGAAGGCGGTCAAATTTATCCTTCCAGCGCTTCTGGCGGAGAACTGGGGGCGGCTTTTACTGGTTGGCGTGATTGTTGGCGCGGTTGTGATTTCACTTCCGACGATTTTTATCTGTTTTGGCTGTATGCTGGAGCAGCGGTCGTTTCGGGGCGGATTTCTGCGAAGCAGGGAGCTGCTGCGCGGTAATCGGGTACAGGTAGTTGGGACGCTTGTTTTGTGCAATCTGGCAGTTACGGCGGTAACGGTGGTGCTCTATCTGATTGCGGTTGTGATTGTGGCGGTGTTTGCTGTCTGGTTTGCGGACCGGCGTCTGGAATTGATTCTGGTTTTAGAGGCGCGCGACCGGATCGAGATGGTTTTGATGCCGCTCATGAGCATCGCGCTGATGTCGGTCAATTATGGCGCATTGACGGTGTTATATGTGCAGCTGGACCGGAAACGTCAGAACAAAGAGCGCTGGAAGTTTGAAGCTGGCGAACATGCGGGTCTTCCGTGGATGAGCCGCCGCAATCGGATGGCGGCGCTGGCACTTCTGACGGCATTGAGCGCCGGAGCAATGTACGACGCTTTTTACCGGGGCAATGTGCTGGCGGCGGATCAGCTGAGGGAAGTGCAGCTCACAGCGCATCGGGGCGCATCGACGAGCGCACCGGAGAACACGATGCCTGCGATGGAGGCAGCGGTCGATCAGATGGCGGATTTTGCAGAGCTGGATGTGCAGGAGACGCGGGATGGTGTGCTGGTATTGTTCCATGACAGCACTCTGGAGCGGATCGACGGGACGCGGCGGACGATCCGATCGCTTTCCTGGGATGAGCTGCAGCAGGTAGATGCCGGTGGCTGGTATTCGGAGCAGTACAGCGGGACGCGGATTCCGAAGCTGGAGGACGTTATCGAATATGTCAGGGGACGGATGATGCTGAACATCGAGATCAAATATGCCGGCGCGTCCAGCGATCTGCCGGAAAAGGTCGTGGACTGTATCCGGGAGAATGATTTCGTGGAACAGTGCGTCGTGACATCGACGAGTCTTTCTTATTTAAAGCGGGTGAAGGCGGCGGATTCGGATATTTATACGGGCTATATCCTGTCGGCAGCATATGGAAGCTATTACGAGGATGATGCGATCGATTTTATCAGCCTGATCTCCAGTTCAGCGAACCGGAAGCTGGTCGAGCGCGTCCATGCCTGTGGTAAGGAGGTTCATGTCTGGACGGTCAATAAAAAGAGTGAACTGGAGCGAATGAAGATGATCGGCGTCGATAACATCATCACCGACCGGCCGATCCTGGCGCGGGAGGTCATTCTGGGCGAGGAAAATGCGGAGAATCTGCTGGCGCGGCTGAGGGCGCTGCTGCGGTAAAGAAAGATTACAGGAAAAATAAAAATCAGGAGAAAAACATGAGATTTGTACTACAGAGAGTCAAACACGCGAGTGTAAAGGTAGACGGCGAGCTGATCGGCTCGATCGGCCGTGGATATATGGTGCTGATGGGCGTCAGCGACACCGACACGGAGGAAATCACCGACAAAATGGTGGATAAAATGTGCAAGCTGCGTATTTTTGAGGATGAGAACGGCAAGACGAACTGTTCGCTGGCGGATGTGGATGGCGAGATCCTGCTGATCAGCCAGTTTACTTTGTACGCGGACTGCAGCCACGGAAACCGCCCGGGCTTTACGGGTGCGGGAAATCCAGAACTGGCGAACCATCTCTACGAACACGCGCTGGCGCGCTGCGCCGGACAGGTGCGGAAGGTCGAGCACGGTATTTTCGGGGCAGATATGAAGGTCGAGCTTTTAAACGATGGACCATTTACGATTCTGCTGGATAGTGATACGATAGTGAAAAAGAAATGATTCGCAAAAGGAGGAAGGATATGTCAGTAGCGAAAGAACAGAGAGAAAAACTGATCTGGGAATTTCCTAATATTGGAAAGAAAGCCCCGGAGCAGGAGGAAAAGGCATTTGCATATTGCGAGGGATATAAGGAGTTTTTAAATGTGGCAAAGACCGAGCGTGAATTTGTGCGCGAGGCGGTGCTCCGCCTGAAAGAGGCTGGTTATGAGGAGTTCGAAGAAGGAAAAATCTATCAGCCGGGCGACAAGGTATACCAGATCAACCGCAAGAAAGCGCTTCTGATGAGCACGTTCGGAAAACGTCCGCTGGAGGACGGCGTCCGCATTAACGTGGCTCACATCGATTCCCCGCGCCTGGATCTGAAACCGAACCCGCTGTATGAGAAGGCAGAGGCGGCATATTTCAAGACCCATTATTACGGCGGCATCCGCAAATACCAGTGGGCGACGATCCCGCTGGCGATGCACGGCGTTGTGATTTTAAAGGACGGTACCTCGATGGATATTTGCATCGGCGAAAAAGAGGGCGATCCAGTCTTCTGCGTGACCGATCTGCTTCCGCATCTTGCCGCACAGCAGAATGAGCGGAAACTGAAAGACGGCATCAAGGGCGAAGAATTAAATATCATTGTTGGATCCCTGCCGTACCCGTGCGAGGAAGAAGACTCGATCAAGGAGCCGGTCAAGCTGCTGGCGCTGTCGATCTTAAATGAGCGCTTCGGCATGACGGAGAAGGATTTCCTGCGTGCAGAGATCGAATTTGTGCCGGCAGTAAAAGCAACGGATGTCGGTCTGGACCGCAGCCTGGTCGGCGCTTACGGACAGGATGACAAGGTGTGCGCGTACACGGCACTGACCGCAGAGATGAAAGCCAAGTCCCCGGAATATACGACGGTTACGATTCTGGCAGATAAAGAGGAGATCGGTTCCGTTGGAAATACCGGCTTAAATTCCGATTTTACCCTGCATTATATCGAGGGACTGTGCAAGGCAGGAAATGTGGATGTCCGCAAAGTGCTGAAGCATTCTCTGTGCCTGTCGGCGGATGTCAATGCGGCGTATGACCCGACGTTTGCGAGCGTATTTGAAGAAAAAAACTCCTGCTATCTGAATAAGGGTGTCGTTTTGACGAAATATACGGGTGCGCGTGGCAAATCCGGCAGTAACGACGCGAGCGCGGAGACGATGGCGAAAGTGATCCAGATCATGGATGAGGCAGGCGTATACTGGCAGATCGGCGAGCTGGGCGCAGTAGACGTCGGCGGCGGCGGCACGGTTGCCCTGTTTGTGGCTGGCATGGATGTAGATGTTGTGGATATGGGTGTTCCGATTTTATCCATGCATGCCCCATTTGAGCTGGCATCGAAACTGGATATCTATAACACATATCTGGCATTTGCAGCATTTTGCAGCTAAAAAATAGCCAGAAAATTCCGTCAGGAAAGACAAAACGTTTTTTTCTGGCGGAATTTTTTATCAAATAATTCATATCCGGTTTCCTTAAATTGGGAAAAGTGATGAACTATGAAAAAAGAGTTGCTGAAAATATAAAATATTGAAAAATCGCTTTTGCGACAGGCTGGTTTGTGGTATGATGATTGGTAAGACATACGTGCAGATATATCATATGTGCGTTTGAAAGCCAGGTGCCGGATGGCGCAGGCAGGAAATTGAGAGATAGAGGACGACTAAATGAAGAGATGGAAAATAGCAGGCATCTGTCTGGCGGTTGCGGTAGCAGCAGCGGCATCTGGATGCGGAAAAAAGACAGGGACTGAGACGACCGCAGCAGAGAGCACGGCAGCAGAGACAGAGGAGTATGTCGCAGAGAGCAGCGTGAAGCTGGGCGAGTACAAAGGCATCGCTGTGACCGTGACCGAGGCATCCGTGACGGACGAGGAAGTAGAAAACCAGATTCAGCAGGTGTTGAATTCAAAGGCCGAGTACCGCGAGGTAGACCGGGCAGCTCAGATGGGCGATCAGGTCAACATTGACTATAAGGGGCTTTTAGACGGCGAGGCATTTAAGGGTGGTACCGCTGAAGGATATGATTTGACGCTTGGATCCGGCAGCTTTATCGATGGATTCGAGGATGGGCTGGTCGGCGCTGTGAAGGGCGATCAGAAAGACTTAAACCTGACCTTCCCGGATTCGTATCCGAACAACCCGGATCTGGCAGGTAAGGAGGTTGTATTTGAGGTAACGGTCAATGCGGTCAAGGAGCGCTCCGTTCCGGAACTGACGGATGAGTTTGTTGCTTCCGTATCACCGGATGATGGAACCGTGGAGAAATACCGTGAATCCACCCGTGAGAACCTCTTAGAGCAGAAACAGCTCTCGATTGACAATCAGAGAGATACGGATATTCTGAATGCGGTTGTGGACAATTCAGAGGTTGTATGCTCGACTGCATCGATCGACGAGGCATATGATACACAGTTAAAGGCATACACCAACATGTTATCCTCCTACGGCGTCGATCTGGCGACCTATGCGGGCATGATTGGAAGCGATGAGGACAGCTTCAAGCAGGAGATCCGCCAGGAAGCCAAGGAAATGGCGAAACAGTCCCTCGTTTTAAATGAGATTGCGAAGCAGGAAAATATCACGATCGACGATTCGGACAAGGAAGCACTGGCGAAACGCTACGGCTACGAGAGCCTGAAGACGATGCTTCAGAATGACAACATCGATCAGAAGATGGTGGACGATACGGCACTGATGCAGAAGACACTTGATTTTCTGGTAGAAAATGCCAAGATCACCGTCAGCACTGAGGAGAACAATGCGGCGCTGAATACAGAAGCAGCCGAGGACGAGGCGGAGTAGAAAGCGTCTCATAAAAATACAGATAAGGGGATAGACATATGCAGATTTTATACGACAGAATCCGTAAAGATGGAATCGTAAGAGCAGGAAATGTATTGAAAGTGGATCGTTTCCTGAATCACCAGATGGATATTCATCTGTTCCAGGAGATCGGCAAGGAGTTTAAACGCCGTTTTGAGGGTGAGGAGATCAACAAGATCCTGACGATCGAGGCGTCGGGTATTGGTATTGCCTGTATCGTAGCCGAATATTTTGATGTTCCGGTTGTATTTGCCAAGAAAACAAAGACGAAAAATATTGCCGGAGAAGTGTATACAACGAAGGTTGAATCGTTTACCCATGGCACTGTATATGATATTATTGTGTCCAAGGAGTTCCTTGGAAAAGGCGATAAGGTTCTGGTTATCGATGATTTTCTGGCAAAGGGCAAGGCATTAGACGGTCTGACCACTTTGATTCAGGATTCGGGAGCAGAATTAGTTGGTGCGGGCATTGTCATTGAAAAAGGTTTTCAGGACGGCGGCAAACGCATCCGTGATAAGGGCATCCGCGTTGAGTCACTGGCGATCGTAGACAGCATGAATGCAGAGACCGGGGAGATCGTATTCAGAAATGAAGATAAATAAAAAAGCATTGTTTTTTGATATTGATGGAACATTGTTTAGTGAAAAATTAAGGCAGGTACCGCAAAGCGCGGTGCTTGCCTTAAAAAAAACAATGGAAAAGGGAAATTTGACATTTATTAATACGGGGCGGACCTGGTGCCAGACGTCCAAAATCCGGGAGGAAGCGCCGGTAAACGGGCTGCTCTGTGGCTGTGGTACCTATATTTCCGTGGATGGAAAGACACTCTATGACCAGAGAATTTCGCCGGAACGGGCGGAGAAACTGAAAGAGGATATTCTGCGGTTCCGGATGGATACAGTGATGGAGGGCGTGGACGCCTGCTTTTTCCGGCCAGATGGGGTGCAGACCGAAACGATGCGGGCGATCCGCTCGATTCTCGACCAGAGCGGCTCGGTTTCGGCGAAGAACTGGTCGGATCCGTCCTTTTCGATCAGTAAATTTTGCGTGGCAGTCGGAGCAGACAGTGATCCGGCGGGATTTTTTGAGACACTTCGGGATTTTGAGGTGATTGACCGGGGCGGCGGCTTCTATGAGTGTGTGCCGATGGGGCATTCTAAGGCGAGTGCGATCGAGTGGATTTTGAAGCAATATGGGATCGCGCTGGAGGACGCGTGGGTCTTTGGAGACAGCATGAACGATCTGTCGATGTTCCAGTATGTGCCGAATGCGGTTGTCATGGGAAAACACGATGCCGGGCTGGAGTCGTATGCGACGTTTACGGCGAAGACCGTGGAGGAAGATGGGATTTACCGGGCGATGGAAGAGCTGGGGCTTTTGTAAGGAAGCAATGGTTTGGTGTTTGATATATATGTATAAAGAGTGAAATTTGTGTGGATGTGTGGAGTTCAGAGAAACATCCTGTGGAGAGAAGTTTAAGGAAAGATTGACCTGGTGGATGTCTGAGACTTGAAATGCTCAAGATTGTGGATAGTTGAGACAGAACTAGAATGAAAGGGCGTTGGATAAAGATATATGAATTATGAGAAATCGGAAAAATATGAAGTTCTCAAGCGGTATTTCGGATATGACAGCTTCCGCGAAGGACAGGAAATACTGATTGACGGGATTCTTGATGGGCGTGATGTGCTGGGAATCATGCCGACGGGCAGCGGAAAATCACTGTGTTATCAGGTTCCGGCATTGATTCTTCCGGGAATCACGCTGGTGGTGTCACCGCTGATTTCTCTGATGAAGGATCAAGTCACGGCACTCAATCAGGCGGGCGTCCACGCGGCGTATCTGAACAGTTCGCTGACGACGGCACAGTATTATAAGGCGCTTGGGTATGCGCGCGAGGGGCGTTATCCAATCATTTACGTGGCGCCGGAGCGTCTGATGACGGAGACATTTCTTGATTTTGCGATGCACGTGGATATTGCGATGCTGGCGATCGATGAGGCGCACTGCATTTCCCAGTGGGGACAGGATTTCAGACCGAGTTATTTGAAGATTGTTGATTTTATCGAGAAGCTGCCGAGGCGTCCGGTGGTCAGTGCTTTTACGGCGACCGCGACCAAGGAGGTCCGGGACGATATCATCGACATTTTGCAGTTACAGAATCCGGTGATGCTGACGACGGGATTTGACCGGAAAAACTTGTATTTTGCAGTGGAGACGCCGAAGGACCGCTATGCGGCAATCCGGGCATATCTGGAGGCGCACCCGGGGCAGGGAGGGATTATTTACTGTCTGACCCGCAGAAATGTTGAGGAGATCTGTGAGAAGCTGATCCGGGATGGATTTTCAGTGACGCGTTACCATGCGGGACTTTCCGATGCAGAGCGGCAGAAGAATCAGGATGATTTTATCTATGACCGGGTTCCGGTGATGGTGGCGACCAATGCGTTCGGCATGGGAATCGACCGGTCGGATGTACGGTTTGTCCTGCACTGCGGGATGCCGAAGAACCTGGAAGCCTACTATCAGGAGGCAGGACGTGCCGGGCGTGACGGCGAACCGGCGGAGTGCATCCTGTATTATAGCGGGCGGGATGTGGTGACGAACCAGCTTTTTATTGAGCGGAACCAGGACAATCAGGAGCTTGACGACTATACGCGGCAGGTGGTGCTGGAACGTGACCGGGAACGCCTGAAAAAGATGACATTTTATTGTTTTACGAATGAGTGCCTGCGTGATTATATCCTGCGGTATTTCGGCGAATATGGAAGTAATTACTGCGGAAACTGTTCGAATTGTATGACGCAATTTGACACGATCGACATTCAGGCGGCGGCAGAGAGTCTCTTAGGCTGTGTGCAGTCGTGCGGACAGCGCTATGGAACAACGGTGATTCTCGACACGGTGCACGGGGCGAATACGGTTAAGATCCGCAATTACCGGATGGATGAGAATCCGCATTATGGGGAGCTGGCGAAGGAGAGCGTCGTGCATCTGCGCCAGATGTTTAACTTCCTCCAGGTGGAGGAGTATCTGTTTGTCACGACGGATGAGTATTCGATTGTCAAATTGACGGAAAAAGGTGCTGCTTTCCTGGAAGCACCGGAACCAATCGAGATGAAGATGGCGAAGGAGCGGGAGAAACAGACAGCTGGAAGCAGCAAAAAGAGCCGCCGGGGCGCGAAACTTCCAGCCGGGGCAGACGAATTTACGGAGAAGGAAGAGACGCTCTTCGAGGCACTCCGCGCGCTGCGCCGCGAGATCGCATCCGAGGAAAAAGTGCCGCCGTATATCGTATTTTCTGATAAGACGCTGACGCATATGTGTATTTTAAAACCGGTCACGAAAGCGGAGATGCTGGAGGTGTCCGGCGTGGGTGCGTATAAGTTTGAAAAATATGGAGAACGGTTTCTGGAATGCGTGCGGAAGTTCTTAGGACAATAAGCGGGAATCCTCGGCAATTCAATTACCGAGATGAAAGCGCAGTAGTGTGCATATCTGCACAATGCAAATAGTATAATAATTCTCATCCTTTGATAGTAATGCCGTAACCGGCATACAATAAAAACGAAAATACGTTCGAATAATGGTTGCGCATTACATTTCGATATGATATACTATATGTATGAAAGAAAATCTTATACATTATAGGACTTGTGTGTGTAATATTAACTACCATATGGTTTGGTCGGTGAAATACAGACGGAAGATATTAACCCCAGAAGTTGAGAAATACCTACAGGAACTCGTGCAGCAGATAGCTGACGATAAAGGTTTTACCGTTCATTTATTTGAATGTAGTGAAGGTGATCATGTTCACTGTTTTGTATCAGCTCCACCAAAGCTGTCAATAACAGCCATTATCAAGTATCTGAAGGGGATCACAGGCAGGAAATTATTCGAACGTTTTCCGGAAATAAGAAACCAGTTGTGGAAGGGAGAACTGTGGAACCATTCCTATTATGTGGAAACGATCGGATCCGTATCTGAGGAAAATATTCGCCGTTATATTGAACATCAGAGCAAGTCGTATTAATTCAATGTGAATTGTAAATATTCATATGCATGGCTGTCTGAAGGGGGGAGGAGAATGCTGTTGTCTCACAGAACATCGGTTAATATCCGGCCGGAATATTCTAATATTATAGGGCATATGTGTTACGCTGCTTCCAAGCTCTGGAATGTCTGCAACTATGAACGTCGTCGATATAAAGAATTGGGGCTGGAGAAGTATCCTGACTGGTATTATCAGAAGAAAGCGCATAAAGGAGATCTGTGGTATAGACAGCTTCCATCCCAGACAGCGCAGGAGACCTGCAAGCAGCTGGATAAAGCCTGGAAATCATTTTATGCCCTTAAAAAGACCGGTGGGATCAAAGATCCAAATCCGCCGCGATTTAAACAGGACAATATACCAATCACTTACATGCAGATGGGAATCCGGCACGAGAAAGGTTCCGACCAATTACGGCTGTCTCTGTCAAAGGATCTGAAAAGCTATATGGAAGAAACTTACGGGATTCATGAAAAATTTCTATATCTTGAAAATAAGATTTTCAGGAACATGGATCACATAAAACAGCTGCGGATCTATCCACCGGAAGATGGAAAATGTGACCTTATCGTTATTTATGAGATCAAAGAGCCAGAACCGCTTTCCCTGAATGGTCATTATTTATCAATTGATCTTGGAATTCATAATCTGATGACCTGTTATGATTCCGGAAATGGAAGGAGTTTTATTCTAGGAAGAAAATATCTTTCGCTGGAAAGATACTTTCACAAAGAAATCAGCAGGGTTCAATCAATATGGTATGCACAGCAGGTGGAAAACGGCATAAAATATCCCCGATCATCGAAACACATCAAAAGGATTTATCGGAAAAAACAGAACGCAGTAAAGGATTACCTTCATAAGGTGACCAGATGGCTTGCAGAATACTGTAAAAAAGAAAGGATAAGCTGTGTAATCATAGGAGATATCCGAAATATCCGTAAAGGAAAAGATATAGGGCACAAGACAAACCAGAAGTTTCACGGACTGCCGTATAATAAACTTTATATCATGTTGGAATATAAACTAAAACTGTATGGAATATCACTGACAAAACAGGAAGAAAGCTATACCAGCCAGTGCAGCCCGTTTTCACCAGAACTATCAAAAAGATATGCAGAAGCATCAAACAGAAAAGAGCGTGGCATGTATATAACGGATGGAGTAAGATATAATGCGGATGCAGTAGGAGCATTTAATATCCTGCGTAAATATCTTTCCGGATCCGGAAAACAGAAAGAACTGTCCGTAACCGGACTAAAGAATCCAGAAATAATAAAAGTAGCTGTATAGCCGAAAGGTAAGCAGTAGTGGTGTCATGGACGCACCCTGAAAAAAGGCGGTATCCCGCCAGATTTCAGATGCTCTGGTAACTTAGTTACCGAGTAGTTCACAGTCTTAGTATCGGGTGTGTGTTCTGTTTGTGAGAAAAAAATGCCTGGAGAAAAGACAGAAAAATAAAAAAATATACATATGATGACAGATTTTATCTTGTTAAACGCCACATTTTCTAGTATAATAAGGGTATCAATCCATGGATGGAAGTGACTGTGAACATGGAACTTTTAGAAGCAGTTTCAAACATTTATGAACACCTATTTAGATGGAGAAGGGGGCGTTTTTATGGAGAAAAGTTATACAAAGATCTACACAACTGGAGCGACAGTACCGTTAAAGATTCGGCCAGGACATTTCGCAACAAACCATGCACATATCAATTATTACATTGATGTGACGACCCTGAAAGCGAGAACGAAAGAGGCGGAGGAAGTTGCACAGGCGCTGGTTGGCATGTATCTGTATGACACCGTGATCGACACGATTGTCTGCATGGAGGGCACGGAAGTTATCGGTGCTTTTCTGGCGGAGGAGCTGGCAAAGGGCGGTTTTCTCTCGACGAACGCGCACAAATCTATCTATGTAATCAGCCCGGAGTTTAACAACAACAGCCAGATCATTTTCCGTGACAACCTGATTCCGATGATCCGCGATAAACATGTGATGATCCTGATGGCATCCGTGACGACGGGACGTACCTTAAATAAGGCAGTTGAGAGCATCCAGTATTACGGTGGTATCTTACAGGGCGCATCGGCGATTTTCAGTGCGATGGATTCGCTGGATGGTGTGCCGATCAAGTCAGTCTTTGGCAAGAAGGATTTACCGGATTATACGTATTCAGATTACCGTGACTGCCCGCTCTGCAAGGCAGGAAAGAAGATTGATGCGCTGGTAAATACGTTTGGATATTCGCCGATGGGGTGATGCGGCGATCGGAAGCTGCTTCGTTTGATGAATACAGGATTTGTAAAAGCCGGATCGTTGAAATGAAACGCGATCCGAATGCGGGTGCTGCATGGCGGCATAGAAAGCATTATTGAGAAAGAGATAGATTTTACAAGGTTTGAGAACAGATAGTGGATACCGCAAAACCACAGAATCCGTGCACTGACCTGTCAGAAATAAGAAGATGGGGAGCAGAGGGATGGGAAAAAGGTTTTGCGGTATCTCTTTTTGTGTCAAAGGTGCCAAGGCACATTAATGAAAAAAATAACAGAAACAAGAATAAAGAAGGGAAAGAAAGAGGGATAAAAATGGATACACAGCAGATGTTTCAGGAACTGGATCGCCTTTATGCGCAGGGAAAACTGGACGAAGCGGAAGAGAAAATGATGGGCTGGATGAAGGAAGGGCTGGATTCAGGGAACAAAAGCCTTTGCCTGATGATGTGCAATGAGATGGAAGGACTCTACCGGAATACCGGACGGGTTGCACAGGCAGTCGATATGGCGGATATGGCGCTGTCCCTGATTGCGGGGATGGGACTGGATGGTTCGATCCACCATGGAACGACACTTTTAAATGCGGCAACCGCGCGCCGGATGGCAGGAGATGTGGAGAAAGCGCTTTCCCAGTACCGGGAGGCGGAAGCGATTTTTAAGAATCTTGGAAAAACGGATGGCTATGAGATGGCGAGTCTCTACAACAATATCAGCCAGATTTATCAGGAACAGGAGGAACATGAAAAGGCGCTGGAATCGCTGGATAAGGCGCTGGAACTGATTAAAAAGATGGAGAACAGCGAGGCGGAGGTGGCAACGACCCATGTCAACCGGGCGCTATCCTTGATGGCGCTGGGACGGCTGGATGAGGCGGACGAAGAGTTAAAGGAAAGCCTGACCTTTTATGCGTCCCCGGAGGGCGTGCAGTCGGGACACTTTGGTTCGGCGCTGGCAGCAGCCGGGGAGCTGGCATGGAGGCGCGGTAATTATGATCAGGCGATCGGGCTGCTGGAAAAAGCGCTGATGGTAACGCAGTCCCGGTTTGGCGAGAGCGATGCGTGCGCGGTGATCCGCCAGAATCTGGAGATGATCAAAAAAGAAAAGGAAGAAAAAGGCATTACCGGTGACGAGGGCAGAACGGAAAGCACAGGCGGAAAACAGAGCCACTGTGCGAGCTGCCAGTTCAAGGATGCGAAATTCTGAGATGGAAATTTTCTGGTTACTGTTCATGGGTAGGCACTTTTGGAACCGAAAGTGCCGTAAGAAAACGTGGTGGCAGCAGGAATTTGCCGTATTTAAATGCGAAGCCACGGCAAATTCCGTTACTGGGCACGTATGCGTGAACAGTAACATTTTCTGAAATAGATTCAGAAAGCGGAGAAAGGACAAGAAAAAGCCATAAAATCAGGTAGGGGGATCAGATGCAGGGACTGGAACTGGCAAAACGATATTATGAAGAAGTTGGGCGTCCGATGCTGGAGCGGGAATTTCCAGAGCTTCTGCCGCGGCTGGCGGCGGGGCTGGTGGGCGAAGGTTCGGAATGCCTGGGATTTGACGATGCGATATCGCAGGATCACGATTTCGGGGCAGGTTTTGACCTCTGGCTTTCGGCGGAAGATTATAACCAGTACGGGAAGGCGCTTCAGGATGCTTACGACCGTTTGCCGGGGGAGTTTGCGGGCATTCCGGCACGGCTTACAAGTGCGCGGGGCGGCGGACGTGTCGGTGTGTTTGAGATAGAGGCATTTTACAGCCGTTTTATCGGGATGGAACAGCCGCCAAGGAGCTTGATGCGCTGGCTGCATCTGCCGGAGGATAAGCTGGCGGCAGTTACAGGCGGGGCAGTTTTTGAGGACGGACTGGGAGAATTTTCCGCGGTCCGCGAGGAGCTTCGGAAGTATTATCCAGAGGATGTCCGGATCAAGAAGATCGCGGCGCGGGCAGCGAAAATGGCGCAGTCGGGACAGTATAATTATGGCCGCTGTATGCGGCGGGGGGATACGGTTGCAGCGATGCTGGCGCTCGATGAATTTGTGCGGCAGGCGATTTCGATGGTCTATTTACTAAACCGGACGTATATGCCTTACTATAAGTGGATGTTCCGGGGAATGGAAAACTTTCAGATTCTGCCGGAGGTGGCGGAAAAAATCCGGGAGCTTTCGGTGATGGGAGATACGAGCGAGATGTGGAAGCCGCCGTTTCCCCCGGGATGGAATCCTTATGTAAACCAGTTAGATCCGCGTGTGGGCCGGATCGAGGAAATCTGTCAGGCGGTGGTTGGGGAACTGCGAAAACAGGGACTGACTGACAGCCGGGATGCATTTCTGGAAGCGCATACGTGGGAGATCATGAAACGGATTCAGGATCCGGAGCTGAAAAAATGTCATGTGATGGAAGGATAAGCCGCGGATAGACACATCAAAATGGGAACGCGCATGGACTGTAACTGAAAGAAAAGATGCAGGAAATTGATTTGGAAGGGATCTGGCAAGCGAAAGGGAGGACAGCGTATGACGAAACAGGAGAAAATAGAGAAACTGATTCAGATGGAGTGGGAAGATTTTCAGAAAGTCAATAACGAGGGCGGACGTGCTTCTTGTCAGGACGATCCGGAGACATTTTTTATCATGCGACGAAGCCATTTTGCACCGTGGACAGAGGAACTCATCGACTGCGTGCAGGCGGATATGGACCGCGCCCATGAGCAGGGGCGCAATCTGGTGATGGAGAAATATGCGTGGATGATGGCGAGCACCGTACCGGAGCAGTTTAAGAAACTGCATCATTTTCTGATTGATCCGACGCTGGCGGGCGAACAGTGGAGTGATGCGATCGTGAAACAGCAGCTTGCCTGGATGGAAGAGTACCAGGCGAAATATCCGGTGCTGGCGTCTGGAAACAGGCTTCTCTACAGTTCTGAAGATACGCCGTATGATACTTCCTTCCAGACGTACCTGCTTGGAGAACTGCGGACTTACTCGGACAGCACTCTGCATACGTACTGGCAGTTTATCAATGAACTGAAAAAGGAAGGAAAGAGTCTGGCACTTCTGACGATGGAGGAGGAAGTGAAGGCATATGGATATGAGGGGCTGGATGCGGCGGAGAAGGCGCTCTCTAAATAAAAATTAGAAGGATGTATATTCGAAAATTTATGGCAATGATTTCGAAAAAGTGAATGTATAATAGCTAATATACAAGGTAAGTTGAAAAAAATCGGAGAGAATGAATGATCAAAGTTCCTCTCCGATTTTCTTATATCAGCACATTCTTTGTTTCCAATTTTTACGAAAACCGCCGAACCACCCGCATCACCTGTTCCACCGTATCGCTCAGATTCTTCCGGGCGGATGCCGGTTCCATTGCTTCTTCCAGCGAGCAGATGGAGCGGAGAATTGGGAAAAAGGCGTCGATTCCGGCATCGTTACACTGGATGGCATCTGGGGTGACGCAGCCGGAGAAGGCGAAGACGGGCTTGCCGTATTTTTTAGCCAGTCTGGCGACGGCGATGGGGGCTTTTCCCATAGCAGTCTGTCCGTCGAGACGACCCTCACCGGTGATGACGATATCGCTGTCCTGGATGAACGATTCCAGAGAAGTTTCTTCCAGCACGATCGAGGCGCCCGGTTCCAGGACAGCGTTCATATAGCTTAAAAAGGCAAATCCGAGACCTCCGGCGGCACCCGTGCCGGGAACCGTTGGATCGGCGTGTGGAAATTGCCGGGCAGTAAGGACGGCGTATGCCTGCATCCAGCGATCCATATTTACGATATCTTCCCTGGAAGCGCCCTTTTGCGGACCATAGACGGCACTGCAGCCATTTGGACCGCAGAGCGGATTGGTGACATCGCAGGCGATCCGGAAGCTGCACGCGGACAGTTCGGGAAGAACGGAGCCGATACGGATGGAAGAAAGCTCTGACAGTCCGGCGGCACCCGGGGAGACGGGCGTTCCGTCTTCTTTGAGAAATTGATATCCCAGCGCGGAGAGCATGCCGAGTCCGCCATCGTTGGTGGCGCTGCCGCCGATGCCAATCAGGAAACGCCGGCAGCCTTGGCGGATGGCGTCAAGGATCAGTTCTCCGACACCGTAGGTGGTAGTGCGGAGTGGATTGCGTTCCGCAGCAGCCAGGAGCGGAAGTCCGGAGGCAGCAGCCATCTCGATCACCGCAAGCGGTTCGCCCTGTCCCGGTGAGGTGAGAATCCCGTAGTCGGCTTGAAGGGGGCGTCCGAGCGGATCGGAGACGGAGATGGTGCGGATCCTGCCGCCCAGTCCTTCCGTCAGGGCATCCACGGTTCCCTCGCCGCCATCTGCCAGAGGGCTCACGAAGACCTCTGCCTCGGGATAGACGCGGAGAATGCCGCCTTTGGCGGCGTTTCCGGCTTCCATCGAGGCCAGACTTCCTTTCAGGGAATCGATTGCAACCGTAATTTTCATATGAGGTTCCTCCTTTTTGGTGTTTTGGATCCGATTCATTGTTACTTTCAGATGGAAATTGAAACTTTTCTTGACAGCTATGCTTCTTTTTATTATAATACTATTGGACACTGGATACAATATTGGATGCTCCATTTTAAGAAACAAATTTGGCATTTATCTCATGTTTGAGATAGCCAGACGAGCGACAGGAGGTACCGATATGAGTAACTTAACAATCAGACCAATCAACACTGGTTTCGTGACGATGATTCCGAAACAGTATCTTTACCACCATTCTACGGTGGCATATTATCCCGATGCTTCCGATCGGGAGGAAGAATACCCAGTTTTTACGTATCTGGTAGAGGGCGGAGACAAACTGCTGCTTGTGGATACAGGCATGGCATACACAGAGCGCGCCGATAAATACCACCATCATGGATCATATCAGCCGGAGGGCATGGCGATCGCGGATCAGCTTGCAAAGATCGGATATAAACCGGAGGATATTGATATTGTAGTGTTTACCCATCTGCACTGGGATCATTGCTTCTATATGGATAAATTCACGAATGCGAAATTTTATGTAAACAAGAAGGAATACGAATTTGCGATGGATCCAATCCCGCTCTATTACAAATCATACGAGGCGCCGCAGCTTGGCATTACCCGCCCATTTGAGGGAATCAAGATGGAACTGCTAGAAGGCGAGGCAGAGGTCATGCCGGGAGTGCGCGTATTTGAGACGCCGGGACATTCCATCGGGCATCAGTCGGTTGAGATCGACACGGCAGCGGGCAGATATATTTGCTGCGGTGATGCAATTTTCATTATGGATAATACGAAACCGATCGAAGAGATTCATTATGATATTACGCCTCCGAACCGGTTTTCAGATATTGTCTCCGCCTGGAAGAGCATCGAGCTTATCAAAGCCCGGGCAGAGAGTCTGGATAAGATTCTGACCTGTCATGACCGCGAGATGTTAGATCGGGTTTCGAAAACACCGATCCTTGGTCTTTAAGACGAAAGGCAGGTGAAAGAAGAAGTTCGTGAGACTTCGAGAAAATGGCAGTGGTTGGGGTAATTGCAAGCTGTGACACGAAATATCATGAAGTACAGTTTGTACAGAAAAAAATAAAAATGAGCGGAAACAGTCCGCTGATACTCGATGTCAGCACGGGACCGCATATTCCGATGCGCGCAGATGTCAGCCGGGAGGAGATTCTGGCAATGGGTGGTTATACCTGGGAGCAGGTGCACGCGATGGACAAGAGCGGTGCGATCGCAGCGATGACGGAGAGTATTTCCAAGATGCTGTTAAAACTCGTCGGGGAGAAAAAGATTGACGGCGTGATGGGAATGGGCGGACTGCAGAATACGGTTATGTGTTCTGCGGCGCTGCGCCTGCTTCCGATCGGATTTCCGAAGATTATCTGTTCCACGATCGCCAGCGGATACCGGTATTTTGACACGGTTGTGGGCGACAAAGATATCATGGTGGTTCCGTCGATCGTTGATTTTGCCGGTATGAACCCCGTTAATGAGGCTGTGTTGGGAAATACAGTCAGCGCCCTGATTGGCATGGTGACATATGGGGGAAAACGGATCGATACACATGGGGAAAAATATATCGCGACAACGCTTATGGGGATTACGAATGATACCGTGATGCGGGCATCCGACGAGCTGACGGCGCTCGGCAGGAAGATGATCAGCTTCCATTCGACCGGAATCGGCGGCCGGGTGATGGAGTCGATGATCCGCGAGGGCGTTATTTCAGCCGTTATGGATCTCTCACTGCATGAGATGACAGCGGAATATTTGGGTGATTACGGATACAGCAAGGGTGCGGATAACCGCCTGTGTGCAGCAGCGGAGATGGGGATCCCGGCGCTGATCTGCCCGGGTGGCATTGATTTTGCGTGTCTGAGGAAAGAGGAACTTTTAAAAGATGAGGAAGATCGGGGGTACGTATGGCATAATCAGGATTTAACACATACGCGCCTGTATGAGAGCGAAATTCTGGATATTACACACACGATCGTGGAACGACTGAATCGTTCCAAGGGAAAAACGGAGGTCATTCTCCCGATGGGAGGACTGCGGACAATGAGTTATCCGGGTGAATTTTTCTATAAACCGGAGACAATTCAGAAGATGCGTCAGATTTTCGAGGCGGATCTGAAGCCGGAGATTGTGTTTAAAGCGTATGATCTGAATTTCTGTGATCCTGAATTTGCGGATATCTGCGCACAGGAGATGGAAGTGCTGCTGAATGAAGCAGAGGGCAGCAGAAAGGAGAGCGCATGAAATATCAGGAATACAAAGAGCTGAGCGATGCGATGGAACAGGCGGCGCACAAATTTTATCAGCTCCGCTATCAGATGAGCAACGGCGGAAATCTGAGTATGCGTGCGCCAGGGCATGACTGGATGCTTGTGAAGGCGACGGATGTGGCGTTTGACGAGGTGTGCGCGGACACAATTGTTGTGACGGATTTTGACGGAAACTTGATTGAGGGCAATCGGAAACCATCCAAAGAAGCTCTTTTGCACGGTGCGATCTACCGGGAGCTCCCGGAGGTGTGCGCGATCATGCACTGCCATTCCCCATATGCGACTGCATGGGCGGATAAGCATGAGACGCTTGATTTTTCGACGCGCCATTCGGAAATGAAGCTGGGCGGAAATGTGCCGGTGTTTGACACCCATTCGTATGCCGTTCCGAAGGAATATTTCCCGATGATTCTGGAAGAGTTCCGGAAAAATAAAGAGATGAATGCATTCCTTCTGCGCGGTCACGGTCAGGTGACGGTGGCTGGGACGATGCGCGAGGCAGCTTATCTGGCGGAACTTGTCGAGGAGACGGCGCAGATTTCGCTGTTGGCGGGTAGATAAGAAAAGCAGAAAAAAGTAATAGGCGGTGAACGCAGAGAGACAGGAACTGCGATCATCGCCTTTTGTAATTATACGGCTGTCGATGCTTGGTAGGTGTTTTGTCTTTAAGAAAAATTGGCTTGGCGTCCAACACATTCGACAACATCTTTCAGATGACCGTAGATCGCCTGTTTGGTGGCGTCGATATCGCGGTTTTTCAGTCCCTGGATGATCTTTGCATGCTCGGACAGAGTATCGTTGATGCGTCCCTCCAGAGAGTAGTAGATGGATTTGAAGGAATCACATTTATTCCAGAGTCCCTGCAGGATCTCAACGGTGTCGTCGCAGCCGGAGAGCTCACAGAACCGGGTGTGAAACTGGCGGTCCAGCTGCATAAATTCCTTCGAATTATTGGAAAAATCGAGCATTTTTAAACTAATCTCTTCCAATTGGCGGATATCGTCATCACTTGCCCTGATACAGGTTCTGGCGGCGCAGTACTGCTCCATCAGGATACGGATGTCGTAGATTTCCGTCAGACGTTCCTTGGAGAGCTGGAATACGACTGCCCCACAGTGCGGTTTCGTGATCAAAAGTCCCTCTGCTTCCAGACGTTTGATTGCGTCGCGGACCGGGGTGCGGCTGACTCCAAGTGTTTTGGTGAGGCGTTCCTGGGCGATATGTTCGCCTGGCTTAAACTCACCTTGAATAATTGCATTTTTGACCCAGAGATAGACTGAGTCGGAAACGGTTGTATATTGAATAATTGGTTGTGTCTGATCCATAAACCATGGCTCCTTTTAAATTTCTTTATGATTATTATAACCGAAAAGAAAAGGAATAGCAATAAAATTGGATAATGTATCCAATCTGAAACTAAAATATTGTTTAAACTGTACAGAATGATGTTTATATAAGAAAGTTTATTGACAAAACAGACAGGTGGTGTTAGAGTAATAGTATCAAATTGTATCCAATATCCGGTGTCCAACGGAGAGGCGAAACAAAAAAGAAACGCAGAACGTGAAAAAGAGAAAAAGAAAGGAAGAAGGAACATGAGGAGAAGACGATTTGTGGCATTAGGTTTAGCAGCGATAATGGCAATGACGGGATGCGGTGGAAGTTCATCCGCGAAAACAGACAGTACAACAGGCGGCGATAAAAAACAGGCAGAAGCAACCAGCGGAAAAGAAAAGATTACACTTCGAATTGGATCCGGACATTCGGAATCCAACCCATGGATCACAGCGCTGGAAGATTATTTTGTGAAAAATGTATCGGAGAGAGTCAGTGAAGAGACAAATTATGAGATCGACTGGGTTAAATCCTACGGCGGTTCTGTTATCTCCCTGGGAAATGAGTTGCAGGGCGTGCAGGATGGTCTGGTCGATATCGGATGTACGATTCTTGTATTTGAGGCATCCAGACTTCCGTTACAGGATATGGTTTACAGTATGCCGTTCTCCTGCTCCGATCCGCTGATTGTGGCAGAGACGATCAAACAGATGTATGAGAAATATCCGGAATTCACTTCGATTTATGAAGACAGCTACAACCAGAAGTTCGTCGGAATCGGTGTATCGGATCCGTATGGATTCTTCAGCACGAAAGAAGTTAAGTCTCTGGAAGATGTAAACGGAATGAAGATCGGCGCGGCAGGCATCAACCTCTCCTGGATCGAGGGCTCTGGTGCAGTCGGCGTCCAGACTTCCTTAAATGATACCTATCAGAACTTACAGACGAATGTATGTCAGGCGACGATTCAGCCGACCCATTCCTGTGTCAACTTAAAGGTATATGAGGTAGCGCCGTATTATCTGGACGCAAACTTCAACGTAGTTCCGTTCAATGCAATTACTGTCAATATGGATACCTGGAATGACCTGCCGGAGGATGTACAGAACATCATTTCCGAGGTTGGCGAGGGCTATCTGGACTATGAGTCTGAGTATATCAATACGATTCACGAAGAAGATATCAAAGCACTGGAAGAGCAGGGCTGTACCGTTACAACTCTGAGCCGTGAAGAGCAGGAAAAATGGGCAGCAAGTCTTCCGGATGTTGTCAATGGTCTGGTAAAGAGCCTTGACGACGCTGGGTACAATGGTTCCGAGATCGTGGAAGATTATTATGAGATTCTGGAATCTCAGGGTGTAGAGAGAGTACGCGACTGGAAGATCAGCGAGTAAGAAAATTGAAGGGAGCGGCTTGTCGCAGAGGAGAGTGTGAGCCGTGTGAAAAGTGCATCGGGACATACAGCGAAGGTATGTCCCGATGTGTTCAGAAAGACAGAGAAAGAACAGACAGAAGAGAGAAAAGGTGGGATGATATGTCAGTCCTTAGAAAATTAGATCGGTGTCTGGAACGTTTTTTGAGTATTATGGATGGAATTGCAGCGATCTCAGTATTTGGAATCATGATTCTGATTACAGCGGACGTTCTAAGCCGATTGATATTAAATAAACCGTTCGCGGGAACGGCGGAAATTGTCAGCAGCATTATCATTATCGTATGTTTTCTGGAGATTCCGTATGTAGCAGTTAAGGGAGCCCATGTCCGGACAACTATGCTGTATGATAAGGTCGGTGTAAAGGGAAAACATGTGATCGATATTGTAGCAGCGCTGATTGGTGTTTTGGTGTATGCATTTATTATCCGGGCAAGCTGGGGAAATCTGTTAAATGCAATTTCGATTCATGAAGCGGAGATAGCCGGATCGGTCCGTATCACAACGGTTCCGGGGCGTTTTTCCATTATATTCGGTTCCGCGCTGATGATTCTGGAATTTATCAACCAGATTATAAAGTATACGTATGAATTAGTTACAGGAAAAAGCTTTGCAGAAGGGGGGAAGGCAGAATGAGTACAGGAGCAGTAGCAGCACTTTCACTGATTCTTTTGCTGGCGCTGATTTTCTTTGGTGTTCATCTGAGCACATCCCTGATGTTTACCAGTGTGCTCAGTGTATTCCTTTTCACGGGACGTTTTTCAACAGCGATGAACGTGCTAAGCCAGTCGGCGTGGGGCGCGGTCCGGCAGTATATGTTCGGCGTTATTCCGCTGTTTGTCTTGATGGGACTTCTGGCGAACTTATCCGGCGCCAGCCAGGATTTGTATGATTCAGCCAGCCTTTTATTAAAGAAAGTCCGGGGCGGCGTCGGAATCGCGACGGTTATCGCCAATGCGATTTTCGCAGCTATCACAGGTGTTACGGTTGCGTCAGCGGCTGTTTTTACGAAAATTGCACTTCCGCAGATGCTTCGTCTGAAATATAACCGTAAGATCGCGCTGGGAACGATCTCTGGCTCTGCGATCTTAGGTATGTTGATTCCTCCGAGTCTTCTGATGATTGTCTACGGCTCGCAGGCGGACGTATCGATCGGCAAGTTGTTTGTGGCGGCGGTTATGCCGGGTATTCTGATGACGATCGCATTTATCATCGTCATTTTGACGGTCGCACATATCAAACCGGATTATATTCCGGAGGTAGAGGAGCTGACTGAGTATGAAAAAGAAAATTTCTGGAAAATTGTGCTGCGTCCGTGGCCGATTGTTCTTCTGATTATCATCTCCCTCGGAGGTATCTGGTGTGGATTCTTCACTCCGACGGAAGCAGGCGGAGTCGGTGCGTTCGGCGCTTTCCTGATTGTGATTTTCCGGAAGCGATTCAACCGCAAGGAGTTCTGGGAGACACTTTTATCGGCAGGTTCAACCTCCGGCAGCGTCCTGATTCTTCTGGTATCGGCATCCACATATTCCAAGACGTTGTCCATGTGCGGTGTCATCAATGTACTCCGGGATCTGGTAGAAGGTTTCAGCATCCCGCCGATCGGAATCGTTTTATTATTTATCCTGATTCTGATGGTACTGGGATGTATCCTGGATTCTACTTCGATTCTGCTTTTAACGACGCCTCTGATGTGCCCGATTATGGCAGATTTAGGCTATGACTTAGTATGGTTCGGTCTGGTTATGATCATTGCGATTGAAACCGGTATGATTACGCCTCCGTTTGGCATGAACGTATTTACCGTTAAATCGTCCCTGTACGGAATGGATGGCATGGAGGGGATCACAGTCAACGAGATTTTCGCCGGTTCGATGTGGTTCTTGGCAGCGATCATTATTGTCGATTTGATTTGTATTTTCATTCCGCAGATTGTATTATTCCTGCCGAATGCGATGTAATAGGAAAGGAGAAGTGTATGGCACAGATTAAGATTCCGAAAGAGAAAGTTGCGATTGTTTTGATTGAACCGCAGAATGACTTCTTGTCCGAGGGCGGAACGATGTACGCCCACATCAAGGAGCAGCTCGCCGAGCGTCATGTCATCGCCAATCTTCAGGATTTACTGGAGAAGGCGCGAGGTCAGGTGGCAAAAATCTTTTATTGCCCGTTCCATCCGTTTGATCCGGGATTTCCAGAGCTGAAAAAGGGTGGTCCGGCGTGTGAGGGTCTGCGTGGAATCGAGATGGATATGGAAGCAGACTGGGGAACCGGCGCATGGCTGCGCGGCACACCGGGACCGGAGATTATCAAAGAATTGACTCCGCAGCCGGGTGATGTGGTGGTTGAAGGCAAGAAAACGCTAGACGCGTTCCATTCGACTGGTTTGGACTATTATCTGCGGGCAAATGAGATCGAGTATGTAGCATTTACTGGTTTCCATACCGACTGGTGTGTAGAGTCATCGGCGCGTTCGGCGTATGATAAGGGCTACCGTGTCATCGTCATCAACGACTGCACCGCGACCGATACGCAGGAAGAGCAGGATTTCTGTGAAAAATGGATTTTCCCGAAGATTGGAAAAGTCATGAACCATGAGGAATTTCTGGAGGCGCTGGAGTAGCCAGAATGTGAGCGTGGCAGAGCTTTGAAATAAAAAAACGAAAACATCCCACGGGATTGCCGGAAGTAGCAGTTTCGTGGGACTTTTTTGTCTATCGATGAAAATGTTGATTTTACATGTTTTTATTCAATTTTACATAAATAAGATAGTTACGAAGAACTCTGCCTGCTGTGATGCAAAGTGAAAATAGATTTCGGCAGAATCGAAGCAGCGGGACTGTACGGAAAAATACATGATGGAAACGCCTCTTTGTTGGTAGATCACATTGTCATCGGATGATCAGAAAGTGTTGTAGTTTCTATTTTCGTTGTTTAAACAACTGAAAAAATGTCCCAAAGCATGTATACTCCTTCTTGTAAGCGGCACAATACATATGAATGGCAGGAGAGACTAGAGGCATGCTTGTCCATATGCAGAGAGTGGATGCTAGAAATATGGACATGCAGTATAAGCCGGAGAAAAAAGGAGAAATGAGCGTATGAGCAGAGAGGTAAATCCAAGAAAAGCGGCAGTCATCGGGTGCGGATTTGTGGGTTCAGCAACGGCATTTACACTGATGCAGAGCCGGTTATTTTCCGAGCTGGTTCTGTTAGATGTGAATATGGAAAAGGCGGACGGCGAGGCGAAGGATATCGCGCACGGGATTCCGTTTGCAGGGCAGATGAAGATCTACGCGGGCACGTATGACGACGCGGCGGACGCGGCGATCATCATTATCACAGCGGGGGCGAACCAGAAGCCGGGGGAGACGCGGCTTGACCTGGTGCAGAAGAATACGGCAATTTATCAGAGTATCATCCCGGAGATTGTAAAACGCGATTTTGGCGGGATTCTGCTGATCGTATCGAATCCGGTAGATATTTTGACGTATGTGGCATTGAAACTGAGCGGGCTGCCGGAGAACCGGGTGCTCGGTTCAGGGACGGTGCTTGACACGGCACGGCTTAAATATGCGCTGGGCGAACACCTGGGCGTGGACAGCCGGAGTGTTCATTCATTTATTATCGGTGAGCACGGGGATAGCGAGATCGCGGCATGGAGCAGTACGAATGTATCGGGAATTCCTCTGAATGATTTCTGCGAGATGCGCGGACATTTTAACCACGATGCGGCGATGGACGCGATCGCGGAGAAGGTCAAAAACAGTGCGTACGAAATTATTTCGAAAAAACAGGCGACGTATTACGGAATTGCAATGTCGGTAAAACGCATCTGCGAGTGTATCGTCCGCAATGAGCGCTCGATTCTGCCAGTGTCCGCGATGATGCATGGGGAATATGGCATCGAGGATATCACGCTGAGTATGCCGGCGATCGTGGGAATCGGGGGTGTGGAGACGCATGTGCCGATTGCATTGAGTGAGGAAGAGGCGGAGAAGTTGGTGGAATCGGCTAAGAAACTGAAAGAGGTAGCGAAAGGGCTGATAGAATGATGCCAGATGGGCTGCCGTACATTGGCACGGCAGCCCATCTGAACCAATCGGTTTTACTATAAAATTTTTTTCTATAGGAAACGTCACATGAAATATGATAAGATAGTGAAAGCAATTTTCATAGAACGTCCCAATCGTTTTATTGCGCGGGTAAAGATTGATGGCTCGGAAGCGGTAGAATCGGTTCATGTAAAGAATACGGGACGTTGTCGTGAATTACTGCTGCGGGGGGCGGAAGTGATTTTGGAAGATTGCATAGAAAAGAATCCAAATCGAAAGACTCGCTATGATTTGATTGCAGTTAAGAAGAATAAAAAATGGGTTAACATTGATTCTCAGGCACCGAATAAAGTGGTAAAAGAATGGCTGATGACACAGGGGTATGATTGTATTAAACCAGAGTATACCTTTGGAAATAGCCGGATGGATTTCTATATGGAAAAAGGAAAGCAAAAATATCTAATGGAAGTCAAAGGCTGCACCCTTGAGATAGACGGAGTTGGATATTTTCCAGATGCCCCGACGGAAAGAGGAGTTAAGCATTTAAGGGAACTTGCAGCTGCGTGCGGACAAGGATATAAATGTTTGATAGCATTTGTGATTCAAATGGAAGGCATCAGTGAAGTCAGGCCGAATACGGAAACGCATCCCGAATTTGGCGCTGCACTTCACGAGGCAAAGGCAGCAGGTGTTGAGGTGCTTTTCCTGAAATGTCATGTTGGGATGGATAGGTTGGAAATCATAGGAGAAGATGAGTCTTGAGGGCAAGGTTCTAAAGAAGAGAGAAATCTATGATACGTGAAATTGAGAATAGAAGAAGTATAAGAAAATATAAGCCAGATGAGATCGAAAGGAAGTTAATTGACGAGATCATATACAGTGCTTCCCTTGCACCATCTGCTAAAAACAGACAGCCTTGGAAATTTATTGTATATCAGGGGAAAGAAAAAGATAAACTGGTTGATGTCATGCGTCATGGTATAAATTCAGAAAAAATGACCCATGAACTTATGCCGGAATGGGCATTTGCCATACCGGATGCTGAGAATACCGTTAGAATCATGCAGGAGGTCCCATGCCTTATAGCAGTGCTTAATACCAACCAGCATACTCCATTTGCAAGCATTGAAAATGAAAAGCGAATTGTTGAAATATGTGATTCACTGTCCATAGGTGCGGCGATTGAAAATATGATTCTGACAGCAACGGGATATGGATTGGGCACCTTATGGATTGCCAATACTTGTTTTGCCTATAATGAGCTGATGGATTTTATCGGAACAGACAGCCAATTGACAGGAATTGTTGCGATTGGATTTGCCAATGAAGCTCCGGCTAAAAGACCAAGGAAACCTTTCGAAGAAATTGTTGAGTACAGATAGGTAAATCGTAATGAGTTAATCGTGTTATAATCAGGTTGGATGGAGAATAATCGTTATGATTAGAAAGTTGCAGAAGGTAGATATAAATAGAGTCGCTGATATATGGTTGAAAACTAATCTGAAAGCACATTTTTTTATTCCTGAACAATACTGGATAAGTAATTATGAATTCGTGAAGGAAATGCTGCCACAGGCGGAAGTTTATGTGTATGAAGATGATAAAATGATTCAAGGCTTTATAGGAGTAAGTGATGAATACATAGAAGGTATTTTTGTTTCTGACGAAATGCAGTCATGTGGCATAGGTAAAATGTTGTTGGATTACATCAAGGATAAAAAAGACAGATTACAGTTAAAGGTATACCAGAAGAATGTCAGGGCAATGTCTTTTTATCAACGAGAAGGATTTACTATTCAGAGTGAAGAGATGGACGAATTCACAAGAGAAAAAGAATATGTGATGAATTGGGAATCGTCTGGAATTTGAATACCCATGGCAGGAGGGGATGAACCGCCTGTTTGTTTACAAGATGGAAGATGATTCCCATTGGATGTAGTATTTTGCAGCAAGAATGCCGATGAGATTCTTCACCAGAAAAAAATATCTGAAGGGAGACTTTTGGTATGAAAAATAGAAAATACAGTCTTGTTTTTATAATGCTTTTGTGTATGATAATGGCAGTTTCAGCATTTCCGATGACAGTCAATGCCGATATGGGACCAAAGGCCTCTGTTCGGATTCAGTTTGAGCATATGGGGGATGAGCTCTGTTATGGAACTTTGCTGTCGAAGGAGAAATCTACTGGTCCGGCAAGTGCCTGGGATGGAAGAACGGAGAGTGCCCAGAAAGAGTACATGGATCCTGGTATCTGGAAGATCTTTGTGAATTACAAGGATCCGGATGGATACTATTTTCTGCAGCGGAGCTGGAAGGTAAGTGAAAGCAAAGAGCTTGCATGGACCTATTATCCGCCGGGTGATTTTAAGATTCTTCTGTATTATCCGGAAACGGAAACCTTTGTATCCAGTGGAATTTATGCTCGTTATGCATTTGATACGTATTATACAGTGGATATGGATGGTGTGGATATCGGTTCGGTGGAATACAATGATGATTTGAGTACCAATGAGCGGATTGAGGCCTACCGTTCGTATAATTACCGGCAGGAGATGCTGGCTCTTGGAGCAAGGATCGTCCTTACTATTTTAATCGAAATGCTGGTGGCGCTGCTGTTTGGTTTCAGACAGAAAAAACAGCTGTTGATTCTGGCTGTTGTCAACATTATTACGCAGATTATCTTAAATGTGCTGCTCAATGTGATTAATTATAATTCCGGCCCTCTTGCATTTACATTTTTCTATGTACTTTTTGAGCTGATTGTATTTGCTCTGGAGGCAGTGTTGTATTGCACAATTCTTAAGAGGATATCAGAAAAGAAAAAGGAGGATGCATATTATATCCTGTATTCCTTTGTGGCCAATCTGATCTCATTTGGTGCTGGATTATTCCTGGCGGCGAAACTGCCGGGCATGTTTTGATATAAAGATAGGGTAAGGTAACTCCTTAACGTGGTGAAATAGAAATACATACGGCAGGAGACAAGATATGGAAAAAAGATATTCAATTATATTCAGCAGTTTAACTGGAAATACAAGAAAGCTGGCCGATCAGATTCACGA
This sequence comes from Clostridium sp. AM43-3BH, assembly GCF_003479985.1. Classification (NCBI taxonomy): domain Bacteria; kingdom Bacillati; phylum Bacillota; class Clostridia; order Eubacteriales; family Clostridiaceae; genus Clostridium; species Clostridium sp. AM43-3BH. Next base: position 55,051 of record NZ_QUIH01000004.1, read on the forward strand.
GGTGCTGCCAGCGGAAACATGTGATTATTTTGGAGAAGCGAAGGGGGAGGAACCATCTTCGGAGGTTCTTTATGTTGGCTTCTGGACCGATAAGGGAAATGCAGACGGAGATTCCCTTAAACTCCTTGCGTCCTTGAGAAATAAAAAGATTTTCCTGTTTGGAACTGCTGGTTTTGGTGTCGATGAGGCCTATTACCGGAGGATCCTTACAAATGTGAAACAGTCGATAGATTCCAGTAACACGGTAATTGGTGAATATATGTGCCAGGGTAAAATGCCGATGGCAGTGAGAGATCACTATGTAAAGCTGAAGGAACAGCCGGAGTATCCGGCGAATCTGGATGTTCTGATTGAAAATTTTGAACGGGCGCTTTCACATCCGGATAAGGATGACTTAGATAAGCTTAGAAATATCGTTTTATCATAAAAATAGACCCAAAGGAGTAAATTTGTGTTGACAAACAGAATCAATGAATCCACCTTGAAACGTTTTGATATCAGTGCGGCGGCACTGCATATCATCGCCATGACGCTTATGCTGATGGATCACCTTTGGGCGACGCTTCTTCCTGCTAGGGAGTGGCTTACCTGTGCCGGAAGAGTGGCATTTCCTATCTTCGCTTTTATGGCGGTGGAGGGGTACTTCCACACCAGAAGCTTTAAAAAGTACATCCTTCGGATGCTGCTGTTTGCAGTGCTTTCAGAAATTCCCTTTGATTTGATGTACGGCGGTACCTGGTTTTATCCGGTTCACCAGAATGTCCTCTGGACATTCCTGTTGGGCCTTTTAGGTGTCTGGCTTATGGAACAGGTACGGAAAAAAGGAAAAACCTGGATGTATCTGCTGGTGTGCGTTTTGGTTGTGCTGGCAGGTCTGGTACTGGGAACTCTTTGCATGGTGGATTACTACGGAGTCGGTGTTCTGACGGTATTTGTGTTCTATTTCCTCCATGGGCGGAAATGGTGGTGCTTCTTGGGACAGCTGGCTGCCCTATACTGGCTGAATGTGGAACTGCTGGGCGGTCTGATGTATCCGGTTCAGCTCTTTGGCATGGAATTTGAACTGTGCCAGCAGGGGCTTGCGCTTCTGGCATTGATCCCCATCTGGCTGTACCGCGGCAGACAGGGCTACCACAGTAAACCATTCCAGTATCTCTGTTATGCATTTTATCCAGTTCATATGCTGCTGCTTGTGGTGGTACTGAATTTCATCAACCGATGATAAAATTTTACAATCCCCGCCATTCATGGTATCATAACAGGTAGTAAAATTGCCTGTGAATACCTTGAATGGCGGTGATTTACGTCAGTCGGTTTACCGGGCTATCCGTCATGGCCTGATGCAGGCACATTCGATGCTTTTGGAGCCATTTTATGCATTTCATCTGACGATACCGGACAAGATGGTAGGACGTGCAATGACGGATCTGGAACGCCGGTTTGCGGTTTTTGAAGGACCGGTTCTGGAGGATGGACAGGCGATACTTACCGGCCGTGCACCGGCTTCATCCTTGGATGGATATCAGACAGAAGTAACGGTTTATACCAGCGGCTTAGGACAGCTTGTCTGTACCCTGGATGGATATGGACCCTGCCATAATGAGGAAGAGGTCATCGAAGCAGCCGGTTATGATCCGGATGCGGATTTGGCAAACCCAAGCGGCTCGGTCTTCTGTTTCCACGGAGCCGGTGTCTACGGTGAGACTGCCGCACACCGGAAGTCCGGAGGATGTAATATCCGCAGCTCTGATTATCGCTGATAAGACGGATGTACGAAGAAGCCGTGTTCGTGAAAAAGAGAGAGCCACTTTTGATATCCACGACCGTGTGAATTATGCGGTAACAGAGTCCAAACTTAAGATTGAAAAGGATCGTTCAGTTATTGCCCTGAATCTTCAGGTAGATGAAAAGATATGTTCCATGTATGATTATTTTGAGATTTTCCTGGGAAGAATGATGCTTTGCCGGAAGTCGGCGGAGATACTGGGAACGACCTTTAAGCTGACAGTAAATGGACGGAAGGTGCTGTAAAAATCAACGGTGAATGAATGGAAAAATGCTTAAGGTGTTTTTGAATATACAATTGTAAATGAGGCGAGAAGTGCAGTGACGAGAAGCACTTCTCGCCTTATTTTAGTCATATGATGCCGGAAAAGACTGAAAATCTTGTTAAAAACGACAAATACATTAAACATACAGACAAAAATGCGATTATAGATTTGTACACTGAGCACAATGAAAAATAAGACAAGGTTTTATAAAATAATTGCAACAAGAAAATATTTACAGCAAGGAGGAATGGGAATGGATTATCAGAAATTTGTAAACAATGCTAGTTTTACAATCTTTGTTGCCGTTGTTTTGGTTTTAGTTACCATTGTCTGTATCATTTTTTTGAAAAATGGTTGGAAAGAAGCAGAAAGGTTGGGAGTAAGCAAGGAAGAGCTAAAAAAAATTGTTATTAATTGCATTGGAATCAGTTTGGTTCCATCTATCCCGATTGTGCTTAGCGTAATCGTAATGGTTCCAGTTCTTGGTGTAGCATTGCCATGGCTTAGGACTTCTGTTATAGGCTCAGCAAATAATGAATTAATTTCAGCAACAATGGCAGCAGAAGCAATGGGAGTTGAGTTTACATCGACGACAATGACGATCGAGGCATGGATTAATGCTGCATGGTCGATGACATTAGGATGTTCAGTTGCATTGCCAATTGTCTTAGTGGTTTTAAAACCAGTTTGTAAAACCTATGATGTTTTCCGAAAAAAGGATAGCCGTTGGATTGGTATTTTCAGTCTTTGTGCATTAGTTACAGTAATTGCTGCGTTTGCAATTAATAGTGGAAAAAAAGGAATTGTTCCGAGTCTGGTTATTATTGGATGTTTTCTGTTTTCATATGTATGTAATTTGGCAGCGAAAAATCCAGCACTAAAATGGTTGAAAGATTATGCTTTTCCGTTAACAATTTTATTTGGATTAGTATTATCAATGATTATAACACCGCTCTTAGCATAATTAGGAAAGGAGTGAAGTCTAATGACTGATTTTGAAAAGAAAATGCATCATGATGGAAGATTATATGGATGGGCAATGTTGATTGCAATCTGCGCATTTCCGTTTTTTGCTTCAGTACGTTCTGGAATATGGCCGGATTTTAAAATAATATGGCCAGGAGTTTTAACAATGTGGATTTTGATGGCTTCGTATGTTTTAAGTGAAATGATTGCTTTTCCACCTATTTTAGGACCAGGAAGCCTTTATTTGACTTATATTACCGGAAATCTGCAGAATCAGAAAATTCCTTGTGCGTTGTCAGCAATGAGTATAGCTGGTATAGAAGCTGGAAGTGAAAAAGCAAATGCTGTATCAGTTGTGGCAGTGGCAGTATCCAGTATCACGACAACGGTAATTATTGCATTGGGAATCGTTTTGATGCAGCCATTGACCCCAGTGTTAAATTCTGCAGTTCTTGCTCCGGCATTTAGTAATGTCGTTCCTGCAATATTTGGTGCTTTAGCTGGACTGTGGCTTTTAAAAGAATTCAAGGTTTCAGTTGTTTCAGTTGTTCTTTGTTTATTAGGAATACTAGTATTAAAAATTGATCTTCAGTGGGTATTGTTAGGAGGAATAGCGCTTACAATTATTATTGCCAGATTCATGTATAAAACAGGTATTATAAAACAGGAATAAAAATGGAGGTGAAGGATTTATGAGCACTTTATTATTTAAACATGTGAATGTAGTTGATGTTCGAAATCAGCAGATACTTTCAGATGTGGATGTTTGGATCAAAAATGAAAGAATAGAGAAAATAGGAAGAGATATTAAGAGTTCTGCGGATCAGGTGGTAGACGGTGAAGGAAAATATTTATCACCAGGAATTATTGATATGCATGTACATAGTACATGGGACGGAAGCGCTATTTCAGAAGATATGGATGAAATGTACGGTCCATATCAAGCTTTTTTGAGAAGTGTACATAATGTTGAAAATTCTTTAAAAAAGGGAGTTACAACCATACGAGAAGTAGGAAGTCCTAAGGATTTATCAATTGAAACGGCGTTTGCAGTTGAAAAGGGATGGATTAAAGGTTCGAGAGTTATTCCATGCGGTTCTGCAATTCAGAGTATATATGGACATGTTCCATCAATTGGAACGATTGCAAATACGAAAGATGAACTTTTGTATGCAATACGGGAAAAAAAGACTTTGTTTGTAAAAAAAGGAATCCGTTGCCAGTGGATTAAAATTATGGATACTGGTGGTGCAGCTGGACTGGAAGATGTTGGACCAAGCATGTACGATTTAGATCAGCTTAAATTTATTGTTCATGAAGCACATCGTCTTCATATGAAGGTTGCTGTTCATGCAGTTTCGCAGGAAGGAATTATTGAATGTATCAAGGCAGGAATTGATACGATTGAACATGGACCGGACATTCCGGATGAGTATTTAGACATGATGAAAGAAAAAGGACTAACTTTGGTTCCAACATTGGCTATTTATAAAATATTATCGGAAAACAAGGGTGTGTTAAGTGATTTTATGGTGGAACGTTCTGCTCTTGTAACAAGACAGCAGAAAAGCACTTTTGCGAGAGCAATGGAAAAAGGGGTGAAGATTGCATTAGGAACGGATGCGGGTTCTCCGTGTTTTGGTTCACAGCCATCTGCATTTAAGGAAATGCTAGTTATGCAGGATTATGGAATGCCTCCAGAAAAGATTATTTCTTCTGCAACGTTAACATCGGCAGAAGTATTAGGGATGTCAGAAGAAATTGGGACGATTGAACCAGGTAAGATTGCTGATTTAGTGCTTTTGGGAGAAAATCCATATACTAATTTGAAAGCATATACGGATTGCTTGATTGGGGTATACAAATCTGGAGAAATGGTTTAATATAAAGACAATTAAAACTGGAACTAGAGAGGTGCTGCGCTTGTAGTGCCTCTTTGCTAATTGTAGAAGTAGGTGAGAAAATATGAAGCTTTCCGTTTTGACAGAGGCATTATCAGCTGAGAATATAGAAGAAATTCACATAAAAGATATGTCTCAGAACATTTGCCCAGTCTGTAATCTTTCATTGACGTCTGTAGCATTCACAAAAAATATTATTTATGTGGTAACAGCTCCGGTATTGTTAGAGGTAGGAGATGGCTGTCTGGAAGCCCCATCTATATTTATTCTTTTAGGAAATTTGAATGATTTTATTGATATGCAGAAACCAGAGAATTATATAATATATCAGAGTGATGCTCCGGGAGAAGTGTTTACAGCACTTTTATCGAAATTAAATTTGGAAAGTCGTATCTTGGAGGCAGAATTGGCGATCAGTCGTGCTTTGTTTGATTGTACGTCTATAAAGGATTTATTGGATGTTGCTGCTAGTATCCTTGGAAATCCTATTTTATTACAAGATTTTACAACAAGATTATTGGTACATTCGGCAAATGAAGTAATGGCTGCAGATGACGAGATATTAAATAGTGTATTTCGAATGGGATATGTGACAAGTGAACTATTTCAGAAATACGATTACGCTAACGTTCTGGAGCAAATAAAAAATACACCGCAGACGTTTCTTTTGAAATCACCCAAAAAAAGAGAACGTTTAATTTGCCGATTGATTGTAAATCGAAGATATTTTGGCTGGTTTTTAACGGTGGCTTATAATCATCCGTTCAAAGATAGTGATATCGAAATTATGAATTTTTTGTGTGGAGCACTTCAACTATTTCTTGAAAAAGAAAATATTTTACCTAATACAACACGAAGTGAAAATCTATTGCAAGAATTAATTCAGGATGCAAAATACTCAGAAGCAGAGTTCAAAAAACGGGCAGAAGGTTTTTCGTGGATGCTTCATGATCATTACTATATAATTGCTATTTCTGATAAAACCAGAAAGGCAGAGTCACGAATGATGATGTCATATAGAAATCATTTGTCGCTGATTTTCCCTGAAGCCATTATTCTTGAAGTCAATAGAAAACTGATTTTATTTTTTGATACAAAAGAGGTTGGAATATGCTTGAATGTGTTGGAAGCATTTCTGGAAAAATATGATTTGCTAGCAGTATGCAGCAATCAATTCCATAAAATTACAGATTTTGCATATATTCTTAATCAACTATTAATGGTTATAGGACTTGAAAAAAGTCTGCATTTTAATAAAAGCCTGATTCATTATCAAGATTATATTATGTATTGTGCTATAAAGAAGATTGGAAGGGAAGGACATATCCAATACTTTTGTATGCCTGAATTACTAGAGGTATTTAGATATGACCACAAATATGGTACTTCATTCGCATATTCTAAAAGAATTGCTTTAGAACTTGCTAGTGTAACAGCAGCTGCACAGAAATTGGGAATTCATCGAAATACAATGGAATATAGATTAAGAAAATTTAATGACTTATCAGGAATTTCAAACTATACGGCAGATATTGTAGAAAGGTTGCTATTTACATATAAAATATTGGATTTATATCCAGAAATACTAGAAGAAAAGGATATTTTGTGAGGGAGGAAAAGACAGGACGTGTTGCAATAAACAATATCTCCTGTCTTTTCTATAAAATATTAGAAATTTAGCAAATAATGAAATCCATTATGAATACGTTTCCGTCTTGATAAAGGAATCCATATATTTGATATACTCCTCTTTGGTAAAGATGGGCTGATAATTCGCCACAATTTCTTTTGCTTTCACAGCCCCGTCCCGAAGCAGGCGGTAAGCGGAGAGGGCGAAGATTTTTGCAGTGACCACATAGGCAAGTTCCTCGTCTACGATATCGAAATCAACGGAGTGGAGGCCGCTTACCTTACCGCCGGTGTTGAAGGTAAGGACCGGCTGCAGATGCTGTACATCCCCCACATCGGTGGAACCGCCGCTGTAGGCGTGGGTATCTTCCTGGACGATCTGGTAATCGTTTTCACTGGTTTGTGCGGCAATCTCAGCGGCTGCCAGAACTGATTCATCGGCTTTTTCACTCAGAGCCGGAAGATATCCGGGCATAGTGGTGATTTCGCAGGAAGCACCGACGGCGATGGCACCGGCTTTGAAGGCACGGTCGGTTTTGGCGGCAGCATCTGCGATGGCATCTTTGTTGGCGGCACGTACCAGAGTTTCGATTACCACCTCATCCGGTACTACATTGACGAGATTACCGCCTTTTGTGATAATGGGATGAATCCGGACATGGTCATCATCCCGGAAGGTTTCGCGCTGGTAAGCCAGGGCGGAAAGTCCGAGGGAGGCTGCATTTAATGCATTGACTCCCAGATGCGGGGCACCGGCTGCGTGGGCAGCCAGTCCCTTATAACGAATGACCTTGGAGACGAAACCGTTGTTGGAGTGGGAACCGACACTGATATCTTTATCACCGGTGTGGTGGACGATATCCAGGTCGATGTCATCAAAAGCACCGATGCGGATGAGTTCACATTTTCCGCCACCGTATTTGATTTTGCCCTGTGCGGTCAGGGAGTTTTTAAATTCAATCTCACCATATTCCTCTGCCGGTACGGCGAAGAATACAACCTGTCCGTCCAGCTCTTTTTTTACATCTTCATTGGTCAGAGCCAGGGCTGCACCGATGACACCGGCCAGCTGGGCATGATGTCCGCAGCAGTGAGCTCCCTGAGTCTCCGGATTGGAATATTTATGTTCCGGGATGCGGAGCGCATCCAGTTCCCCGATGAGAGCCAGACTTACATTCGTTTTCTCTTCTTCATTTAAGTAGGCTTTGACACCGGTGACAGCCAGTCCTTCCTTTGTCTCAAGACCCAGATTTTTCATGAAAGAAGCAAATTTTTCTGCAGTTCTGTATTCTTTATAACCCAGCTCTGCATGGGTGTAGATATCTTTGGCGAATGCGATGATCTCGTCGCGGTGTGCGTCGATGATATCGACAATTTTCTGTTCGGTTTTATCTAAAATGAGAGCCATGTGAAATCCCCCTGTTTCCTGCTGGTGTATTCCGATGCTGTTTCCTATTAGTTAAACAGTTCCTCCGGAACAAACCATAAACCATTGTTATTCTTGTCTAAATATTCTTTGAATTCATCGGAGTGGTAAGCAGCAACGATATCTTTTGCCCACTGAGCATCTTTATTTTCCTCTTTTACAACGACCTGCAGAATCAGATGCGGCAGGATGTCTTCCTGAAGAAGGGCAGTGGATGGATCGATTCCTGCATTGTATACAATACTTCCGGTGATAACCGCATAATCAAAGTCATCTAAAACAGCTGGAATATTGGTGGAGTTCATTTCGGTAAATTCGATGTTGTAAGGGTTTTCCGTGATGTCTGCCTGGGTGACAGTGGAGAGATCCACATCCGGGTTTAAGGTGATCCATCCGGCTTTCTGTAAGAGTACATAAGCGCGGGCTGTGTTGGCGGCATCGTCTGGAACGGCTACTTTGGCACCGTCTTGAATGGCGTCCAGAGAGGTTTCGGTGGCAGAAAAGATGGCAGCCGGAACGGTAGGAATCGGGGAAATCGGGACCAGGTTACCCTTCTGGGCTTCGTCGAAATTTTCGGCATAAGCGGTATGCTGCTCTACATTGAAATCGATTTCGCCGTCATTTAAAGCAAGGTCATTCTGGAGAAGGTCAGAGAAATCAACCTCGGTGAGTGTATAGCCCTCTTTTTCCAGAATTGGTTTGATGGCATCCTCAAATAAGACAGTGTACGGACCGGCAGCTTTTCCGTATTTGAGCTCCTTCTTATTAGAATTGGAAGCATCGGCGGAAGCAGCAGATTCGGTGCCGGAAGAAGCAGCGGCAGTATCAGCAGCGGAGCTTCCAGCATCACTCTTTGAGCAGCCTCCCAGAACAGCAGCTGCGAGGATCAGACCGGCGGTCAGGGTGGTTCTTACATAGGCTTTTACGTTTTTCATAATGGGGTTCTCCTTTTTTCGTTTTATTATTTTGTATATAAAATAATTTAATAGCTTTTATGATATAATTTGGTTTACTGATGTGTCCGTCTCTTCTGTGACAGTCGGTTTCCCAGACTCTGGATGATCCAGACAAATGCAATCAGGATGAAAACGGTCGCAAACATCAGCGGGAAGTTAAAGGTCTGATAGCCGTAGGTCAGGGCGATGTTTCCGATGCCGCCGCCTCCGATGTAGCCAGCCATCGCAGTTGCTCCGATGAGGGCGATGGTGCCGGTTGTCAGAGCCAGGATAACCGAAGCAAATGCTTCCGGAAGCACAAAATGAACGATAATCTGGAACGTGGTCGCTCCCATCGACTGGGCTGCCTCGATGATGCCACCGCCGACTTCCAGAAGCGATGTCTCAAGAAGTCTTGCTAAAAATGGGGCGGTATAGATAACTAACGGCACGATGGCCGCCTTGGTACCGATCCGGGTGCCGACGATGATTTTCGTAAAGGGCATTACACATACCAGAAGGATGATAAACGGTGTGCTTCGGATGATGTTGATGAAACCGTTTAAAATCGTGTAAAGCAGTGGATTTTCTTTGAGCCCGCCTTTGCGGGTCAGCCATAAGACAATGGCGATGAAAAATCCGACGATGGAACCGATAATCAGGGAAAAACCGACCATATACAGGGTTTCCCAACCGGCCTTGATGAGTTTGTCCGGCGAAATGCCTAAATACTGCTGAATCATGGTAATACAACCTCCTTATATTCTTCGTTTGATTCGAGAATGTAGCGCTCGGCTTTTTTGATTTCCTCGTCGCTTCCGATGAAGAGAACGAGCATGATGCCGACGACGATGCCCTGAATAACGTTGATGGTGGAGTAGAGAATGTTGGTTTCCACCTCAAACCGCCGGTTAATATCCCACAGAAGCGGTTCCGTGCTGTCTGTATTTTCCAGCTTGATGCGGAGAAGGCGGCTGTTCCGCGTTTCTCGGCGGATGCTCTCGACGAGCGGTTCCGGAATAACGTCGTGGATGAGATTGCCGACAAACCGTTTGGCGATATCGGACTGCGGGTCTGAGAAAACCTGGATGACAGAGCCCGTTTCTACGACTTTACCGAAATCCATGACGGCGACTTTATTACAGATTTTCTGGATGACATTCATCTCATGTGTGATAATCACAATTGTAATATGAAGAGTTTCATTAATCTTCTTTAGCAAATCGAGAATGGAATCGGTCGTTTTCGGGTCGAGGGCGCTGGTCGCCTCATCGCAGAGAAGAATCGACGGATTATTTGCAAGTGCCCTTGCGATACCGACGCGCTGTTTCTGTCCGCCGGAGAGCTGTCCCGGATAGTAGGACTTCTTATCGGAAAGTTCGACGAACTCCAGCAGCTCATTCACACGCGCTTCGATGTCTTTTTTGGGGGTGCCGTTTAGTTTCAGGGCAATCGCGACGTTGTCGTAAATTGTCTTGGATTCCAGGAGGTTGAACTGCTGGAAAATCATTCCGATTCCCTTTCGGAGGCTGCGAAGCTCTTTTGCACTCAGGCTTCCAATGTCCTTATCTTCGACAAAAATCTTTCCGGAAGTCGGTCTTTCCAGGGCGTTTACCATTCGGATCAGGGTGGATTTTCCGGCACCGCTGTAACCGATGACGCCGTAGATATCGCCCTTTTCGATTTCGAAGGACACATCCTTCAGTGCTTCAAATGCACCGTCTTTCGTCTGGAATGTTTTACTTAAATGTTCAAATCGAATCATTTCTGGTCTCCTTTAACTTTGTTTATCTGGGGAAGCACATTTTTAAGGGATAATTCCTGAAAAATGACTTCTGTATGTGTCGCGTTTTTTATACGAATGATATATCTGAATGCAATATAAATATTTAATTTTGCATACTGAAATATAAATGGGTACAAAAAAGGAGGTCTGGTTGTCCAGACCTCCTAAATTGGATTGTATCTATCACTTTCCAGTGAAAGCAAGATGAGAAAAACCTCATGAAGATATCATCCAGTTATCTGCCTGCACAACAAAAGTAAGAGTGTCACAGCAACAGCAGAACATACACTCCATACAACAACACATAGCAGACATAACTGAATAAGATGTTCTCATGATGGTTTCCTCCTTTCCTTAAAATTCATAAACGATTATAAAAATATATTTCCTACTTGTTTTGTGGGTTTTAAATGATAGCTCTTATTATAGCGCGGAAATGAGATTTGTCAATCATTTTTTTATTTCATAGGAAATTGTGTCCTATGAAATAAAAAACGCTCCGCGAGAATGTGCCAAGGCACATTCTTTTTCATATCATCCAATACCGCCCAATGCGATGCCTAATATTAATACCAGCGCACATACCGGAATATAAATATAGCGGCACACCGGTACAAACCATTTTGTAAAATTCTTTTCGCGACCTTTGTTGACCTGCGTTTCTGCATAGTCTTTTCCGAATACCCAGAAGAACATGATTCCGGCGAGTCCGGCACCGAGAGGGCAGATGTAGATGGAGAGAACGTCCATCCAGTCGGAGACGATGCCCTGGATTAACAGGGAGACGGCAGCTCCGATGATACCGATAACTGCGCAGGCAGGGACGCGGCCGAGGTGGAGTTTTTCCTGGACGGTGGCGATCGGTGCTTCGTAGAGATTGAGCAGGGAGGTCATCCCGGCGAAGAGAACGGCTACGAAGAAAATAATCGCGATCAACGTACCGCCCGGCATTGAGCGGATGAGGTTCGGGAGGTAGATGAAGAGAAGTCCCGGACCACCCTGATCAAGTTTTGCGCCGGTGGTTGCCATTGCCGGGATGATGACGAGGGCGGCGAGAATCGCGGCGATCGTATCAAACAGGGCAACCCGCGCGGCGGATGCCGGGATGTTTTCCTCATCGGAGAGGTAGGAACCGTAGATTAAGGTTCCATTTCCGGCGACGGACAGGGAGAAAAATGCCTGCCCCAGTGCGAAAATCCATGTTTTTGGGTCTGCGAGGATCTCAGGATCGATGCGGAAAATGTAGCGGTAACCCTGCATCGCACCCGGCTGGAATGCTACGTAGATGCCTAAAAAGACAAACAGGATGAAGAATACCGGCATCATCAGCTTGTTGGCGTTCTCGATTCCGCTTCCGACGCCGAACATCAGAATCAGAATGCAGAAGAAGAGGGCGGCAAGCTGCCAGCCATTGTTTCCAAATGCGGACGCCATCGAGCCGAAAGCAGAGGCAAAACCGTCTGTGTCGGCCGGGGCAAGCGTGGCACCGGTAAAGGCTCCGATGGCATATTTTAGGATCCAGCCCATGACGACGGTATAGCCGATCGCCATCGCGAGGGAACCGGCTGCCGGGATGAAACCGAGCGCGTCACCCAGTTTGCGCCTGCCGCGTGTCTCGCAGGCAGCGCCGAACGCGTCGATTGGACCGGAGCGGGTGCCGCGTCCCAGGCACATTTCCCCGATGACACCCGTGGAGCCGATCAGGGCGACGAAGATAAAGTACGGGATCAGGAACGAGCCACCGCCGTACAGGGAGACGCGGGTGGGAAACATCCAGAGATTTCCCATACCGACCGCTGAGCCGATACAGGCGAGGATGAAGCCCCACTTACTGTTGAAAGATTCTCTTTTTTCCATGAAATTGTAACTCCTCAAACATTATATAAGATTTGCCGCAAATATCTAGAAGTCCGCCGATTGGAAGCGGTCAGGCAGATGTTTGCATAAGTCCATCTATTATACCAGAAGAGAGGCATTGCTTTCAAGTGGCAGAGCGCGCGAATCGTATGTTTTAGGGGAAAAGGCGATCTAAAGTAACTGCCGGTGAACCGTTACAGGGAAATACCTTGATTTATAGGGTGGAAAGATGGTATTCTATAGAGGACGGCAGCGGCGGGCTTTGGGAGGGTGGCGCCGCGGCAGAGCAGATTCGAAAAGGAGAAGGTAGCACAATGAAAAACGCAAACAGGATTCCGGAGACGTTTCAGACGGATGCGGAATACAGACAGTGGATGGAGCGCTGGCAGCAGGAGGCGCGGGAGGCGACGATCGAGGGATTTAAGCAGAATCGTAAGTTAAACGGCATGACACAGACGGAGCTTGGCAGAAAGGCGGGGATTTCCCAGCCGAATATCACCCGCTTCGAGAGCGGCAGCTACAATCCGTCGCTGGATTTTATGGTAAAGATCGCAGCGGCGATGGGGAAACGGGTACAGATTACATTGGTAGATGAATAAGAGGCGTGCGCCGGGGCGCACAGGGACCATTTGGGGAATAAACAGGGGAGACAGCGGTGTGTGTGAGGCTGTCTCCCCTGTTTTTAATGAGTGCATTTCAGCGACGATTCAATAAACCGTGAAATCATATTCCACTCATAGCTCTGTTTCAGCCACGCAAATTTGATCGGGTACCGCGCTTCTTCCCCGAGCGTAAAGACATGGAGTGTATCCAGCTGTTCCTTGCTGAGAATAGAAAATGCGAGGTTTTTTGGGCTGATGCAGGCACCTTTTCCCATCGCGCAGAGGGCAAGCAGGGTAGCGATGTTGTCAGAGCAGGCATGAACCGAGGGGACGAAGTTGTCTGTCGCGAGGATATTCCGCCCGATGCGTCCGACTAGATCATGTTCACGGTTTAGGAGAAACGGACATGGAGCCAGAAGGGAGTAGCGGTGATGGCGGCTGACTTCCTGGATAATGGCTTCGGTCTGTTTGCCGTAAATGTTCTGCAGCAGGGCAGTGGAGACGATGAGAACCATCTCTTCCTCATAGAAATCCCGCAGAATGATGCCGGGAATGCGAACTGAAAAATTGGCGATCGCCAGATCAATTGTGCCGTCCAGCAGGTATTTTTGCAGCACATCGTTGGAAGATTCGACGAGTTCCACATCCACGCCGGGATATTCCTTTTGAAAGGCGGCGATCAGCTCCGGCATGATGGCGTGTCCGCGCGTGAATGCGATGCCGATCCGCAGTTTTCCTGTCTGGTTATTTAAAATATCGCCAAATTCGTGAAGCATACAGTCATATTTTGTATTAAATTCCGTTGCATAGCGCAGAAATACCTCCCCCGCATAGGTAAGCTCCAGCGGGATGTGACGGATTAGGAGCGGACATCCAAGCTCCCGCTCGATTCCGGCGATATGGGCGCTTAATGTCTGCTGGGTAATATGCAGCGCATCGGCGGCCCTAGTGAAGCTGCGGTTTTTCGCAACCGCGGCAAAATATTCCATTGATTGAAAATTCATATTCGAATGACTCCTCTTTTCCCAAAACTTTCATCTTAAGTTTCTAAAAAGCATCTGACTATAAAAGTGGCCCTTCTAACTCAAACACCGTCCGCTGCAGCTGCGCGATCAGCAGGCTGGCAGCTGGGGACGCTTTTTTTGCTGACGGAATCCGGACACCGAGCACGCGCTCCATCGGCGGATTGAGCGGCAGCCGGACAACATTTTTAGAAATATCACGGACAACCAGCTCCGGCAGGATGCAGACGCCCAGGTTGTGGCTGACCATCGCCAGCATGGAGTAGGTGTTCTGCGAGGTAAACGACGGCTTTGGCGGTGTGATGCCGAGCTGCTGGAACTGGCGCAGCAGGTCATTTTCACCTTTTTCTTCTATATAAGAAACCTTGGGGAGATCCTTTAAGTCAAAGCGCTCATATTCAGCATAAGGGGAATCGTTCGCGCAGACAGCCAGGTAGGGTTCTTTTTTCAGGGGAAGCCAGTCCATCTTTCCGTCCGGGTGGGGGCCGACGATGCCAAAATCGATGGAGCTATTTTCCAGCCATCCTTCAATCTCCTGTGAACACCCCTCCAGCACTTCAACGGTCATATCCGGGTAATCGGTAAGAAACTTTTTGAGGGCGGGCGGCAGCCATTGGACGGAAGCGCTTAAGTAAGCGCCGATCCGGATGTGCCCGGTCTGGACACCCCGGATGGAGGCAGCTGTCTGATCAAAATATTCCGCCGCCGCCAGCGTCCGCCGGATCGGGGAAAGCAGTGCCTCGCCGTTCCGCGTCAGGGCAAGTCCTCTCTGGGAACGCGAAAACAGGGAAAACCCGAGTTCTGTTTCAATATTTCGCAGCATATGGCTTGCCGCCGACTGCGTGTAACCGTTTTTCTGGGCGGCACGCGTCAGGTTATTTTCTTCTGCAATGGCTAAAAAAAGCCGCATATCTTTGAGATCCAAAAAATACTCCCTCCATTTTCGTAATAAGCGTTCGGTCTGATTCATAAAATGTACAGAGCTGACAGATACCAAAGGAGGATGAGAAGATTTGTAAGAATTATGTAGAATACGAATCTGATTCATACGGAATATCCGGGCGGATTACATGGGTGCGTGTGCGGCGGACATTCATTCCGATGGCTCTGCCAAGTGTCCCTAGTATATCATATTCGTGAAAGAAATGGGAGAAAAAGATAGAAATATGCCTACGATCTCAAATACAACATAAAAAATTCATCTAAATGAAACACACAAAAAGTTAAAAAATAAACAAATGGTAAACAAAATTCATGAAACTCCGAAAGAAAATGGACAAAATTCTGAACGGGAGTCTAACGGAAAATGGCGCAGTTGTAGACAAAATATCATGATATCTTGTGCATTTATACTAATTGACGCTCGAAAAAGTGCAATTTATTTCATGAAAAAAACAGAGGGATTCATGATTCTATGCTATATCATGAAAACTCTGCATAATAAATTCAAATAATTTTGTTGAACAAATTTCACTTTAGTGATATAATTTTTTCAAAAGCAAGAAGTTTTTTGAGCGAATTGAAAAACTTGCTTAGCCAGCGCGCGGCACTACATCAAATAAAGGGGGAACTTTATATGGAAGCAATTAACAACATCGTCAGTATGTTGAACGGACCCATTTGGGGCGTTGGAATGTTAGTTCTGATTGTTGGTAGTGGTTTATACTTTACAATCCGTCTCGGCTTTTTCCAGTTTGTTCATTTTAAAGATATGTGGAGCCGAATCATTGACAAGTCGGAGTCTGAATCCGGTATTTCTTCATTCGCATCCTTCTGTACAACCATGGCGATGCGTGTTGGTACCGGTAACGTAGCCGGTGTAGCCGTAGCTCTTTACATGGGCGGACCTGGCGCACTCTTCTGGATGATCATCGCTGGTATGACAAACTCTGCTGTTTGCTTTACTGAGTGTACATTATCCGTACTTTATAAGAACCGTATCGATGGTCAGTATCGAAGCGGCGGCGCTTACTGTGCTGAGAGAGGTCTTGGCTGGAAAGCTTATGGTACCTTCTATGCAGCATTCTTCGGACTGGGCGTTGTATTATTCATGCCGGCAGCAGCTACCTTTACAATCTGCGATGGATTTAAGAACGCTTTAGGTATTCCGATGTGGATTTCGGCTCTGGTTATCGCACTGGCTATGGCAGTTGTAGTTATGGGTGGTGTTAAACGAATCAGTTCTGTAGCATCTATGCTGGTTCCGCCGATGGTAGGCATTTACCTGATTGCAACCGTTGTTATCTTAATCGCAAACGCAGGTCAGATTCCGAGCGTTATCGCTCAGGTTGTATCCTGTGCATTTGGTTCCAAAGAAGCTCTTCTGGGCGGCGGCGTTGGTATCGCTATCCAGCAGGGTGTTAAACGAGGCACATTCTCATCTGCATCTGGTATGGGTGAGTCCATGCCGACCGCAGCAGCAGCAGAGACCAGCCACCCGATTAAACAGGGTATGGCAAACGCAGCTGGTGTTTGGCTGGATACCGTTATCGTATGTACCGCTTCTGGTCTGATGATGCTCTTAAGCGGATGCTACAATACACAGTTTGGTTACATCGGTGGTACCGGTGCAATGCACGATCAGATGGCTCAGTTAGCAGCAGATGGAACATATGGCGTTATTTTCGTTCAGAATGCCTGCAGCACCGTTATGGGAAGTATTGCTCCTCTGTTCATTGCTATCATGCTGGCTCTGTTCTCCTTTACATGCTTAATCAGCTACTATTACGAGGGCGAGACTTCGGTTCTTTACCTGTTCCAGGGCGATGATAAAGCAGCTACCCGTAAAGTAGTTATCAGAATTATGCAGATTGTTATGCCTATCCTTATCTTCATCTGGGGCAATATCGATTCCGGTCTGGCTTGGAATCTTTCTGACCTTGCACTTGGTGGATCTACATGGATCAACATGTTAGTTGTACTGCTTCTGTCTCCGAAGGTATTTGCACTGTACAAAGACTATGAAGAGCAGATGAAGGCAAAGAAAGACCCGTACTACAACCCGGATAAGCTTTGCTGGAAGGGCGTAGACGTTGAGATGTGGAAAGACATCAACAAAAAACGTATCGCAGAAGA
Organism: Clostridium sp. AM43-3BH; assembly: GCF_003479985.1. Lineage (NCBI taxonomy): Bacteria > Bacillati > Bacillota > Clostridia > Eubacteriales > Clostridiaceae > Clostridium > Clostridium sp. AM43-3BH. The sequence continues at coordinate 72,301 of NZ_QUIH01000004.1, forward strand.
TAAATAATCGGATGTGAATCGTTACATATTATTAGATATAGAGTTTAACTCCTAAAGTCTAATATAAAAGGCAGTCCCTGTCGTGTGGCAGGGACTGTTTTTTTGGGAGACTATCCGGAGTGATTTTTTTGCCATTATATAGATAATGTCTATGATAGAAATGGTAATTTTTTGTAAATTGTCATTGACGATCCAGCCGCCGCGCGATACAATCAACCGCGAAAGGCGGTAATGGTATGGTACAGAAAGTGATTCGGGATCGCCTGGATGCGATCCTTCATTGGAATATATCCCTGGTCGGGGGATTTCTCGGAGCCTATGCGATTTTGCTTCATGTCGGAAACTTTGGCTCTGCTCAGACAGGCAACCTGATGGAGATGGGAGCGGAACTGGTATCGATGGAATGGTTTAACGTCCTTCTGCGTCTGGCTGCGCTGGTGCTGTTTGGACTGGGCGTGGCATCCGCATATCTGCTCACGAACTTTACGAAGATAAACATGCGGAAACTTGCCCTCTGGGTGGATGCGGCTGCGCTGGCACTGGCATCGATGCTGCCGCTTGAACCGGCGCTGGTCGGAATTTATCCGATTTTCTTTGCATCCGCATTTCAGTGGGGCGTCTATTCCGGTGCCGACGGATTTAACAGTGCGACGATCTTTATGACGAACAACTTCAAACAGTCGGTGCTTGGCTGGCTGCAGTACGGTCTGACAAAGGATAAGGAATTTAAGAGAAAAGCAATTCTTTATACCTATACGGTCATCTGTTTTTTCCTGGGCGTGGTACTCGGAGCGTGGGCGGTCGGTCAGTTCGGCATCTATAGCGCCTATGTAGGCTTTTTGCCATTGGCGGCTGCGAGAACCTTTATCGCGGTCGGTACGGCTCCGCTTGAAAGCGAGACTCCGGAGGAGACGGCAGTCGAGGCGGCAGAGGAGATGGAAGAAGCAGAGAAGCTGGAGAAGGAGCAGAAGCTGTAAAGTCTGTTCCCTGCAAGGTTTCTACAAGATGCAGGAAAGAAAAGCGGCAGGAAACAGGCCTTGGCGGGAACAGGATGCGGAAAAATGCAGGCGCTTAAGAACAGCAAACGTGAAGCAGTGGACAGATTGCTTTAATGCTGGTGATATTGCTGCTGTAGAAATTTTCCCAGTATTCCTACTACTTGATATAGCGCCGCAGACATAATACATAAAAGAATAATACTCATCACAACCATATCCATCTGGAATACCTGTGAGCCGTAGATGATCAGATATCCGAGTCCCTGTTTGGCAGCGAGAAATTCACCGATGATGACGCCAACCAGGCAGAGACCGATGTTGACCTTCATGTTGGCGAGAATCAGCGGGATTGAGCCTGGCAGCAGGACTTTGGTTAAAATATGAATCCGGTTTCCTCCGAGGGACCGGATTAATTTGATCTGGTCGGGATCCATCGAGGAAAATCCGTTGTGGAGTGTCAGGATCGAGCCGAAGACAGCGACCGAGATGGAGGCAACGATGATCGTGCGGATGTTGCTCCCAAGCCAGACGATGAGAATCGGGGCGAGGGCGGATTTCGGCAGACTGTTGAGCATGACGAGATACGGCTCCAGAATCTCTGAAAGATTCCGGCTCGACCAGAGGAGAATCGCGCCGATCAGCCCGCAGAGGATGACCAGTGTAAAGCTGATCAGCGTTTCATAGAGCGTCACACCGGTGTGGATGAGGATGCTTTTGTCCTGCATCATCCGCAGGAAACAGCGCACGGTGCGTGACGGGGAACTGAAAATAAACGCGTCGATGAGCCCCAGTCGGGCGCTCATTTCCCAGCATATTAAAAAGAAAACGAATAAGAAAATCCGGCAGAAGAGAACCAGACGGCGCCGATGGAGCTGGCGGCGGAGGTAGGCTTTCTGGGCGGTGGATTCTTTCTTACATTTCATACTTTTTGCCCTCCCCTTGCAGTGTTTTCCATAGTTCATTGAAATAAAGAGAAAAAGCCGGATCATTCCGGCGTTCCAGCGGTCGGTTAGCGGACAGCGGGAAGGTAACCGGCAGGATGCGGCAGATGGTTCCGGGGCGTTTAGTCAGAACCAGGATGCGGTCGGCGGCACTCACGGCTTCGGAGAGGTCGTGGGTGATCAGAATCGCTGTTTTGCGGCTCTCCCGGATGATGGTGCTGATATCGTCGCAGACGGTTAAGCGTGTCTGATAATCGAGCGCCGAAAATGGTTCGTCGAGAAGCAGAAGCTCCGGTTCCAGCGCCAGTGTCCGGATCAGGGCGGCGCGCTGGCGCATTCCACCGGATAGTTCGGAGGGGCGGGAATGCTCAAATTGTTCCAGTCCGTAGATTTTTAAGAGCCGGTGGAGGCGGTCTTCCGCGGCATGATCCATTTTTTTCTGAATTTCCAGCCCGAGGGCAGCATTCTGGATGATCGTCCTCCACTCGAAAAGCTGGTCGCTTTGCAGCATATAACCGATGCGGCACTGGCTTTTCGAGAGCGGAACCCCATTTATAAGAATGGAACCTTCTTCCGGCGGCAGGAGCCCGCTGATTAAGGAGAGCAGCGTGGATTTTCCACAGCCGGACGGTCCGACAATGGCGATAAATTCGCCGGTTTCTACCTGAAATGATATATCAGAAAGGGCTTTCGTCTCCCCAGACATCGTGTGATAGGAATAGGAAAGCCCGGAAACTTCCAGAATGGGCGGCATAAGCAAATACCTGGGTAACTGTGTATCAGTGGGACAGTTACGCTCCTTGAAACATTCTTACTTTATAATATGCGGAAATGAAAAGCCGGGTTACTGTACACGGGTAGGCACTTTTGGAACCGAAAGTGCCGTAAGAAAACGTGGTGGCAGCAGGAATTTGCCGTATTGAAATGCGAAGCCACGGCAAATTCCGTTACTGGACACGTATGCGTGTATAGTAACAAAGCCGGGTTACTGGTTGTGCGAGAAGCGCCTTGCATTGGTTGACCCGTGTGGAAAAGAGATGCTATAATAAAATATAGGTAATTGTGGAGAGAAAAGCGCTTATAGACAGGATACAGGGGGTATTTATGATACGCAGATATACAGTGGCATTGATGCAGATGGATACGCAGAATGATAAAGGGAAAAATCTGGAGACGGCATGCGCCTGGATTGACGAGGCGGCGGCAAGGGGGGCGAAGCTTATTTGTTTCCCGGAGGTGATGAATCTGATCGGGAAAAATATCGGTGAAGGCGGCGGACGCGAGGAAATTCCAGGGTACACGACCGAGCGCCTCTGCGCGAAAGCGAAGGAACACGGCATCTATATTCAAGGGGGCAGTATCACGCAGGCACTTCCGGGGGAAAAGCGATCGGCAAATACGAGTGTGCTGATTTCGCCGGAGGGGAAGATTCTGGCGACATACAGCAAACTGCATATGTTTGACATCACGCTGGCGGACGGCACGCCGTACCGGGAGTCGGACCGGGTCAAACCGGGCGATTCGATTGTGACGGTGGAGACGGAGCTGGGCGTTTTTGGAATGTCGATCTGCTATGATGTGCGTTTTCCGGAGATTTACCGGCTCATGGCGCTTCGCGGGGCGCAGGTTATCTTTGTTCCAGCGAGCTTTACGATGCCGACGGGAAAGGATCACTGGGAGGTTCTTCTGCGGGCGCGGGCGATCGAGAACGGCTGTTACATCGTGGCACCGGGACAGATTGGACAGAAACCGGCGTATGCGGCATACGGCAACAGCCTGGTGGCAGATCCGTGGGGAACGGTGATTGCACGGTCAAAGGATGCACCGGGGATCACCTATGCGGAGATTGATTTAGATTATCTGGAGAAGATACGGAAGCAGATTCCGTCGCTGGAAAACCGGCGGAGTGATTTGTATGAAGTGAGTGAGAAGAAGTAAGGCGTGAATATTTTCAGCCGTCAAAATGGCGTCTGGACGGAAATGAAAAACGGGTGTATTCGGGCAAATGGATAAAAAGGACAGAGAAAAATGGAGTCCAGGGGGGAAAACCATGGTAAAGGTGTTTCTGGTAGAGGATGAGGCGATCATCCGGCGCGGTATCCGGGATAATATTGACTGGGCAAGCCACGGATTTGAATTTGCGGGGGAGGCGGGCGACGGCGAGTACGCGTATCCGCTGATATTGAAGGCACAGCCGGATATTCTGGTGACGGATATCAAGATGCCGTTTATGGACGGGCTGGAGCTGAGCCGCCTGGTGAAAAAGGCGCTTCCGCGCACGCGGATCATCGTGCTCAGCGGCTATAATGAATTTGAATATGCAAAAGAGGCGATCAAGATAGGAATCAGCGATTATCTGCTGAAGCCGGTATCCTCGGCGGGACTCATCGATGCGTTGAAAAAGGCGGCGGACGAGATCCGGGAAGAGCGGGAAAAATCAAAGCTTCTGGAGAGGTATTTTGTCAGCTACGAAAAATATACGGAATTTCTGGATAAAACGGATTACAGCGGTGTTGACCGGAAGCTCATCAACGATTTTTTAAAGCTCGGCTCAGTCGAAGAGTGCAGTCCGTTTGTCGAGGAGTATTTTGCAGCGATCGGTGAACATAATTACAAATCGCTCTTGCTGCGTCAGTATATGACGATGGATATTTTTTACTGTGTGCAGGAGTTTTTGAAGAAATTGAAAGCGGAGCCGCCGGAGGTTTCGGAAAGCGTGGTTGACATAAAACGGGTTCCGAAGGTGATCGAGAGCGTGGAGATGACGAAAGCCTATCTGATTGAGGAGTTTACGGCTGCTCTGCAGGCGCGCGACCGGGCGTCGAACGACCGTTATGGCAGCGTGATCCGGGATGCAAAGGAATATATCCGGGCAAATTTCAGCCAGAGCGACCTGTCGCTGAACCGGATTGCCGTGCACATTGGCGTCAGTCCGAGCTATTTCAGCTCGATTTTCAAGCAGGAGACGGGGCAGTCCTTTGTGGAGTATCTGACGCAGGTGCGGATGGAACGGGCGTGTGAACTTTTGAAATGTACCTCCTACCGGACGTCCGAAATCGGGGAGCAGGTGGGATACAACGATTCACACTATTTCAGCGCGGCATTCAAGAAAGCGATGGGGCAGTCGCCGAAAGAGTATAAGGCGAGCCAGACGCGGCAGGAGTAAGGAAGTTATGTACTCTCGGAGTCTTTCTGCACTTGCTTTTGTGGCTGATTTTCCGCCAGCTGCACCCGAATTTCATCAACGTACGTACCGCGTACGCCTCAGAAATTTGGGCACAACTGACAAAAAATCATCTCACAAAATCAAGCACAGAAAGATTCCGAAAGTACATAGGTGTTCAAAAAGGGAGGAAAGATATGGGAGTGGAGCAGGGGCAGATTGGAAAAACAGAAGGGATGGCAGAGGTAAACAAAAATCAGGATCCGGGCGCGGATTCATTATCCGCTGCCCGTCCATATCGCCCTCTTTCTCTCCGCGCCCGTCTGATCCTTCTCCTCTTCGTGATTGCCATTCCATTAACAGGCATGGCGCTCGGGTTCCAGAAGATGATCGCTTCCTATTCTGCTTCCTACGACGCGATTCTGGCAAATCTCAAGACGGCGAATGAGTACAACATAAAGTTTAAATCGGATATGGAGTATTCGATGTACCGTGTTATGATCGGGCTGATTGACGCGGAACAGTTCGAAAATGGAGATATTGTCGAGGGCGAGACGAAGTATGCGACGGTGGTCAAGAATCCCCACAGCCTGATTGCGTCGGCAAGACAGGCGTTCGGAACGACGATCGAGCGGGAACCGGGGTCGGACTGTGATATCAAGATAAGAGGTATCCTCTCCTGTCTGGATTCCCTGGAGCGGGCAGTGGATAAAATGATTGGAAATGCCGCCGCCGGTGGATATTACGATGAAAATGTCAATATCTGGGAGAATGACATCCAGGGTCTGTGCTCGATGATTCAGGATTACATCACGCAGTATACCTATTATGAGATGATCAACATGGAGCAGCTTCAGAAAGAGCTGAAGGTGCAGATGGCGGATCAGGTGCAGAGCTATCTGGCGCTTCTTCTGGTGGTGCTGGTGGTCGGTATGTTTCTGGCAGTCACGATCACGAAATCCATCACGGAACCGCTGCAGCAGTTACAGAGGACGGCAGAACAGCTCGGTCGCGGGAACCTGAATGCGAGGGCGAGAACGGGCGGATTGGAAGAGATCAACGTGCTGGCACGGGCGTTTAACCAGATGAGCGACCGCATCCGGCGGCTGCTTGATAAGACGAGGCAGGAGCAGAAGAACCTGCGGGAGCTGGAGCTGCGCCTCCACCAGGAGCAGATCAGTCCCCATTTCCTCTATAATACACTTGATTCGATCGTATGGATGGCAGAGGGCGGCAACAACCGCCAGGTCGTGGAGATGACGACGGATTTAAGCGACTTTTTTCGCACGGTTTTATCGGGCGGGCGCGATTTTATCACGATCGAGGAGGAAGAATCACACATCCGGAGCTATTTAAAGATTCAGAAGATCCGGTACGAGGACATTCTCGACTATTCGATCGAGATCGAGCCGTCCATCCGGCACCGGATTGTGCTGAAAATGCTGCTGCAGCCGCTGGTGGAAAATGCCCTCTACCACGGCATCAAAAATAAGCGCGGCGGCGGATGCATTGTGCTCCGCGGCTATGAGGATCGGAATGGGCTTGTCTTTGAGGTGGAGGACGATGGGATTGGCATGGATGAGGCGGAGCTTGCCGCCGTGCGCGCCAAGCTGACACTGGAGCCGGAAGAGGAACTTGCCCCCATCGGCAGCGGCGGATTTGGGTTACATAATGTGGTGCAGCGGATTCAGATGTATTATGGCGATCAGGCTGAGATCCTGGTTGAATCTGAAAAGAATATCGGCACCTGCTTTAAGGTTTATTTGGGAAATCAAAAAAAATCATAACTTTTTCGAAAAAAATTGTAATTTTTTAAAGACATACCCGGAAAAACACAGAAAACGACAAACATCGCAAAAAAATAATATACCTTTTTCCAAAGATGCCCCGTATCCATGATGCGGGGTACTTTGTTATAATAAATACGCAAAAACAAATATATTGGGTCTTATAAGGAGGAAACAGTATGAGAAAAAGATTAGTGTCCGCAGCTTTAGCAGCAGCAATGGCGTTATCCATGACCGCTTGTACAAGCAATCCGGCTGAGAAAGAGACGGAGGCAGCAGCTCCGGCTGATACAGAGGCAGCAGAAGAGGGTGAAGAGAAAGAAGCGGCAGCAGACGGCGATCTGATTACCGTAGGTTATGCACAGGTTGGTGCTGAGTCTGACTGGAGAACAGCCAACACCGAATCTTTCAAATCTACATTTACTGAGGAAAATGGTTACAAACTGATTTTCGACGATGCACAGCAGAAACAGGAAAATCAGATTAAGGCAATCCGTTCTTTCATCCAGCAGGGTGTTGACTACATTGTAGTTGCTCCGGTTGTTGAGACTGGATGGGAGACCGTTCTGGAAGAAGCAAAAGAGGCTGGTATCCCGGTTATCCTTTCTGACCGTCAGATGCAGCTTTCTGATGACAGCCTGTATGAGGCATGGGTAGGCGGAAACTTCGTAAAAGAAGGCGAGACCTGCGGCGACTGGCTGGCTAAATACTTAGAGGATCAGGGACGCGGCGACGAAGAGATCAACATGGTTACCATTCAGGGTACCATCGGTGCATCCGCACAGGTTGGTCGTACGGAAGGTATGGATAACAAGCTGAAAGAGCACTCCAACTGGAAGATGCTTGACAGACAGTCTGGTGAGTTTACCCAGGCAAAAGGACAGGAAGTTATGGAGTCCTTCTTAAAGAGCTATGATGACATCGACGTTGTTATCTGTGAGAATGATAACGAGGCATTTGGTGCCATCGATGCTATCAAGGCAGCAGGCAAGACCTGTGGTCCGGACGGCGACATCATCGTTGTAAGTTTTGACTCCGTAAAGGCAGCTTTCGAGTCCATGATCGCTGGCGACTTAAACGCAACCTTCGAGTGCAACCCGCTTCATGGTCCGCGTGTAGCTGAAATCATCCAGAAACTGGAAAAAGGCGAAGAGGTTGAGAAGATTCAGTACGTAGACGAAGCATACTTCGATACAAGCATGGATCTGGAAGAAATCTTAAAGACAAGAGCTTACTAATTCGCTTTTGAATGGTATTTTTAAATGTTAATAATCGGACAGGCAATCGCTTTTGACCGTAAGTGAATGAGTGTCAGACCGGAGGTTTCGGCGGACGGCAGGCACTTGGCAATCAGGAGGCGCGGGGCTGGAGGCTTAGGTTTCCGTCCCTGCGCTTTCTTTTTCAAAAAATAAGGAGGCAAAGCTTTTATGGAAAAGGATTCCGTTCTTGAGATGAGGCATATTTATAAGACATTCCCGGGTGTAAAAGCTCTGCAGAATGTGGATTTTACCTTAAAAAAAGGCGAAATTCATGCCCTGATGGGGGAAAATGGCGCAGGAAAATCCACGCTGATCAAAGTCCTGACGGGTGTAGAGGAGTTTGAAACAGGGGAAATCATGATAGACGGCTGCGATCATGCGATCATCAACCGCAGCCCGCAGGAGGCACAGAACCGGGGCATCAGCACCGTGTATCAGGAAGTCAATCTCTGTCCGAACTTGACGGTTGCAGAGAATCTGTTTATCGGACGCGAACCGCGAAAAGGCGGATTGATTGACTGGAAAACAATGAATAAAAAGGCCAGCAAACTGCTGCAGGACCTTGACATACATGCAGATGTAACACAGACGATCGACAATTATTCGATTGCAATTCAGCAGATGATAGCGATCGCCCGTGCAGTCGATATGTCGGCAAAGGTATTGATTCTTGATGAGCCGACCTCCTCCCTCGATGATGGAGAGGTAGAAAAGCTCTTTAATCTGATGCGCCGCCTGAAATCCGAAGGCGTCGGCATCATATTCGTTACACATTTCCTGGAGCAGGTGTATGCAGTCTGCGATAAGATCACCGTTCTTCGGAATGGGCAGTTGGTAGGACAATTTACGACGGCGGAGCTTCCGAGAGTCCAGCTGGTTGCCAAGATGATGGGAAAGGATTTCGATGATCTGGCAGCGATCAAGGATTCCAAGAGTGAGGAGAAACACGGCGAAGCGGACATCGTCATCAAGGCGGTGGGACTCGGAAAGAAAGGATACATAAAGCCGTTTGATCTGGTGATTCACAAGGGTGAAGTCGTCGGATTTACCGGGCTTCTGGGTTCGGGACGTTCTGAGACGGTCCGTGTTCTCTATGGAGCGGAAAAGCCGGATGAGGGCGAGCTGAGTGTCAAGGGAAGACCGATCGCGGCGCGCCACCCGCTGATTTCGATGAATGCCGGCATGGCATATCTGCCGGAGGATCGGAAAAACGAGGGTATCATCTCGGATCTATCCGTGCGTGAGAACCTGATCATGGCACTTCAGGCAAAACGCGGTATGTTCCACCTGCTCAGCCGCAAGCAGCAGGAAGAATTTACCGATAAATACATTGATATGCTGCAGATTAAGACCGCCAGCCGTGAGACACCGATCAAATCACTCTCCGGCGGCAACCAGCAGAAGGTAATCATCGGACGCTGGCTTCTGACCAACCCGGATTTCCTGATTCTGGACGAGCCGACCCGTGGCATCGACGTCGGAACCAAGACAGAGATTCAGAAACTGGTCGTAAAACTGGCAGAACAGGGCATGGCAGTCGTGTTTATTTCTTCCGAGATCGAGGAGATGCTCCGTACCTGCGATCGCATGGTCGTTATGCGTGATGGTGCAAAGGTAGGAGAACTTTCCGAGGATGAGATGAACCAGTCCAACATCATGTCAACCATTGCAGGAGGACAGTAGCTATGAAAAATATGACGTTCAAAAAAATTACCTCGCAGAGGCTGTTTCTCCCGATTTTCTGCCTTGCGCTGGTATTGCTGGTAAATATCGTCACGACGCCGAACTTCTTCGCGATCGAGGTGCGGAACGGCGTTCTCTACGGATACTTAATCGATATCATCAACCGTGCGTCAGAGCTGGTGATTCTGGCAGTCGGCATGACGCTTGTCGTATCGTCCTCCGCTGGAACGGATATTTCCGTCGGCGCGATCATGGCGGTCAGTGCGGCAGTCTGCTGCAACCTCTTAACCGGCGGCGAGCGCGCAGCAACTGCATATGCCAATCCGCTGATTCTTGGCTTCCTGGCAGCGCTCATCGTCGGCGCGGCGATTGGCTGCTTCAACGGTTTTCTGGTTGCAAAGTTAAACATCCAGCCGATGGTAGCGACTCTTATCATGTTTACCGCCGGGCGCGGTATCGCCCAGCTGATCACGGATGGACAGATCACATACGTGCGCGTGGACAGCTACCGTACCCTGGGCGCTTCCCTTCCGGGATTCCCGGTTCCGACCCCGTTTATCGTGGCGGTCGTCGTTGTGGCGCTGACTTCATTACTCTTGAAGAAAACGGCACTGGGTATGTACATCCAGTCGGTCGGTATCAATAAACGGGCGTCCCAGCTTGTCGGCATCAAGTCGGTTATGATTATTTTCCTCACCTACGCGTACTGTGGACTCTGTTCCGGTCTTTCCGGTCTGATTGCTTCCAGCCGTATCTACTCGGCGGATGCGAATAACATCGGTCTTAATATGGAACTGGATGCGATCCTGGCAGTTGCCATCGGCGGAAACTCCCTCGGCGGCGGTAAATTCTCGCTGGCAGGTTCCGTCATCGGCGCGTATACAATTCAGGCGCTGACGACCACCCTGTATGCGATGCACGTATCCTCGGATCAGGTTCCGGTTTACAAGGCGATCGTGGTTGTCATCATCGTAGCACTCCAGTCTCCGGGATTTGCTAGATGGAGAAAATCCCTGGCACAGAAAAAAGAACTGAGCGCGGCAGGAAAGGAGGCGGCATAAATCATGAAAGAAAAGAAGAAATTAAATCAGAACACGTTCCTGCTTCTTGTCACGATCCTGCTGTTCTTCGTGATGTACGCGATCGGCTGCGTGCTCTTTAATGCACAGGGCTTTGCCAAGACACAGAACTTCTTAAACCTCTTTATTTCCAATGCGGGTCTGATTGTCATCGGTATCGGCATGACGATCGTCATGATCACCGGCGGTATCGATATCAGCGTCGGTTCCTTCGTGGCGATGGGCTGTATGATGTTGGCATGGATGATGGAAAAAGGCGGTATCGGTGCGGTTCCGGCGGTTCTCATCGTGCTGGTGACCGGGATTGTCTTTGGTCTGGTACAGGGATTCCTGGTTGCCTACATGGATATCCAGCCATTCATTGTTACCCTGGCGGGTATGTTCTTTGCCCGCGGCATGACTGCGATCATTTCCAAGGACATGATCAGTATTACGAATGAAACTTTCATGGCATGGGCGAAGATGAAACTTTATATTCCGTTCGGCGGCTATCTCAACAAAAAAGGCATGATGATTTATCCATATATCTATCCGACGGTTGTGATTGCGCTGGTTCTTCTGGTTCTGGCATTTATCATGCTGAAATATACGAAATTTGGACGCAGCATTTATGCGATCGGCGGCAACGAGCAGTCAGCGCTGATGATGGGCTTAAATGTGCGCCGGGTAAAACTGAAAGCCTATATCCTGGACGGTTTCCTTTGCGGCGTCGGCAGTGTCCTGTTCTGTCTGAATACGCTGGGCGGCTTCGTTGAGCAGGCAAAGGGCTTCGAGATGGATGCGATAGCTTCCTCTGTTATCGGCGGCACGCTCTTGACCGGCGGCGTCGGTAATGTATTCGGAACCCTGTTTGGCGTCCTTATCAAGGCGACGATCGAGGCATTTATCACTTTCCAGGGAACACTTTCTTCCTGGTGGACCCGTATCACGATCGCGGCGCTTTTATGCTTCTTCATCGTGCTTCAGTCGATCCTTGCGATGGTAAAGAAGAAAAAGTAGAAATTCTCTTCCGGAGACAGACAAACCGGCATGAATGTCTGGTATGACAGCATCAAGATAGAACAGTCAAAATGACGGGAAATATCCATGCAAAGAGAGAGAAGACATCTGAAAAAAGTACAGTACATATCAGAAACAATATAAAGCTGTATTTTCTTGATTCGACATAATTCGAGAGAAAATCAGCAATCCTATACATGATGCATAAATGTTTAGCGAAAACAGCCGCTTTAATTTATGCATCATTTGTATTTCTGCTAAAATAATGTCAAAATCAGACGTTAAATTTATAACAATATACAAAATAAAATACAACTTTATGAAAAAATGATCTTGTATTTACTTGCACAATTTGTCCTGGATTGTTATAATAAAGTTACAAAAAGTTGTGAAAAGCAACAAAGCAGTGCGGCTGGGGTGCCGCTTGCAAAGAAAATTTTATGGGAGGTAGTTAGAATGAAAAAAATGTTCAAACGTGCCGCTGCATCCGTGACAGCAGCAGCGATGGCAGTGGGCATGACCGCATGCGGCGGCTCTGGAGCAGCAAATGCGACACAGGCAGCAGATGCTTCTGCAGCAGAAGGAAGCGAGGCAGCAGCTTCGACGATCGACAACAAAGACATTAAGATCGGTGTTTCCATCTGGTCCTCCACCGATGTACTTGGTTCCCAGTGCAAGCTGATCATCGACGAGGCAGCAAAGGCTCTGGGCGTTCAGGTTCAGTACGTTGACCAGGGTCATGTGTCGGAGAAGGTTACCGCATCCGTAGAGCAGTTAGCAGCAGCAGGATGCCAGGGTATCATCATCTGCAACTCTTCTGATACAGAGATGACATCCGCTATTAAGACATGTAATGACAATAAAGTATATCTGGCACAGTTCTTCCGTGTTATCAGCCAGGAGAACAGCAAGGATATCTATGATTTAGCAACCGCATCACCATACTACATCGGCGCTGTTCATGAGAACGAGCCGGAGAACGGTGAAAAATTAGTTCAGATTCTTCTGGACAAGGGCGACAGAAACATCGGTCTGATCGGCTGGGAGCAGGGCGACGCTACCTGGCTTGGCAGATGGGAAGGCTACAAAGCTGGTGTTGAGAAATGGAACGCAGAGCATCCGGATGATCAGGCAAAACTGTCTGAGCCGCAGTACGCAGGTACTTCTTCTGAGGGTGGTTCCAAGGCAGCAGAGGCTCTGATGTCCGCAGATCCGACTCTGGATGCACTGATTCCGGCAGGCGGCGGCGGTGACCCGCTTCAGGGCGCTATCGCAGCAGTTGAGCGCGCAGGCAAGACTCAGGATATCGACATCGTTTCCACGGACTTCCTTCCGGATCTGGGCGAGAGACTTGAAAATGGTTCTATGGCCGGTGAGTCCGGTGGACATTACTGCGATCCGCTTATCGCTTTCATGATGGTTTACAACGCAATCAAGGGCAACTACACAGGTATCGAGGGTAACTTCGAGGATGTTCCGTTCCCGTATCTGTATGTATCTTCTCCGGACGACTACAAAGCATATGAGCAGTACTTCGTAGATCAGCTTCCATACACCGATGAGGAACTGGTAGCTATGTCCGAGCTTAGCCTGGATGACCTGAAAGCAACTGCAGCTGGTATCTCCATCGAGGATGCTGCACAGAGAGCAGGCAACTAATTAGTTCAGAAACTGATTCAAATTATAGAATTTTAAGAGGCTGAATGTAATAGAAAAGGCCGGTATCGCACGGCGCGATGCCGGTCTTTTCTTTAAAAGAAAAAAGAAACTGAGCAGTTATGAATGAGGTATAAAATATGGGTTCTTCTGTTGTTGAAACAACCGGAAAGAAAAAACTTTCGGGAACTGCCAAGGGTTATATCATCCTGGTGGGTCTGGTAGTGCTTTCCTGGGCGATTTTTAAAGTTCTGACGCCGGGCAATTTTGGTTCTCCGGCCAATATGCTGAGTTATTTTCAGGCCAGCCTGATCGCGACGGTTGGCGCTGTTGGTTTTTACTTTGTTATGGTTATGGGTATGTTCGATTTCTCCATCGGCGCGAACATCATGCTTTCAGCGATTGTAGGCTGTGTATTTGCCTCTCGTTTCGGCATGGGATATGCCGGTCTTATCATCGGTAGCGTGCTGACTGGTACGATTGTCGGTCTTTTAAACGGTATTTTTTATGTAAAACTTCGTATCCCGTCCATGATTGTAACAACGGGTCTGGCTCTTATCTATGAGTCGGTTGCCAACTACATTGCAGGCGGCGTGGAGCAGACGCTTCCGTCCAACCTCCGTGCATTCGGACAGATGCCGTGGAACATTATTCTGGCACTTCTGGCATGTGTGGCAGCTTACATTTTCTTAAATTATACAAAGATTGGTACGTATACATATGCGATCGGCAGCAACGAGTTCGTAGCGAAAAACATGGGTATCAATGTTAATAAGTACAAAGTACTTGCATTTATCTTAAGCGGCGCATTTTTAGGCGTTATGGCGATTTTAACGATCAGCTACGGTTCCTCCATGGTAGCGGTAACCGGTATGGCGTCGATGAGCCGTAACTTCGTTCCGACGATGGGATGCTTCTTCGGTCTGGCGTTTAAGAAATATGGCATGCCGCTGCAGGCGATCGTCATCGGCGAGTTTGTTATCAACATTATTTTCTTTGGTTTCATCGCGATGGGCGCACCGACAGCGATCCAGGACGTTATCACGGGTCTGGCACTGTTAATTATCATCACGCTGACCACAAAAGCAGAAAAAGGCGAGATTGTCAAGTAAATCGAGGGAGGAAATGCAATGAGCGAGGTAAGATTACAGGTAAAAAATCTTTGCAAGTCCTTCGGTATCACGAAGGCAGTTCAGAATGTGTCTTTTAATGTCAATAAAGGCGAGGTTCACGCGCTGATCGGAGAGAATGGTTCCGGTAAATCGACGCTGACCAACATGCTGACCGGCATCTACAGTATCGGAAGCGGTACCTTCATTCTGGATGGGAAAGAGATTCATCCGAAGAATCAGGTAGAAGCCAACAACGAGGGTGTTTCTATTATCGTACAGGAGTTAGGAACCCTGTCGGGACTTACAGTAGCGGAAAATATATTCCTGGGACACGAAGATCAGTTCGTACATATGGGAATTAAAAATACAAATGCCATGAATAAAAAGGCGACGGAGCTTCTGAAACAGTACGGCTTCGAGCGTATCAAGGCGGCAGACATTATCGACAACTACAATTTCGAGGACCGGAAGCTGGTCGAGATCGTAAAGGCAACCTACTTCAATCCGAAGATTGTTGTCATCGATGAGACGACCACGGCACTTTCCCAGGAAGGCCGTGAAGAACTTTACAAACACATGAACCGCATCCGTGAGAGCGGCAACACGGTTATCTTTATCTCCCATGACCTTCCGGAGATTCTGGAGAAGTCAGATACCATCACGATCCTGCGCGACGGCGTTTACATTGATACCGTCAAGAGCAAGGATGTGACCGAGGACGATCTGAAACGTCTGATGGTAGGCCGTGAGGTAACCGGTGATTATTACCGTGCAGATTACGGCGAGAAGGTATCAGATGAAGTTGTTCTTTCTGTTAAGAACGTGACGGTTCCGGGACTCATCGAGGATGTCAGCTTTGATCTTCACAAGGGCGAGATCCTTGGCTTTGGCGGTCTGTCCGAGTCCGGTATGCATGAGATCGGCAAAGCAATCTTCGGCGCTTCCTATGACAGAACCGGTACGGTACAGCTGGCAGACGGAACGCAGATCAACGATATCCCGGGCGCGATCAAGCACAGCATCGCGTATACGTCGAAGGATCGTGATAATGAGTCGGTCGTTTTAAACCAGAGCATCGGCGACAACATCTGCCTGCCGTCCCTGGATTCGCTGGCAAACAAGCTTCACCTGTTGAGCGATAAGAAATTAAGAGAATTTTCCAACCAGTTTGCAAAACAGATGTCCGTTAAGATGGTAAACGTAAACCAGTTCGTTTCGGAGCTTTCTGGTGGTAATAAGCAGAAGGTCGTTCTGGCAAGATGGATTGGAAAAGATTCCGATATTGTCGTTCTCGACAGTCCGACCCGTGGTATTGATATTAAGGTTAAACAGGACATTTACCAGTTAATGAACCAGATGAGAAAGAACGGAAAATCGATTATCATGATTTCCGAGGAGCTGATGGAGCTGATTGGTATGTGCGACCGCATCATTATCATGAAGGACGGCAAGATCAGCGGTGAGCTGGAGCGTGATGAGGCGATGGATGAGAACAGCCTGATCACGATGATGGTATAAGGAGGATGCAATGGAGAATCAAGTTAAGACAAGTACGGAAAATAAAGAGCAGCAGCTCAAAAAGTTATCAAAAATGACGATGATCCGTTCGCTTCTGCCGATTGCGGGACTGATTATCATCTTTCTTATGTTCAATGCCCTGACGAATTTCCGGATGATGAATAACCTTCCTCTGGTACTTTCCCAGGTGTATGTCACCATGATTTCGGCAACCGGCGTATTCTTTATCATGACGATGGGCGGTCTGGATTTCTCCCAGGGTTCCATCCTTGGTATTGCATCGATTGTTGTCTGCATGGTTTCCAAGACCAGCATTCCACTGGCGATTGTGGCAGGTATCGCGGTTGGTGCAGCGATCGGTGCCATCAACGGTTACTTCTATGTATACCGCAAGATTAAATCCTTCATCGTTACGATTTGTACGATGTTCTTATTCCGTGGATTTATCAAATATCTGACGACCAACGCGCCGGTAGCCGGCTCTGCGATGTTAATCAACTTCGACAGCACTGAATTAAAGCTGGCTTGTACGTTGGTGGTCCTGATTATCGGATTTATTTTATTCCGCTTTACCAAGTTTGGTACTTATTTAAAGGCGATCGGAGCAGGTGAGAAAGCAGCGATGTTCTCCGGCATCCGTACCGACCGCATGAAGTTCCTTATCTATACACTGGCAGGTGCGATCACAGGATTTGCCGCATTTATCAATGTTATCAAGGTTGGTTCGGTTACTTCTTCCGGTGGTAACCAGCTTGAGACCCAGATCCTGATTGCACTGGTACTGGGCGGTATGCCGATTTCCGGTGGTGCGAAGGTACGTTTTGAGAATATCATCGTTGGTTCTCTTCTGTACATCGTCCTGAACAGTGGTCTGACGATGATGGGCTTTACCACACAGATGATGCAGCTCATCCAGGGTGTTGTATTCCTGATATTCGTAGCTGTATTCGCAGACCGTCAGTCTCTGCAGGTTATCAAATAGGACAGACAAAAGCGACATCTGGAGGTTACAGTATGAGGGAGAACAGCAGCCGGAATCAGGGTGGACTTAAATATCAGAAGCTCTACAACTGGGGTCGGACGCTGATTATGAGCGGGGTGCTCCGGAATATGGACAAGTTTCCATCCGAGCATATGCTCCAGAATAAATTTGGATACTCCCGCCAGACGGTCCGCAACGCGCTCGACCGCCTGGAGCAGGACGGGCTGATTGCCCGGGTCAAGGGAAGCGGCACATACGTTTCCTATGCGCCGGAGAAGGATAAGGAAGAACGTCCCCGCATCGGACTGATTCTCAGTTATTTTTCAGATTACCTGTTTCCACAGGTGTACGAGGGAATCGAGTCCGTCCTGCGGGAGGAAGGTTATGAGATCAGCGTTTCGGTCACGCGTAACCGCTTAAATGATGAGGCCCTGTATCTCAAGGGGATGCTGGGGCGCAATGTGTCCGGACTCATCATTGAGGGGACGCGTTCCAGTTTCCCGAATCCGAATCTGCGGCTTTACAAGGAGATACGGCGGAGAAATATTCCGACGCTGTTTATTCACAATCATTACCAGAATGAGACGTTTGACAGCGTGGAGATGTCGGATGCGCGCGCGGGCTATGAGTTGACGCGGATTTTGATACAGAACGGACATACCCGGATCGGCGGTATTTTCAAATACGATGACTGGCAGGGGATCGAGCGTTACCGCGGCTTTATCGAGTGCCTGTCGGATTTCGGGATCGATTTCCAGGAGGACTGGATCCGTTGGTATTCGACCCGGGATATGGAAGAAAAATTAAGCAAAAAAGGACTCCAGCGGATGTACCGCCGGACGAAGGACTGTACCGCGATGATCCTCTACAACGACGAGGTGGCGGGCAGCTATATGGATTTTTTAAAGGACCGCGGACTGCGCGTGCCGGAAGATATTTCCCTGGTATCGTTTGATGATGCCGGACCGGTGCAGGAGGGGGATCTCACGATCTTGTCCGTGATTCATCCCAAGTACAATCTTGGGCGGCTGACAGCGCGCAATCTTCTGCGGATGATAGAGGATTCGGATTGGCAGGAAAAGAAGTATTCGTACCGGTTTCCGGTGATGTTTAACAACGGAAATTCGGTTCGGGATATACATTGAAAATGACAAGGAGGCAGATTAAAATGAAAAAGTTATACTTTATTGTGGGTTCCCAGGACTTATACGGAGAGGAATGCCTGAAACAGGTTGCAGAAGACAGCCGTCAGATGGTTGCATTCTTAAACGAAAAAGTGGGCGATCTGGCAGAGATCGAACTTCTTCCAACCGTAGAGACTTCTGAAATCTGTATTCAGGATATGCGGAAAGCTTCCAATGATGATGACTGTGTCGGCGTTATCACATGGATGCACACCTTCTCCCCTGCAAAAATGTGGATCAAGGGTCTGCAGGAATTAAGAAAACCGCTGCTTCATTTACATACACAGGCAAATGAGAAGCTTCCGTATGATGAGATCGACATGGATTTCATGAACCTGAACCAGTCCGCACATGGCGACCGTGAGTACGGCTTCATCGTTGCCAGAATGGGTATTCCGCATGAGGTTGTAGCTGGATATTACAAGCATGATGAGGTAGTAGCAAAGATTCGCCAGTTTGCATCCGTAGCAAAGGCAATCGCCTACTCCAAGTCCCTGAAGGTAGCTTCTTTCGGCAACAATATGCGTCATGTAGCGGTTACTGACGGTGACCGTGTAGAGAGCCAGATCAAATACGGCTGGGAGTGTAACTATTACGCACTGGGCGATCTGGTTGACATCATCAACCAGGTAACCGAGGAAGAGATCGACGCGAAGATGAAAGAGTATACCGATAAGTATACAATGAAGACCGACCGCATTGATTCTGTCCGCGAGCAGGCTAAATATGAAGTGGGTCTGGAAAAATTTCTCTCCGCGAACGGAATCGGCGCATTCGCTGATACATTCCAGGATCTGCACGGCTTAAAGCAGCTTCCGGGTATCGCAGCACAGAACCTGATGGGCAAAGGCATCGGCTTTGGTCCGGAGGGCGATTACAAGATTTCCGCTCTGTCTGCAGTCCTGATGAAGATGTCCGAGGGCAAAGAGGGAGCAACCGGATTTATCGAGGATTATACCTACGATCTGACTCCGGGACAGGAGTTAGAGTTAGCTTCCCATATGCTGGAGGTTCCGCCGGCATTTGCAGCAACCAAACCGGAGATCGATGTAATTCCGCTGGGTATCGGCGGCAAGGAAGATCCGGCAAGACTGATTTTCGACGGCGTGACCGGCGATGGTATCCAGGTAACGATGGTAGATATGGGCGATCATTTCCGCATCATCTGTGCAGATATCGAGCTTGTAAAACAGCCGAAACCGATGCCAAAACTTCCGGTAGCGAGAATTATGTACCGTCATAAACCGAACTTCCAGATCGGTACGGCTGCATGGTGCTACGCAGGCGGCGCTCATCACTCCGTTGTATCTACCGCTCTGACGAGAGATGACATAGCTATGTTCGCGCGTCTGACCGGTACCGAGTTAATTACAATCGGCGAGGATACGACAGAGGCTGATTTACAGAAATTCTTTATGAAATAATAGGGCGTTTGAAAGATAAAAATTTTTGAAAAAGACGTAACTGCATAAGTTTTTGCCACAACTGTGAAAATAGAATAGTTATGAATGACGGGGCGTGCCGCAGCCAAGGGGATGATAATTCCGGCGGCGGTGCGCCTTTTTGCTACAATGAGGAGGATGGATATGGCCCGCAGTGCGGAAGAGATCAAGAAAGACATAGAGAGTGGAAATACAGCGCTCGGAATTGAATTTGGTTCGACCCGAATCAAGGCAGTATTGACGGACGGCACGACCGCGCCGATCGCGCAGGGGAGCTATGAGTGGGAAAATCGTCTGGAAAATGGTATCTGGACCTATTCCCTGGAAGATATCTGGAAGGGCTTAAAGGACTGCTATGCGGATCTGGCTGCCGATGTGAAGAACCAATACGGTTTAACGCTTAAAAGGGTTGGTGCGATGGGCGTCAGCGCTATGATGCACGGCTATATGGCGTTTGATGCGGACGGAAAGCTGCTCGTTCCGTTCCGTACCTGGAGAAATACGATGACCGCCGAGGCAGCAAGACGCCTGACAGACCTGTTTAACTACAATATCCCGCAGAGATGGAGTATTGCACACCTGTATCAGGCAGTGATCAACGGCGAGGAGCACGTATCCCACGTGCATTTTCTGACCACTTTAGCCGGATATGTACATTGGAAACTGACTGGCAAGCAGGTACTTGGCGTCGGCGATGCTTCGGGTATGTTCCCGATCGACCCGGCAACCGGACAGTATGATGCTGAAATGCTGGATAAATTCGAAGAAATAATGGTTCCGAAGGGATATCCGTGGAAGCTGCGCGACCTTCTGCCGGAGGTTCTGAGCGCTGGCGATGAGGCGGGAACGCTGACTGAGGAAGGCGCGAAGCTGCTGGATGAGAGCGGCAATCTGGAAGCTGGCATTCCGCTGTGCCCGCCGGAGGGCGATGCAGGAACCGGTATGACTGCAACCAATAGTGTGGCGGTCCGCACCGGTAACGTATCTGCCGGAACCTCCGTATTTGCAATGGTTGTTCTGGAAAAGACTCTGGAGACGGTTCACCAGGAGATTGACATGGTAACTACGCCGGACGGTCATCTGGTCGGCATGGTCCACTGCAACAACTGTACCTCCGATCTGAATGCCTGGGTAGGTCTGTTTGAAGAGTTCTATGAGCTGATGGGTCAGAAAACAGACCGCAACACCCTGTTTGGAACCCTGTACCGCAAGGCGCTTGAGGGCGATGAAGACTGCGGAGGACTGATGTCCTACTGCTACCTTTCCGGCGAGCCGATCACCGACTTCGAGGAGGGACGCCCGCTGTTTATGCGCCGTCCCGACAGCAAGCTGGGACTGGCAAATTTCATGCGTACCCATTTATATAGTTCCCTGGCAACCCTGAAATATGGTCTGGACATTCTGTTCAAGGAAGAGCACGTGACACTGGATAAACTGATGGGTCATGGCGGATTCTTCAAGACCAAGGGTGTTGGACAGCGTATCATGGCGGCAGCTGCTGATGTGCCGGTATCCGTTATGGAGACAGCTGGTGAGGGCGGTGCCTGGGGTATCGCGGTTCTGGCGGCATACCGCAAGGATAAGAAGCCGGGACAGAGCTTGTCCGATTACTTAAATGAGCAGGTATTTGCAGATGCAAAGGCGGAGACGATGGAGCCGGATGCAAAGGATGTCGAGGGCTTCAATGCGTTTATGACAAGCTATATCAATGGTCTGGCTGCCGAGAGAGGCGCCGTAGAAGGAAGGTTTTAATCGATGCTGGAAGAATTAAAAAAAGAAGTATACGAAGCCAATATGCTGCTTCCGAAATACGGTCTGGTTACCTTTACCTGGGGCAATGTTTCCGGGATTGACCGTGAGAAGGGGCTGTTTGTCATCAAACCGTCTGGCGTGGACTATGACAAACTGACGCCAGATGATATGGTTGTCATGGATCTGGAAGGAAACCGCGTTGAGGGAACGCTGAATCCGTCCTCTGATACAAAAACTCACCTGATTCTTTATAACCGTTTTCCGAAGATCGGCGGCGTGGTTCACACGCACAGCCCGTGGGCGACTTCCTGGGCGCAGGCGGGACGCGACATTCCGTGCTACGGAACGACCCATGCAGATTATATCTACGGTTCCGTTCCATGCGCGAGAAACTTAAATGAGGAAGAATTAAAGAATTATGAGTGGAACACAGGCGTGCTGATCGCAGATTTGTTTGAGGAGAGGAAGCTCGACCCGATGGCGGTGCCATGTGTGCTCTGCAAGAACCATGGACCGTTTACTTGGGGCAAGGATGCCCATGAGGCGGTTCACAACGCGGTTGTACTCGAGGAGGTTGCCAAGATGGCGGCGCGCTGCGAGATGATCAATCCGGATGTGAAGGAAGCGCCGCAGTGCCTGCAGGATAAACATTATCTGCGCAAGCATGGCCCCGGGGCGTATTACGGACAAGGGAATTTGTAGTTACTGGGCACGTATGCGTGAACAGTAACAATTTGTAAAATATAGATTCAAGTATGGAAATAGATGGGACAAGTATGGTATACTTATGTATAGCAGATATAGGAGATACTGGCTATCTATCTTATAAAAATTAGGAGGATATGGGAAATGAAATTTTTTATTGATACCGCGAATGTTGATGAGATCCGTGAAGCGAATGATATGGGTATTATCTGTGGCGTTACCACAAACCCGTCTCTGATTGCAAAAGAAGGCCGTGATTTTAATGAGGTTATCAAAGAGATCACCAGCATTGTAGACGGACCGATTTCCGGTGAGGTTAAGGCTACGACTGTGAAGGCAGAGGATATGATCGCTGAGGGCCGTGAGATCGCTAAGATTCATCCGAACATGGTTGTTAAAATCCCGATGACTACCGAGGGCTTAAAGGCTGTGAAAGCTCTGTCCGCTGAGGGCATCAAGACCAACGTAACCCTGATCTTTTCTGCCAACCAGGCACTTCTGGCTGCAAGAGCAGGCGCTACATACGTTTCTCCGTTCTTAGGCCGTCTGGATGACATCTCCACCAACGGTACAGACCTGATTTACGATATCGTAGAGATCTTTGACAATTATCCGGAGATTTCCACCGAGATTATCTGTGCTTCCACCAGACATCCGATGCACATCATCGAGTGCGCGAAGGCTGGTGCTGACATCGCAACTGTTCCGTTCAAGGTTCTGATGCAGATGGTAAAACACCCGCTGACCGATGCTGGTATCGAGAAATTCAAAGCAGATTATGAGGCTGTATTCGGTAAATAAAGAGAAACAATAGGAAATACCTCTTGAACTTCCGAAAAAAGCATGTTATACTAGGTACGATAACATAATAGACTGACTGGAAAGAGTGGACAAAAAAGTCCACTCTTTCTAATTTCATAGAAAGGTGGTGGGGGTGTGGCAAAGGGAGAGCAGTACGAAGCACGGGTAGAGGCGTGGATCACGCCGGTTCTGGAGCAGCATCAGTTTGAGCTGGTTGATGTGGAGTATGTCCGCGAGGTCGGCGTCTGGTATCTGCGGTGCTACATTGACAAAGAGGGCGGTATTACCGTTGATGACTGCGAGGTAATCAGCCGTCTGCTTGGTGAATGGCTGGATAAGGAAGATTTCATCGAGGACAGCTATATACTGGAGGTGAGTTCTCCGGGACTGGGACGTCCTCTGAAGAAAGAGAAAGATTTTGCAAGAAGCATCGGCAAAGATGTGGAGATCCGCCTGTATAAAGCGATCGACAAACAGAAGGAATTTACAGGAACGCTTACGTCCTATGACGCAGATTCTGTGACAATCACGATGGAGGACGGCAGCGAGCGTACATTTGAAAAATCAGAGATTGCTTTGATTCGTTTAGCCTTTGATTTTTAGACGGTAGGAGGAGATAAAATAAAATGAATAAAGAGTTGATTGAGGCAATAAATCTGCTGGAAAAAGAAAACAATATCAGCAAAGATGTTCTTTTAGAAGCAATTGAAAATTCTCTGCTGACAGCATACAAAAACAATTATGGCCGGGCAGATAATGTCAAGGTAAACATCAACCGTGAAACAGGAGATTTTTCCATCGTGGCAGAGCGTGAGGTTGTGGAGACCGTAGAGGATCCGATGACCCAGGTAAGCCTGGCAGAGGCAAAGCTCTTAAACAGCAAGTATGAGCTGGGCGACATCGTTCAGTTCTCTGTCAATTCCAAGGAGTTTGGACGTATCGCCGTTCAGAACGCGAAGAATGTTATCTTACAGAAGCTTCGTGAGGCAGAGCGCAACGCCCTGTATGAGGAGTGGCACTGCAGAGAAAAAGATATCGTAACGGGTATCGTACAGCGCTATGTAGGACGCAACATCAGCATCAACTTAGGCAAGATCGACACGATCTTGAACGAGAGTGAGCAGGTAAAGGGCGAGGTATTCAAACCGACCGAGCGTATCAAACTGTATGTCATCGAAGTAAAAGAGACACAGCGCGACCCGCGTATTACCGTATCCAGAAGCCATCCAGATCTGGTAAAACGCCTTTTTGAGTCTGAGGTTGCCGAGGTCCGAGACGGTACCGTAGAGATCAAGGCGATCGCACGTGAGGCAGGTTCCCGTACGAAGATGGCAGTCAGCTCCAACGACCCGAACGTCGATCCGGTCGGTGCATGTGTCGGCTTAAACGGCGCGCGTGTCAGCGCGGTTGTCAATGAGCTGCGCGGTGAGAAGATCGATATCATCAACTGGGATGACAACCCTGCATTCCTGATTGAGAACGCGTTAAGCCCGGCAAAGGTTATCCTGGTTGCAGCAGATGAGGAAGCACGCGAGGCACAGGTGATCGTTCCGGATTACCAGCTTTCCCTGGCAATCGGTAAAGAGGGTCAGAATGCACGCCTGGCAGCCCGCCTGACCGGCTTCAAGATCGATATCAAGAGCGAGACACAGGCAAGAGAGTCCGGTCTTTTAGATGAGCTTGAGAGCGGTTATGAGGAAGGCTTCGAGGGCTACACCGATGACCCGCTGATCAGCGTGGCAGAGGAAGACGCAGCCGAGGCAGCAGAAAATGAGGCGGCTGAGGGCACAGAAGAGCCGGCAGCGGAGCAGGAATAATCCTGACAGATAATGTGCGGGGATGCTGATTTCGGGCGGAACGAGCAGATTTGGCAGAAAGAAAGCAGCAGAACCGGGATTTGACAGAAATGGAAGTGATAGACAGTGGGAGCAAAGAAAGTGCCGCTCAGACAGTGCATCGGATGCGGAGAAATGAAGAGCAAAAAAGAAATGATCCGCGTTTTAAAGACAGCCGACGATACGATCGAGATTGACGCGACAGGCCGTAGGAATGGACGCGGCGCCTACCTCTGTCCTTCGATGGACTGCTGGAAAAAGGCGGTAAAGAGCAAAGGACTGGAGCGGTCGCTCAAGATGGCGATTCCGAAGGAAGTCTATGAGGCGCTGGAAAAGGAGATGGAGCAGTTTGGAGAATCGTAAAAAGGTGCTGAATCTTCTGGGACTGGCGACGCGCGCCGGTAAGACGGCAAGCGGCGAGTTCATGACCGAGAAAGCGATCAAGAGTGGAAAAGCGTATCTGGTGATCGTGTCAGAAGAAGCGTCGGATAATACAAAAAAGATGTTTGAAAATTCATGTGCATACTACAAGGTTCCCGTGTACCAGTTCGGCATGAAAGAAGAGCTGGGACACGCGATGGGAAAAGAGATGAGAGCGTCTCTGGCCGTTTTGGATTCCGGTTTTGCAAAGGCGTTAAGAGAGAAGTTAGATGATTAACGCTTTTCTGGGCAGGCTCTTTTAGGAGCTTATGCAGAACGGGAAGGCAGTGCCGGAACGGAGGTAGCAAAACATGAGGGTTAATGAGTTGTCAAAACAGATTGGCAAATCAAATAAAGAAGTTTTAGAGATACTGCAGAAAAATCATTTTGACGTAAAAAGCCATTCTTCCAAGGTGACGGAGGAACAGGCAGAAGCAGTCAGATATTTCCTTGCAGGAGCAAAGAGACAGACGACAGCGTCAAAGACAGATACAGGAAAGGCGGAAACAAATCGAGTGGAAGATATAAAGAAAGAGCCGTTAGAGGCAGAGAAGAAAGAGGCGGAGAAGACAACTGAGCCGCCGAAAAAGCGGATTGCAGCGGTTTATCGTCCGCAGAACAGCGTACAGAGAGGAAGCCGTCCGGCAGGCAAGGCCAATACAGGAAACGCAGCCAAGACCGGCGCGCCGGCAAGCCGTCCGGCAGCAGCAAGTGCAGAGCAGACCGCAGAGCCGGCTAAGAGCGCAGCTCCAGCGGAGAACCGTGATGGACAGAGAAGTGGCTATCAGGGAAACCGCGACGGACAGAGAAACGGCGGCTATCAGGGAAACCGTGACGGACAGAGAAGCGGCTATCAGGGAAACCGCGATGGACAGAGAAGCGGCGGCTATCAGGGAAACCGCGATGGACAGAGAAGCGGCGGCTATCAGGGAAACCGTGACGGACAGAGAAGCGGCTATCAGGGAAACCGTGACGGACAGAGAAGCGGCGGCTATCAGGGAAACCGCGACGGACAGAGAAGCGGCGGCTATCAGGGAAACCGTGACGGACAGAGAAGCGGCGGCTATCAGGGAAACCG
>NZ_QUIH01000004.1:98735-312146 GCF_003479985.1 Clostridium sp. AM43-3BH
GCGGCTATCAGGGAAACCGCGATGGACAGAGAAGCGGCGGCTATCAGGGAAACCGCGATGGACAGAGAAGCGGCGGCTATCAGGGCGGCCGTGACGGACAGAGAAGCGGCGGCTATCAGGGCGGCCGTGATGGTCAGAGAGGCGGACGCGATGGACGCGGCGGTTTAAATATTCCGAAGCCATCCTTCGACAGCCCGGTTGTACAGAAACCGCAGAACAACAAGCAGAATAAGAATAATTACAAGAACGATAAATATAGCAAGATCGACCATGAGGAAGAGATGCACTCCAAGGGAAGAGGCGGAAAGAACGTAAAGAGCGCTGTTCAGCCGCCGCAGAAGAAGGAGGCAAAGGTTGAGGAGATCAAGACAATCACGATCCCGGAGGTAATCACCATCAAGGATCTCGCAGACAAGATGAAACTTCAGCCGTCTGTGATTGTAAAGAAGCTCTTTTTACAGGGCAAGGTTGTCACCATTAATCAGGAAGTAGATTACGAGCAGGCAGAAGAGATCGCGATGGAGTTTGACGTACTCTGTGAGAAAGAGGTCAAGGTTGACGTCATCGAGGAACTTCTGAAAGAGGAAGAAGAGGATGAGAAGGACATGGTAACCCGTCCGCCGGTTGTATGCGTTATGGGTCATGTCGATCATGGTAAAACCTCCCTTCTGGATGCAATCCGCCAGACCAATGTAACTGCAAAAGAGGCAGGCGGTATCACCCAGCACATCGGTGCGTACATGGTAGAGATCAACGGACAGAAGATCACATTCCTCGATACGCCGGGACATGAGGCATTTACCGCAATGCGTATGCGTGGTGCAAAATCCACTGATATTGCAATCCTCGTTGTTGCAGCAGATGACGGTGTTATGCCGCAGACCATCGAGGCGATCAACCATGCGAAGGCAGCAGGTGTTGAGATCATCGTAGCGATCAACAAGATCGATAAGCCGAGTGCCAATATCGAGAAGGTAAAACAGGAGCTTATCGAGTACGAACTGGTTCCGGAGGACTGGGGCGGCAGCACCATCTTCGTTCCGGTATCTGCACATACCAAGGAAGGTATCAAGGAACTGCTTGAGATGATCCTTCTGACCGCAGAGGTCAAAGAGTTAAAGGCAAACCCGAACCGTAATGCGAGAGGTCTTGTCATCGAGGCGGAGCTGGATAAGGGTAAAGGTCCGGTTGCGACCGTCCTGGTACAGAAAGGTACCCTGCATGTCGGTGATCCGATCGCGGCAGGTGCCTGCTACGGTCGTGTCCGTGCGATGATGGACGATAAAGGACGCCGCGTCAAAGAGGCTGGTCCGTCCACTCCGGTTGAGATTCTGGGTCTTAATGACGTGCCGAACGCCGGCGAGGTATTTGTACAGCCGGAGAACGAGAAAGAGGCAAGAAGCTTTGCAGAAACCTTTATCTCTGAGAGCAAGAATAAGTTAATTGAAGATACAAAGATGAAGCTTTCCCTGGACGATCTGTTCTCCCAGATCAAGGCAGGAAATGTAAAGGAACTTCCACTGATCGTCAAGGCAGACGTACAGGGTTCTGTCGAGGCAGTAAAACAGAGCCTGATGAAGCTGTCCAACGAGGAAGTCGTAGTCAAGGTCATCCACGGCGGTGTTGGTGCGATCAACGAGTCCGACGTCAGTCTGGCAGCCGCATCCAACGCGATCATTATTGGTTTCAATGTGCGCCCGGACGCAACCGCGAAGTCCATCGCAGAGCGTGAGAAAGTAGACGTTCGTCTCTACCGCGTCATCTATCAGGCAATCGAGGATGTCGAGGCAGCGATGAAGGGTATGCTTGACCCGATTTACGAGGAGCAGGTAATCGGTCACGCCGTTGTACGTCAGACCTTCAAGGCTTCCGGCGTTGGTACTATCGCTGGTTCCTACGTCCTGGATGGTAAATTCCAGAGAGGCTGCAAGGCACGTATTACCCGTGACGGCGAGCAGATCTTCGATGGTCCGCTGGCATCCTTAAAGCGTTTCAAGGACGACGTGAAGGAAGTTGCTTCCGGATACGAGTGTGGTCTTGTATTTGAGAAGTTCAACGATCTGCAGGAAGACGATATGATCGAAGCATATGCGATGGTAGAGGTTCCGCGCTAGAAAGGCAGAGGGATTCATGCGTAAAAATAGCATTAAAAATACAAGAATTAACAGTGAAGTACAGAGAGAGCTGAGTTCCATCATCAGCCGTGAGCTGAAAGATCCGCGGATTCATCCGATGACAACGGTTGTCTCCGTGGAGGTAACTCCGGATCTCAAGTACTGCAAGGCGTATATCAGCGTGTTAGGCAACGAGGAAGCGGCGAAGGATACGATCCAGGGACTGAAAAGTGCTGTCGGATTTGTCCGCACCCAGCTTGCAAAACGCATTAATTTACGGAATACGCCGGAAATTACATTTATTCTCGATCAGTCGATTGAGTACGGTGTACACATGACCCGCCTGATCGATGAAGTAACTGAAAACCTCAGAGACTCAGAATCGGGAGATGAGGAAGAAAATGAGTAAAAATATCTTAGAGGCGTCACTGGAAGGGGCGGAGCACATCGTACTGCTTGGTCACATCCATCCGGACGGGGACTGTATCGGAACGACTCTGGGACTGCTTAACTATCTGCGGGAGAATTATCCGCAGATAGAGGCAGAACTGTTTCTCGACCATCCGGCTGCTAAATTTTCTTATATGAATGATTTTGAGAAAATTCATACCGAGATTGTGCCGGAAAAACAGTTTGATCTGTGCATTACGCTGGATGCCAGCGACAAAGAGCGTCTGGGCGCCTACGCGGTCTATTTTGACAGCGCCGCCAAGACACTCTGTATCGATCATCACAGAACCAATACAGGATTTGCTGAACAAAATTACATCATTCCGGACGCAAGCTCCTGCAGCGAAGTGTTATACACGCTTCTTGATGAGGCAAAGATCAGCAGGGAGGCGGCAGAGTGTCTCTATACCGGAATTGTGCATGACACAGGTGTATTTAAGTACAATTCAACGACCCGGAAAACGATGGAAATCGCGGGCGCGCTGATGGAAAAAGGCGTGAACGCGGCGAAGATCATCGACGACAGCTTTTACCGCAAGACCTACGCACAGAACCAGATTCTCGGAAAAGCGCTGCTTAGCAGTACACGGATTCTGGATGGAAGATGTATTTTCAGTGTGGTTTCCCAGAAAGAAATGGAGTTTTACGGTGTCGATACGAACGATCTGGATGGCATTATCGATCAGCTCCGGATTACCGAAGGAGTGGAATGTGCCATTTTCATCTATGAAAAGGCGTTCAACGAGTACAAGGTCAGCCTTCGTTCCAACGACTATGTCGATGTGAGCAAGGTGGCGGCGTATTTCGGCGGCGGCGGACACATCCACGCGGCGGGCTGCACGATGCAGGGACATCCGAGGGATGTGATCAACAACCTGACGGGACATATTGAGAAACAGATGGATGCCCGTAGGGAGGAATAGGAGGTTCTGTTGCTGATTGCGCTGCCTGCTTTCAGGTGCACAGCGCATGGACGGTAATAGTTCTGATTTTTTAGGAGATTTTATGTTTCACGGTGTGATAAACATTTATAAAGAACCGGGGTTTACGTCCCACGATGTGGTGGCGAAGCTCCGGGGCATTTTGAGACAGAAAAAGATCGGTCATACGGGTACGCTCGATCCGGCAGCGGAGGGCGTACTCCCTGTATGTCTGGGGAAGGGAACGAAGCTGTGCGACCTTTTGACGGATAAGAGGAAGACGTATCAGGCAGTTCTTTTGCTGGGAACCGAAACCGATACGCAGGATATGACAGGAACGATTCTTTCGGAGAAACCGACGGAACAGCTGACAGAACCGGCAGTCCGCGGGGCGGCGGAGAGCTTTGTTGGTCCATATATGCAGGTACCGCCGATGTATTCGGCGCTCAAGGTCAACGGAAAGAAGCTCTACGAGTTGGCGAGAGCCGGAAAAGAGGTAGAGCGGGCAGCGCGTCCGGTGGAAATCTATGATCTTCAGATAGATGCGGTGGAACTGCCGCGTGTGACGATGACCGTGACCTGTTCCAAGGGAACCTACATCCGTACCCTGTGCCATGACATCGGTGAAAAGCTGGGATGCGGCGGCTGTATGGAAAAACTGATCCGCACCCGCGTCGATCGATTTGCGATCGGGGACAGCCTGCGCCTGTCCGAGGTGGAAGCGCTGGCGAAAGCCGGTCAGATCGAGGATAGGATCGTGCCGGTGGATGGAATGTTTGAGGACTGCCCGGCGTATGTATCGGAGAGCGAAGTTCTGGATAAGCTTCTGCAGAATGGAAATCCATTCCCGAAGGGGCTGGGACCGAGAGACGGCTGCTTGGTGCAGATCGGAAGCAGTTTGGCTGAACACCAGGTTTCTGCGGATGGAAACTCAGAGATGGTACTTCCGGATTCTGGAATAATCCGCGTCTATGACAGCGCAAACCAGTTTATCGGTCTCTATGCCTATCAGCCGGAGAAGAAACAATGGAAACCACGTAAGATCTTTCTGGGAGGAGAGTAAGATGCAGTATTTTGCCGGAACCAGAGAATTTCAGATAAAAGAGCCGACTGCGGTCACGATCGGTAAGTTTGACGGTCTTCACAGAGGG
Organism: Clostridium sp. AM43-3BH; assembly: GCF_003479985.1. Classification (NCBI taxonomy): domain Bacteria; kingdom Bacillati; phylum Bacillota; class Clostridia; order Eubacteriales; family Clostridiaceae; genus Clostridium; species Clostridium sp. AM43-3BH. The sequence goes on from NZ_QUIH01000004.1 coordinate 103,371, forward strand.
CATCAGAAGCTGCTGCGGGAAGTGATGCGGTATCGGGAAAAAGGATATAAACCAGCGGTGTTTACCTTTGAGACGGCACCGGGAACCTTGATCCGGGGAAAGCTGCAGACGATGATCACGACCAACGAGGAGCGCGAGGAGAACCTGCGCGAGGCGGGGGTGGAGTATCTGGTGGAATATCCGTTCAACCAGGAAGTCGCACATATGGACCCGGAACAGTTTGTTGCCGAGATTCTGGTCGGCAAGATGGGCGCAAAGGCGATCGTGTCCGGTCCGGACTGCCATTTTGGCTACCAGCGGAAGGGCGATGCTGAACTGCTTCGGAAACTGGCACCGAAATATGGATATGAGGTGTCGATCGTTGAAAAGGCGATGGACGGCGATCGCGAGATCAGCAGCACCTATATCCGGGAAGAGCTGGCGAAGGGAAATATCCGCAAGGCGAATGAACTGTTGGGATACGAGTACCGGATCAGCGGACAGGTAGTACACGGGGAGCATTTAGGTTCCACCCTAGGTTTTCCGACGGCGAATATCCTGCCGGGAATCCAGAAACATCTTCCGGCGTTCGGGGTATATCTCTCCCGGACGGTGATTGATGGTGCTTCTTATGGAAGTATCACGAATATTGGAAAAAAACCGACGATTGCCGGAGAACGACCAGCGGGGGCGGAGACATATATCTATGATCTGGATGAAAACCTGTATGGGAAAAAGATAGAGGTTCATTTTTTGGATTTTATGCGGCCGGAGATGAAATTTTCCGGGGTGGATGAGTTGAAGATGCAGGTTTTGAAGGATAAAGAGACCGGGAGAAAAATGCACGGAGCGGAACGATGAGAGTTCAGCTTCGTGCATTTTTTAAATATGATTCAGGTAGGCAGCTGCTTCCTCTGCCGCCAAATGGATATATTCATTCATTGGTAAATTCTGTGTTCCTACTAAAATATGGCGGCAATAGGAGCTTCCACTGACAGGAATCAGGATTTTCTGGGCGCGGCTTTGTCCGATGGCGGCTGCCATGGCAGGGGTGATTTCTCCTAAGAGGGAGTCTGCAATGACGATGCCGATTGGTCCGATGATTAGGTCGGCATCGCGGCAGGCGACGAGAACGGGGTTTTCTCCGGTGGCGCCCATGGCAGCTCCGGCTTTCATCATCGCGGCAGTGGCAGTGGTGTTGGCACCGAGCGCGAGAAGCGGCTGTCCGGGACAGAGTTTCTGGATTTCTTCTACGAGAGCGCGCCCCATGCGTCCGCCCTGACCGTCGATGATGACAACTTTTTTCATAATGGATAACCCCTTTCCTTTTCGTAGGATTTTCGTAGGACAAGATAATAAAAAAGAATGTGCCTTGGCACATTCTCGCGCAGGAACGAAAATAAGAGGGTCTAAATCTGCCTTTTGGACAAAATAAACACCCCAGTATATCTTTACTATAATATCATAGAAGATCAAATTTGAAAAGCGAAAAAGATCGATTTTTGTAAAATTTTTTGTTTACAAATAAAGCGCTTTCTATTATAATGCTGATAATGGCTAACTGGGGTCTGGCAGAGCTGCGATTGGCGGAGGCTGTCAGGGTGACGGAAGATCAGACAGACGCGCGTGAAGGCACCGCGGGGGTGCTTGATTTTTAGTTGATCCGGGAGGCCGCTTTTTTAAAGCAAAAAAACAGCAGACAATGAGAGGGAGAAAACATGAGGAGAAATGACATTCACAAAGTATTGATTATCGGTTCCGGTCCAATCATTATCGGACAGGCGTGTGAGTTCGATTATTCGGGAACACAGGCGTGCAAGGCACTGAGAAAACTCGGCTATGAGATTGTGCTGGTCAATTCCAATCCGGCTACGATTATGACGGATCCGGAGACAGCAGATGTGACTTATATTGAGCCGCTGAACGTAGACCGTCTGACTCAGATCATTGAAAAAGAGCGCCCGGATGCGCTGCTCCCGAACCTGGGTGGACAGTCCGGACTGAACCTCTGCTCCGAATTGGCAGCAGCAGGTGTTCTGGATAAATATGATGTTAAAGTAATCGGCGTTCAGGTTGATGCTATCGAGCGTGGTGAGGACCGTATCGAGTTTAAGCATACAATGGAAAGCCTGGGCATCGAGATGGCTAGAAGTGAGGTTGCCTACAGCGTTGAGGATGCACTGGCAATCGCAGATAAACTGGGTTATCCGGTTGTTCTTCGTCCGGCTTACACCATGGGCGGCGAAGGCGGCGGTCTTGTATATAACGTAGAAGAACTGAAGACCGTGTGTGCAAGAGGCCTGCAGGCCAGCATGGTTGGTCAGGTTCTGGTAGAGGAGTCTATCCTTGGATGGGAAGAGCTTGAGCTGGAAGTTGTCCGCGATGCGAAGAACAACATGATCACTGTCTGCTTTATTGAAAATATTGATCCGCTGGGCGTACACACCGGAGATTCCTTCTGTTCTGCTCCGATGTTAACCATTTCGGAAGAAGTACAGAAACGTCTGCAGGAGAAATCCTACAAGATCGTAGAAGCAATCCAGGTAATCGGCGGTACCAACGTACAGTGGGCACACGATCCGAAGACAGACCGTGATATTGTTATCGAGATCAACCCGAGAACCTCCCGTTCGTCCGCCCTGGCATCCAAGGCAACTGGTTTCCCGATTGCACTGGTATCAGCGATGCTGGCAACCGGTATGACTCTGGATGAGATTCCATGCGGCAAGAGCGGTACTCTGGATCAGTATGTTCCGTCCGGCGACTATATCGTTATCAAGTTTGCACGCTGGGCATTTGAGAAGTTCAAAGGCGCAGAGGACAAGCTGGGAACCCAGATGAAGGCAGTCGGCGAGGTTATGAGTATCGGAAAGACCTACAAAGAGGCATTCCAGAAGGCAATCCGAAGCCTGGAGAGAGGCCGCTACGGTCTTGGTCATGCGAAAGACTTCGATAAGAAGACAAAAAAAGAACTGCTTGCGATGCTGCATGTTCCGAGCAGCGAACGTCAGTTTATTATGTACGAGGCACTTCGTAAGGGCGCTACCGTAGACGAGCTGTTCGAATTAACCAAGATTAAACATTACTTCATCCAGCAGATGAAAGAACTGGTAGAAGAGGAAGAAAGCCTGATGCAGTATAAGGGCGAGGTTCCGCCGGTTGAGGTTCTCCGCCAGGCGAAGCTGGACGGTTTTGCAGATAAATATTTAAGCGAGCTGTTAGGCGTTACAGAGGAAGAGATCCGCGATGCAAGAACCAAAGAAGGTATCGTAGAAGGCTGGGAGGGCGTACACGTAAGTGCCACACCGGATTCTGCATACTACTTCTCCAGCTATCACATCAAGGATCAGAGTCCGTGCAGCGACAACAAGAAGATCATGATTCTGGGCGGCGGTCCGAACCGTATCGGTCAGGGTATTGAGTTCGACTACTGCTGCGTACATGCAGCTATCGCTCTGAAAGAGCTTGGATTTGAGACAATTATCGTTAACTGCAACCCAGAGACCGTATCTACAGACTATGATACCTCCGATAAACTGTATTTCGAGCCGCTGACTCTGGAAGATGTATTAAGCATCTATCATAAGGAGAAACCGCTGGGAGTTATCGCACAGTTTGGTGGCCAGACACCGCTGAACCTGGCAGCAGACCTGAAGAAATATGGTGTCAATATTCTGGGTACAACTCCGGAAACCATCGACATGGCAGAGGATCGTGACCTGTTCCGTGCGATGATGGATAAACTGCAGATTCCGATGCCGGAGTCAGACATGGCAGTTACCGTTGATGACGCATTAGAGATTGCGAATAAGATCGGTTACCCGGTTATGGTTCGTCCGTCCTATGTACTTGGCGGCCGCGGCATGGAGGTTGTTCATGACGATGAAGCGATGACCTTCTATATGAGAGCAGCTGTCGGTGTAACTCCGGATCGTCCGATCCTGATTGACCGTTTCCTGCATCATGCAACCGAGTGTGAGGCAGATGCTATCAGCGATGGCGAGAACGTATTTGTTCCGGCTGTTATGGAGCATATCGAGCTGGCAGGTATCCACTCCGGTGACTCCGCTTGTATCCTTCCGTCCAGAAATCTGACCAAGGATCAGGTAGAGACAATCCGTGATTACACAAGCCGTATTGCAAAAGAGATGCACGTTGTAGGTCTGATGAACATGCAGTATGCAATCGAGGACGGCGAAGTATACGTGCTGGAGGCAAACCCGAGAGCATCCCGTACCGTGCCGCTGGTATCTAAAGTATGCAACATCAAGATGGTAAAACTGGCAACGGATATCATGACTTCCTACTTAACAGGTCGTCCGTCACCGGTTCCGGCACTGAAAGAGAAGAAGATTCCGCACTACGGTGTTAAGATGCCGGTATTCCCGTTCAAGATGTTCCCGGAGGTTGACCCGGTACTTGGACCGGAGATGCGTTCCACCGGTGAGGTTCTTGGTATGTCCACCAGCGTTGGTGAGGCTATCTACAAGGCACAGGAAGCAACCCAGACACGTCTTCCTTCCTCAGGAACTGTCCTCCTGAGTGTCAATGACAAGGATAAGATAGAGCTGATCGAGGTTGCAAGAGGCTTCTACGAGTGTGGCTTTACCCTGATGGGTACAGGCAGAACCTGTGATGTGATGGTAGCAGCAGGACTTCCGGCTGAGAAGGTATGCAAGATCAACGAAGGCCGTCCGAACATTTTAGATAAGATTACCAACGGAGAAGTGGCAATCATTATCAATACCCCGAACGATAAGAAGGGCAGAGGCGATGACAGCTACATCCGTAAGGCAGCTGTAAAGGCGAAGATTCCGTACTTCACCAACATGGCAGCAGCAAAGGCTACCGTACAGGCTCTGAGAAGTATCAAGAAGAACGGACATCTGGAGGTTAAGTCCCTGCAGGAGTTCCATAGCGAGATTCAGTAAATAAAAATAAAAGGGTAAAATCCATTGTTACAGAGTCGTTTCAGTGGATTTTACCGTGACAGTGAATTAATTGAGCTATTATAGAAAAGAGCGTCTGCCCGGCTGTGAATGCGGGGCTGGCGCTCTTTTAAAGTTGCCATGCATCTGGAAGAGGCTGTCAGTGGCAGGTTCTGTGGGAGAGAATTTCATATACGAGATGCAGCAGCCATGCGCCCAAAATGATTGAAAGCACATACACCGTGTTTCCGGCAAAAATTCCAAATTTAGCAGCGATCTGGGAGTACACAATCTGCGTGGTCGCGTAGTACGGCGTGATATAAAACATATCCGCGTTTCCATACGGATGCGAGGTAACATTGATGATAGTTGCGATGACGCATCCGACCGCAAATACAGCTGTAGACTGCCAGAATCCTTTGGCGGTTGGCAGCACCATGCGGGAAAAGGCGATGAGCAGCCCGATGAAGATCAGAAGGATATGCCAGATAAATCCATGCAGGGTCAGCGTCCAGTACGGGTGCATCAGACCGGACGGATCGACGAACACCATGACGGCACCGAGCAGGTTGTAATTATACATAAAAGTGCAAAAAATACGTTGATATTTATGCGGAACAAAGGGCAGCAGCAGGCAGAGGTACATCGGCAGGCTACAGAGCTGGAATGGAAAATACCACCAGTCGTAGTGCCGGTTGTTTTCTATGTAATAGAGAAAAAGCTGTTTGTAGACCTCGGAAAATGCCAGAAAAACACCGCAGGCAAAGAGCAGATGCAGACGGAACGCTTCGGAGCGCGTCCGCAGCTTCCAGGCGGCAAAGGCGGCGAGTGGGATGCCGATCAGCATAAATACTAAATGAAAGGGAGACCAGACTGCGGGCGGCGTCATAGACCAGGCAGTTAAGGTAAGGAGATGGGAAATCATAAAAAGCCTTCTTTCGTAATAAAACCTAAGGAATGGTTCCGTATCTTGTGAATCAGGTGCGATTTCTTTGTTCCATGGGAAATTGTGTCCTATGAAACAAAAAACGCGAAGCCGATGCCCAGTACAGAGAAAACGGTACAGAATAGTTATAGTACGAAATATTAGATTTGCCAAGAATTAACAACCAGATCTGTGCGTAATAAGACGATGGGAGATTTACATATTTGCAATTTTTTTCTTTCCAAAGCTGCAAGTTGACAAGCGCTGCCAATTTCCTATATTCTGTAGATATAAGAATCGAGTAAATGATACGGGAGATATACCATGAACCAAAATGAAACTCAATGGGATAGATTCCTGAAAATCCGAACAAGCGGCAGAGACGATTCGCATGCGGATCAATACCGATACCCATACGAACCGACGGCATACGTGGTCCTGGAACGGTTGGCGAACAGCGGATTAATCCGTAAGAATAATACCTTATTGGACTATGGGACCGGCAAGGGAAGAGTCTGTTTTTATTTGTCCTATCAGACAAGGTGTAAAACAATCGGAATCGAATACGATGAACGTATTTATCAGGGGGCAACAGAAAATAAGGAGACGGCAGTGTCCGGAAACCGTACTTCCTTTATCTTAAGCAGTGCGGAGAACTATGAGCTTCCTCCAGAAGTGAACCGGTGTTATTTTTTTAATCCATTTTCGTTAGAGATATTGCATTCTGTTCTTGCCAGGATATATGAGTCCTATTACGAAAATCAGAGAGAGATACTGCTGTTTTTTTATTATCCATCGGAGGAATATATCAGTTGTCTGATGACGGAGGAACAGCTAATGTTTTATGATGAGATCGACACATCGGATTTGTTTCCGGGCGAGGACAAAAGAGAACGGATTATGATATTTGAGGTGATTTTATGAAGCTTTTATTTAAACAGCGGTTATTTTCGTGGTTTGACAGTTATGATATTTATGATGAGTTTGGCAATACAGTATATGTGGTAAAAGGCCAGTTATCCTGGGGCCATAAGCTGGTGATATATGATGCAGACGGCAATGAAATTGGAATGGTTGTTCAGCGTGTACTGACATTTCTGCCCAAATTTGAGATATATAAAAACGGCACCTATATCGGATGTCTGAGTAAAGAAATCTCTTTTCTGACACCGCATTACAATATTGATTACAATGGCTGGCATATCGACGGTTCGATTATGGAATGGGATTATAATATCCTCGATCAAAGGGGATATTCGGTTGCCAGTGTCAGCAAAGAGCTGTTCCATATGACGGACACGTATGTTATTCAGGTAAATGAGCCGGAATATGCACTGGATGCATTAATGTTTGTGCTGGCGATCGATGCGGAAAAATGTTCGAGGACGTAAGAAAGGGTGCGTCTGCTTTTTGCTACAAGAGCACCGAGGCATTCTTGAATAATGACAGGACGATATGGTGAACACAAAAAAGAAACGAGCATCCCGCTTAAGCAATAGCTGTACGGTAACAAACCCATTTCTTGATTATATGATACATTGAACAGTATTAAATGTCAACGAAAAAAAGCATAAGAAATTTCAATGAAAAGCCAGCCAAGCTATTCATCGGAAAGACCATAGAAAAGCTAGGTTCAGATACACTGATTACTCTCCGTGCGTCCGGACCTGTTTTTTGTTGCTATCGTTTCTTTCAGTTGCCTTTGCCACGCCTGCTCTTGGGAGATTTCAGCATATCAGATTTACGAAGAATGCCCATGTTCGATATGGAGAATGTACAAGCCGCCTGGGAAGAGCGAGATAAGGAAATGTTGAAAGTTCTACTGCATGGGTATGTGTGGAACCATATAGAAGGTTAGTAAAAACATTCTTGAAATTGTTGATTCGTTACAGGTTGACAGTTACTGTCATCTTTGGTTTGTAATTGCATTTTTGTTAGATATAATTGATTTTATGAATTATCAATTGCATTGCAAAAAGAGTTCAGCATATATAGACGTGTATCTTGAAAATGACATTTAGTTTTCTGAAGAAACAAATTATGTGAAACGCGTTTTGGTAATTTTTACGAAAATATAAAGATATTTTGTTGAAAAATCCTATTGAAAACAGAATAATAAAAGTGTATTTTATATATAAATCCTCTTGCTTAATACGAGAGGTAATTTTTAAAAGAATTAGTAAGTGCACTGAACTAATTAAGTGAGTAAGGGGTGTAATATGGAGAAGAATGGAAATTTAGGGCATTTAGAATTAATACGAAAAATTAATCGGACATTGATTCTGAATATGGTCAAGGAGAAACAGCCGATTAGCCGTGCACAGATATCAAAGGCATTAAATTTAAGTAAAACAACAGTTAGTGCGATTGTAGATGAATTAATTAAGAAAAAGCTCCTAGTTGAGTATGGAGACTGTATGTCTCCATCAGGGGTTGGACGCCCATCTACTATGTTGGGATTTAATCCAAAATCTGCGTATTGTATTGGCATGGATATTGGCGGAACAAAACTTTTGTTTTTGATAACAGATTTGGTGGGTAATATTGTGTACGAAAAAAAAATACCAACCAAAAATCAGTTTGAGGAATTAGTCCAGATTGTAGAGGAGTCATTAGAAGCAGCAGGAATTAAACGAGAAATGATATTTGGCATGGGAATTGGAGTCCCGGGAACGGTGGATTCAGATGGAACAGTGGTGCGTGCCAAAGCATTATCGTGGAATCAATTTCCTTTGCAAAGTTTAATGAATGAATATTTTTCATTTCCAGTGTATGTCGGAAATGATGTGAATCTGGCAGCATTAGGTGAACGTTGGATAGGTTCAGGTGAACAGACGGATGATATGTTGTTTATTGCATTGGGAACAGGTATTGGCGGAGCATTAGTATGTGGTGGACAGTTGGTATTGGGGGCTCAAGGAAGAGCAGGAGAATTAGGATATTATTTAGAAAGTTCTGATGTGGAAAAAGGGGAAATTAATAAATTAGGACAACAGGGAATTTTAGAAAAAAAATGTTCTGGCTCGGCACTGGATCAAATTGTTGGTTCGGCAGAAGCATTATTTACAGCATATAGCCGAGGAGATGCCTCAGTAATACCGGTAATAGACAAATTTGTTCGTGATTTTTCAGTTGCGATAGCCAATACGATTAGTCTTTTAAATCCAGAGAAGGTTGTAATAGGCGGTGGAGTTTCTGATTCTATGGGATCTGTGATTCAGCGGATTCGAGAGGAGGTTGGCAGGCTTACGCCAATTCAGGCGGATATTTGTTTGGCAAACTTGGGAGGAAAAGCAGGAGCTCTAGGAGCAATTAATTTTGCTTCAAAAAAAATCGAAGAGCAGGATATACAGGTAAAAAAATAAAATAGAGAAAAATACAAGAGTTGGGAGGCATACATAGAATGAAGCAAACCATGAAGAGCTGTATATTGGAACAGCCAGACACAATTAGAAGAGTTTGCCAAAATGCAGAAAAAGTGTGTGATAGTGTGTATTCTATAGTGGGAAAAGGTCCATTTGATAAAATCTATTTAATTGGTTCTGGAACCTCACTTCATACAGCAATTGCGGCTAAATATGCATTTACAAAATGGTTCAATGCAGAGGTTCAGGTGTTTACCCCATTTGATTTTTTGTATTACTATCCACATTATCGACTAGATGAGAAAACGCTGATTTTAGGAATTTCACAGACGGCACGTAGTATTGGGACGATACATTGTTTGGAAAAAGGAAGAGAGTATGGGGCTAGAACCGTTATGGTAACAGCCGAGCCTGATAATCCTGGCGGAAAAAGTGCTGAGGCGATTTTGGATACATGTACAGGAGAAGAACTGGTAGGGGCCAAAACGAAGGGATTTACTTCGACTATAGCAATGTTGTATTTATATGCTGCGGGATTAGCTGGTAAGGAATTAGACATTTCGTTAGTTCCAAAATGGATGGAGCAAAGTTTGAGATGTACATCTGAAGAAATTGAAGATTTTGCGGAGGAGTATAAATCTGCTCCATCTGTGACAATTATCGGAGGTGGTACTTTAACAGCTGCAGCTAAAGAAGGGGCTCTTAAGGTATTAGAAGGAGTGCGAATCCCGGTAGAGGTATATGATGTGGAAGAGTACATGCATGGTCCGTATCATTGTCTTGAAAAGTGGTCATATTTGATTTTTTTGGTAAACGAGGGACCTGGAGTAGAGCGAATAAAGAGAATGATTCAATTTGCTCAGGAGCATTCGGATCACGTGACAGTTATTGGTTACGAGGGCTTTGAAAAAGAGATTGAAATAAAAGGTCGTTTTATCTCGCTTCCAGGAGGAATGGATGAAATTTTAACTCCATTATTTTACATTATTCCATTACAATGGCTGGCTAATGATGTAACAGAAAAGAAAGGACGTCACCCGGAACAATCAAGATACCCAGAATTTCATAAGATGCTAGGAAGTAAATATATGCCGAAAGTAAATTATTACCAGGGATAGAGATAAAGGAGGATGAAAAATGGCTAAATTGAAATTAGGTGTAGATGTAGGAGGAACGTTTACCGATGTAGTCGGAATAAATGAAGATGGTAAGGTGTATTTTGCAAAAACGCCTTCTACACCTGAAGATCAAAGTATAGGTGTTCTGAACGGAATTAGAGCACTTTTAGAAGAGTTGGGAGTAGCACCAGATTGTGTGACGGGTGTTGCACATGGAACGACAGTGGCTACAAATACACTTTTGGAACGAAACGGCGCTGTAACAGCATTAATAACAACAAAAGGATTTAGAGATGTTTTAGATATTGGTCGCCAGAGCAGACCAGAACTTTATGATTTACATGCTAGAAAACCAGCTTCATTAATTCCCCGATATCTTCGTCGGGAGGCAGACGAAAGAATGGATTATACGGGAACTGTATTGGTGCAGTTGGATATGGAGGAATTAAAGAAAACGATTCATGAATTAATGGAAGAGGGAGCGGAATCCATTGCAATCTGTTTTCTTCATTCTTATGCGAATGATGAAAATGAGAAAAAAGCGTTGGAAGTTATTCGTGAAATCGCACCAGATTTTCCAGTGTCTGTATCTAGTGAAATTTTGCCGGAGTTTCGTGAATTTGAACGAATGAATACAACCGTTATGAATGCATATGTTCAGCCAAGAATGCAGAAATATGTATCCCAGTTGCGTAGACGATTAGATGAAAATGGGATTAATTCTCCATTGACTATTATGCAATCTTCTGGAGGTATGATGACCGATCAGATTGCAGCTCAGAAGAGTGTGAATACGTTATTATCTGGTCCGGCTGGAGGTGTTTTGGCTGCCGAATTTCTTTCCAAGATTACGGATTATCATAATATTATTACTGGAGATCTTGGAGGAACGTCATTTGATGTAGGAATTGTGCAGAATGGTTCTATTGGTATCACAGGTGAAGGAGTGATTGAGGGATTTCCGGTAAAATTCCCACATATAGATATTACTACGATTGGAGCAGGAGGAGGCTCTATAGCATGGCTGGATGCTGGCGGAGCGCTTCGGGTTGGTCCTCGCAGTGCAGGAGCAGTACCGGGACCGGTTTGTTATAGCAAAGGAGGAACAGAACCAACAGTAACAGATGCTCATGCTGTGTTAGGTCGTGTGGGTGAAAAATTGCTAGGTGGAAAAATGCACCTGGATGTGGCGGCTGCACGGAAAGCGATAGAAGAAAAATTGGCCGTAAAATTAAATATGACAGTGGAGGAAGTAGCAGAGGGAATTCTTCGTGTAGCGAATTCCAACATGGTCAGAGCAATTAGAGTTATGACGGTAGAAAGAGGAATCGATCCGAGAAAGTTTGTGCTTCTGCCATATGGAGGAGCGGGAGCACTTCATGCGGTTGAACTGGCAAGAACTCTGGATATAGGAACAGTTGTTATTCCTATCGCACCTGGAAACTTTTCTGCTTTTGGATTATTAGTTGCACCAATTAGATATGATGAAGTATGCACGTATCATAAACATGAAAAAGATGTTTCTTTCGACCATATGGAAGAAAAATTTGAAAAATTAGAGGCTGAAGCAAGAAAAGAAATGGCTCGAGATGGCGTATCAGAGAGTAGCGTAAGTTTTGAGAGAAAAATAGATATCCGTTATTTTGGTCAGGCCTACGAATTAACGATTTCGGTACCCAATAGCCCGGTGAATCAGCTGGTTTGGGATAAGCTTGTGAATGATTTCAGTGATGCACATGAGCGTTCTTATGGATTTAAGAAGAATGATCCCATGGAGTTGGTTAGTTTGCGTCTTTCTGTAGTTGGGGAAATGGACAAAAGTAACTTGTATTCAAAAGGAGAAATTAGCAAGGAACTTCCAAAACCAGAAGAAATTCGAAAAGCTTATTTTATGGGAGAGTGGCTGGATACAGCCGTATATAAGCGAGATGCTTTAAAAGCAGGTAACAGCTTTATCGGTCCGGCAATCATAGAGGAAACAGGAGCTACGTCCGTAGTAGGGCCTGGCGATAAGGTGACAGTAGATGAGAGAATGAATTTGGTTGTGAAGATTGCAAATCATGAGACTGGGAAGATGGAAGCATTAGAAGAGAACTAAAAGGAGGAATGAAAAGATGGATGCAATCACATTGGAAGTTATGCGAAATCGCTTTTTTGCAATTACAGAAGAGATGGGAGCAGCATTAATTCGGACAGCCTATTCCACAAATATTAAAGATAGAAGAGATTGTTCGTGTGCGTTATTTGATGTAAATGGAGAGACGATTGCACAGGCAGAGCATATACCTGTTCATTCAGGAGTGTTGCCTTGGGGAGTAAAGGGAGCTTTAAAGCATATTAACAAAAAAGAACTGAAACCTGGAGATGCTATCATGCACAATGATCCATTCATTGGTGGAACTCATTTGCCAGATATTATTATCTTTTCTCCGATCTTTTATAAAGGAGAGCTAGTAGCTTTTGTAGGAAATCTGGCGCATCATGTAGATGTGGGAGGAAAGGTTCCGGGTTCGTTAACACCAGATGCAACGGAAATTTTCCATGAAGGGATTTGCTTCCCACCAGTAAAGATAAAAAAAGAAGGAAAAGTAGATCCTGAGATTTTTGCTATGTTTCGCTCTAATATCCGAACAAAATACGAAAGTAGTGGAGATTTGATGGCTCAGATTGCAGCAAATAATGTAGGAGAAAAGCGGTTTGAGGAATTATGTGATGAGATGGGCGTAGAAGTAGTTCTTGAGGCAATTGCAGAGTTAGAGAACTACTGTGACCGGCGAATGGGAGCAGAGTTAGAAAAACTTCCGAAAGGGACATTTGAATTTGAGGATTTCTTAGAGGGAGATGGAATTACTACAACAGAGCCATTAAAAATCAAGGTAACAATTACTACAGGAGGTCCACATATTAAAATTGATTTTACGGGAACATGCCCTCAGGTAAGAGGACCTTTGAATTGTGTTCGTCCGATGGCGTTGGCTTGCATTTATTATGTTGTTCGAGCAGTGACGGATCCCACGATTCCACCGAATTCTGGAACATATCGCCGCTTTGAGGTTATAACACCGGAAGGTTCCTTGGTAAATGCGGTATATCCAGCAGCTACCGGTTCTGGAAATTCTATTACGTGTCAGCGTTTGGTAGATGTACTGCTTGGTGCACTGGCTCAAGTGGTTCCAGAAAAAGTATGTGCGGCTGCTTGTGGATCTATGAATGGAATTCAGCTGGGTGGTTATAATCCAGAAACACATTCGTTCTTTGCTAATGGTGAAACTGTTGGAGGAGGATATGGTGGAATGTGCGATCAAGATGGAACCAGTGGAGTTAATACGCATATGACTAATACCAGAAATACACCAGTAGAAGTTCTTGAAAGAATCATGCCGGTTAAGGTAATACGATATGGTTTAGCTCCAAATTCTGAAGGACCTGGTAAGCACAGGGGTGGATTTGGAATTGAGCGAGTCCTGGAATTCCAGACAGATGAGGTGGACTGCTTTATTGCCTCTGATCGTGTTAATACGGCACCGTGGGGATTGAATGGTGGAAAAGCAGCATTAGGAGCTCGTTTTACAGTAAATAGAGCTGATGGAACGGAAGAACATTTGCCTTCGAAAGCAAGGGTGCGTTTTTATAAGAAAGATAGACTCTATATTCAGACAAGTGGCGGCGGAGGTTGGGGTAATCCGCTTGAGAGAGATAAAAAAGCATTAAAGTGTGATGTGAAAGATGGCTTGATCAGCCAGGAACGAGCAGAAAAAGAATATGGTGGATGTTGAAAAAGGAGGAGTACAATGAAAAAATTAATTGCAACGACAATGGCAGCAATGATGGCATTAACTATAGTTGGATGTGGAGGTAATAATACAGTTGCACTGCAGAGCGATAAAGCGGAAGAAACTACGAAAGCAGATTCAGATGCAACTCATCTTGTTTTGACAACATCAGCGTTAGATCCAGAGGTTGCCCCGGATTATAATCCCTGGGCTGATGGACTACTGAAATTTAAAGAAGAGGTGGAGAAAAATAGTAATGGCCGTTATGTAGTAGATATTTATTGGTATTCCAGTTATGCCAGCGATGCGGAATCCTTTCAGATGATTCAGGATGGGGAGACGGATTTTAACTTTGGTGCCGGAATGTCTAATGTAGATAAGAGATTTGCATGGCAAAGAATTCCATTTTTATTACCTGATTTAGACACAGTGAGGGAAAAGCTTGCTAATCCGAATGCAGAAGGATTTGCTATTAATACAAAGCTTTATGAAGAAAATGGAATTAAACTTTTGGCACAAAACAGTGGCTTACAGCGCCACATCTTTTCGACAGATAAATTGATTAAAGTGCCGAAGGATCTGGCGAATGAAACGTTTCGAACATATGAAGATGCTATTGTTAACGAATTTTATGGCGGTTTGGGAAATATCGCAATTATGCCATACGGAGAGTTATATACATCGCTGCAGAATGGTTTGATTACGGCTACGGATCAGCAGATACCTTCATATATTATTGAAAATTATTATGAAGTAGCACCATTTTATTCATATGTTGGAGCTCAGTGGACTTCGTATAGTTTGATGATGAATTTAGATAAGTTTAATCAGTATAGCGAAGAGGATCAAAAGATATTTGTGGATGCTGCCTGGGCGTGTTCAGAGGCTGAATATGAATCTTATAAAGATATGAAAGCAGACGCAGAAAAATTCTTTGATGAAAAAGGAATTACATATTATCAGCCAACAGATGAGGAATTGAATCAATGGAAAGAGTATGCGGCTTCTCTGTCGGATAAGTGGAGAGAACTGATTGGAGAAGAATTATACAATCAGGTATCTGAGCTGTTTAATTATTAATGGTATGGGGGATGCTGCAAGTGGATTGATATCTATGTTTGTAGTATCCCCTGCTTTTTTATTTACCGTTAAAGAGAGGAGGAACGTGGTGAAATTTTTAAAAAAATTAGATCATATAGTTGAATTTGTGGTTGGAAATTTAGCGGGTATTTTGTTGATTGTGATGATGATTATGGTTAATCTGACAATCTTCAGTCGTTGGGTATTTAATATTAATATGCACGGCTATGAGGAATTGCCAACAATTCTATTTATTGTATTTGTATGGCTTGGAGTAATACTGGTTGTGCGTGATGACAATATGCTAAAAGTCGATTTCTTCTTGAATCTGTGTAAGACGGAAAAGTCAAAAGAAGCACTTCATTTGTTTAGTTTGATTATTTCTACTATAATATGTGGATTATTTATGCCATTAACATTTAATTTAATGATGACACATATTGAACGTAATACGGTGTCTCCAGCTGTTGGATTTAGCATGTGGTGGGTATATGCTTCTGTATTTTTAGGAGCTTTGGGGATGATGGTTTATTATGTGGTGAATGTTTGTAAATCTATAAGGAGGTTACGCACATTATGATATTTGGAATAGCTGCAGTATTAATTTTACTCATGATTTTTTCCGGCGTTGCAGTTCCGTTAGCATTTTTGGGCGGCTCCTTTTTTGTGGCATATATGGGGCTTGGAAGTACAGGAACGTTTGCAACGAATGCGTTTTACATTTTGAACTCTATTTCTATGTTGGCGATTCCGCTTTTTATAGTAGGAGGTTCTTTGATTGAGCGAAGCGGAATTGCAAATGTGCTGATTCGGGTAGCGGATAAGATGCTACATAATGTAAAGGGAGGATTGACGGCCACAATTCCAGTAGTTTCCTGCTTTTTTGGAGCCCTTTGCGGTTCGGCATTGGCAACGGCTAATACACTGTCAACAGCTATGGTGCCAGAATTGGAAAAGAAAGGATATGATAAAGCATATTTAGCGGCATTAATTGCAGCTTCCAGTCCTTTTGGCTTTATGATTCCACCAAATGTAAATGCTATTATTTTTGCATCCGTGTCCTCGGCATCGGTTGGTGCTTTATTTATGGCTACGATTGTGCCGGGATTAATATGGGCAGGGCTCTATTTGATCATTAATCGGATTATTTATATAAAATATTATCATCCAGAATATGCGGGTAAAACAGTTGCATCCGTTTCTGCATGTACTGAAGATAATGAGCCTAAAGAAGAATCAGAAAAAAATGCGCGTGAGACTATAAGCCGGAATAGATTTTTTTTAGAGCTTGTTGTAGCAGTTTTAATGCCGGTAATTGTGTTAGGGGGTATCTATGGCGGCATTTTTACAGCGACAGAAGCAGGTGCAATTACCTGTTTATATGGAGCGATCATGGGAGTGGTAGTTTATAAAAAGCTTTCTCTGGTTCAATTGATGGGCGTTTTTTCTAAGGGAGTCAAGGATGTTTCGGCATTGGTTATAATGTTTCCAATGACTTTGATTTTCAGTCGCTTGATGACACTTAACCATATTCCTGAGTTGGTGGCAGAGTTAATGTTGGGAATTACCAATAATCGTATTGGTCTTATCCTGTTAATAGATCTTCTGCTGTTTTTTATAGGTTTTTTCTTGGATGGAAATGTTATTATTTTGACGCTGGTGCCGCTTCTTACACCGATTGCTACTGCATGTGGGATTGATACAATTCAGTTAGCAGTAATCGTTTTTGTTTCGATCGGTATTGGCTCAATTACACCGCCAATGGCTACTTGTCTGATGGCATGTTCCAGAGTTTGTGATGTTCCGATTCATAAACTTATTAAACCTATTCTTCCATTTTTGCTTTTTGGTGCATTACCTATTTTGCTGCTGGTATCGTTTGTTCCTGTCGTATCAACCTGGTTGCCGGGCTTGTTTTATAGTTTCTAGTCAACGCTATTATAACGAATGGATTGCTTTTATGCGTTTTTTTAGCTGAGGCGCTGAACTATCAAGGTGTTGTCAAGTGCTTGTTGAGTTATTGGTAGAAAAAAGGAAATTTTTTTCAAAGAAATTCTCTAAGTAAATGATATTGCCTGTGGAGAGAACGTGAAGTTTGAAAACAGGAAACACAGAAAAAACAAAAATTTGGATTATTGAAAAAAATATATATCCAGTCTTTGGCAGTTGAGTGAAAATAAAATCGCTGTAACCCTTGTATTTGCTGGGGTGCAGCGATTTTTGTTGCTGTTGCAGACTATAGTATTTTTTTCTTCCTTGTCCATTTTTGGAATTGTTCTCATTTTACTGTTCGTTATGAATTGATAATCCGTTCGGAAACCGGAAACATTCTTCGAGCTGTCATCTGCTTTCATTTACTTTCAAAATTTCACTAACCTGATTATGCAACTATTAAACTCCCGTGCCAAGAATTAACAACCAGATCTGTCCGTAACTGGAACCGTACAAATTGGAAAAGAATGCATAATCATACAAAACCATGTAAAAAACAGGAATTCAGGCTTGATTATTTATAAAAATGCGGTATAATGTATTCCTAGATACAGTAATAAAAGTAAGAATATTCGTATTTACTGCATAAAAATACAAAAGCAGCGAATAGAAATGAGGAGGAATTTATTATGAAAAAGAAATTAGCAGCAATCGCTATGGCAACTGCTATGGCAGCATCGTTAGCAGCATGCTCTTCCAAACCGGCAGAGACAACCGCAGCCGCAGAGGAGAATGAGGAGACAACCGCAGAGGCAGCAGAGGGCAGCGAGGCAGCAGAGGCTGGCGACAGCGCATTTGCAGGAAAGACTCTGGTTATGTCCACCAACGCTGAGTTCGCACCGTATGAGTACCACGATGGAAATGATATCGTAGGTATCGACGTAGATATTGCAAACGCTATCTGCGAGGATATGGGAGCATCTCTGGAAATCACCGACGTAGCATTCGATTCTATCATCCCGGAGGTTCAGTCTGGCAAAGCTGATTTCGCAGCAGCAGGCATGACTGTTACCGAGGATCGTCAGACCCAGGTGGATTTCTCTGACACTTACGCAATCGGCGTTCAGTCTGTTATCGTAACAGAGGACAGCGACATCGCATCCCTGGATGATTTAAAGGGCAAGCAGATCGGCGTTCAGCAGGGTACCACCGGCGACCTGTACTCCACCGATGATTTCGGCGAGGAGAGCGTACAGAGATTTTCCAAGGGCGCCGATGCAGTACAGGCGCTGTCCACTGGCAAGATCGATGCAGTTATCATTGACAACAAACCGGCACAGGTATTTGTAGACGAGAATGAAGGCTTAAAGCTTCTGGAAACACCGTATGCAGAAGAAGAGTACGCAATCGCAGTTAAGAAGGGCAATACAGAGCTTCTGGACGCTATCAACGCATCCATCGCAAACCTGAAAGAGTCTGGAAAACTGGACGAGATCGTTGAAAAATACATTACCGCTGAGTAATATAAAAGAGAATTGAAATGAATCGTCAGATGGATGGATTCAGGTGATCCGGAAAACACCCAGAGTGCTTCCGGTATCTGACGGAACGGAAAAAGGTTGCTGCAGAATGGCGAAAACACGGTTCGGCGGCAGCCCTTTTTCAAGTCTATATCACCTTACAAGGAGGAAAACAGATTGGAGAAACTCAAGCAGGCCTTATATTTAAACCTGATCAAGGATGACAGGTGGCAGTATCTGACAGGGGGCCTGAAAAATACCCTGATCATCACGTTATTTGCGACCCTGATCGGCATTGCCCTTGGTCTGCTGATTGCGATTGTTCGTGCAACTCACGACAAAACTGGAAAAATGAAATTTTTAAATGGTGTCTGCCAGGTATATCTGACGGTCATCCGGGGAACGCCGGTTGTCATCCAGCTGATGATTTTCTACTACTGTATTTTTGTATCGCGTGTATTTGCTGGCGTCTTTGTCGGTGTGATCGCGTTTGGTCTTAACTCGGCAGCGTATGTAGCGGAGATCTTCCGTTCCGGTATCATGTCGATCGACGAGGGACAGATGGAGGCAGGTCGAAGCCTTGGTTTTAACTATGTGCAGACGATGCGCTATATCATTATGCCGCAGGCATTTAAAAACGTACTTCCGGCACTTTGCAATGAGTTTGTTGTTCTTCTGAAAGAGACTTCGGTAGCCGGTTACGTGGCGGTGCAGGATCTGACGAAGGGCGGCGATATCATCCGTTCCAGAACGTATGACGCGTGGACACCGCTTCTGATAGTGGCTGCTGTTTATCTGGCGCTGACGATGATCTTCAACCACTTTGCACAGAATCTGGAAAGGAGCCTGAGAAAGAATGAACGATAAAGTACAAAACGGAGAAGTGATAATTGACATCAAGGATCTTTCCAAGGCATTCGGTGATTTAAAGGTCCTGACTAATATTTCTACCCAGATACGCAAGGGGGATGTTGTCTGTGTGATCGGACCATCCGGTTCCGGTAAATCCACATTTCTGCGCTGCATGAACCTGCTGGAAACCCCGACCGGCGGACACATCTATTTTGAGGGAACGGATATCACGGATCCGAAGACAAGCATTGATAAACTTCGTCAGAAAATGGGAATGGTATTCCAGCAGTTCAACCTGTTCCCGCACATGACGATTCTTGATAATATGACGCTGGCACCGATGAAACTGCTCGGACGCCCAAAGGACGAGGCAGAGACGGAGGCACTGAAGCTTCTGGAGCGTGTCGGATTAAAGGAAAAAGCATCCGCCTATCCGGGACAGCTCTCTGGCGGTCAGAAACAGCGTGTGGCGATCGTCCGCGCCCTGGCGATGCATCCGGATGTGATGCTCTTTGACGAGCCAACCTCCGCGCTTGACCCGGAGATGGTAGGTGAGGTATTAAATGTAATGCGCCAGCTTGCCGAGGAGCACATGACGATGGTCGTGGTTACCCATGAGATGGGCTTCGCCCGCGAGGTGGCAACCCGCGTCATGTTCATGGAGGGCGGCAACTTCATCGAAGAAAACGAACCGAAGGAGTTTTTCGAGCATCCAAAGAGCGAAAGATTGAAGGCATTTTTGAGTAAGGTGCTGTAAGGAAATTTAATATTAGGAAAAGTCCGGTAGGGAGAGAATGTCATAGCACATTTTCTTTCTGCCGGGCTTTTTTTATGCCTGTAATATCTTTATGCGTTTTCTATTATCCATCTGGTTCTTCTAACTTCCGTTTTGAAAAATGTTTATTTGGAAAGAAAAGTTGTTAAAAAAATTGCAAATATATAAAACCAAATGAAATCTCCCATCGTCTTATTAGTAGAACAGCAGAAAAGGAGGAAGATTCTGAAAAGAAGGCGGAACAGAATGTTGAGACAAAGCTGGACAGTGGGAAGCAGGAGAAAAAAGAGAATGCGGTAGAACGGTCGGGTGAAAACATTAGAACCGATAGCGCTGAGGAAGCACTTCCATATGAGCTCGTGATTGTGGAGGCAGAGAAAAAATAAATCTATAATAAAGGGGAAAGAATTGTGGAAAATGGCAGTTCTTTCCCCTTTTATGGTTTTCACACGCCTGTGCCTACCACGTCACCACCCGGTCAATCACTGTCTGCTGTTCCTGACTCGATTTCATCAGGTAAATCCGGGTTGTCTCGATGCTGTCGTGTCCTAACAGATCCGCCAGCAGGGAAATGTCATTGAACCGTTTCAAAAAATTGATGGCGTAGCGGTGCCGGAAAGAATGCGGGTACATTGTTGCCGGATTGATGCGGTAGCGCTTTGCGATATTTTTTAACTGCATCTCGATGGCGCGTGCGGAGATGCAGGTGCGGCGGCGGGTCAGGAAGAGAAAGCCGCTGTCGATGCCGCGAGAGGCAAAGTAGGGGATTGCTTCCCCGCAGAGGGAGAGGGGGAAGAACAATCGCCGTATCTTGCCGCCTTTGGAGTAGAGATCGAGATAGCCAAGCTGCAGATCCTCCATTTTGATCTGGCGCAGTTCACTGACGCGCGCGCCGGTGGAGGCGAGAAAACGCACGATGAAATACCAGAAGTAATTTTCATCCTTTTTTAGCCGCCGTTTGAGCCGGTCATAATCTTTCTGGGAGATCACTGTATCAAGGTAGGTGTGCTTCTGCTCCCGGATGGGGCGCAAGCGGTAGTGACCCGTGGGAGTGATGCGGAGTGAATCTGTGGGGGCGGATATGGGGGATTGAAAATTCGCCTTTTCATTATCCAACAATCCTCTGTTTTGCATAAAATCCAGAAACCGGTTCATCCCCAGAATCCGCGTATTCACTGTCGATGGCTTATAACATTCCAGCAGCCAGCGCCGGTACGACTGCAGGTGCTCGACTGAAAGGCTGTTATAATGCGAAAAAAACAGCCGGACGGAACAGCTGTAGACCCGGATGGTGATGGCGGCGTGCCCCTGTTTTTCAAGGTAAATGCCAAAGTCGGAAATAAGTGTTTCAAAATTCATATGTGCTTCATTTACTCCTCTCTACCAGGTGACTACCCGGTTGACAATCTCATACTGCTCGCCGCTGGAACGACGCAGGTAAATCCGGGTTGTTTCGAGATTTTTGTGTCCAAGCAGGTCGGAGAGCAGGGAAATATCGCCGCATTTTTCGATAAAACTCTTGGCAAACCGGTGGCGGAATGCATGCGGATGTACCATTTCCGGTGTCATGTGGTAGGAGAGGGCGATGGTTTTGAGCTGGCTGCGGATGCCGCCTGGAGAGATGGGGGAATCGAAGCGGTTGAGGAAGATGGGACCGTGGGATTTGTGGAGAAAGGAAAGCCATTTGAGGGTATCGGTTCGGAGTGACTGTGGAATGTAGATGCGCCGGACTTTATTTCCTTTGGAATAGATGTCCTTATAGCCGGAGAAAATATCTTCTGCCTGGAACTGAATCACCTCGCTGACCCGGACGCCGGTTGCCGCCATGAAACGGATGAGAAAATAGTAAGTGTACCGTTCATCCCGAAGCAGGCAGCGTTTCAGGTATTCATAATCCGCCTCGCTGATCATGTGATCCAGATATGTTTTCTGCTGGATTTTTACCATGGGAAGATGCCCGGGATAGAGCTTTTTAAAATCCAGGTAGGCATTCAAAGCCCGGATCCGCTGGTTGATGGTCTGCGGCTTGTAGTGCTCGAGCAGAAAGATTTTGTATAGCTTTAAATTGGGGTAAGTAATGTCACGGTAATAGGTAAAATACTGCCGTACAGCATAAGTGTAAGCGCGGAGTGTCTCATCGGCAAGGTTGCGCGTGAGCAGGTAGCGGGCAAATTCGTCCGCGGCCTTTTGGGCTCTTGCAGGTGCGGCAGCACGCGTTTGACCGGAAAGGCGTGGAATGGCAGCAGAAGTTTGCCTGGATGAGAGGGGGAGAGTGTGTTTGCTATGAGCAGCGTGTGGAAAAATATGATTTTCTATCATTTGTGGCATAATATGTAGGAACCTTCTTTCTGTATCATTGAGAAACGTCCATTGGCACAGAAAGAAAACTCTGCCGAGGCGTGGAACACACCGGAACGGATGAAAGGATGAAATGGCAGAGAAATCAATCCGGAATGCTGCTGGACGTTACAAAAGTCAATTATACAGGATTTAAAAGAAAGCGGAGAAAAAAGTGTCTCCGGTGTCTTTATCATACGGATACATTCTTTACAGGTTCATCGGTTTCACAGTTGAATTTCTTCATTAATTCCATCAGGCGGCACAGGCACTCGTCCATCGATGCCAGTTCTTCCGGGGTGTAAGCGCGCAGCCCAAACAGGGTGGAAGACAGCATTTCCTGCTTCATCTGGTTCATCATCTCACGACCGGAATCGCAGATGCGGATGTAGACGCGGCGGCGGTTGGCTGTATCGTGGATCCGCTCGACCAGACCGCGTTCCTCAAGAACCTTGATCATATGGGAGAGCTGCTGCTTTGTGATACTCAGCTTGTCCGCCAGCTCAGACATGGTATAGTCTTGATCTGCCCAGCTGTCGAGCGCGATCAGGGCAAAAAATGGAAGCGAGTTGACTTTCATATCATGGCTTGGCTGGTAGTGGCATTTCGCCAGGGAGAGAAAGCCGAGTGCAAACTCCAGGAAGTGGATACCGGTGTTTTTTAAAAGATTTGAATTTTTTTTGCCTGGATTCATAGGAAAACCTCCAAATTTAAATATCAAAGTAATAAAATGCGGTTCATTTCACAAACATAAATTGCAAACAAGGAAACATCAATTTACTTGTACTCTAGCACATTCAGACAAAAAGGTCAACAAATATAAAAAGTAAATAAATATTTACTGTTTTGGATTGACAAATAACAAAGAATGCTGTATATGTTAATGTATCACGAAACGATGTG
Source organism: Clostridium sp. AM43-3BH (assembly GCF_003479985.1). Lineage (NCBI taxonomy): Bacteria > Bacillati > Bacillota > Clostridia > Eubacteriales > Clostridiaceae > Clostridium > Clostridium sp. AM43-3BH. The sequence goes on from NZ_QUIH01000004.1 coordinate 126,858, forward strand.
ACAGAAACACAGAAACCATCTGTCACAGACTCACAATAAGGAGAACAATCTATGGTAGAGAACACGAACGGCGGCGGAAAGCAGCCGCCCAGAAAATCATTTTTATATTATTATGGATTGGTTATGCTGATTGTCATGCTGTTAAATATTTTCCTCTTTCCATCTATGATGGATCGGACGCAGCAGGTGCGGTTTGACCAGTTCAGCGATCAGTTGAAGGAAGATAATGTCGATGAAGTGTATGTGACGACGAACAATGAGATCGTTTATACGCTAAAAAATGACAATAAAAACACAGCGTGGAATGTCACCTATAAAACCGGCGAGATTCCGGGTGTCAACCTGTATGATCTGCTGGATGGTAAGGATGTGAAATACAGTGCGGAGATCAACACACAGGCGTCACCGCTGCTGAATTTCCTGCTGACCTGGATCCTGCCGCTGGTTCTCTTTGTGGGAATCGGACAGCTCATGGGACGTTCGTTGATGAAACGGATGGGTGGCGGACCTGGCAACGCAATGACGTTTGGCAAGTCGAATGCGAAGATTTATGCAGAATCCGAGACGGGTATCACATTTGCAGATGTGGCTGGCGAGGAAGAGGCGAAGGATGCATTAAAAGAGATTGTCGATTTCCTGCATAAGCCGGAAAAATACTCGGAGATCGGTGCGGTGCTGCCGAAGGGCGCCCTGTTAGTCGGACCTCCAGGAACCGGTAAAACGATGCTGGCGAAGGCCGTTGCCGGGGAAGCACACGTTCCGTTCTTCTCGATCTCCGGTTCGGAATTTGTTGAGATGTTTGTCGGCATGGGTGCGGCGAAGGTGCGTGATTTATTTAAACAGGCCAATGAAAAAGCGCCGTGTATCGTATTTATCGACGAGATCGATACGATTGGTAAGAAGCGTGACGGCGCCGGCATGGGCGGCAATGACGAGCGCGAGCAGACGCTGAACCAGCTTCTGACTGAGATGGATGGTTTTGACGGCAAGAAGGGTGTTGTCATTCTGGCGGCGACCAACCGTCCGGAATCCCTCGATCCGGCGTTGCTTCGTCCGGGACGTTTTGACCGCCGGATTCCGGTAGAGCTGCCGGATCTGAAAGGCCGTGAGGCAATTCTGAAAGTCCATGGCAAAAAGGTTAAAGTGGATGAGAGTGTGGATTACAATGAGATCGCCCGTGCCACCAACGGTGCGAGCGGCGCGGAGCTGGCAAACATTGTCAATGAGGCGGCGCTGCGGGCAGTCCGGATGGGACGAAAGACCGTGTCCCAGCAGGATCTGGAAGAGAGTGTCGAGACGGTTATTGCCGGATATCAGAAGAAGGATGCCGGTGTTTCCGGGGATGAGAAGAAGATTGTCTCCTACCATGAGATCGGTCATGCGCTGGTAGCGGCGCTGCAGACGCACTCGGCTCCGGTCCACAAGATCACGATTGTGCCGCGAACCTCCGGGGCACTCGGATATACGATGCAGGTGGAGGCGGATCAGCGCTTCCTGATGAGCAGGGAAGAGGCGTTCAACAAGATCGTGACACTGACCGGCGGCCGTGCGGCGGAGGAGCTGATCTTCCATTCTATCACGACAGGGGCTTCGAATGATATCGAACAGGCAACCAAGATCGCCCGTGCGATGGTGACGCGTTACGGCATGAGTGACCATTTCGGCATGGTAGCGCTCGAGACGGTCAACAACGCCTACTTAGGCGGCGATACTTCCCTGGCTTGTTCGGCAGAGACGGCGGCGAGGGTCGATGAGGAAGTGATTGCGCTGGTAAAGAGCGCGTATGAGAAAGCGAAAGCTATTCTTTCCGGGCATGAGGATAAGCTTCATGAGCTGGCAGACTATCTTCTGGATAAGGAGACGATCACCGGTGAGGAGTTTATGAAGATTCTGGAAGAGAAGAAAGAAGATGGCGAGGCAGAGGCTTAAAACAGAGCCGTGTATTATAAGGTGGACGGTTACGTGTTTGCCGAAGTTATAAGAGAAATCAGTTACAGTGAGCTGAGCAGGTATCAGGCATTTTGAAAGGAAATGTCTGGTGCCTGTTTTTGTGTTGTCTGCGTCGAAAAAAGATGCTGGCAGCTGATTCCTCCGGTGTTCCCTTCCTGCATATCGGGGGATTACAGGAGAGAAAAAGAAATAAGTAAAACTTATGAAAAGAGATTAATAAATATCACAGTAAAAATCAGGCAAATTCCTTGAAAAGCGTCTGTAAATATGCAATAATATCTCCTGTATCGATCTAAATTTTCGGGAATGCGGTTTTATTTTCGGATTTCAGGTTCTGCGAGGGAATTCTGACAAACGATGAGAAAGGGAGAGAACCGCATTCGCAGGCATTCTTAGGAGGAAATGTTATGAGAAAAGTAGTAAGCGTGTTACTGAGCGCTGCCATGGCGCTGTCCCTGTGTGCAGGCTGTTCTTCTTCGTCTTCTAATACAGCAGATACGAAGGCAGCGGAGGAAAAGGGAGCTGACGCGGCAGACACAGAAGCAGGCGAGGCAGCAGAGGGCGTGATGCCGGCAGTTGCTAAAGAGGATCTGAAGGTCGGAGTGATTCATATTGGAAATCCGGCGGATGGTTCCGGTTACAGCTATACGCATGATCAGGGTATCGTAGCGATGCAGAAAGCCGTTGGTCTGGAGGATGATCAGATTATCCGCAAGAACAACGTAGCGGACGATGATCAGACTGCCATCGAGACAGCAATGCGCGAGTGTGTCGAGGAAGGATGCCAGATTATCTTCGCGACAAGCTGGGGCTACATGGATGCATGCGAGGCACTGGCAGAAGAATATCCGGACGTTATCTTCTCCCATGCAACCGGCTACAAATCCAACGGTGTGAACTTTAACAATTATTTTGGACGGATTTATCAGTCCCGTTACCTCACTGGTATCGCGGCTGGTTTAAAGACAGAGAGCAATAAGATCGGTTATGTCGGCGCCTGGGGCAAGGACAATGCCGAGGTTACCGGCGGATGTGACGCATTTGCAATGGGTGTATATTCTGTAAACCCGGATGCAACCGTTTACATCAAGACCACCAACAGCTGGTACGATCCGGAAGGTGAGAAACAGGCAGCCGTAGCCCTGATCAACGAGGGCTGTGATGTCATTGGACAGCACTGCGATACACCGAACCCGCAGCTGGCAGCTGAGGAAGCTGGCGTATTTGGTGTTGGTTACAACTCTGATATGAGCAAGGATGCTCCGAAGGCAGTTCTGACCTCCACCGTTTGGAACTGGGGCGCTTACTATACCAAAGCTGTACAGGATCTGATTGATGGTACATGGACAGGCGAGAACTACTTCGGCGGTCTGGAGGAAGGTTTGGTAGACATTTCCCCGTTATCTGACCTGTGCGTAGATGGTACGCAGGAGAAGATCGATGAGGCACGTGCGAAGATCGAGTCTGGCGACTGGGATGTATTTGATGGCGTGATCGAGTGCAACGACGGAACCACCGTTGGCACCGAGGGCGAGCATATGTCCGATGCAGATATCACAGGCAATATCCACTGGTACTTCAAGAACATCGTAGAGAAATAATCACGGAATTATATACCTGGAAGCGATGCTGAAACAGGTTCGGAAACGCTTCCGGGTGTTGCAGATTCCAAGAGTATATAACAGATAAAAGGAGGCAGCTTCAAATGGATCCACTTTCATTTGCGGCACCTCTTTTTTCTTTTTTAGAAAATTGATTAAAAAATTGGTTAAATATTCATTTGAGGTGACGATATGACAGAACAGTATGCCATTGAGTGTAGGCAGATCACGAAAGCATTCGGAAGCGTCGTGGCGAACGATAAGATTGATCTGACCGTCCGGTACGGCGAGATTATGGCACTTTTGGGAGAAAATGGTTCCGGTAAGACAACGCTCATGAACATGCTTTCCGGTATCTACCACCCAGATGCCGGTTCGATTCTGGTTGGAGGAAAAGAAGTCTCCATAAATTCGCCGGTAGATTCGAGAAATTTAGGAATAGGTATGATTCATCAGCATTTCAAACTGGTGGATGTGTTCAGTGCGATGGATAATATCGTGCTGGGAACCAAGGGAAAACGGCTGGGAAGAAAGGCGTTGCGGGAAAAAATTGAAGCGCTTGGACAGTCATTTGGACTTGAAATTGAACCGGAGAAAAAGGTCTACGACATGTCGGTCAGCGAGAAGCAGACGGTCGAGATCCTGAAGGTATTATATAGAGGCGCCCAGATCCTGATTCTGGACGAGCCAACGGCAGTCCTGACGCCGCAGGAGACGGAGCGGCTGTTTAAAATCCTGCGCCGGATGCGGGAACAGGGCTGTGCGATTATTATTATTACCCATAAATTAAATGAGGTCCTTTCTATCAGTGACCGTGTCACGATTCTGCGAAAAGGAAAGAGCATCGAGACGGTGGAAACTGCCGGATGTGATGAGAAGAAACTTACGGAGCTTATGGTTGGACGACCAATCAGCCTGAATATCGAGCGCCCGGAGATGGAGAAGAGAGAGACCATTTTGAAGATTGTCGATCTGACCGTCGATAAGAGTGACGGCGGCGTGGCGCTGGATGATATTTCTTTTGAGATTAAAACAGGCGAGATTCTGGGCGTTGCCGGTGTTGCCGGAAGCGGCCAGAAAGAACTCTGCGAGACGCTGACCGGGTTGATGGACGCGAAAAAGGGCGCTATTTTGTACCGTAAGGAAAATATCATCGGTAAGACTCCGGCGGAGATCATCCGCCTCGGAATCAGCATGAGTTTCGTGCCGGAGGATCGTCTCGGCATGGGACTGGTTGCTTCAATGGGTATGGTTGATAATATGCTGCTCAAGTCCTATTCGGAAGGGAAAGGATTGTTTGTAGACCGGAAACCGGCAAGGGAGATGGCAGAACGCCTGATCGGAGAACTGGGAATCGTGACGCCGGGCGTTGATACGCCGGTGCGTATGATGTCGGGGGGCAATGTCCAGAAGGTACTTTTGGGACGTGAGATTGAGTCGAGCCCGCAGGTGCTGATCACGGCTTACCCGGTGCGAGGGCTTGATATTAATTCTTCCTATCTGATTTACGACCTCCTGAACCAGCAGAAGAAAAAGAGCGTGGCGGTTGTCTATATCGGTGAGGATCTGGATGTGCTTCTGGAGCTTTCAGACCGGATCATGGTACTCTGCCATGGAAAGATCACGGGTATCGTGGATGCTAAGAAGCTCACGAAAGAACAGCTGGGACTGATGATGACCGGTACCGAAGCGGGCGAGCTGGGGCTGGATAAGAGTATGGCATCCGAAAAGAAGGGGGAACAGGCATGAAAGAACCGTGGATCCGCGTTGTAAAAAAGGCGGAACTTGGAAAAAGAGAAACATTGATCCTCCGTCTGGAGGCGATCGTGCTGGCTCTGGTGGCAGGCGGATTCTTTATCCTGCTGATTGGGCAGAATCCATTTGTCATTTATCAGACGATTGTAACCGGAGCGCTGCGAAGCGAGATGGCGATACAGGCGACGGTCAAAATCATGATTCCACTTTTGATTGCGTCGCTGGGCGTGACGCTGGCATTTAAAATGAAATTCTGGAACATCGGAGCCGAGGGACAGATCATTATGGGCGGTATTTTTGCCTCGTATTTTGCACTGTTCCATGCGAACTGGAATCACTGGCTGCTGGTGATCGTGATGTTTCTGGCAGGCGCGATCGGCGGAGGTCTGTGGGGACTCATTCCGGCGTGGTTTAAGACCCGGTATGATACGAACGAGACGCTGTTTACGCTGATGTTAAACTATATCGCGCTGAATGTCATCGTATTTTTGAGAGAGGGCGCATGGCGTGACCCAGGTTCCCAGGGATATGCGAAGATTGCCCGTTTCAATAAGAACGCGGCGCTCGATAAGGTGTTCGGCATCCAGTTCGGCTGGGTGATTGCGCTGATTCTTGTGGTAGTGATAGCGGTTTACTTAAATCGTTCCAAGCAGGGATATGAGATCAGCGTCGTGGGAGAGAGCCAGGAGACGGCCCGCTATGCCGGCATGAATGTGAAAAAAGTGGTTCTGCGGACGATGTTTCTGTCCGGCGCTGTCTGCGGCATCGGCGGCATGGTGCAGGCGACCGGTTCGGATGTCACGCTGACGACGGCAGTTGCCGGAGGGGTCGGATTTACGGCGATCATCGTGGCATGGCTGGCACAGTTGAATCCGCCTGTGATTCTGCTGGTTACCTTTTTGTTCAGCGTGCTGGAAAAAGGAAGCAGCGTAGTTCAGTCTTCATTCGGATTGTCCTCGGACTGCGCGGATGTGCTGCAGGGAATCATCCTGTTCTTCATTCTGGGATGTGAACTGTTTATACGGTATCAATTTGTATTTCGCGGAAAAGGAGGTACACGCGCATGAGCAGCGAGATCGTAATTAAATTTCTGGTGGCGGCTGTATTGGCGGGTACGCCTTTCCTGTTTGGCACGGTTGGCGAAATTTTGAGTGAGAAGGTCGGACACCTGAATCTGGGCGTCGAGGGCATGATGTCGATTGGCGCGTGCGCCGGATTCATGGTCGGCTATCAGACGGATAACTTTGTTGCAGCGCTGTTAGCTGCGGCGGTGGCTGGAATGCTGTCGGCATTGATTTACGGTGTTTTGACTGTCACATTTATGGCAAATCAGAACGTAACGGGATTGACCCTGACGATTTTCGGCGTCGGATTAGCCAATTTTATCGGCGTCTTTATGCTGGAAAAATCAGAGAACGGCACCCTGAAACTTCCGGATGCGGTGACAGCACAGATGCGTAACATCCACATCCCGGGACTCAGTGATCTGCCGGTGGTCGGAGAATTATTATTTTCCTATAACCCGTTCGTTTATCTTGGAATCATCATCGCGATTGTGGCGAGTTTCTACTTATATAAAACACAGGTTGGTTTAAATGTGCAGGCGATCGGAGAAAATCCGGGCGCAGCAGATGCGGCAGGTATCGAAGTTACAAAGTGGAGATACATTAATATCCTGCTATCCGGTGCGATCTGCGGTATCGGCGGAGCGTATTGTTCGATGATCATCAACGGCGGCGTGTGGCTGCGCGACAGCGTCGGTGGTCTTGGCTGGATTTCCGTTGCCCTCGTTATCTTCGCGGCGTGGAAGCCGATCAATGTTATTTACGGTTCCTTTATTTTCGGGGCTCTGCGCGTGCTGAAATACTATGTGCCGAAAAACACGTATGCGATTCCAACGGCATTTTTCGATGCCCTTCCGTTCATTATCACCGCATTGGTGCTGGTGATCGCGTCGATGCGTAAGAATAAAGGGGCACATATCCCGGCGCATCTGGGCGAGAATTATTTCCGGGAGGAACGGTAGGAAAATGAAGGGGAACTTATAGGATTTGTGGGAGGGCTGCAAAAAGTAGTTACATGAAATAATAAGGGAAGCCCTTGATAGGTGATGTCAGATGGCGGCTTGAGATGATAGGACGACATCAGAAATGATATAGAAATAATAGAAAAGACGGTTGTTTGTCAAAGGTTTTAAAGGGATAGAACAGAAAGATCGGACGAAAACCGTCTTTTTCTGTTTGAAATGGAAGGAAAGGTTATAAAACGATGTGGCAGGTTCGGAAATTCAGAAGATAAAAGGAAGAATTTGAAAAATGAATTTTGGACATAGAAAGGCTGATGGGAGGAAAATCTATGATTGCATCGAAACAGATTGCAGAAAATTATGTGGAGACGGGCAGAAAAAAGGCGGAACTTCCGGTGTCTCATATGCTGATACTCGGCTTTTTCGCCGGAATGTTCATCGCGCTGGCAGGCGCGGGGGCTTCGGTCGCCTCGGCAGCAATGACAAATGCCTCGGCATCGCGGATTGCTTCGGCACTTGTATTCCCGGCAGGATTGGCGCTGGTGGTCTGCACCGGGGCGGAACTTTTCACTGGGAACTGCCTGATGACGATCTCGGCGCTGCAGAAACGGATTTCCGTGGGCGGGCTGTTTAAAAATCTTCTGTTTGTCTATCTGGGAAATCTGATTGGCGCGATCTTTGTGGCGGTTTTATTTGTCTACGGGCATATTCCAAGCCTGTACGGTGGCGATCTGGCGCAGGTTCTTCTGAATACAGCCGTTTCCAAGGTGACCCTGACTCTGCCGGAGGTGCTGTGCCGTGCGATCCTCTGTAATGTGCTGGTTTGTATTGCAGTCTGGGCGGCGATGAGCTCCGAGCAGGTATCTGGCAAAATTCTGGCGCTTTATCCGCCGGTGGCGATTTTCATTCTCTGCGGCTTCGAGCATTGCATCGCCAATATGTTTTACATCCCGGCGGGGCTGATGATCATGGGCGAGTACGGTCTGGCAGCGGAAGGGCTGACGATCGGAACATTTATTCTCAATAATCTGATTCCGGCTACGATCGGAAATATGATCGGCGGGATGCTGGTGATTGGAGGCGGATACTGGCTGGTGTATCTTCGGGGAACGAAAAATCGTGAAATAAAATGAATGCGTGAAAAAATGAAATAGGGCGAAAGGGTATTTTTGTCTGGTCTCCATGCTAGGTTTGGAGCCGGGCGGAGGTGCCCTTTTTGTATTAGAATTGATGAAAAGTTTGACTTCTACTCCCAAGGAATATCTATGTTTAGCTGATTCAATTTTATCAAACAGAACAAATGTTTGCAAAGACTTTTGGAATGTGTTATACTAAGCATAATTACAGGGAAGACTGTGACTATAATGACTATAAATTAAGTCAGCAGCGACATGATAAAACAGAGCAGAGTCAATGATAATTGAGGTACAGATATGGCGAAGCAATATATAAAGATACGAGGTGCCAATGAGCACAATCTGAAAAACATTTCCATTGATATTCCGAGAAATGAGCTGGTCGTCCTGACCGGACTTTCTGGTTCGGGTAAATCATCTCTGGCATTTGACACGATCTATGCTGAAGGGCAGCGGCGGTATATGGAGTCCCTGTCGTCCTATGCGCGTCAGTTCTTAGGTCAGATGGAAAAGCCGGATGTCGAGAGCATCGAGGGCTTGTCCCCGGCGATCTCTATCGACCAGAAATCGACGAACAGGAATCCGCGTTCGACGGTCGGCACAGTGACGGAGATCTATGATTATATGCGTCTTTTGTACGCACGGATCGGTATTCCGCATTGCCCGAAGTGCGGTCGTGAGATCCGCCGCCAGACGGTCGATCAGATGGTTGACCAGATCATGGCGCTGCCGGAGCGCACGAAGATCCAGCTTCTTGCCCCGGTCGTGCGCGGGCGGAAAGGACGCCACGAGAAAGTGCTGGAGCAGGCAAAGAAGAGCGGCTATGTCCGTGTGCGGGTGGACGGCAGCTTATACGAGCTTTCCGAGGAGATCACGCTGGATAAAAATATCAAGCACAATATTGAGATTGTGGTCGATCGCCTGGTGGTCAAGCCGGGGATTGAGAAACGCCTTTCGGATTCGATTGAAACGGTCATGGGTCTCTCCAATGGTCTGATGCTGACCGATACGGCGGTGCGGGATGAAAATGGCGAAGAAAAGCACGATACCCTGACGTTCAGCCAGAATTTTTCCTGCCCGGACTGCGGTATCAGCGTGGATGAGGTCGAGCCGCGCAGCTTCTCTTTCAACAACCCATTTGGTGCGTGCCCGGACTGTTTCGGTCTGGGATATAAGATGGAGTTTGACGAGGATCTGATGATTCCAGACAAGAGCCTGAGCATCAATCAGGGTGCGATCACGGCGATGGGATGGCAGTCCTGCACGGACAAAACGAGCTTTTCCGGCGCGATCTTAAATGCATTGGCAAAAGAATACGATTTCAGTCTGGATACCCCGTTTGAAGATTATCCGAAGGAGATCCATGATATTTTAATTTACGGAACCGGCGGCAAGGTTGTGAAGGTGTATTACCGTGGACAGCGTGGCGAGGGAATTTATGATATTGCCTTTGAGGGGCTGATTCAGAGCATGAACCGCAAATACCGTGAGACGTTCTCTGATTCAATGAAGGCGGAATATGAGACATTTATGCGGATCACGCCGTGTCCAGCCTGCAAGGGGCAGCGATTAAAGAAGGAATCTCTGGCAGTCACGGTTGGCGGGAAAAATATTTTCGAGGCGACCGATATGTCGATCGTCAAATTCCGCGAATTTATCGATGCGCTGGAGCTGACGCCGATGCAGCAGGCGATCGGTGCGCCGATTTTGAAAGAGATTCGGGCGAGGATCAGCTTCCTTATCAATGTCGGTCTGGAATACCTTTCCCTGTCGCGTGCGACTGGCACGCTGTCCGGCGGCGAGGCGCAGCGAATCCGCCTGGCAACCCAGATCGGCTCCGGTCTGGTCGGTGTGGCATATATTCTGGACGAGCCGAGTATCGGACTTCACCAGCGGGACAACGACAAGCTTCTGGATACCCTAAAACACCTGCGGGATCTGGGAAATTCAGTTCTGGTGGTTGAGCACGATGAAGACACGATGCGCGCGGCAGACTGTATCGTGGACATCGGTCCGGGCGCGGGCGAACACGGCGGCGAGGTCGTGGCGATCGGCACAGCGGAAGAGATCATGAAAAATGAAAAATCGATTACCGGTGCATATTTGAGCGGGCGTATTCAGATTCCGGTGCCGTCCGAGCGGCGGAAACCGACGGGATGGCTTACTGTCAGAGGAGCGGCAGAAAATAATCTGAAAAATATCGATGTTAAATTTCCGCTGGGCGTGATGACCTGCGTGACGGGCGTTTCTGGTTCGGGAAAGAGCTCACTTGTCAATGAGATTCTTTATAAAGCGCTGGCAAAGAAGCTGAACCGCGCACACACGATTCCGGGAAAACATAAGTCCATTGAGGGCGTCGAGCAGCTTGACAAGATCATCGCGATCGATCAGTCTCCGATCGGACGGACACCGCGTTCCAATCCGGCGACCTATACGGGGGCATTCGATTTGATACGCGATCTGTTTGCCGCTTCCACCGATGCGAAAGCTAAAGGTTACAATAAAGGCCGTTTCAGCTTCAATAAAAAAGGTGGACGCTGTGAGGCGTGCTCCGGCGATGGAATCATCAAGATCGAGATGCATTTCCTGCCGGATATCTATGTGCCGTGTGAGGTTTGCGGCGGCAAGCGCTATAACCGGGAAACGCTGGAGGTCAAATATAAGGGGAAAAGCATCTATGATGTCCTCAATATGACGGTCGAGGAGGCGATGAAATTCTTCGAAAATGTGCCGTCCATACACCGGAAGATTGCGACACTCTACGATGTAGGACTTTCCTATATCCGTCTGGGACAGCCATCCACCGAGCTGTCCGGTGGAGAGGCACAGCGAATCAAGCTGGCGACGGAGTTGAGCAAGCGTGGAACCGGCAAGACGATCTATATTCTGGACGAACCGACTACGGGACTTCATTTTGCCGATGTACACCGTCTGATTGAGATATTAAGACGTTTGTCGGATGGTGGAAATACCGTGGTTGTCATTGAGCATAACCTGGATGTCATCAAAACTGCTGACTACCTGATCGACATCGGACCGGAAGGCGGCGAGGGCGGCGGAACCGTGATTGCGAAAGGAACACCGGAAGAGGTGGCAGCGACGCCGGGATCGTATACGGGGAAGTATGTGAAGAAATATTTAAATGTTTAGGACAATAAGCGGGAATCCTCGGCAATTCAATTACCGATATGAAAGCGCAGGGTGTGCATATCTGCACAATGCAAATAGTATAATAATTCTCATCCTTTGCTCTCAGTTGAGAAGCCCCACCTCTTTAGGTGGCGAGTAATAACAAATTTGTCTTAGTGGGAGTTAGGTCTCCGATTGAGATAAACGCTCCGCGAGGATGCGCAGTGATTCTGCATAGAATATGCATTTTTACTTGCGGATAGGAATTTTCTGCACTGAAAATTCCGTACGATATCATACTGGTAGCGGATTTTGCCGATGCTTCGCTGACCAGAATCACGCGCCAAGTCTCACGGATGTTCGACTTGAATTGAATCGAAAAGCATTTTTCTGAAAAAAGTGCCTGAAAATACCGTAAAAATGGCTTGTCTTTAATTGCCGGGTATTTTATAATAAAAGTTACAGGAATTGACAGGAAGAGAACGTGGTATAGCTGCTGAACAGATTGCGACCGGTTATTTTTCGATTGGCGGCGATGGGGCTGGAACGGAGTGATTACCTGCGGCAGCAGTATGACTGTTACAGTTCACATGTTGTGCAAGCGTGTGACCATAAATCCTGGAAGTTGATTCGAAGCTACAAGTTGATGAAGTACGGATCGCAGCATAAAATTATAGGAGGAATACTCGTGGAGAAAGAGATGATCATTGTACTGGACTTTGGCGGACAGTACAATCAGTTGATTGCCAGAAGAGTAAGAGAGTGTAACGTATATTGTGAGGTTCATCCTTACACCCTGCCGCTGGAAAAAATCAAAGAGATGAACCCGAAGGGTATCATTTTCACCGGCGGACCGAACAGTGTATACAAGGAGGAATCTCCGAGATGTTCAAAGGAAATCTTTGATCTGGGAATCCCGGTACTGGGTATCTGCTATGGCGCACAGCTGATGTCCTACCTGTTAGGTGGCGAGGTTGCCACAGCACCGGTCAGCGAATACGGAAAGACTGAGGTAGAGGTAGACACAACATCTAAGCTGTATGAGGGTGTATCCCCGAAGACCATATGCTGGATGAGCCATACCGACTATATTTCCAAGATGCCGGAAGGTTTCCGTGTGACAGCCCATACTCCGGTCTGCCCGATTGCAGGTATGGAAAATGAAGAAAAAGGCTGGTACGGCATCCAGGCACATCCGGAGGTACTTCATACACAGGAAGGCTCCAAGATGCTGCATAACTTCGTATACAGTGTCTGCCATTGTGCAGGTGACTGGAAGATGGATGCGTTCGTAGAGAAATCCATCGAAGAAATCCGTAAAAAAGTAGGAAATGGTCGTGCCCTTCTGGCTCTGTCCGGCGGTGTAGACTCTTCCGTAGCAGGCGTCCTGATGGCGAAAGCGATCGGCGACCAGCTGACCTGCGTATTCGTCGATCACGGTCTGCTTCGTAAAAACGAGGGTGACGAGGTAGAGGCAGTATTTGGTCCGAACGGTCCGTACAAGCTGAACTTCGTCCGTGTCAATGCACAGCAGCGTTTCTACGATAAGCTGGCAGGTGTAACCGATCCGGAGCGCAAGCGTAAGATCATCGGCGAAGAGTTCATCCGCGTATTTGAGGAGGAAGCAAAGAAGATTGGCAAAGTAGATTACTTCGTACAGGGTACGATTTACCCGGATGTGATTGAGTCCGGTCTTGGAAAATCCGCTGTTATCAAGTCCCACCACAACGTAGGCGGACTTCCGGAACACGTAGATTTCAAGGAGATCATCGAGCCTCTGCGTATGCTGTTTAAAGATGAGGTCCGCCGCGCCGGTCTGGAGCTTGGTATTCCGGAAAATCTGGTATACCGTCAGCCGTTCCCGGGTCCGGGACTTGGCGTTCGTATCATCGGTGAGGTAACCGCAGAGAAGGTACGCATCGTACAGGATGCAGACGCTATTTACCGCGAGGAGATCGCAAAAGCAGGTATCGACCGCACACTCGGTCAGTACTTCGCAGCCCTGACCAATATGCGTTCCGTAGGCTGCATGGGCGATGTCAGAACCTATGACTATGCCATCGCACTTCGTGCCGTCCTCACATCCGACTTCATGACCGCAGAATCCGCAGAACTTCCGTGGGAAGTACTTGGAAAAGTCACAAGCCGAATTGTCAATGAGGTAAAAGGTGTAAACCGCGTACTGTATGATTGTACGGGGAAACCGCCGGCTACGATTGAGTTTGAATAAGAGCCACAAGTCTTGGAATCCGCTAAACAAGCGGATTCCGAGACTTTTTCTTTTGCTCTGCTACTAATTTGCTACTAATAGCAACTACTCTTTTTCTATCGTTTTCAGTTGGTTGTCATTAACTTTAATAGCAAGAAACCCTGATGACTGCTGGGTTTCTTTTATATGATCTTTCTTTGTGGCATCTGGATGATTTTCCCTGATGCGGTATTTGGTGGTACTAACGCAGGTCCAAACTGAGGTCGGATTGTTACATCTGAGCCGTTGTCTTGAGTCTGAGACACTTCACATGTGATACCTGCTGCTTTAAGCAGAGGGTTATCAGATGGTGGTTCAGGTGTTGGCGAATCTGTCGCCTGCAATGATTCCAGACTATGCACAAGCTCCTGCTGTTTATGTGGAAACAGATGAGAGTATGTGTTAAGTGTTGTGGATACTTTCTCGTGTCCGAGCCTGTCTGCTAACATCAGCGCATCACAGCCCTGATTAATAAGTAAGCTGGCGTGCGAATGCCTGATATCGTGGATTCGTATCTTCTTTACACCTGTTTTTTTGCAACCTCTTATCATCTCGTGTGAGAGATATGATTTTGTTACCGGGAACAGCCTTTCATCTGCGTCAAGCATATACCTTGACTGGATATAGTCTGATAGCTCCTGGCAGAGAAAATCCGGAATCGGAATCTTTCGCTTACTTTTTCTTGTCTTAGGTGATGTAAATACATCTTTTCCTTCTATCCGCTGATATGTTCTGTTGATGGATATTGTCTTGTTATCAAGGTCAATATCAACAGGTGATAGAGCAAGCAGTTCACCTTCTCGCATACCAGTCCAGTACAGGACTTCAAAGCATATATACGATAGCGACTTGTCTTTTACACCCTCACGGAAAGCAATATATTCATCGTAAGTCCAGTAATCCATTTCCTCAGCCTTTGCTTTTCCAATGGTGCCTGCCTTGCTGCAGGGATTGGTGTTAAGGTCATAGAAACGCTTGGCGTAATTGATGATGCTGTTAAGCTCCGTGTTAATCTTTTTCAGATAGGTCTGGGAGTAATTATTCGGCGAACTCATAAGCTTCGCCTGCCATCTTCGTACATCAGAGGCTTTGATTTCATTTATCGGCTTGCTACCGAAGAATGGAAGAATATGCGTCTGTAGTACCGCCTTTTTTGTCAGAAGAGTTGACTGCTTAAGTCTTGCAACCATATCCTCCATATAAATTTCATAAAGGTTTTGAAATGTCATGTCAGGGTTGGCAGACTGTTTTTCCAGAAAATCCCTTTCAAATCCTAAGGCTTCCTTTTTGGTGGCAAAGCCTCTTTTCCACTTCTGTTTTTTGATTCCCTGCCAGTTCGTATAATAGAACTTGGCGAACCATTTACCAGTTTTTTCATCTTTGTAAGCTGGCATAAATATCATCTCCTTTTTGTAAAATTGTTGTGCAATCATCAAAGGCTATGATATAATCTACTTGTTCAGGGTGATTATAAAGCCTTCGGGTCAATCACTTACATAGCTTCGGTTATTCCTTTTGCGAGAAGGAGTGTGCCGGAGCTTTTTCTTTACTAAAGGTGTAAGCCTGCAATTATTCAGTTTTTAATCGGCTTCATTATCCAGTCTGGAATCCTTATAATATGCCAACATATCTGATTTCCATGAATCAAACTTTTCTTTTGAAATTTTTCCTGTCTGAAGCATATTCTTCTTTTCTATCCAGTTTTCCATAAAGAGACAGAAGTCTGCATCATATTTTCCATTGCCTTTGCCATTAACCTTGATCCCGGCAGTCCATTCAGGATTTTCAGGAGGTTTGGTGTTGGTCAGCTCAAATGAAAAATCAGTAAGTTCAGTTATGGCAAAGAGAGCGTTGATAACATCTGACATAGTGTGGAATTCATATGCCGGATATTTAGTAGTCGTATTATCTTTGGGAATATTATTATCTTCTGGAGATAAAAGCTCCTGCCATGGAACATTTAATTCATTAGCAATCTGTTTTAAAACATCTATCTTCATTAGTATTTCACCAGACTCATATTTCTGGATAGTGCGTTCTGATTTACCAAGATGCTGTGCAAACTCTTTTTGAGTAATCTTCTGTGCTCTGCGCTGTTTCTGTATTGCCTTCCCGATTTCTTCTGGAGAAGACATAGTGATTTTAATGGAATGAGAATTAGTCATTCTGTCCACCTTCCTTTATATGAAATAGTCCGTTGTAAAGATGCGTATAAGATTGATAATAAATGAAATACGTATCAGTAAGTGACTTATTTATGATTGTAAGATTACTTTATCATAAGCAAAAACGAATTGCAAGTGCGTAATTACAAAAAATTTTATTGACAAATTTTGAAAAGGATATTAAGATAAACACGAATTAGAAATGCGGATTAGATAAAGAACAGGATAGTGACTTTGTGAAAAAACGTATTTAAAATAACAATTTATGAAAGGAGGAGCTGCATGAAG
This sequence comes from Clostridium sp. AM43-3BH, assembly GCF_003479985.1. Classification (NCBI taxonomy): domain Bacteria; kingdom Bacillati; phylum Bacillota; class Clostridia; order Eubacteriales; family Clostridiaceae; genus Clostridium; species Clostridium sp. AM43-3BH. The sequence goes on from NZ_QUIH01000004.1 coordinate 143,156, forward strand.
GGTATAAAGGAAGCATTCATAGATGCAGGTGAGATAAGCCAGATGCTTGGTATCGGGATGACAAAGGCATATGCGATTATAAAGGAATATAATGCAGAGCTTGAGGCAAAAGGTTATTTCACCATGCGGGGCAAATGTCCAAGGAAGTACTTTGAACAGAAAATCTATGGTTACGAAGATTATTACAATCCGGATTATGAGCCACAGCGTAACCGAAGCAAGGTTGTAGAAGAAATGGATTATGAAGCGGCAGTTGGGGATTCTGTGATAAGTGAACAGGATGAAGTGGATATACCGCCTGAAACAAATGAATTGTCGGAAGATGGTGCTGAGATAGCAGAAAATGTGATGTTGGATGCAGATGTAATGGTGAAAGAGACAACTGAATAGGTGAATCCAGCGAGTGGGGGCAAAAAGCGCCACCACTCAGATAAGCGAGAAAAAAGTCATGGTGGCGGAAAGTGCCATCAAAATGGAAAAGTGGTGGCGGAAAACGCCACTAAAACAGTAAAATGATGGCAAAAAACGCCACCATATCAGTAATTGTGGTGGGATATTAACCACCACATATTATATACAGGGTGCAGGTGCTCCTGCCAAGACGGAAAACTGTGTAAACGCTGATGCGTTTATATTTTTTCGGGAAAAGGTCCGACCTTTTCCACATCTTGCAAAACCTATGAACACATTTTTAAGAAAGGTTGGAAAAGCAATGGTACAGATAAAAAGAGATTGGTTTGATACAGCATTAGAAAACTACGAAAGGGGAGAAACGCATGGCAGATGGAAAGAGAAGATACAAGTCTGACAGGAAAGATTATAAGGTATCTGTGAAGCTGTCGGAGAAAGATATGGATATTCTAAAAGAGGCACTTAAACGGACAGGAATGACAGCAAGTGTTTATATAAGAGAATTAATACGGACAGGTGGCAATATAGATACAAGTTATCCAGAGGACAGGGCAAGAGTAATCCGTGTTATTGCCGGTATTGCAAATAATATTAATCAGGCAGTAAAGCTTGGCAATTCACAGGGAAAGTTATATTACAGCGATATTGATAAACTGCAGAGCGGTCTGGATGATGTAAAGAAAACAGTGCTGGAAATATGGCGATTACAAAGATCCTGAATATCATGGAATCGGAAGGCAGAAATCCGGCATCGCACCTGAAGAATGCTTTGGAATATATTCAGAATCCGGATAAGACAGAAGAATGTGTACTGGTGGGCGGTATTAACTGCCTGCCGGATACAGCATTTGAGCAGATGGAAGAGACAAAGAATATATTTCATAAGACAGGTAAAAGGCAGGGCTATCATGTGATTATATCGTTTTCACCGGAGGAAAAAGTAACAGCAGAGCAGGCAATGTATGTACTCGAGCATTTCGCAAAGGATGTGCTTGGTGATGATTATGAGGCGGTGTATGCAGTCCATACTGACAGGGAACATATGCATGGGCATCTGATCTGGAACAGTGTCAGCATGACAACCGGTAAGAAATACAATTCACCTAAAAACAATTGGAAAAATCATCTCCAGCCTATTACAAATAAATATTGTGATGAGCTGGGACTTTCCGTCATGCCGGCAGAGTACAGCAGAAACCCAAAGAATATCAGCAGGGACAAATGGGAAAAGGAAATGTCAATGAAAGAGATAATTCTCAGAGATGCTAAGATGCGTGCATATGCTGCCGGGAATGTGGAGCATTTTAAATATCTGATGAAAAGACTTGGATATGTATTCAAGAAAGATGCGTGGATGGAGGTGCAGGCACCGGGATTCCGATATTATCATAGTCTGGCAAAGATGGATGAAATGTTTGCAGAGGATAGGCTTAGACATCATGTGGATATGCCTTGGATGGCAAAGCCTTATTTTTATTCGTCGGATATTAGAGGATTGCATAGGGAGAAACTATCACCATACCAGAAACGATTTTATGCAAAGCTGTATCAGTTAAGGATTGTAGAGCAGAAGCGCTTTGTAGTTGGTGGAGCAAAGTACACAGAGGATTTGAAGAGGTTTCATCAGTTACAGGATGAATATCTGCTGCTTGTGAATAATGACATCAAAAGTGTTGTGGAGCTTGTGGATTTCATAAGTCAGCAGGAAGAAAAGATTCAGCAGATTGAGAACAGACAGCATGAGATATACAGAGAAAGTTCTAGCCGGAAACGGAAGATTAAGACGGATGAGCAGTATCGCGAGTATCAGATATGGCATGTGGGAGTGCAGGAAGAACTGGACGAGTTGAAGCAGGAGAAAAGGGAAATTAAGAGGCAGATACAGCTTGTGGAAGGTATTATGCAAGAGGATTTGTATACGGCATATTATGTGGTATCGGAGGATGAGGAGATTGTTGGTGATAGGGAAATTGAGATACCGGGGATGGAAGAAGAGACTGAGGTTGAGAAAGTAACAGGAGCAGTTGTTTATCCGGATATAAATGTAACGGGAATGAATTCTGCCAATATTCATAATGATGGAAATGGGCAGAAGGAGCAAACTAATATAACGGGTAAAAGTGAATTTGGGGGAACAAAAGAAACTGTGCCTGTGGGCAAAGCAAGTTGGATTGTTAAGAAAATATCAGAACTTGGTGATTATGAGAATGTCAGTGATTCCGTTAAGGCTGATATATTCGGATTTGATATTGCTGATGTTAGTGGAAGCATAAGGTTGTTCTCGGATGTAATGAAAAGGCTGGGGATAAAACTAGACGGAGATGAGCTTTATGAGGAGTTTCAGAGAATTTACGATGAGTGTGTTATTAGAAATGCTGATAAAGTAAAGGCCGAAAATAGGTTGTGGAATAAGGGAAGAGGGAGATGATTCCTCTGCTCTTATTCTATTAGGATAGGTGGAGCAGGTCAAATATACTACAGATTGAAAAAATCAATTTGAGATTGAAATAGAATAATTCAAATGATATACTAAAGAAGTAATAAATAGTTGTGATGTCATGAAAGGGATTAATAATGGCAATCAGATACAATAAATTATGGAAACGATTAATAGATGAAAATATGATGAAAGTTGACCTTAGAGACCAGGCAGGAATTACAACAAATGCGTTGGCAAAACTAGGGAAGAATGAACATGTGAGTACACAAGTATTGGAAAAAGTATGTAACGTATTGCATTGTGAGATACAAGACATTATGGAATTCGTTCCAGATGAGGAAAGGGAAGAAAAGTAATATGGCTAAGAAGAAAACAGTTGAAAAAGCATTGAACTTAGATAGTATTTTATTTAATTGTAGGGATTACCTACGTGCGGCACGTAACTCAGGCTCATTCTTTGAAAAGAGAGATATGATGCTTACACTTGTATTCTTAAGATTTATTGGAGAAAAGTATGAAGACGGAATTGAAAGGTTAAAGCAAACGCTGATAGAACAGGGATTAGACCCGGAAGATGAAAATATAAGAGCAGCCTTTTTTGATGATGCTACTTTCGCAGATGGAACATATAATTTACCACCAGAAGCAAGATGGTCGACAATCATTAATACACCGGCTCCGGGATTAAATGTTGCACTTGATACTGCTTTGCAAAGACTCGAGGAAGAAGATTCACAATTAAAGGGGTGTTTTGTTAAAGGAACATTTATTGCACGAAATCTAGCTGCCAATGATATAAAGAAAATTGTTGATGAGGTAAACAAAATCAACCATAAGGCATTTGGCGAAGAGAAGGATCTTATTGGTCGTGTATACGAATATTTTCTTAAAGAATTTGCAGTAAATGCAACAAAAGAAGAAGGAGAATTCTATACACCGCATGACGTGGTTCAATTGATTGCAACTATGATTGAGCCTTATGATGGCACTTTATATGACCCTTGCTGTGGTTCGGGAGGAATGTTTATTCAGAGTGCTGAACTTGTAAAGTCAAAGCAGGGAAACTTAAATGGCATCAATATTTATGGTCAGGAAAAAGAACCAGCAACATATCGTCTTGCAAAAATGAATCTTGCACTTCGAGGAATTAGCCATAATCTTGGTGATGAAGCTGATTCTTCATTCACTCATGACTTGCATAAGGGATTGTATTTTAATTATATAATGGCAAATCCCCCATTTAACCTTAAAGGCTGGTATAACGACAATTTAAAAAATGACGCTCGTTGGACAGACTATGTAACACCACCGGAAAGTAATGCTAACTATGCCTGGATTCTGCATATGCTTTCGCATTTGAAGAAAGCTGACGGAGTTGCCGGTTTTCTTCTTGCAAATGGTGCATTAAACGACAGTGACACTTTAGAAATTCGTAAAAAATTAATTCAGAAAGATAAGGTGGAAGCTATTATTGTTCTTCCTAGAGAATTGTTCATTACTACTGATATCAGTGTTACCTTTTGGATACTGAATCAGAATAAAAAAGGCGGTAAATATCACGGTAGAAATCTTCGTAATCGTGAACATGAAATTCTTTTTATGGATTTACGTCAGTGGAGGGAAAACCCAGTTAAAGGCGAGAACAAAAAGAAGGTACGTTTGGTAACGGAGCAGATTGAAAGAGCAGCAGACATATACCATACATGGCAGAGCGAAGGCACTGATGGTACGAATTATGAAGTGCCTGAACTTTGTCGTAGTGTGGGTATTGATGAGATTGAAAGCAAGGGATGGACACTTACTCCGAGCAAATATATAGAATTTATTGACCGTGATTTGGATATAGATTATGAAAAGGAAATGGCTCGTATTCAGGCGGAAATGAAAGAAGTTTTGGCGCAGGAAAAGAAATCCCAGCAGATGCTGGAAGATGCATTTAGGGGGATTGGTTATGGAATTGACTAAATATAAACTTGGGAAACTGATTGAACAATGTGATAATCGAAATACCGATGAAGAATATACGGCTGATGATGTTAGGGGAATCTCTACAGGTAAGGAATTCATTGAAACTAAAGCTAATATGGATGGAGTTAGCTTAACATCGTATAAGATAGTTAAAGAGAATGAATTTGCTTATGTAGCAGATACCTCAAGGCGTGGTGATAAGATTGCTGTTGCATTTAATAGAAATGAAGGCAATATTTTGATTTCCTCAATATATACCGTTTTTTATGTAAGTAATCCAGAATTACTCCTTTCCGACTATTTATTTATGTTTTTTAATCGTTCTGAATTTGATCGTTATTCACGATTTAATTCTTGGGGGTCTGCAAGAGAAACTTTTAGTTGGGAAGATATGTGTGATATAGAAATCGACCTCCCACCACTTCCAATTCAGCAAAAGTATGTTGACATTTACAATGCTATGCTTGCAAATCAGCAAAGCTATGAGCGTGGGTTGGAGGATTTAAAACTGGTTTGTGATGCGTATATTGAAAATTTAGGACGAAAATTGCCTTGTGAGATTATTGGTGCGTATATTGAGGAATTTAATCAGAAAAATGGAGGTGGTCTGACTTTAGATTCTGTAAGAGGAATTGCAACAAGTAAAGAATTTATAAATACTAAAGCTAATATGGATGGAGTTTCTCTGAATAATTATAAAGTAGTAGAGCCTGGGATGATTGCTTTTATTTCTGACACTTCGCGAAGAGCAGATAAAATGTCGCTAGCCTTGAATCAGTCAGATGAGAACTATTTGGTATCCTCAATATCAACTGTAATGCAAACTGATAGTGCTAAGCTACTTCCTAAGTATTTGTTTTTATTCTTTTGTAGAGCTGAATTTGATCGTTATGCTCGTTTTCATTCATGGGGGAGTGCAAGAGAAACATTTAGTTTTGAGGACATGAAAGATGTATCGATTCCAATACCAAATTTGGAGATTCAGAAATCTATTGTGGAGATACACGAAGCATATATAACGCGTAAAGAGATTAACGAAAAACTCAAAGCGCAAATAAAAGATATCTGCCCGATTCTTATTAAGGGTTCTATCGAAGAGGCGAGAAAAACAAAGGAGGCGTAATCTATGGCTAGGTTAAAAGAATACAATGGTTACTATTGTGAATCGGAATATGAGTATGCCTTCATTGGTTTTTTGGAGACTGAGGGCTGGATATATTCTTCTGGTAACAACATTTCTCGCGTAACCAAGAGAGATGTGCTGATTGCTGATGATTTCAAGAAGTTCATAGTCGATACAAATCCAGATTTAACCGAAGATGAGGTGACTCAGATTTTTGATAATGTTCGACTTGTCGGAAGCGAAAGTGACTTTGCTACCTTGCATAAGGTTTATGGCTGGATGGTTAATGGCATTCAGTTTACACCTCAAGATGGTATTGCAAGGATGATACCTCTCATCGATTTTAAAAAAGATAGCAATAAGAATATTTTTCGAGTAGTAAACCAGTTCACAGTGGAATATACAAACAACGGTCAGAAAGAAAATCGTAGACCGGATGTACTCTTATTTGTAAATGGTATGCCACTGTGTGTTATTGAGTTAAAAAATCCTGCGGATGCAAATGCGACCATTTATGATGCGTGGGAGCAAATTAATATCCGCTATTGGAGAGATATTCCACATCTTTTGCATTACTGTACTTTGGCTTGTATCTCCGACGGTGTTAAAACAAGACTGGGAACAGTCCATACTCCTTATGAGCATTTTTATGCATGGAGGCGTGTGAATGATGGTGATGCAGTATATACTTTGCCTTTTGAAGAAACCGAAACAATGATAAAGGGTGTTTATGCACCTGAGCGATTCTTAGAGATTTTCAGAGATTATATTTATTTTCAAGATAGCATTTACGATAGTGACGAAGTTGAAATTGTATGTCGTTATCCACAGTTTTTTGCTGCAAGATTACTCAGGCAAAGTATTATTAATTCTGTTGTTCAAAAAAGCGGTAAAGGTGGAACATATTTTGGTGCGACAGGATTCGGAAAAACATATACTATGGCTTTTCTTGCCCGTCAGCTTGCACTTCGCTGTACAGATATACCGGAAATCGGCTCACCGACAATTATCCTGATTGTTGACCGAGATGAACTTCAAAAGCAGGGAGCAAAGCTTTTTACAAAGAGTAAGGAATTTTTGAACCTTGGTGAAGTAGCTGTTGTAAAAAACAGAGCACAGTTAAGACAGGAACTTGGCGCAAGGCAAAGTGGCGGCTTTTACATTTGCACAATTCAGAAGTTCTGCGACCGGGAAGATGACAAAATCGGTCTTATTAATGACCGACAGAATATTATATGTTTCTCTGATGAAGCACACAGAACTCAGCTTGAACATTCTAAGAAGATTCAATTCAGCAAGGATGCTGATGAAAATATGAAAGCTATGGTTTCAAAGCCATACGCAAAGGTTTTGAAAGAAGCATTCCCACAGGCTACTTTTGTTGGATTTACCGGTACTCCTATTGCAGAGACTTATCAGACTTTTGGTGATGAAATTGATAGATATACCATGGATCAGGCAGTTGCAGACGGATTGACTGTTTCTATCAAATATCATCCTCGTATTGCAAAGGTTTTACTTGATAAAGTAAAAGTAAAAGAGATTGAAGATTACTATAAAAAATGTGCTAATGATGGTGCAACATATGAGGATATCGAAGCAAGTAAAAAAGCAATGAGTTCTATGGAGGTAATTCTCGGAGAACCTTCACGATTAGAACGTCTTGCTACAGACATTCATGATCATTATATTTCTTCCTGTGCAGGTGATCCGGATAGAATACAGAAAGCAATGGTTGTTTGTTCAAACAGAAAGATTGCGTATGCGTTACTTCAGAAATTCAAGGATAAATATCCAGAATGGTTTGAAGAAAAGAAATCACCTGACGGAGTTGCTGTAACCGAAGAAGAATTGAAAGAATTGAAGCCAATGCCATTTATCGCAATGGTGTCTAGTGTTGGTAGTAACGATGAAAAAGATATGTATAATTATTTGGGCGGTGTTAAGAATGATAAGCGTTCTGAAGAACTAGACGCTGCTTTTAAACAGGAAAAATCAAACTTCCATATTGTTATTGTTGTAGATATGTGGATTACAGGCTTTGACGTTCCTTGTCTTACATACTTATATAATGACAAGCCTCTTAAGAAGCATTTGTTGATACAGACGATTAGTCGTGTAAACAGAAAATATCCTGGAAAACAATTTGGTATGGTAATTGACTATATCGGCATTCGCAACAATATGCGTGAAGCAATGAAGGTTTATGGTGGAGATACTTCTGTTGCACCTACATCTGATGATGTCGAACAGGCTACATCAGTGTTCAGGGAAGAGTTAGAAATTTTAAAAACGCTGTTTAGTGATTATGATTTATCACCTTTCTTAAATCCAGATTGTGCTCCTATCGAGCGTTACAGACTTCTTGCTAAAGCTGCCGAGTATGTATTTGCATCAACGCAGAAATTACAAACAGAAGGAAATAAGGGGACTCAGAAGGTTTCATTTAAAACCTATTTTTTAAAGACAGTAAAACGAATGAGGGCAGCTTTTGATATTTGTCAGCCTTCCGGTTATCTTGGGGAAGAAGAATCTGCACTTGCACAATGCTTTATGGCTATAGCAGGTTTTGTTCGTAAGATGAGCGGAACAAGTGAAGTAGACACTGATACGATGAATCGTGCAGTTTCAAAGATGGTTGAAGAAGCATTAAAATATAATCAGGTGGAAAGTGTTCTTGAAAGCGGAGAGGAAGAAGATATTTTTTCTCCGGAATATTTTGAAAAATTATCTGATGTCAAAATGCCAGCAACTAAATTGGAACTTCTTGTGAAAATGCTCCGTAAACAAATTAAGGAATATGGAAAAGTTAATCAGTTAGCTGCAAAATCATTTCAGGAAATGTTGGAAAAGACGATTGCAGAATATCATGAAAGACGTAAACATCTTACTGCTGAAGAAGCCGGTGAGACACAGGAAAAGGCATCAGAGGATATCATTAAGATTGCAACGGAACAGGCTTTAGCTATTCTTCGTCAGATGAACGAAAATAGAGAGAGTTTTCGAAAAATTGGCTTAACATTTGAGGAAAAAGCATTCTATGATATTTTGATTTCTCTGCGTGACCAATATAACTTTGAGTACGGAACAGATAAAGAGGTAGATGGTGTTGCAGTCAATGATAAATGTAAAGCATTAGCTAAGAAGATAAAGGATATTATTGATACAAAATCCTCATTTGCTGATTGGCTCAATAATCAGAATGTTCGTAACCAATTAAAACTTGATATAAAAATCTGCTTGGTGAAGAATGGTTATCCACCACAGTATAGTCCGGAAGTATTCAATAAAGTTATGGAACAGGTGGAGAATTTTGAGGAGTATTCCATAACAGAAGATATAGGAAATGAAGTAGATAATTCTGCAAAGATTTATCAATATGAGCCAGAGTATAGGGTGATGAAGGTTGCGGAAGATTCGGCAAAATATGGAAAAGATTAAATGAAGTATTATTTCTAGGAGGAGTTAAATTGGATTACATAGATATTATTGAAAAGAGTATATATAATATTGATTCAAAAATCTGTGGAATAATTGATGACTATAAAGTATTGCAAGATTCTCAAAAAGTTGCAGACTATGTAATTCAATTTTTTCGCACTTATTTAGAACATATTGCAGCACGTATATATGCTCATGAAAATCCTAATAAACAAGTACCAATTAGAGGAAAAGATAAATGGTATACCCAATATATGAAACCGCTCAAAGAGAATAATGAATATGGATATATATGGAATTTACATCATTCACTCCAGATTACGACATCTCATTATGTACCTGCAGAGGATGGGGCTATTCGTTTAATGGATGGTTATTTATCTCAATTATATCAGTTAAGAGATCAGATGAGAGAAAAGTTTGGATTAGTTCTGATGAGTAATCTCGACGAGTATCCGCAGGAGAAGAATTCTGAATTAGATCCATATTATGAAAAAATTTATTTTGCATTAAAGGGTATACATTTGGAATATGGCACAAAACATACTAACGATAGATATTACATTACAAGGAAAAAATACCGAACGGTAAATGGAAAAGGCTTTTTTGAATATACACTGTCATATGCACAGGAAGAAATAACTAAATTTGATCGATTTGTTGCATATTCATTTAATGATATTCCGGATAATTATTCTATTCAATGTGATTTCGCTCAAGCAAATGTAGATTTTAACGGAGTTGATATTGACATAAAGTGCCTCATTGCTTGGAATGTTTCTATACGTCCGTGCGAATTGGAGAAGTTAGCTGCAATATGTGGATATGAAATTAAAGTAAGATCTGATGATTTGTATTACAAAGCATTGATGAAATTTCTTAGTAGAACTGGAATGAATCTGATGGACATTCTTTTGGCAGATGAGGGGGACTATGAGATTTATATTCAGCAAGTGGAACTGAGTAAGAAACCTGAATTGGAAGAAACTTTTGATAAAATAAGAGAGATTATCATTGGTGAAAAACCAGGAAGTAACATTTTAAGATACATCACCGCTTATTTGAAGAATGATGTAATTAGAGACCAGTTGTCGGATCGTTCAAATAATCGTCTATCGTATTTATATCTGAAGAATGAGGCAATACCATTTGATGAAATGCCGTATGCTTCAAGTTTATGTGGACATAATTTACTAAAATCAAGATTGAATAAATGTTTAGAGATATATAATTGCGAACATCAATATGTGTCGGCAATGGTCAATAGAGAAGCATATGATAGTAATACATTATATGTAACGGTGGATGAAAATCAATTGGATTATTATCAGTATGAGGTGGAGAAATTTAATCAAAACTTGTATGAAAGCACGAAACAGCAACTTAGAAAAATTGAGACATTTACAAACCATTTGTATGTTAAGAATTATTATGAGATAACCAAATCTGTTATAGAAAAGTTACAGCAATATACTTCGGAAGCTGTCGATGGTTATTCTGATATGCTTGCAGACAAAGCAGAATTTATGAATGAAATTGATGATGTTGAAAAGCAAAAAATATTAGAAAATATCTTTATAAATTCTAGATTAGGAATGGTTTATGGTGCAGCAGGAACAGGTAAAACAAGAGTAGCAGAGTATATTGCGAAATTATTTGATGATAAGAATATTCTTTTGCTTGCTAACACAAATGCTGCGAAAAATAATTTGGAGAGAAGAATAAATTCTTCTTGTGATTGCTACACAGTATATGACTATTTGAAAAATGGATATAGCTGGAAAAGGTATGATCTGGTTATTTTGGACGAGTGTAGTACAGTATGTAATGAAGATGTTTTTAATCTGTTTGAAAAGTGTAATGCGGAAGCATATTTACTTCTTGGAGATATATACCAGATAGAAGCAATAAAGTTTGGAAATTGGTTTAGTTTTGCAAGATATTTTGTTGATAAAAAATCTGTTTATGAGCTATCAACTCCGTACAGGGCAAAGGATAAAGCAATTTTGCTTGATATGTGGACTTGCGTGAGGAAATTTGATGAAAATATGTTTGAAAGACTACAAGCAAATGGATTTATATCAACTTTAAATGAATCTATTTTTGAAAAAGATGATGAGGAAATCATTTTATGTTTAGGATATGATGGATTGTATGGAGTCAATAATATTAATAGATATATGCAGAAAATCAACCCGTCTAAGCCGATTGAATGGGGGAATTGGACATATAAGATCGGAGATAAAGTTTTGTTCAATGAGAGTAGAAGATTTGGAAACGTCTTATATAACAATTTGAAAGGCCGTATACTATCAATTGACAAGAAAACGGATGAAATAGTATTTCAAGTATTGGTTGATAAAGTTATTGATAAGACAGAGGCTGGTTTTGCAGGTATTAAACTTGTTGAGTGTGCTTATGATGATAAATCCATTGTTGAGTTTAATGTGAAAAGGCGAGTTGAGCGTGATTCTGATGCTGATTATTCTGAAGAAATCGTACCATTTCAAATTGCTTATGCGGTATCTATACATAAAGCACAGGGTTTGGAATATGAATCTGTGAAGGTTGTAATTACAGAGGATGTTGACGAAAGAATATCACATAATATTTTCTATACTGCAATTACAAGGACAACAGATAGGCTTAAAATATATATGAGTAAAGAAACACAGAATAAACTGGCAGAGAAGTTTGTAAAAAGTAATGTAGGCTTGCAGCAGGCACAATTATTTGCAGGACATGCTGGATTGAAATTGAAGAATAAATTGTCCTCATAAGTGAGTCAGTGTAAATAATCAAGAATATAATTTGTTAAAGGAGTGACACCGAATGATTGATATATACACAGAAAAAAAGGATACAAAAGATTGGATTATCAAGAATGATTTATTCTTTAATTTAAATACAAGTAATGAAGAAATGTCTGATAATGAAGTAGCATTAATTAAGCAAATCGATGATGCAAAATTGAAACCAGACAAGCATATAGAAACCAAGTATGGATTGGGAACTATCCGTAATCTTTCTTCTGGATGTAAGACATTGCTCAATATAGTAAAGCATCCCGAAAAAGTGGTGTGCGTAGAGGAATGTGGACCGAATGTGCTTAAGGTGATATTTGCCATGGATAAAATAAAGATTTATATGTCACGACCATCTCTTGCAGATATTCCGGATGATGCAATTATTAGATTTAATGATACGGATGTTGTGACAGGAAGTGCTGGATACAATGCGTGGTGGAGTAAGGAATATGAAAGGAGAGAGGCGAATGATTTATAATAAAATAGCATTTCAAGCAGATCCTTTTTCATATGATTTGGTGTTCGAAGATCGTATTACTCTTGTTGGCGGAGATAGTGGTACTGGAAAGACGGTACTTTATGACATGTTGGAGGACTTGAAGCAAACCGAAGAATATAATGCAATTAAACTATTCAATTATAAATCTGAGGATGTATTAGAGAAATTGAAACAGTGCAGAAACAATTTTGTTGTTATTGATAATGCTGATATTTTGATGGATGACGAGGTAAGGCGATTCATCAATTTTGAATTTTCGAATCAGTATATGTTATTCCTAAGAAATTGCGATGGACTGAACGTCTCAGATAAGAGTTTTAAGGTAATGAAGTTTAAGAGTAATAGGATTACTTTAGAAGAGGAGTTGTGATATGAAGTATTTATGGACAGAGGACACAGGTGCTGGACTCCACTTCTGGAAGTTAGTCAATCAGCTTTTCTTTGATAATGCACTTGTAGTTGAAAGTAAAGAGAGTAACCAAGGCGTCTTGTATTCCTTGACATCATTGAATGCAAAGGAAGAAGATGAATATTACATAGCATTTGACTATGTGCCAGATAATTAGGATATTGGAAATAAGTATCGCCAGTTGAAACAATTAGTGGAAAAGTCAGAAGCAAAGATTATTATTCTTGATATGATTTGCTTTGAATACTTTATATTGGCATTCGATAAGTTGGTGTCTTGGACTGGAACCGGTAAGACGGATAAGATAAAAATGCGCGAAGATATTCTTGCAGCAATAGAAGATCACAGAATAGATTTGTCGAAGATTGAGAATCAGAAGACAATGCAGTATTTGTTTGGATTTAAGAGATATTCTACAGAACGAGTGATGAAAACGTTGGTAGGTGAATTTATACAAAACGAGAAGTGGTCTGTTAAGGGGCAGCTTATGGGTGAATGCTGGTATAAGGATTGTTGTGTATCTGAACATATGGATAGTCTTAGGTGTGGAAAGCCAGAGGTTGAGGATGGAAGTGAGAAGATGAGGGCGTTGATAGAGTCGGAGGAAGTACAGAGGAAAATAAAGGCTATCTGTAGTAGTTGTTGATGATAGGCGTACTTTGAAAAATGTAGTTTTGATTTTGGGTCCAGTAACAAAAGAAGATGCAATGAAATCAGAGAAGTACCTTCTTTATGAAGCATTGAAAAGAGTGCAGAGGGGGAGCTTTGTCACTATCTATGGAAGAAGACTGAAGTTTTTAATTTGATATATATGGAGGTATACTTTATAAAGAAGATTAGAGTCAATACATCAATATAAAGTGAAACAAATTATAGCAACAATAGTAATTACACGGATTGTAGTATTTGTTTGCAAGTATGAGATATTGCATTTCATGTGATTATTATCTAGAGGAAATTTATATATGTATAAGAAAAGTGAAATAGAAATAGAAGTATTACCAGCGAATGAGGGGGACTGTATATTAATTACAATTGAAAAAGAAGATATACATATACTTATAGATGGTGGAACTGCAGAGACATATAGAAATTATTTAAAAACTCGTTTGATACAGTTAAGAAATGAAGGAAAGGAAATTGACTTATTAATTGTTACACATATTGATAACGATCATATAGGAGGAATAATTGAGCTGCTTAAGGAAAATGGCTCAGATATGGATTCCAAAATAATCAGAATTAAAAATATATGGCATAATAGTTACAGGCATTTACAGTTTGATAAAAATCAGACGTTAGGTAAATCTGAAAAAAATATATTGAATAAGATTATTGCTAATGGGGAAGTTTCCTTAAATTACAATGTTGGTAAGAGTAGTCCGATTAGTGCAATACAGGGAACAACACTTGCTGGGTTAATATTTGAAGGCTACTATCATTGGAATGAACAATCTGAAGGGCAGGCTATCATTAATAATGGAATAAATTATCAGTTTGGAAAAGAATGTTTTATATCAGTATTAAAACCCAATATTTCTGACTTAGAGAAACTTGGTAAGAAATGGAAGATAGATTTAAAGAAATCAAAATACTCATTTGTATTTTCGGAAGATAAGTTATTTGATGACGCTTTCGAATACTATTGTCGTTGTATGCCAACAGATGGAAATGGAAATAATGAAAAGATATGTTACTCGAACCATAATACAGAAGAAATGACTATTGAAGAAATTTCTAGGGAACCAATGAGTGAAGATAATTCTATTACGAATAGGTCTTCTATTTCAGTAATAATTAGATATAGAAATAAGAAGCTCTTGTTTTTGGCGGACAATATAGCTGATGATGTTCTAGAGTATTTATCACAAGAAGACAGGGGGTATTCATTAGTAAAATTACCACATCATGGTTCCGCAAATAATATTAGTGATGATTTTGTTGAATGTATAGAATCCGATACATATTTGGTTTCAACAAATTCAGAAAAGTATAATCATCCTGATATAGAAACATTGGCAAAGATTGCATGTAAGAGAACAGAGTATGTTAAGAGAATATATTTTAATTATAAAATTGACAAAGTTGCAGATTTTGAAAAGAAAATTTATGGAATGAATGATATAGAGTTTGTTTATTTAGGGGAAGGGCAGAAAATATATCTGTAGAAGGTGAACTGAAATGGATAATTTAAAATCTGCTGTAGCTTTACTCATCTGTGGAAAAGAACAAGGTACAGCATTTCTAATTAGCAACATATTAGCACTAACGATGACACATTGTGTTGAGGATGCAATTGAAAATGGAGAGGATATAAAACTTGCCTTTAAAAATATTCCTGGTCAAGATGAAATAAATATAAAGGCATCTATTGTATCATATGAAGAAGATTATCCTGTATCAGTTTTAAGATTGGATAATGAAATTCAAATTGAACCATTGGGTATATCTTGTTATGAAGATCACATTAGTCAAGAAGAAAAACTTATAGCGTATGGATATCCTCATGTAAAAGGGGATGAGGGATATCCTATTAATATATTTATCAATGACTATTTGAGTGAAAATGTAGTCAATGATGGTGATGTGACGTTAGTAATTGATCCTAAAATTCGAATAGAAAACTTTGCAGGAATGTCTGGAAGTCCAGTTGTTTATAGAAACAATGTGATAGGAATATTGATTGAGCAGGGAATAGAATCAATAGGTAATAACCGAAAAGCTGTCGATGTAAAAATGATTAGTATTAAAAGAATACAAAATTTGCTCGACAATGTTAGAATTCAGTATTTATCAATAAAGTACGCGGAATTACAAGATGAATTAAGAAAGATGCAACAACCAAAGGAGTATCGTGAAGATGGTTGTTATTATGATGAAAGAAAAAAGAATTACAAAGAAAAATACGTTGCGGATTACTGTGAATTAGATGGTGCTATTGAAGATTATGAAAAATCAATTGAAATTAAATTGAAAAGTATTTTCTCAATTAAGAATAAGGGCAATATAAAAAAGGCCTGGGATGAATTGCGAGAGTTGACAGCGATGGTGAGAGGAAGTAAAAGTAAACCATCTAAAATGCTATCACGTTTATATTATTTACAAGCATGTTGGTATCTTGATGATTATGAGGATAGTGGCAATGCACAAAAATATATCAAGAAAGCTTTGGAAATAAACCCGGATTATGATTGTAGAAATTATAATGCGAAAAAACTCTTTAAAGAGGGAAATGTTGTTGAAGTCAAGAAAGAGCTCTATCCAATTGATAATGTATCTATATTAAATACATACATACAACTATGTGTATATAATATCGAAATTGAAGATGCGTATGAAGTTTTTGAAAGTAGTAAACACTTGGCTAATGATGGGACTTACTATTTGATGTCCTTAATATGTATCTTGGACGGAGATTATGCATTAGCGCATCAGTATATGAAGAAGGCAAATGAAGAAGATAAGGATATGCCACTTCATATTATGATGGAAGGAGTAATTTTGTATTGGGAGTTACTTCCGTCAAATATGATATATGGAGATAGTCTGTTGCCTTCTATGTATGTAAATTCAATGCTTTTGCTAAATAGCGAATTGAAGCAAAAAGTCGATGAAATAGTGTCTTTATATCAAAAAGCATATGAACTGGCTGAAATTGCAGAAAACACGGAATTACAGAAACAGATATTAGCTGTATGGTTGAATACACTTTCGATATCTGATGAATATAGAGAAGAAGGTTATAAAATTGCCTCTAAACTAATGGAATTAGAACCATATCAGTGTCAAGCAGTTATTTTCTTTTGCGTTACTGGAAAGGAAATACCACTTAGAAAAGATTTTAACCCAACAGAGATTGTTCAAAAAAAAGGAAACAATATTGAATCAATGATTTCTTGTGTGTATTTGTTCATGAACAAAAAGGATTATGTGTCAGCATATAAAAAGTTAAAAGAGTATCGTTTTAAATTTGAAGAGATGCACATGATGAGTCATTGGTTTGAACTGGCGGTACGATGCTGTGATGATTCAAAAGAGTTGAGCCAAATGCAAGATAGTTTAGATAAATTCGACATGGATTTAACTACAAAAGAGAGAATTGACGGAATGATTTTAGAGGCGCTTGGGGAAAATGAAAAGCTCATAAATCATGCATTGTCATTATATCAGCAAACAAATCTAGAAATAGATTTGATAAATCTTATTAATTGTTATGAAAAAAATCAGGATTGGAAGAATGCTGAATATTATTGCAACGATTGGTTAAAAAAATTTCATAATCCTATGGCAAACATAAAAATAGTAAGATATCTTGCATTACAAAATAGACAAGAAGAATGTTTGAATAAGGTATGCGAGCTTAGAAAATCTGGACAGGAAGAATGTCTTACAAAAGAGGTCTTGTTTTATGAAGTTCAGGCACTTAAAATTTTGAGAAAATATAGTGAAGCGATAGAAAAAGGTGAAAACTTATGGAGTAAAGAAGTGTCTCCTAAAATACTTTTTTTGCTGGCGGAATGTTATTATTTGAATGTTCAGGAACAAGAGGCAATTTACACTTTAAGAGACGGCATTAAAAAGGGAATAAAAAATGTTGAAGTATATCAGATGTATGCGGAATTCAATAAAAGAATTAGTGTTAGCGAGTCTGAGAAATATGTAAAAAAAGCGTTGATACAATCGGATAACGATCCTAATGTAATGATGTGGGCAATGAATTTCCTCTATTCAATTGGAAAGAGTGATAGTGCATCCAAATTATTTGTTAAACTACAAGCTTTAGACAAAGTGGATTGCTTTAGAACATTGACTTTTAAAGAAGCTAAGGAATGGATTGAGAAAGTTGAGGAAGAAAGTAAAAAACGATATGAAATGTATATGAAGTGTCAATTCCCATATCACTTATTCTTTGACCACTCAGGGAATGCTAGTTATACATTGTATTGTCAGCAGTTATGGAGTAACAATATTAATAATTCAGTAGGAAAACAATTGTTATTAACAACGTTCGGAGGGCATCATGCTTCAATTGAAGAAATAAAGAAAACATTGGGACAAGCAATAACTATTGATTTCTCTTCGTTAATTCATTTGAAACATTTTGAGATATTAGATGATATTAAATCGTGTTGGAACCCAATAGTTATATCGGGAAATATTAGCAATATTATTGCTTCAGAACAAAATAAATGTTTGCCAAGTCAACCTGATATGTTAGCAGCAAAGGAAAAAATGGTGGCTACATGGAGAAGAAAAACGCTTAATTACATTGAATTACCTTCACAAAACGATTTGAAAAACTGGGTTGAAACTGGAATTAATCTGGGTGATATTGTTCCGTATGAGCTTGCAAAGTGTAATAATTTGATTTTAGTTTCTGATAATTTTATATCTGATTTATTAGAAGAGTCATATAAAATAACAGACGAAATGAGAAATGATGTTATTTCGCCCTATGAATTATTAGCCATTTTAGAAAAGAGAGGAGATATTAATAGTGAATTTAAAAATAAATATAAGGGAGGTAGAAAACTAAGAGAAGGAAATGAATTAATTGATACACTTGTTGGCTATAATGGAAAGTTGCCTATTTTAGTTGGTGAAAATTTTTTGCGAGAAATGTTCGAAATGGATGGAGTGTCAGTTATTTCGCATAAATGTAATATTCATGTAATTAGCAATATTTTTGATAATATTGAGAGTGAAATGAAGCGAGTCGAATTGGCAAAGGAAGCTTATGTTTTTTTGGAAGATTTAAAAAACGATATTCAAGAGAATAAAGAAGCTGGATATATTGGTTATTATGGCTTCTACGAAGATGAACATAAAAGAAAGAATGAAATATTTACTAATGATTTTCTGGATTTATTTCACTATGCATCTTTAAATAGCCATATACTTGTTTGTGATGATAGATGGGCAAATAGTTACAATAATTTTAATGATTGTTTTATCTATTCCGTTACTGATATTGTAGAGTTACTACATGAGCAAAGAATTATTTCGGATGAGAAGTATATTAATGTTATTACACAAATGTTTAATGAAGGTTATGCATATATTGTTCCGCCATTTGAATATATGAAATTGTTATTGGAACAAGTGCCAGATGGAAAGGATGTTAGTCAAGAGATTCCAGAAGAACTCTCTATAATGTGTGATTATTTGGTTTATATAACGGCATCAGAAAGCAAATTAGATGATGATATGATACATCAGGGTGTAATGCCAGAATCTGCCGGATACATGTATAACCTGCAAAGAGAATTAACAAAGCTTATGAAATATGTATGGTGTACTGAACGAGGTGAGTTATGGAAATGCCAAGTATCAGATTGGTTATTAGCTAATTATTCTGTCTTTTCATATCGCACAGTGATGAACGAGAGTGTTGACAGTGGTAATCAAAATTATTATGAGTTAGAACTTTCAAATTTCTTGTTTTCAGGTTTTTGTGAAATTCCGGGTAATTCATATAGGAAAGAATATTATAGTTGGTTATTTAACTGGTTTAGCAAAAATAATCAATGGAAAAATGGTTTAGAGGATAGACTAATACAATCATTAGCTAATCTTATAAGTGAAGTATATAGACATGAAAGTGGCACTCCATATAAAGATATTGGGATTGGAATGTTAGTTTTATCTGTAACAGCTGATATGCCAGAATACTATAGAAATCTGATCAGAAAAAATGCATCAATAGCACCAATAATAGAAAAATTTGAGGATAATTTTGTTTATTTAGGAGAAAAAGATTTTATTCTACGAGAACATTTTAATCAATGGCTTGAGGATGCAATGAAACAGGGAATTGATTGTAGTATCATAAGAACAAACGAAACAACGAAGAGAGAATATACAATAACATTCATTGTAAATGAGTTGTTTCACCAAGGGTTTAGGATTGAATACATTGACGATGCTAGAAATAAGAGAATATATTACTTTAGAATTGATCAAGCAATGTTACTCTGTCAAGATGCTCTGTTGAGAACAAAAGGATTGCTCTCTCTGAGTAGCTTTATTACGGATTTAGATATGAAAGAATGCCAGAGAAATCTAAATCGCAAAAATTGGGGAGAGATAGTTGATAAGGTTGTGTCAGAAATAAAATCGAGAGAAGATTATATTGTATACATCATTCGTTATATGTTGGAAAATGAAACTCAATTGTTTTCCATAGAAGATTTATTTCCGGATAGTATAGAATTATTTGAGAATGTACTAGCGAATAATTCAGAGGATGATGTATTTAAAAGGGGGAATCAATGGTTACAAGATAGTGACAAAAATGTCCTTAATATATTTTGTCAATTGATTATATACATATATAATTATTTTAGGAGAAGTGAGACTTATTTGACTTTTACAGAAAAAGATTCTCTTGTTGTTGCAAATTATTTTTCAGATATTGTACTAACACAAATTACTCAATTAAATGAAAGCAAGAGGCTAAAGTATACTTTACAAGAATTGTCAAATTGGTTGTTACAGCTAAATGATAGTATGGGATTCCTTGATAATTTTAAAAATAATGTCATCTCACAAGAAGAAAAAGCTGGAATAGAACAAGAGATAACTGAGTATTTTAGTTTAACCAATTTACAACATGCAAGTGGTAATGAGATAGTAAGTATTTGTAAAAAAATGTATTTTTTTGAAGGCGAGGATTTACAAACATATTTATTGTTAATAAAAGAATGGATAATAGAACATTGTAAAAAAGAAAAAGAAGGAGTAGATGAGGAAAAGGAACTCCTAAGTGTTATGGAGTATTATGTGTGTGTTGTAAATAAAGAAAAGCCAAATCAAATTGTTAATAGCTATCTTGAATTATGGGAGGAAATTTTAAATCAAGGTATTCATATTGAACTGTCAAGGAGCTCGATGTATATACTTCGAAGATGTATTACGGGTTTTAGTTTCGAACAAGGAATAAGGATGAGAAAAATTATTGAAAAGATAAGTTTACAAAGGTAAATGAATATTCTTGATTCAAGAAACCACAATTCTGGAAAATTGGAAACCGATATTCCGGATGTTAGAAACCAACTTAATTCTGCTTAGGTGACATAAACTTATATTGGCTTCATTTGTCAAGATCTTGCCGTGTAAGCGGTGTGAAGCAAGCTTTACATATGAAGAAGATGTCTTGACGCTGACCTTGATTGATATAGGAATGCTAGCGGATTTGTTTAGCATGTGATAGTAAACGAATAATTCTAATTCTAAATCTATTTAATTCAATAGGTTTAAGGCGAAAATTGGTGATAATGCTTTTGCATTAACGTCATACCAATGGGTAAAGATAACAGATAATTTCTAAATAATTCAGTTGCATTTCATCCTCATCCACACTATAATATCCTCGTGGCAACAGTTTGGCAACAACCATTCAGTAGGTCAAAATAAATAGTGTAATTGATATATAAATATGCCCCATATAAGACTAAAACTTAAACAAAATAAGTTAAGTGCGACCTGGGACATATTGAGTTTGAATAAACAAAAATGTTTAGTAAATCCAGCGTTTATGCGGGTTTGCAGCACTTTTAAAAGTCTTTTGATAACAATTTGATAACGGTTGCATGAGAGCCATTATTCTTGTAATCCAGTGGTTTTAGGGTTAGAGAATGATTGACAGGTGGTTGTGCAACAAATAAATCCATATTTATCTAAAAAGCCCTTAGCTGTGGGTATAAAACTCATAGCTAAGGGCTTTTGTCGTGCTTATTTATCTGGTTTGAGTTTGTCTTGGAACATTTCGATCGTAAATAGTAAACCACACATCTCTAGAACTACACCTCCAAGTTTGAGATAATGTTGGAAAAGTTGTACAATACACTTTTCCCATTTTTCACACTAGGAGGTCAATTATGAACACCAAACTTGCCACAGCACAGATCCGTGTAAAAAACTGGGCTGCTATTATTCAGGAGCGCAACGAATCTGGTCTGTCTGTCAAAGATTATTGTGCACAGCATCAGCTTTCATGAGACTCTTATTATTACTGGCTCCGCAAAGTGAAAGAGGCCCTGCTTGTAGAAAGCGGCTTTGCTGAAGTAACGCAGCCAAAGCAGTTCCCTGTGCAGAGGTCTGTAACAGCTGATCCAAATGAAATGTTAACGCTCAAATTCTTCTGTGGTTCCAGTAACCGGAAGATCAAAGGGCTGGTCTGGGAGGAAGACGGCTTCCTGCTTATTTATAAGCGGCTGGAGGCGGGAACTTTTCAATGGCCCCGATCGGAAGCGGAAGCCCGGAACATCACTTCGGAGCAGTATCATCTGCTCATGAGCGGATACTCCATAGCTCCATCTGTCCATAAGATCGATCCAAAACATCCAGTGTGACTTTGGTACAAAACAGAGAAGTTTTCTGTTTGATTCGAAAGCCTGTATGGGGATAAAAAGTTCTGTTTTTTATCCGCTTAACATGAATTGTGGACAGTCTTCTCTGCTACATGAAAAGTAAGCCGGATCCACCTGTTTTCAGGCAGCCTGGAAGGTATTCTCTACAGAAAGAACTGCTTTTGGAGCAGGAGTTTTCCACCGTCAAAATACCGAAAAGATATCGGTCTGATTTTTGTGTTTTTTCGCTTCTTCTGTTATACTGGATCCATAAAAGCGAAGGAGACTGATCGTCCGTATGGCACTTGCGTTATCAAAAGAACAGCTGGCAAAACTGAATAAAAGAGATATCCTGCAGCTCTTGCTTGAAAGCATGGAGCAGGAAAAAGAATTACGTAGCCAGCTGGCTGTTCTTACGGATGAGTTGAAACGGACAAACCAGCAGATGCAGGTGATCCTTGAAAAATGGAACCTTGCGCAGGCAACTCGCTTTGGACGTTCTTCTGAAAAAATGACATATGATACCGGAGCCTGCCAGCAGTTGGAACTAGCCATCATGTACGCGGAATGTTTCAATGAAGCAGAAGCATGTTTTTTACGGCAAATCTTGCTAATAACCCCAGGTTTCGCCTATAATAGGATTCAGTATGAATAATAGAAAGAAGGGGGTTAAGCAATGCAGGCATATACATATATTTCTAAGGGAAAGTTTGAATTAGTGGAAAAACCAAAACCGGTGCTTATGCACGAACGGGATGCGATTGTAAAGGTAACACTGGCCAGCATCTGTTCCAGTGATCTGCATATCAAACACGGAAGTGTGCCGCGGGCGGTCCCTGGAATTACAGTCGGCCATGAGATGGTAGGAATTGTGAAAGAAGTTGGGGCAGCGGTGACCCATGTGAAGCCGGGGGACAGGGTCACTGTAAACGTAGAGACCTTCTGCGGTGAATGCTTTTTCTGTAAAAATGGATATGTAAATAACTGTACGGACGAGAATGGCGGCTGGGCCCTGGGATGCCGTATCGATGGCGGACAGGCCGAATATGTGCGGGTTCCATTTGCAGATCAGGGATTAAATAAGATTCCGGATGGAGTGACAGACCGGCAGGCACTGTTTGTGGGAGATGTGCTGGCGACCGGTTATTGGGCGTCGAGAATCTCTGAGATCACGGAGAAAGATACAGTTCTGATCATCGGTGCCGGTCCGACGGGTATCTGTACCCTTCTCTGCGTAATGTTAAAGAAACCGAAACGAATTATTGTCTGCGAGAAAGATGAAAACCGCGTCCGCTTTATAAAGGAGCACTATCCGGATGTATACACCGTTTTACCGGAGGAATGTCTGGAATATGTTCAGAAAAACAGTGATCATGACGGAGCCGATGTGGTTCTTGAGGTGGCAGGAGCATCCTCTACTTTCCGGTTAGCCTGGGAATGTGCAAGGCCTAATGCAATCGTCACGGTGGTAGCGCTCTATGACGAAGCCCAGAC
This sequence comes from Clostridium sp. AM43-3BH, assembly GCF_003479985.1. Lineage (NCBI taxonomy): Bacteria > Bacillati > Bacillota > Clostridia > Eubacteriales > Clostridiaceae > Clostridium > Clostridium sp. AM43-3BH. Next base: position 167,098 of record NZ_QUIH01000004.1, read on the forward strand.
GCTGCCGCTTCCGGATATGTATGGCAAGAATCTTACCTTTAAAATCGGCGGTGTAGATGGATGCGACTGTGAGGAGACGCTTCGCCTCATTGCAGAGGGCAAGATCGATACGGAACCGCTTATTACCCATACCTATCCGCTTAGCCGGATCGAAGATGCATACGAGCTTTTTGAGAACAAGAAAGATGGAGTGATTAAGGTAGCGGTGGAGTGCTAGTTGGATAAAGAAAGGTAAGAGATACATGCAGAACATCAGATGGGCAGTTCTTGGAACCGGAGTGATTGCAAATGAAATGGCCGTGGCCTTAAAGAAAAACGGGCGAAACATCGATGCGGTGGGTAACAGAACCCATGAGAAAGCGGTTGCATTTGCAGAAAAATATGGGATAAAAAAGGTATATGATAATTATAATGACATGTTTACAGACCCGGATATTGATGTAATCTATATCACAACTCCCCATAATACCCATATTAATTTTATGCGCAGGGCAATTGAGAATGGAAAGCACATTCTGGTCGAAAAATCTATCACCTTAAACAGCCGGGAACTGGATGAGGCAATTGCTCTGGCGGATAAAAAGGGTGTTGTCATAGGTGAGGCCATGACGATTTATCATATGCCGATTTATAAAAAACTGAAGGAAATTCTTGAGTCAGGGAAACTTGGAAAGGTGAATCTGATTACTATGAATTTTGGAAGCTTCAAAGAATATGATATGAACAACCGCTTTTTTAATAAAAACCTGGCAGGAGGTGCCATGCTGGATATCGGGGTGTACGCGCTTTCCTTTATCCGTTGGTTTATGGATTCCAAGCCGGATCAGCTTTTATCCCAGGTAAAACCGGCACCTACAGGAGTGGATGAACAGGCAGGATTGCTGCTGATGAATCAGGAAGGCCAGATGGCATCTGTCATGTTGTCGCTGCATTCCAAGCAGCCGAAAAGAGGCATGGTATCCTGTGAAAAGGGATATATAGAAATCATGGAATATCCGAGAGCCTGGGAAGCGAGAATCACCTATACAGATTCCGGAGAAACGGAAGTGATTCAGACCGGTGAGCATGCAGATGCGCTGGCCTATGAGCTGGCGGATATGGAGAAAGCCATCCGTGGGGATGCAGAATGCATGCATTTGGATTATACAAAAGATGTGATGGGTATGATGACGGAATTCAGAAAAGAATGGGAATTTCAGTATCCGGAGGAGATGTAAATTATGGTACGAAAACACATCTTTTTTTCAGGTGATGTCCAGGGCGTCGGCTTCCGCTACCGCTCCTTTTATATCGCCCAGTCCCTTGGCCTGGCCGGCTGGGTGGAGAACCTGTGGGACGGAAGAGTGGAGATGGAAGTGCAGGGAAGCGAAGCTTCCATTCGGGAAATGTTAGATCGGATTCAGCAACAGAGATGGATCAACGTGGCGGATATGGAGATCACAGAGATTCCCTGTGAAGAAGAAAGAGGATTTAAGATAAGATAGAGATAAAAATGAGGGGGATGTTACTATGTTTATCAATTTTTCCAATCATCCAAGCAGACTTTGGGCAGAGGAAGAGAGAAATGCGGCTCTTCAGTATGGAACGATTGAGGATCTGGCCTTTCCGCAGGTTCCGGAAGGCGCAGTCTAATCACTGGCTAAGCCAGTGGTCATGATTTGCATTACCAGAGCCAATTCCATTTTTGGGTGTATAAAAATACAGGAAAATGACAAAAAACATGTAAATTTTTAGTTGGCTTTTTAGCATTCTATGGTACACTAATATGGTACATCAAAAAATGGGAGGAAGACTCAAAAATGAGCAAAAAAGAAGAAAAAGGGCTAAAGTCCTTTAACAAGGGATTCCAAGTGCCAGATACCTACATTATTATCTTTTTAGTAGTCGTTATCGCAGCACTTCTGACATTTCTTGTACCAAAGGGATTTTACGAAACACAGGATATTTCATATATGATCAATGGTGTTGAGAAAACCCGTACAGTAATCAAGGACGGAAGTTTCCAGTATCTGACAGATGATGCAGGAAATGTAGTAACAGAAGGAGTAGCACTCTTTAGCGGAGATGGTGGAACAGGATTCTTCAACTATATGTATAACGGAATCGTAAATAGTTCTGCAATCGAGATTATCGCATTCCTTATGGTAGTAGGTGGTGCATTTGGTATCATGATCCGTACAGGTGCGATTGAATCTGGATTGATCGGATTGATCCGTAAGGCCAAGGGAGCAGAAAAACTACTGATTCCGATACTTTTCGTACTGTTTTCTCTTGGTGGAGCAGTTTTCGGAATGGGAGAAGAAGCGCTTCCGTTTACTATGATTCTTTGTCCGTTGTTTGTAGCAGTTGGATATGATTCAGTTATCGCAGTTCTTGTTACTTATGTTGCCACACAGATTGGTTTCGGTTCATCTTGGATGAATCCGTTCTCTGTAGGCATTGCACAGGGTATTGCAGGTATTGACGTATTCTCCGGTGCAGGATTCCGTATGGTAATGTGGGTCGTATTTACAGCACTCGGCTGTGGAATGACTATGTTCTATGCATCAAAGATTAAAAAGAATCCGACAATCTCAATCGCATATAAGACGGATTCATATTTCCGTGAGCAGAATGAAACAACAGGAATTGACGAAGGACATTCATTTGGTCTTGGACACATTTTAGTCCTTCTGACACTGGCTGTTACAGTAGTATGGGTAGTTTGGGGAGTTATGACTCAGGGATACTACATGCCGGAGATTGCAACACAGTTCTTTATTATGGGAATTGTTTCCGGTGTGTTTGGAGTTATCTTTAAACTGAATGATATGAAACTGAATGATATTGCAACATCTTTCAAAGATGGAGCAAAAGACCTGATCGGTGCTGCCCTTGTCGTTGCTATGGCACAGGGAATCATGCAGGTTCTTGGTGGTTCTGATCCGACAACACCTACAGTTATTAATACAATTATGTATAATATTTCAAATGCATTGTCTGGAGTTTCCGGAGCAGTTGCAGCCGTACTTATGTATCTGTTCCAGTCCGTATTTAACTTCTTCGTTGTATCCGGAACAGGACAGGCTGCCATCACAATGCCTATCATGGCTCCGCTGTCAGACCTGTTAGGTGTTTCGCGTCAGACAGCTGTAGTTGCATTCCAGCTTGGTGATGCATTTACAAACCTGATTGTTCCTACATCCGGATGCTTGATTGGATCTCTTGCAATTGCAAAGATTGAGTGGTCTAACTGGATTAAATTCATGTGGAAATTCCTTGGTGTCTTAATGATTGGTGCAATCATTACAGTTCTTGTTGCAGTTGGAATTGGATTCTAAAATATGTATTTTATCTCAGTCGAGAAGACTCCCACCTCTTTTGGTGGCGAGTAATAGCAAATTTGTCTTAGTGGGAGTGATTTGTGATGAAATTAATTCAGGATATTGATGTTTATGCTCCACAGCATCTGGGGAAAAAAGATGTACTTATAATCAATGATAAGATTGTTAAGATTAAAGATGCGGGTTCTATATCCGCAGACGGATTTCTTTCTGAGGCAGAAAGGATCAATGGAGAGGGGCTACTTTTAACTCCGGGATTCATTGATAGTCATGTTCATGTACTCGGAGGCGGTGGCGAAGGCGGATTCGCCAATCGTACTCCGGAAGCAACCATGGAAGGACTTACGAAGTTTGGAGTGACAACCGTTGTTGGCTGCCTTGGAACAGATGGAATCGGTCGTGATATGTGTGCACTGGTTGCAAAGACAAAAGGATTGAATGAGCAGGGAATGTCTGCATACTGTTATACCGGAAGTTATCAGATTCCGGTCCGCACGTTGACTGACAGTATTGTGAAAGATATTATGATGATTCAGGAAATCATTGGAACGGGAGAAATCGCGATCTCTGATCATCGTTCTTCACAGCCGACTTTCGAGGAATTTGCACGTGTCATTGCGGATACAAGGCTTGGTGGTGTTCTTTCCGGGAAAGCTGGCATTGTAAATGTTCATCTGGGCGATAGTCCGAGATGCTTAGATCTGATTGAACGAGTAGTCGATGAGACAGAGATACCGGCAACTCAAATACTGCCAACACATATCAATCGAAATGAGATGCTTTTTGGCAAGTCGATTGAGTATGCACTGAAAGGCGGAGCAGTAGACTTTACTGGAAATGAAGATATGGACTATTGGGAAACTATCTGTGATGAGGTACGTGTATGTAATGGTATCAAACGGATGTTAGATGCAGGAGTAAATCCTGACCGCATAACAATTTCTTCTGACGGGCAGGGAAGCCTTCCGATGTACAGTAGTGATGGCAAATTCCTTGGAATGGGCGTTGGACAGTCCAGCTGCCTTCTGAAGGAAGTAAAGGAATGTGTATTTAAAACAGAAATTCCTTTAGAAATAGCAATTTCTACAATTACATCGAATCCAGCAGATATTCTTTGTCTTAAGGAAAAAGGTAAGGTTGAAGAGGGCTATGATGCGGATCTTTGTATTCTCGACCAGGAACTTCAGCTTGTTGAAGTGATTGCAAAAGGGAATACAGTTTATAAAAAATAAAGGATATCAGATGTGAGAAGCATCAGTCACTTAGTTGGCTGGTGCTTTTTTGCGTGCTTATACAGTTGATAAAATGATAACCTTGCATAAAAAGAGATGCTGTCTACTGGTAGAATTAAAAAGAAAAAAAGTTGTTGACATACACCACAAATATAATTACACATTCTAAATGTTTGAATTGTAATTATTCTATATGATAGAAGAAGGAGATAAATAATAAATGGATGATTCCTTTCACTACTTGGGAGAGTTATTCTTTTATCTATTTAAGCGACCAACTTAAGGCAAAGTTGACGGTATATCGGACGTTTTGTCCGAAACCATAGCCTGATCCCTTCTTTTACATACGACAGTATGCCTGAGATACCTTTAGCCAGCCGATAATAGCTGAAATGGATTTTTTCTTTTATAGGGTCTGCTTTCTGTATGATTGCAACCTTCAGGGCATGCGTTTCTGATTTCATGGATATATGTGCCAGAAATGCCATGCACAGGGTAATATAAAAATTTAGGGCATTGATTGCAGTGAGCTTCCTTACACGGAAGTTTTCAAACTGAAACATCTGCTTTTTTAGAGGTTTCTGGGCTTTGTGCTTGCAAAATGCTTGCAGTAAGTAAAATTTCTTATAATTTGAAAATACCAAGATGAAAATATCAAGGAAAGAAATCCCTTGACATTTCCCACCAACATGCCTAAAATAATAAACAGATTGCATACATGAAATCAATCAAACCAAACAAACCAAAAGCTATGATCGTGTTTTATAAGATACTGTTTCCGGTCAGAGAGAAGAGGTCAGCGGCTGTGAGCCTTTTTCCGTTCAGACAGATATCCGAATTTCCCACGGGAGCTGCATTGCTGAAATTTAGAGTAGGCATTGCCGTCTGGTGTACGTTACATACCGGAAAGTGTCTGTGGCAGACGAAGAAATGACCTGCCGACAGGAAGCTGGGTGGTACCGCGGTATAGATATGATCGTCCCTTTGCACGTTTTGTGCGAAGGGATTTTTTTATGTCATGTCGCAAGCGACCGCGCGAGACGCCCGAATGTGCCAGAGAACATTCTTTATGCACAAATTCGTGTCCACAAGTTAAAGCAATATCAAGATAAAAAGCAACAAAAGTAATAGAAGGAGAGAAATCATGCAGGATTTAAAAGAACTGAATGAAGTGATCACTGCGATCAAAGAGGAAATCCGCCAGGGTGCGGATGCTCTGACGACTTCCAAGAGTGTCTATGAGTTTAAGAAGACCTTTCTGGATAATAAGCAGGGCAGAATTGGTCTGCTGATGAAAGAAATGCGCAATGTTGCCAATGACCAGAAAGCGGAATTTGGTAAGACTATCAACGGCGCCAAGGAGTGGGCAAACAATTTCTTTGACGAGCTGGATCAGAAATTAAAAGAGAAAGAGCAGCAGCAGCGCTATGAATCGGAGAAGATTGATATCACGATGCCGCCGGTTAAAATCCGTTACGGTAATCTGCATCCAGTTACGACGGTCCGCAATCAGCTGACGGATATCTTCACCTCTATGGGATTTGAGGTATATGAGGGAACCGAGATCGAGACCGATTATTATAACTTTACAGCATTAAATACGCCGCAGGATCATCCGGCGCGCGATATGCAGGATACATTCTATCTGTCTCCGGAATTCTTGCTCCGTACCCAGACATCGGCTGGACAGGTTCATGTCATGGAAGCGAAAAAACCGCCGATCAAGGTTGTTTCCCCGGGTAAAGTATTCCGTTCTGACGATGATGCGACCCATTCTCCGATGTTCAGCCAGATGGAAGGTCTGGTTGTTGATGAGGGCATCACCCTGTGTGATTTAAAGGGTATGCTGGATATGTTTGTTCAGAGAATTTTCGGTGAGCAGACAAAAACGAGACTTCGTCCGTCCTATTTCCCGTTCACGGAGCCGTCTGTTGAGGTCGATGTAAGCTGCTTCCAGTGCGGCGGCAAGGGTTGCCGTCTGTGCAAGGAAACAGGCTGGATCGAGGTTCTCGGCGCTGGTGTGGTAAATAAGAAGGTACTGGAAAACTGCGGCATTGATTCCAATAAATATAGTGGATTCGCATTCGGATTGGGTCTGGAGCGTATCGCAATGCTGAAATACGGCATCAACAACATCAAGATGCTTTTTGAGTCTGATCTGCGTGTGCTGGATCAGATCGATGACTGATCAGGACAGGAGGATTAGAAATGCTTGTACCGTTAAGCTGGTTAAAAGATTATGTAGATATTAATATTTCCGCAGATGAGCTGGAGAAGAAGCTTTTTGACTGTGGATTTGAGGTAGAAGAAAAATGGCAGGTTGGCAAGGATATCAGCGGCATCGTCGTTGGTTATGTTGACTCCTGTGAGCCGATTCCGGAAACACATCTTCATGTGTGCCAGGTCAATGTAGGTGGTCCGGAACTCTTACAGATCTGCTGTGGCGCTGACAATGTAAAAACTGGCGGAAAATTCCCAGTTGCCATGATTGGCGCGAAAGTATATGCAACTGCAAAAGACCATGTGACGATCGAGGGCGTGGCCACCATTAAAAAGGGTAAATTGAGAGGTTATGAGTCCCAGGGTATGCTGTGTTCCGGTACCGAGCTTGGCTTAAACGAGGATCTGTATCCGGGTGCTGGTTACAACGGATTGCTGGTTCTGCCGGAGGATGCGGAAATTGGTTCGGATGTCAAAGAGCTGACCGGCTTAAATGACTGGATCTTCGATGTTTCTATCACGGCAAACCGTCCGGACTGCCAGAGTATTTTCGGTCTGGCAAGAGAGGTTGCCGCCGCACTGGGCGAGCCGCTCAAGACACCGGCACTGGATTACACTGAGACAGAAGTTGAGAAAGAAGGCTTCAACGTAACGGTAGAGGCACAGGATCTTTGCCCGCGTTACATTGCACACTATGTATATGACGTAAAACTGGGTCAGTCCCCAGCATGGATGAGACGCCGTCTGGCTCTGGTAGGGAATAATTCCATTTCCAATATTGTTGATATTACAAACTATATCATGCGTGAGTTAGGTCAGCCGCTTCATGCGTTTGACTGCGATTATCTGGAGGGCAATGCGATCAACGTAAGACGCGCGGCCGAGGGCGAGAAGATCGTGACGCTGGATGAGAAAGAATTTACCTTAAATCCGAACAATCTGGTTATCTGCGACGGCAAAAAGCCGGTAGCACTTGCCGGAATCATGGGTGGTTTAAATTCTGAGATCCGTGATACCACGACGGAAGTGATGTTCGAGGCAGCTAAATTTGCCCGTGACAACATCCGCAGAAGCTCCCGTGCATTAGGACAGGGATCCGACGCGAGCCAGCGATATTCTAAGGGCGTCGATGAGTACACAACCGAGATGGCGATGAAACGTGCCCTGCACCTGGTTGAGGAGCTGGGAGTTGGTAAGATTTCCAAGACCCATAAAAATGTAAATACCGGAAACTCCTTAGAGCCGGCTACCTTCAAGACAAGTGTTAAGAAAGTAAACGCTGTTCTGGGTATTACCGTTCCGGACGAGGATATTTTACGCATCCTGACTGGCTTAAACTTCCAGCCGGAGATCAACGGCGACGAACTGACCATGCATTTCCCGGCATACCGCGAGGATATGGAAGATTATCCGGATGTTGCCGAGGAAGTGATCCGTATGTACGGCTACGATCACATCACATCGACCTTCATGCCGAGTGCTAAGGTGACGATCGGTGGAAGCAACCTGCGTCAGAGAACAATTCTGAAAGTAAAGAGAACGCTGTGCAGTGTTGGCGCATTTGAGGGAATACACTATTCCTTCTTCTCCCCGTCGGATCTGGATGAAATGGGATTTGCAGAGGACGCGCCAGAGCGCAGGGCGATCCGCATCATGAATCCGATCAACGAGGATCTGTCCCTGATGAGAACAACACTGGCACCGCAGATGATTCATGCAATGGGACGCAACCAGAAGAGAGGCATCTTCGAGGGACGTATCTTCGAGATTGGAAATGCATTTATTCCGAAGTCCCTACCTCTGACGGAATATCCGGAAGAGCGAGAGACGCTGTGCATCGGTGCATTTGGTAAGGAAGAGTCCTTCTTTACCTTAAAGGGAATGGCAGAGGCAGTTGCCGATGTTTTAAATATTACTTTTAACTATGAAAAAGCAGAGAAACCGTTCCTGCATCCGTATCAGACCGCAGCGATCTTCTGCGAGGGCGAGGAGATTGGTTACCTCGGTAAGGTAAAATATGAGATCATGAAGGAAGAGGCAATGCGCGAAGATGCGTATGTGTTGGAGATCAGCATGAAAGCGCTGGAGAAATGGTATGGAAAAGCCAAAGTATTTGAGCCGCTTCCAAAATTCCCGGAGGAAAAACGTGATCTGGCGCTGGTTATGGACAAAAACATCACCTGCGGACAGGTTGAGGGCTGTATCCGCGAGGCTTGTGCTTACGTCAAGGATGTTAGTCTGTTCGACGTATACGAGGGCAGACAGATCGCAGCCGATAAGAAATCGATGGCATTTACCGTTCTCTTCACTCCGAAGGAAGAGGCGTTCAAGGCAGATACCGTTGACGGATATGTCAAGAAAGTGCTGAAACAGCTGAATAAGATGTATGGAATTGAGCTGAGAAGCTGATTTTGAAGGAAAGAAAAGGCTGCTGTCCAGAGAGAGAAAATTTGGACGGCAGTCTTTTTGTGTAATAGGAAATTCCTTGGAATTCCCTATTACACAAAAAGGCACTAACGTGCCAATGATGCGCACTCGCGCGAAGCAGAAACATGTCGCAAGCGACCGCGCTCGGCGCGAGAATGTGCCAAGGCACATTCTTTTTCACGTTCATAAAAAAATGTTTGATGATAAGTTTGATTACGCTTCATTTTCTATTCGTATAATCACAATATCATTTAATTTCAAAACCATATTTTTCTGCGGAAGCACCGACAGATCATCGCGCAGCACCAGAAATATCTTGATATTCTGCTCTTCTTCCATCTCTTCAATGGTTTTTCCGGCATATCGTTTATCGACGAAAACCTCGGCAATTTCCTGAATATCCGCGTCCTTCATGCTGGACAGGCTGCTCTTGCGCTGGTACTGTTCGACGAAACCGGCGCTGATGATACCGGTTGGGATCGCGACGGCACCGACTCCGAGGTAGGCGATGCAGATCGCCATCACGCGCCCAAGCGTTGTGACCGGGTAAATATCGCCGTAACCGACGGTCAGCAGCGTGGACATACTCCACCAGATGCCGCTGAATGCATTGCGGAAAATGTCCGGCTGAGCGTTGTGCTCGACACTATACATGCACATGCTGCTCGCCAGCATCAGCACCATGACGATGAACACAGAGGAAATGATCTGGTTCCGTTTTTCATAGAGTACGGTGGTAATGATGTTGAACGAGTCGTATTTCGCATTGAGCCGGAACAGATGGAAAATCCGCGCCACGCGCAGCATACGGAAAATGATGAAGCCCGAAAGAAAAAAGACCGGGATGATCGTCAGCAGATCCACCACTCCATCAAAGGAAATGAGAAAGCAGAATCGGGCGCGTCCCGGCGTTTTTTCTGGATAGAGATAGTCGGCAGTCCAGATGCGCAGCGCGTATTCAATACAGAAAATCAGGACACTGGCATGTTCCAGCATGGTAAACAGACCACCGAAGGATGTTAATTGATCGAATGTTTCCAGAAACGTGACAATGATATTGCAGATGATCGTGAAGGTGATGAAAATATCGAATGCACGGCTGATACGGTTGCTTTTGTCGCCGATCTGGATGATGTTAAATATTTTTTCTTTCATAGTGGATATTTTTATAATAATTTTTGGGTGAATGTGTTTCCCTGTTGGTATAAAAGAGGGGGGTATCTCAGTCGAGAAGACTCCCACCTCTTCAGGTGGTGAGTAATAGCAAATTTATCTCAGTGGAAGCCTTGTCTCCGACTGAGATAAACGCTCCGCGAGGTTGCGCAGTGATTCTGATAGGAATATGTCAGCTTCGCTGACCAGGATCACGCGCCAAGTCTCACGGACGTTCGACTTGAATATAGTTGCAGATATTATTATTGTATCATTTTCAGGCATCCCTTGCAATCTTTCTGGTGTCTGGGTATAATTTCTGTAGGTAATTTAAAAAGGTAAAATGCTTTGTTTAAAACGGCCGCATTTAAAATAGAAGGTGCCGTATAATAGCAAGCATGCTCACAAAGGAGGAATACGATGCTGTTTATTTATTATCCAAAATGCAGTACCTGCCAGAAAGCGAAAAAATGGCTGGATACACAGGAAATTTCATATACAGAGCGCCATATCGTGGAGGAAAATCCGACGTATGAGGAATTGAAGAAGTGGCAGGCGAGAAGCGGGCTGCCGATCAAGAAATTTTTCAATACGAGCGGGATGCTATATAAGGAAATGCAGTTAAAGGATAAGCTGCCGCAGATGAGCGAGGACGAACAGTTGAAGCTGCTTGCCACCAATGGGATGTTGGTAAAACGCCCTGTCATTGTGGATGGAGATACTGTTTTAACGGGATTTCGGGAGAAGGAATGGGAAGAGAAGCTGCGGTGATGGACTGGGAGCAGAAGTTTCCTTTCTTACGTGAAAAAGGACACGTGGTCTCGCTGATTGGCGGAGGCGGAAAGACGACGCTTCTGTATGCGCTGTCGGCGTACTGCACGGCGAAGGGATGGCGGGTGCTGATGGCGACGACGACGCATATTCGGAAGCCGGTAAATGTGCCGTGGATTGCGGTAAATGAGGAAGAAAATACCGCGTGGGAGAATGCCGGAAAAGAGCGCGATCGTCTCTGGCAGCAGGGAACCTACGTCGTAGCCGGAACCCCAGCCCCACACGAAAAATTGACAATTCTGCCAGAAGCGATTCGAAGCGAGTGGATTTCGGATGCAGATATCACATTTCTGGAGGCGGATGGCGCGAAATGTCTTCCGTGTAAATTTCCGGCGGCGCATGAGCCGGTGATACTGCCGCAGAGCGATATCGTGCTGGCGGTCGCGGGGCTGAGTGCCCTGTATCGTCCGCTGGGGGAGGTGTGCTTCCGGGCGGAGCTGGCGATTGAGGCGTGGAACAGGGATGTGTGCGAGTATGGGGACGCAGCTTATCCCAAAGAAGGAAAAAGACTGCTCAAAGAAGTGCCCATTTCGAAAGATACGCCTTTGACCCCAGAACTTCTGGCGTGGCTTCTTGGTAGCGAAAACGGTGCCAGAAAAGATATATCGGGGCGTTTGTTTTTTGTGGTTCTGAACCAGGCGGACACGTCAGAGCGCCGGGAGGATGGCAGAAAGGTACTGGATATCCTGAAACATAGCTACGGAATTCAGGGAATTTTAACTTCCTTTTCAGGACCAGAACGAAATCAGGAGTGAGAGAGATGAGTGAGAAAAGGGATATCGTATTTTGTACGGGCGGCGGCTGTACGGCAAAGCTGGGAGCCGGTGTTTTAAGCCGCATTTTGGAAAAACTACCGCGCGGCGAGAAGGATCCGAATCTTTTAGTCGGATATGACAGCCGGGACGATGCGGCAGTGTATCAGGTCACAGAGGATCTGGCGCTGGTGCAGACGGTTGATTTCTTCCCGCCGATGGTGGACGATCCGTATATTTTTGGACAGGTTGCAGCGGCAAATGCGCTGAGCGACGTGTACGCGATGGGCGGTGAGGTCAAGACGGCGCTGAATCTGGTGTGTTTTCCGGAATCAATGGATTTGAATGTTCTGGGACAGATTTTACAGGGCGGCGCGGAGAAGGTGGCAGAAGCAGGCGGCATTCTCGCGGGCGGTCACTCGATCGCGGACACGGGCGTGAAATACGGTTTGTCCGTGACGGGACTGGTAAATCCGAAAAAGCTGTACGCCAATGATGCCGGACAGCCGGGCGACCGCCTGATTTTGACAAAGGCATTGGGGGTTGGGCTGATTTGTTCGGCAAACCGCGTCGGAGAAGTGACAAAAGAGCAGATGGACGGGGCGGTACAGTCGATGACGACGCTCAATAAAACAGCGGCGGAAATCAGCCGGAAGTACACGGTTCACGCGTGCACAGATGTGACTGGGTTTGGTTTTCTGGGGCATCTGCATGAAATGATGGGGCGCGGGCTGTCGTGCGAGATTGATGTGAACCATATTCCGGTGCTTCCGGGCGCACGTGAGTCGGCAGATGCGTTTTTATACACGGCGGCAGGACAGAGAAACCGCAACCATGTCGGGGCGGCGGTGCAGTTTGAAAATGTACCGTTTTCAATGGAAGAGGTCTTGTTTGACCCGCAGACCTCCGGCGGACTTCTGATGGCAGCTGCCCCGGATGAGGCGGAGAAACTGGAACAGGAGCTGCAGAACGCCGGGCTTCCGGCGCGGATCGTGGGAACGATCACGGAACCGGGAGAGATTGAAATTTTTGTACGAGGATAGGAGGAAACAGAAATGAAGAAAGTAGATGCAAGAGGAGACGCATGCCCGATTCCGGTCGTAAAGGCAAAACACGCGATAGAGGAACTTTCGGGTGCCGGACAGGTGGAAGTGCTGGTGGATAATGAGATTGCAGTTCAGAATCTGACGAAAATGGCAGAGCAGAAGGGCTATCAGAGCAGTGCAAAGAAGCTGGCGGATCAGGAATATCAGGTTATCTTTACGGTGGGTGAACAGACAGAAGAGGAAAAAGCACAGGCAGGAGCCGGATGCGAAGCCTGTATTCCGGACAGCCGTACCGATACCGTGGTTGTGATTGCCAATGATAAGATGGGCGAGGGCAGTGAGGAACTTGGAAAGACGCTTTTGAAGGCATTTACATTTGCCCTGACCCAGCAGGACAACTTGCCGAAAACCATTCTTTTCTATAACGGCGGAGCCAGTCTGACCTGTGAAGGATCTCCGATGCTGGAGGATCTGAAGACACTGGAGGCAGAAGGTGTGGAGATCCTGACCTGCGGCACCTGCCTGAATTTCTATGGTCTGACCGAGAAGCTGGCAGTCGGCGGTGTAACCAACATGTATGTCATCGCTGAAAAAATGCTGGGCGCTGGAAATGTGGTAAAACCATGATTTATATGGACAATGCGGCGACTTCGCGTCAAAAGCCGCTGCAGGTGGAACAGGCAGTCCTTGAGGCGCTTCGCACCGCAGGAAATCCGGGGCGCGGCGCGCATGAGGCAACCTTACATGCTTCAAGACTGGTGTACGGGGCACGTGCGGCAGCAGCAGAATTGTTTGATGCGGAAGATGCGTCGCGGATTGCCTTTACGGCAAACGCAACGGAGGCGCTGAACATAGCCATTTCCGGGCTGATTCGTCCGGGCGATCACGTGATCACGACGGTCTGTGAGCATAATTCGGTGCTGCGCCCTCTTTATCGTCTGCGTGATCAGGGAGCGATGCTTAGTTTTGTGGGTGTGGATGCGCGTGGAAATCTAAAATATGAAGAGTTGGAAGCATGTCTGCGCCCAGAGACGCGTGCGGTGGTAATTACCGGCGCGTCCAACGTGACAGGAAATGTGACGGATCTTTCCTATATTTCTTCGTTTGTTAAACGGAATGGACTGCTTCTGATTGTGGATGCGTCGCAGACTGCAGGGGAAGAATTGTTTTCCGTGCAGAAGCTCGGAATCGACGTGCTCTGTTTTACCGGGCATAAGGCGCTTCTGGGACCACAGGGAACCGGCGGGCTGTATGTGAAGCCGGGACTTTCGGTGGAACCACTTCTGGTTGGCGGCAGCGGCATTCACAGTTATGATGAACACCATCCGAAGGAAATGCCAACGGCACTCGAAGCCGGGACGCTCAATGTCCATGGTCTGGCGGGGCTGGCAGCAGGCATCCGTTACCGGATGGATCAGGGGATCGAGAAATTGCAGAAACGGGAGCGGGATTTAACACGCCGTTTTTACGAACAGGTGAAGGAAATTCCGGGCATCATTGTGTATGGAGATCCGGCGGCAAAATGTCATGCGCCGATCGTCTCCCTCAACCTTGCCGGGGAAGATTCGGCACGTGTGGCGGATGCACTCTGGGAAGAATACGGCATCTGCGTCCGCGCGGGGGCACACTGTGCGCCGCTCATGCACCGGGCGCTTGGAACGGTAGGTCAGGGAGTGGTGCGGTTCAGTTTTTCGCATTTTAATACGGAAGAGGAGATTGAGAGGGCAGCAGAAGCAGTTCGGGCACTGGCAGAGGAAGCGTAAAAACTGGGGAAAAAATCGGGTTTTCAATGGGTCTGCAAAAAAGTAGGGAATGAGGAGAAAGCGGCAGTATGAGAGAAAAACATCCATTTATTGTTCTATCTTTTCACACGACCGTGGCGGCGATGGAATGGGAAAAACGATGTATGGAAACGGGCATTCCGGGACGTTTAATTCCACTTCCGAGGGAGATTTCTGCTGGCTGTGGTCTTGCGTGGCGGATGCGTCCGGAAGAGTGGGAGCAGTGGAGCGGACGGATAGACACTTCTGTTTATGATAAGGTGTCGTGTGTGTGGCAGTAAAAAGAATTACTCTAAAAGCAGAAAACACAATCAAAAGAATTATTTGAAGAAGAAGCTGCATAAACAGGTAATGGAAATAATAGTAACAAAAGTGAGATAGGAGAAGGCATCCTCATGAAACGAGATGATTTAATTATTGTACGCGGCGGCGGTGACCTGGCAACTGGGACGATTCATCGGCTCTGGGCGGCAGGGCTTCGGGTGCTGGTGCTGGAGATCGAAAATCCGGCAGCGATCCGGCGACAGGTAGCTCTGTGTGAGGCGGTTTATACAAAAACAACTGAGGTCGAGGGGCTTCGTGCTGTCCGGATTGATCGATATGAGGAGGCAGAAGCGGTCTGGCGGGAAAATAGCGTGCCGATTTTGATTGATCCGAAAGGCGTGTCGATTGGAGCGCTGAAACCGGCTGTTGTGATCGATGCGATTCTGGCAAAGCGAAATCTTGGAACCCGCCGGGATATGGCACCGCTCACGATTGCACTTGGTCCGGGCTTTACGGCAGGTGAGGATGTGGATGTTGTGGTGGAGACAAAGCGCGGTCACCGGCTGGGGCGAATTATCCGCGAGGGTGCGGCAATCCCGAATACGGGGATTCCGGGCGTGATCGGTGGATACGGTGCAGAGCGAGTGATTCACGCACAGGCAGCGGGTATTTTCAAAAATGTGCGTGTGATCGGTGATATCGTCGAAGCCGGGGACACGATCGCGGAGATTTGGCAGGAGGACGGAACGAAACTTCTGGTTCAGACACAGATCACGGGCATTCTGCGAGGTCTTTTGCGGGATGGTTATCTGGTGACGGAACATTTCAAGGTAGCAGATGTCGATCCGAGAAAAGAGGAACTTTCCAACTGTTTTCTGATCTCGGACAAGGCGAGATGTATCGCGGGAAGTGTACTGGAGTTGGTGTGTGCCCAGTTATGGAAGTAAAAGAGAGACTATAGCAATAGTTCCTTTGAGAAAAATTCTAAGAAATTTCATCCTAATCATTGACGTATAGCAAAAAAACAGCGTAAAACTTTCTGGATAAGCTCCTTTGGCAGGCAGCTTTGATAAACATCAGGATCTGGTTTTGGAAGATGATCTCTATGATTGTTAGAATCTTCATGTCATAGGAAACTTCGTCCTATGACACAAAAATGCTCCGCGGAAAAGCACAGCGAACTATAAAGACGCTGTGCCTTCCGGGGTTTCTTCCCCTTCATTTGCTTCCTCCATGGTGACAATCGGCTGGATGGCCTCATCGGTGTAGCGGACGCGCAGAACTGCCTGCGGCCAGTTAAGCTTAATGAGGGCTGTTTTCTGCCGTCCTTTTCCGGCTTTTTCGATTAGGTCGAGCAGTTCACGCAGAACTTCCTTTGTCAGATAGCCGCCGCGCCAGTGAAACGTCAGTGTTTTTCCTTTTTTGGCCGCCTGTAAGGAGCGCTTGTAAACGTCCTCCTGTTTGGTAAAGGAGAGCTTCTTTTCTTTATAATAGAAATGGTCGCTGTCCGTGCAGGCAGGCGCCGGGGCGATGAGCGGTTCGTGGTCGCGGAAGATCGCCTTGTCGTCGAGATTGAAGTAATCGTAGCGGATTTCCTCGCCGGTCTGGAGACATTTGCCGAGACTGTTGTCGAAGGTAGCGTCCAGATGGTAGTACGTTTTCCCGATCTTGACGATGTTCCAGGTATGGCGGTATTTGATGCCCTTTTCAGGGTTATTGCCGCAGAGCGCGATCATGCACCAGATGCCGAGCGTATCACAAAGAATTTTGACCGATTTGGCGATGCCCTCGCAGACGCCGACGCCCTGTCCCAGAGGTCCGATGATCTCATGGGAGTAGGGCTTTTTTAATTTGTCATAGTGAACGTGTTCGCAGATAAAATCGTGGATATAGCGTTCTTTTTCCAGTTCAGTCAGCTTCATTGCCGGGCGGGCAAGTTTTTCGACGCGGGCGCCCATCGCTTTCTGATGTTCGCGGATCTTGCCCTTGTCAAAGAGGTATTCCGGTATCAGGATCAGGTTCGGGGAATCTGGGTAATACTTATATTTAAAGCCGGAAGCCCAGAAAATCTCCGGGTGATCGAGCCGCAGTTCAAAAAATACATTGCTTAAATCCTTTCCCTCCAGGCGCGGAATCTGAAATTCGTCGGAGAGATTGGTAAGTCCCTGCTGCATGGCGCGGTAGGCGGCTTGCTGGTTCTTGTTCATGTGATTATAGTAAAATGGTTCCATTTTGATATTCCTTTGTAACTCTTTATATTTTAGTGTGATTCAGCCGCTTTCTCAATCTGCCCGGATTCCGGGTCAAACCAGACGCGATCGCCCTCATTGATTCCGGCATCATAGAGTGCCTGATCCGCGGTGCGTATCGTGTATTCTGGATGCTCTGAGAGGTTTGCATTTTCAGTTGTGTCCAGCAGACGGACACAGACCATCGTTTCCTGTCCGTCCGGGCGTTCTTCACAGCCAAAATCGGCTTCGTATATTTCTAAAACCCGGCAAAGACGCAGGAATGTTTGATTGCTGTTCATTGTGTATATGCCTCATTCCATGGGAAAATTCCTGTTTTTGTCTTTTTAATTTTAGCAGAAGATGATAAGGCAGGCAAGTAGAGATGAAGGGGGGAAAATAAATTAAATGCGAAGCCACGGCAAATTCCGTTACTGGGCATGATGCGTGAACAGTAACGATGGGGCGGCTGGGAAGAAAAGCGGGAGGGGGAGAAATTTGAGGAGAAAATTGCCGGCAGATACTTGTAATTCTAATAAAAACAGGTAGAATAGAAGCTGTCTATGTCCTCGGGAGACGGACATAAAAGTTACAATCACGGGGGTTATAAGTAAATGGCAAAAAAGAAAAACAGCTTCAGCGGTTCGCTGGGGTTTGTGCTGGCAGCAGCCGGAAGTGCCGTCGGTGTAGGAAATATCTGGCGTTTTCCGTATTTATGTGCGAAAGACGGAGGCGGACTGTTCCTGCTGGTGTATCTGGTGCTGGTGGCGACATTTGGATTTGTACTTCTGACGACGGATGTGGCGATCGGCAGAAGAACGAAGGAGAATGCGCTGCAGGCGTTTGGAACGCTGCATCCGAAGTGGAAGTTTGTCGGATACCTGACGTTTCTGGTTCCGATGTTAATTATGACGTATTATTCGGTCATCGGCGGATGGATCACGAAATATTTCTTTGAGTATTTGACGACATCCGGCAGGGATGTGGCGGAGGACAGATATTTTACATCGTTTATCACGGAAAAGAATGCGCCGCTGATTTTCACGGGAATCTTTCTGGCGCTCACAATCTGGGTTGTATACAGAGGTGTAGAGAAGGGAATTGAGAAATTTTCCTGTTTTATCATGCCGGGACTGATCCTGTTAGTCATCGGAATCGCGATTTTTTCATTGACGCTTTCCTACACGGACGCGGATGGGACGGTCCGGACGGGAATACAGGGATTCCTCGTCTACGTGCGCCCGGATTTTACGGGACTGACGGTAAGAGGATTTCTGGAAGTACTGCTGGATGCGATGAGCCAGCTCTTTTTCTCACTGAGTGTGTCGATGGGAATTATGGTAACATATGGTTCTTATGTCAAAGATGAGATCGATTTGAACAAGGCGACCAATCAGATTGAATTTTTTGATACAGGTGTGGCGCTTCTGTCCGGTATGATGATTATTCCGGCGGTCTTTGTATTTTTAGGACGCGATGGCATGGCGTCCGGTCCGAGTCTGACCTTTATTTCGCTTCCAAAGGTATTTCAGGCGATGGGCGGCGCCGGTCATATCGTGGGACTTGCATTTTTCCTGATGCTTGGCTTTGCGGCGCTGACATCCTGCGTTTCTGTCATGGAAACGCTGGTTGCCAACTGCATGGAAGTGTTTGGAAAGACGAGAAAACAGATGTGTGTGATGGTCGGAATCTATTCCCTGATCACGGCAGTTCTCATTTGTCTGGGCTACAATGTTCTGTATTTTGAGTTGAAGCTGCCGAACGGTTCCACCGGACAGCTGCTTGATGTGATGGATTATATCAGCAACAGCTTCCTTATGCCGATCATTTCCTTCTTAACCAGCATCCTGATCGGATGGGTGGTCGGACCGAAGTGGATCGTGGAAGAAGTCGAGAAAAATGGGGAACATTTTTCAAGAGCAGGTATGTACAGCTTCTTAATCCGGTATATTGTGCCGGCTGTCATGCTGGTTCTTTTCCTGGTATCGACCGGGTTTATTAATATGCTGTAATGAAAAATGGTTTTAGCCGATTTTCACGGAAAGTGCGAGAATTGGTTAAAACCTTTTTTATAGAAAAATGCGTCCCATTATTCTTCACGGTCATCCGACTCGATCTCATAGGTATATCCGGCATTTTCGATCGCCTGAATTGTATCCTTGATGCCCTGTCCGCCTGCTTTTTTTATAGGATTCAATAAAAACAGGAATCTGTTCGGAATAAAACCTATTAAATACGTAGGAAAATAGGAACTATTAAAACCGATTTTATCATTTTTACCGGCTAGTGTCAACTTATAAAATTGTAAAAGTTTACAATCAAAACTGGACAATATATCGATTTTTTGCTATGATAAGCTAGTTAGAAAGAACTAACTTGCAGGAAACGTGAAAACGCAGTAAATTAGGTGCATAGGTGTGAAAGCTAGGCAGCCTGATTGGATAGAGTGGAGAAACAATGCGGTATTTGTGGATAAATCCGGTTTCTGCCGGGATGTGTGAGGAAGATTCGCTGAAGCGTTTTTTAGAACGGCATGGTCTGACGCGGGTCGAGTGCCGGGGCGATTGGGGACGGATCGTCCGGGAAAGATATGAAGCTAGTCTGCGGGCGGGCGTGACGCTTGCGGATGCGCGCTGTCCGGAGGCGGTTCGGCTGCTTGAAGAGATACAGAAGGAGCCGGAAAACGAATCTGGAATTGAAAACCTGAAAGTTGCCCCGATCGAGCCGATTTTACTTCACTGTGCGCGGGAATTAAGCACGCGTCCGGATCTGGCGGATGGGGAGAAGATCATCACGACGCCATGCCAGAGTCTTGCGGTGCTTGGAAATTCGCTGGGACTTGAGAATACGCGGTTTATCGCATGGAATCGTCTGGCAGGCGGTGAGGTGCGCGTCCGGGCGATCGAAGACAGCCCGATTCCGCCGGGGTATTTTGCGGGAATCTGCCGGAAAGATGGGCAGGCGGCGAAGGTAGAGAGTGTCAGCAGTCCGGAGAAAATCCGGGCATATGTGGAGAGCGGAAGCTGGAAGCAGGCGGATCTGCTGGAACTTTTGTATTGTAAGGATGGATGCCATCACGGGGATGGCGTGCAGACAGAGTGAGAGAAATCTGCGGTTCATGGAAAACGCTTGAGGAAGCGGAAAATGCATGAATTGCGGCAAAAGAATGGGAAGAATGAAAGAAACGAAGAAATTCAAGGATAATTGGCAGAAATACTTCGGTCCGGCGCTGGGAATCGGAGCGGTATTTCTGATCTGGTGTTTGGTCTGCCGCATGGAGATGGTCAGTGCGTATGTGCTGCCGTCCCCGGCGCGGGTGTGGACGAGCTTTTTAAAAATGGTGAAAACCGGGGAACTGTGGGGGGATATTTCAATCAGTTTCCTGCGTGTCATGAAGGGATTTGCGATTGCGTTCCTGTTTGCCTTTGTGCTGGGAATGTTCCGGGCGCTGTTTCCGGGCAGCAGCGTTTACTATGAGTATATTGTGCAGTTTTTCCGCAATGTCCCGCCGCTCAGCATGATTCCGTTGCTGATTCTCTGGTGCGGAATCGGAGAGACGACGAAGACGGTGATTATTGTGCTGGCGTCATTTTTCCCGATGTACTTAAATATCGTGAAGGGATTTACCGGGTGCGATTCGAAACTTCTGGAAGTGGGCGATATGTTCGGCTACTCGAAGCGCCGCAAATTTTTCCGCATCATTCTGCCCTATGCGATGGCAGATATTCTGGTCGGAATGCGGATCGGGCTTGGATATAGCTGGCGCGCCATTATCGGTGCGGAGATGGTGGCGGCGTCCACCGGGCTTGGACATATGATTTTATTTGCACAGCAGATGTCGCGGACCGACAAGGTGATCGTGGGGATTCTGGCGATCGGGGCAGTCGGATATGTGACGGACCGCCTGTTTGGATGGATGATAGGATTTGTGCTGAAAGGATCCGGGGAAAATGGCTGGAATTGAACTGATTGATATTCATAAAACATACCGGGTGGATAACCGGGAGATTCCCGTTTTAAACGGGATCAACCTGTCGCTTCCGGCGGGGAGAATCACCGTGATTCTGGGGCAGAGCGGATGCGGGAAAACGACGCTTCTGCGGCTGACCGGAGGACTGGAGACGGCGGACAGCGGAGAGATCCGCTGGGAGAGCGCCCACAAGACGGCATTTGTCTTTCAGGAACCGCGCCTCATGCCGTGGTTGACCGTCTGGGAAAATGTGGTGTTCGGGCTTTCAAAAAAGGAGACAGATCCGGGGAAAATAGAGGCGGTTATACGCACGGTCGGATTATCTGGATTTGAAAAAGCATATCCGGCACAGCTCTCCGGCGGAATGCAGCAGCGGGCGGCGATCGCGCGGGCGCTGGCGTATGAGCCGACCTTTATCATGATGGATGAGCCGTTTGCCGCGCTTGACTATTTTACAAGGGAACAGATGCAGAAAGAGCTTCTGCGCGTCCAGCAGGAGCGCAGTGCGAGCATTCTGTTTGTGACGCACAGCATCGATGAGGCACTGATTCTGGGAAGCCAGATTGCGGTCATTGAAAAGGGCATGGTCAAGGCGCTCTATGAGGTCAAGACGCCGCAGGAAGAGAGGAATCTTTTGGAGGATGAGATGATAACCCTGAAAAGGGATATTATAAATAATTTACATTTTATTTAGAGGAGGAACGATTATGATGAAACGATGGATGGCAATGGGAATGGCACTCTGCCTTACCGCAGCTTCCCTGGCAGGCTGCTCCGGTACAAAAGATGCGGCTGAGAGCACGCAGGCAGAGGCAGAAACCAGCGCAGAGGAGGCGGCAGCCGAGGAGGAGACAGCGAAAGAATCTGATCTGGATAAGCTGACCTTTACGTATGTAACTTCTCCGCTCAATGTGCCGACGATCATCGAGAAAAATCAGGGTATTTTTGAAAAAACATTTGGCGATATGGGGATTGAGGTTGATTATGCGGAGCTGACCTCCGGGGCAGATCAGACACAGGCGCTGGCTTCCGGCGATGTGCAGGTTTTGTATGCGGTTGGCGGTACTTCGGTGATTCTGTCTGCAGCAAATGGAGCGGATATCAAGGTATTAAATATGTACAGCCGTTCTCCGAAGGCATTCTGTATGTATTCTAAGGATGAGTCCCTGACGACGCCGGAAAGCCTGAGAGGAAAGACAATCGCAGGACCGACCGGAACCAACCTGCATGAGCTTCTCGTTTCCTATCTGGCAACGGCTGGCATGACGATCGACGATGTCAACTATGTCAATATGTCGATCCCGGATGCAAAAGCAGGTCTGGACGGCGGCAGTGTAGACGTGGCTCTGGTTGCTGGCGCAACTGCTTACAATGCAGGGAAGCAGGGTTACCACCTGGTAGCCGACGGCGAAGGCCTGATTAAGGCGATCATTGCAGTGGCAGTGACGCAGAAATTCTATGACGAGCACCCGGAGATCATCGAGAAGCTGGAAGAAGCACAGACCGAGATTGCTGATTTCATGGAAGAAAAACCGGATGAGACGATGCAGATCGTAGCCGATGAGCTGGATCTGGACACCGATGCAGTCAAAAGCATGTACGATCTCTATGATTTCTCTACCGAGATCACAGATGATGACAAAGAAGGCTTCCAGAAGACCGCTGATTTCATGTATGAATCCGGCATGATCGACGAGGCATTTGATGTAAAACAGTTATTTATTGAAAAATAATCAGTGAACATTTGAGAGGATAAACGATTGAAAAGCAGCTCCCGGAGTGTGGATTCCGGGGGCTGCTTTTACGATTGCATATGCAATTATGAAAATACGGAATGTTTACGCTAATACCTTTTTAATCGCTTCTAACAGCTCATCATACGTCTCATAGGCCGGAATCTGCGGATATTCTGCCTTGATCTCCTCCGTCGTGCGGAAGAGGAAGCCCGCCTTGCTTGCCTCAATCATGGCGAGGTCGTTGTGGCTGTCGCCGCTGGCGATCGTCTCGAAGCCGCAGGACTGGAGTGCTTTGACGGTGGTATATTTGGATTTCTCACAGCGCATCTTAAAATCGGTAATCTCACCATTTTCGCTGACAACCAGAGAGTTGCAGAAGATGGTCGGATAGCCAAGTTTCTTCATCAGAGGTCCGGCAAACTGGGAGAAGGTATCGCTGATGATGATTACCTGAGTGATTTCTTTTAATTTGTCTAAAAACTCCCTTGCGCCCGGAAGCGGATCAATTTTAGAGATCGTTTCCTGAATTTCCTTGAGTCCCAGTCCGTGCTCGCGCAGGATGTTTAAACGGTAATTCATCAGTTTGTTATAATCCGGCTCATCGCGGGTGGTGCGTTTTAACTCCGGGATTCCGGTTTCTTCAGCAAATGCGATCCAGATTTCCGGCACTAATACACCTTCTAGATCTAAACATACAATATCCATGTCTCCTCCTGTCTGATACAACGCCTGTCAGCGCTGTGCTCGGTTGAAAAATTTGCTTCCTATTATAGACGAAATGCAGGGGAAATACCAGAGAAATTTGAGAAAAGATGAAAGAATAGAAAAAAGTGCGTTACTGGGCACGTATGTGTGAACAGTAACAAAAGTACCAATTATTCGCGGTGAGAAAGATTCAGAAGTGAAGAGTTGGCATCATATAGCAGCAGAGTGGTTATCAATAGAATTAAAAAATACCAAAAAAGGGAGTCTCTTTTCGTGAGCGAGAGACACCCTTTTTGGCACCTATAGTCGGGTTATAATTTGATTTTGATGAAATCATTAGCAATGCGCCGGTTTATTCATTTCAGATCTTTTATCGTTTTCTGTCTTCGAAGCAGTCGATTTCGAAAACAGTACTTTACCGGAATGAACCACAATAATCACACCCAGAACCATCAGCAGAACCGCGATGATAAGCTGCAGTCCTTCTACCATAAAGACAGCGGTTCCGGCATTGTAAGCCTTTACCAGTGCGATGCAGCGCTCAACGAGTGCGGTGAAGGTAACGCACAGCATAACAACCAGTGGAACCAGCAGCGTGCGGTTTTCACGACCGGTGACGCGTAAGAAGACGCACAGGGTGATGAGAACCAGGGCGCTTAACAGCTGGTTGGCGCTGCCAAACAGCGGCCAGATGTTGGAGTAGCCGATCTGCGTTAAAATGTAGCCGCATACCAGGGTGATAACCGTTGCAAAATATTTGTTGCAAAGAAGTTTTCTCCATCCTTCGGCGTGTTCCATGTCATCAACGCTGAACAGCTCCTGGAAGGACATACGTCCGATACGTGCAACGGAATCCAGGCTTGTCAGGGCAAGTGCGGAGACGCACATCGTCATAAAGCACTGGGCGGCGTAAACCGGGATGCCGAACATCTCCAGGAATCCGGCAACACCGGAGGAGAAGATAGCAAACGGAGTACCGGTTGCAGGCGTGCCATCAGCGGAAGCGGCAGCACCGGCAACGCACAGAGCCAGGACAGCCAGTAAACTTTCCAAAAGCATAGCGCCGAAGCCAACTTTCGGCATATCCTTTTCATTGGTGATTGCCTTGGAGGAAGTACCCGAGGAAACCAGGCTGTGGAAACCGGATACGGCGCCGCAGGCAACGGTTACAAACAAAATCGGGAACAGGTCACCGGATTTCTCATTGTGGAAACCAGTGTAAGGCGCCAGGTTCATTGCCGGATGTGCGACAAGCAGTCCAACGACGGCACCGATAATCATACCGGCAAACATAAAGGTTGTCATCAGGTCACGCGGTTCCATCAAAAGCCACATCGGAAGAACGGCTGCGAGGAAAATGTAAGCGAATACCATGTAGGACCAGTTCGCCTTGGTGGTAATGAGCGGGCAGTTCATGCCGATGACGAAAGCAGCTACCGTGCAGACAAGTCCGAGCAAGGTCTGTTTCCAGCCATGGAACTGAGCCTTTTTCTGAATCAGTCCAAATACAACGGCAAAGGCAATGAACAGAAGGGAAATGCTTCCGGCTGCGCCGTTAACAGTTGCGGCGGCGGATAAGCTGGTCACGCCGTCTACCGTCTCATATGCATTGAATGTACCAGCAACCATGTCGGCAAAAGCGGCGGTTACAATTAAAGTAAAGAGCCAGCAGAACAGAAGAAACAGCTTTTTACCGGTTTTGCCGATGTACTGTTCAATCAGAAGTCCCATCGATTTGCCTTCATTTTTAACGCTGGCGTACAGGGCACCAAAATCGGTAACAGCGCCGAAAAAGATGCCGCCGAGGATGATCCAGAGAAAGACCGGAACCCATCCAAAGACAGCCGCCTGAATAGCACCGGTGACAGGACCGGCACCGGCGATGGATGAAAACTGGTGGGCAAATACAACCCAGCCATCGGTCGGAACATAGTCCTGACCATCTTCTTTTGTGACGGCCGGTGTTTTTGCGTTTGGATCAATGCCCCATTTATGGGCGAGCCATCTGCCGTAGAGCAGATAACCAGCCGCCAGACAACAGGCTGCGATAACTACGATAACTAATGTGTTCATAAAGATACCTCCATTCCCATAGGTCAAATGGTTTTTAGTGTCCCGGCAGTTTGCCGGAGTTTCGGGAGCGGGGAAACAAAAAAGCCTCCGTCCTCCTGAAACTTTTAAAAGTTCAAGAAGACGGAGGCATAAGCATCCGCGGTACCACTTCTTTTACCGGCTGTAAAGCCGATCTCTCAGCCATATCCATCATTCTGAATATGTTCCTCTTTAACGGTAGGAATCCGGACCGGACTACTGGTATCCTACATGCGTTTGTTCGGTCAGCTCACAGGGGATAACTTCCATCGGCGTTACTGTCTTTCATCGCCCGACAGCTCTCTGAAAACGTGGAAAATTGGAAATCGTGTCCTGCTCAATGCTTTTTACAAGTACGAATTATAGACTTTTTTGAAGGAAAGTCAATCGAAAAAATAGCCGGAAGTTTGTGACAGAAATTTTACAAATCCGTCATTTTGACAAAAAAATCACAACTAAGAAATTTAACAACTGCTTATCTAGAAGTCTGAGTTACTGTTTACGCATACGTGCCCAGTAACAAGTCGGAAGCATTCCTGTGTTAAAACTTCGAAAAAACTGGACACACCCTTATTTTGCTGTATAATAGGTAATTGTCGGTTCTTTTTAGGGCTGGCAATTACTTTTTATTTAAATTGGGAAGAAAAAGGGAGAGTTTTGGGTATGGAAAAAATACGTCCAATGTTGTTTACAACATTGAAGAAGTATTCCGGCGCACAGCTGATGTCAGATGTGGTAGCGGGTATCATCGTGGCGATCATCGCGCTGCCGCTTTCGATCGCGCTGGCGCTGGCTTCGGGGGTAGGTCCGGAACAGGGTATCTACACGGCGATTGCAGCCGGATTTGTGATTTCATTTTTAGGGGGCAGCCAGGTACAGATTGCAGGTCCAACGGCGGCATTTGCAACGATCGTGGCAGGTATCGTGGCGAAGAGCGGCGTGGAAGGACTGGCAGTTGCGACGATCATGGCAGGTATCATCCTAGTTATCATGGGATTCTGCCATTTTGGTTCACTGATTAAGTTTATTCCGTTTACAATCACGACCGGCTTTACCTCCGGTATCGCGGTGACGATCGTCATCGGTCAGTTGAAGGATTTCTTTGGCGTAACCTATCCGGCAGGCATGGAGACGATCGAGACGATGCAGAAGCTGAAAGCGTTCGCGGCTGGATTCGGAAGTGTCAACCTGCACGCGATCATCGTCGGCGTGGTGTGTCTGGCGATTCTGATCGTGATGCCGATGATCACGGAAAAAATTCCGGGATCGCTGGTAGCGGTTATTGCAGGTATTTTAATGGTAAAATTCCTGCCGCTGCATGTGAATACGATCGGCGACCTTTACACGGTCAGCAACAAGCTTCCGGCGTTCCGTCTGCCGGTGTTCAGCTACGATGTGATTCAGGGTTCCCTGTCGGATGCGTTTACGATTGCAGTTCTGGCGGCGATTGAGTCTCTGCTTTCCTGCGTGGTAGCGGACGGCATGATCGGCGGAAAACACCGTTCCAACACGGAGCTGGTGGCACAGGGCGCGGGTAATATTATTTCCGCCCTGTTTGGCGGTATTCCGGCGACGGGCGCGATCGCGCGTACCGCAGCCAATGTCAAAAATGGCGGCCGTACCCCGGTTGCAGGCATGGTTCATGCGGTTGTCCTGCTTCTGATTCTGGTAGTTCTGATGCCGTGTGCAAGCTGGATCCCGATGCCGACCATCGCGGCAATCTTGTTTATGGTTGCCTACAATATGTGTCAGTGGAGAACCTTCGTCCGTCTGACCAAGACGGCTCCGAAGAGTGATATTGCGGTTCTGGTGATGACCTTCTTCTTAACCGTTATCTTCGATCTGGTTGTAGCGATCGAGATCGGTATGCTGTTATCCTGCCTGCTGTTTATGAAGCGGATGAGCGATGAGACGGGCGTCAGAAGCTGGCTCTATGTCGAAGAAGTAGAGGAGCAGAAGCGCAAAGAGCAGGAAGCAAGAAAAGCGAAAAAAGCCGGAAAAGAGCTTTCAGTGGAAGAGGCACAGCTCTTAGCGGCAGCTGCAGAAGATGAAGAAGCAGCCATGAAAGAACAGGCACGTCTGCGGGAGATCCCGAGAGAACTGGCTGTTTATGAGATTACGGGACCGCTGTTCTTCGGTGCAGCAGACCGCATCAACCAGATTGAAACCCGCGAGGAGACGAAATGCCTGGTTCTTCGTATGCGTGCCGTTCCGGCGGTTGACAGTACAGCGATGAATTCGATGGTTGCCCTCTATGAGCGCTGCCAGAAGAACGGCGTTACATTGATTTTGTCCCATGTCAACGAGCAGCCGATGCACGTGATGGAGAAGGCAGGATTTGTGGATATGATCGGACGCGATCATTTCTGCCCGAATATCGAGGCAGCACTTGATCATGCGGACGAGGTGATGGGGAAATAATTATGGACATCTATCGGAGAATGGAAGAAGTATTTAGGCGCATTCCGGACGGCTGCGTGACGACTTACGGTCAGGTCGCGCTCCTGTGCGGTGCGCCGCGCCATTCCCGCCAGGTGGGATATGCACTCCGCACCAACCGCCTGGGCGATGTCCCGGCATTCAGGGTGATTAATTCCAAGGGCTTTCTAAGCGGCGCGGCGGCATTCGACTATCCGGGACAGCAGAAAAAACTGCTGGAACAGGATGGAATACGGGTGGACTCCACCGAGGACGGCGACCGCGTCGATTTGAAACAATATGGATGGAAACCTTCGATGGACGAGGCAGAAGAATTGTATGCGTTGTTTCGGAAGTTGGGGATCTGAGTGGGAATCAAGGAAAATGCATCTGAATGAGATGTTGGTAAGCGAAAGAAGTGAAATGAGATGGATAAGATGGCAGACGATAGGGGCTGCATCTTATCCATTTTTAATAGACATTTCTGACCGTTTATTATTAAATTGCCTCCGCGATTTGCCGTGCCACATAGACACCGCTGGCAGATGCATGGGAAAGGGAATGGGTAATACCGCTGCCGTCACCGATGACGTAGAGTCCATCATGACAGGTCATCAGGTTGTGATCCACTTCCACCTCCATGTTGTAGAATTTTACCTCCACTCCATAGAGAAGCGTGTCATCATTCGCCGTACCCGGTGCCACCTTATCCAGGGCATAAATCATCTCGATAATACCGTCCAGAATCCGTTTTGGGAGAACCAGGCTCAGATCACCGGCAGCCGCATTGAGGGTTGGAACCGTAAAAGATTCATTGATTCGCTGCTGCGTGCTTCTTTTTCCACGGATCAGGTCTCCAAAACGCTGCACAATTACGCCACCGCCCAGCATGTTGCTGAGTTTTGCAATACTCTCTCCATATTCATTGGAATTCTTGAAGGGCTCTGAAAAATGTTTCGCTACCAGAAGGGCAAAGTTCGTGTTATGGGTCTGCTTTGCAGGATTCTCGTAGCTGTGACCATTTACCGTTACGATGCCGTTGGTATTCTCATTTACCACAGCTCCCTTGGGATTCATACAGAAGGTGCGCACGTAATCCTCGTATTTTTCCGTACGATACACGATCTTGCTCTCATAGAGTTCATCTGTAAGATCCGAAAAGATCTCAGCCGGCAGTTCAACCCGGACACCCAGATCCACACGGTTGGAATTCGTATGGATATCCAGGTCCTTGCATACCTTCTGCATCCACTTACTGCCGCTTCGGCCGGCGGAAATGATACATTTCGTACCCTCAAAGGTTGTATCATCGCTGTAAACCTTGTAACCCTTCTCCGTTTTCTCCACGGTTTCGATGGCACAGTCAAAATAGAAATCCACCTTATTCTTCAGATGATCATAGAGGTGCTCCAGAACAATATAATTAATATCCGTACCCAGATGGCGGACCGAAGCATCCAGAAGATGCAGGCCGTGCTGCATACAGGTTTTCTTAAATTTTGTTCCCGCAGTGGAATACAGCTTCGTGCCCTCCCCGCCAAAACGGAGATTGATTCCATCCACATATTCCATCAGTTCAATGGCTGTCTTTTTTCCGATATACTCATAGAGAGTGCCGCCGAAATCATTGGTAATGTTGTATTTTCCATCAGAAAATGCACCGGCTCCGCCGAATCCGCTCATGATGGAGCAGCATTTGCAGTGAATACAGGACTTGATTTTATCACCATCAATGGGACATTTACGGTGCTCCAGCGGATGTCCTACCTCAAAAACAGCGATCTTTAAATCCGGTTTACGTTCCATCAGCTCATAGGCAGAAAAGATACCGCCGGGACCGGCGCCGATAATTAACACATCATACATATTGAAATTCTCCTTGTTTTCCTAAAATTTGATTCCCTCTTTCTGTATTATAGCATAAATTCGAAAAAATAGGCAGCGCGTCATGCGCTGCCCCGAAACAGTATCCCCCATGTCGTCATGGCATCTTCCGTTATCATATCATCACCTCAGAATAAAGCTTTTTTTATGGCTGTAACCATCAGCCTGATTCCCTTTGTAAAATTACCGGAGGTGTTTTCGAGCTTGATGACCTCTCCGGCGCTTCTTGGCAAAGGGCTGGCGCTGGGACTTGTATCTACCTTTTTTCCGTTTGTAAGCTACACACTGGGACTCCGCCAGATGGAGGCAGGAAAAGCCTCGGTTCTGGCGTTCTCTGAGCCGATGGTGGCAGCTGTGGCTGGGATTGTGGTATTTGGAGAAATGCTGCGGGTTGAAAATGTGCTGGGCATTCTTTTGATTTTTACGGCATTGGTGGTGTTGAACAGCCGGAACGTAAAACGGTAAAATCAGGGGCTAAGCGATAATGGAACTGTGACGAAAACACGGATCACAAATCTTAAACGGATATCCAACCGGCAGCATCCGTCCGCAGCGCTGGCAGCGGGCGATGTAGCTTTTTTTGCCCTTGGACAAATACTGCATGATCGTACCTTCAGTGCGGCTGCGTTCTTGTTCGAGCCAGTCCTCGTCGATGATCTTGTCAAAACGGTGGGAAAACTGGTAGTAGAGGTCGAGCTTGCGGTAATATGTTTCGTATTTCTGCAGCCCCAGCTTGGAGCCGGCGCCTTTGTCCGGGTGTTTCAGGCGCTTGTCCGCCGGGTAATCCTTGCAATAGCGCAGCCATTGCAGGACAACCTGATGATCCTTGATATCGATGGGACAGCTGATCATGCGGTAGAGAATCCGTTTGTCATCGAATCCGTAGATATCGTTTCTGTAGCGTTCTGCCTGCGCATAAAGGCTTAAAATCTCATCGACGCTGACCTTTTCAAACGGAGGCGTCGGCTCAACGGATTTCCAGACTTTGATGATAACGTCCAGCGGCTCGTCCAGATCGAGGAGAATCTGCGGGAAACCGAGGCTGACTTTTTCGATCGGTTCTTCCTCCTGAGTAAGCTGTTCCCGGATATAATCGAGGGATTCCTGTCCCATCGCATTGACGTAGCCGGTGTCAAAGAGTCCGAAGCGTCCGGCGCGTCCGGCGATCTGCTTGATCTCCGGTACGGACAGACCGCGCCGGGTGGTACCGTCAAATTTCTGGGTCTGGACAAATACGATACGCCGGACAGGCAGGTTGAGTCCCATGCCGATCGCGTCGGTGGCGACGACCACCTTGGTTTTGCCGCTGGTAAAAAGCTGCATCTGGCGGCGGCGGATCTCCGGCGGCAGGCTTCCGTATATAACACTTGCCTTGATACCTTCTTCTTCCAGACGTCCCGCCACATCCAGCACGGATTTTTTGGAAAATACGACGAGTGCATCGCCGGGAAGAACACTTTCCGGGAAAGAAAATGGCGTGTCCTCACAGATGAGCGCAGTTTTGCGCTGATACCGGCAGATGGCAAGGCTGTCGCCGCACAGATGGATCAGGTGTGTGACAGCAGATTCAGCGGCGGGACTCATGCAGACATGGATTTCGTGGGCTTTCAGTCCCAGAATCGCCTTTGTCCAGCAATGCCCGCGGTCTGGATCGGCGGTCAGCTGTGCCTCATCAATCACGGCAATATCGTATTCCTCGGAGAAATCTGCCATCTCGATCGTCGAAGCTGTGATCCGGCTGTCATCGTCGGCGATACACTCCTGACCGGTCAGCATGGTGCTGGGAACGCCGCAGTCGTGCATTTTTTCATATACCTCAAGCGCCAGAAGGCGCAGCGGACCGAGGTAAGTGCCTTTTTTCGCTGTTTTTAAGCGTTCCAGCGCGTGAAATGTTTTACCGCTGTTGGTCGGTCCGATGTGGAGAATGAAACGGCGGTTCATCGCCATAGTCTCCGGAAATTCCAGCTCTGGGCGGGATGGGACGAGATCCATGATTTTATACTGGATGACGTAGCGCTTATAGATCTGGTAAAGCTCCAGAAGTGTCTGCGTGCAGAGCTGACCATCCAATTCTGTTTCCAGATAATTCAGAAAATCCACGGAAATATCATCACGCTGGGCGGGCAGAAACATTGCCTCATCCAGGCGGATGAGTTGTGGCAGCAGGCTGGTTTCAATGAGCTTTGTGACAGCATCGTTGTGCGAACGGTACGCAAAATAAGCCAGATTTTTGATCTGGCGGTGCCATTCCTCCAGCGAGAGGCTGGTGACCTGTGTCGGTTTGGTGCGTTTCAGTGTTTTAAACAGCCGGTTGGTCCGCTCGCTCAGATCGCGGGGGCGGGAACTGGTCTTTCTTTTTTTCTTGCTTGCCGCCTGATACTGGCGGATATATGTCTGAAGAAGCTGGTTTGGCTCGATCATTTGAAAGTCTCCTCTTTATGTAAATATCCTGTCCGATAAATCTTCTGGTTTAAAGCTTCATTTGATATAGGAATGTTTCTATTATCGCAGAAGTTGCATGGATGTGCAAGAACGGGAAATCAGATTGCAGAAAAATATAAAAATATTTGATATAATAAGAACACTTAGTTAAAACAGAAAGGTCAACATCTATATGGCATCAAACTATAAAACGGGCGCCAGCCTGAATTTAACTCCCTTCGAAATGCAGCTTCTAAGCCGCAGCCCCCTGTTTCGAGGCGCGGGCGAATCCGGAATCGGGGAGATGCTGTCCTGTCTGGGGGCGGAGGAACGCAGTTATGAAAAAGAAGAAATGATTTATCGCGCGGGGAATACGGTCACATCTCTGGGTGTGGTGATGCACGGAAGTGTGATGATTGTCAACGATGATCTGTGGGGCAACCGCAGCATTCTAGACCGGGTAGAACCGGGACAGATTTTTGCGGAGACATATGCGTGCGTGCCGGGGGAAAAGCTGCTGGTCGATGTGTTTGCAGCGGAGGTGACGGAAGTGCTGTTTTTAAATGTTGGAAAAATGCTGTCGAAGTGTCCCAATTCTTGCGGACATCACACGCAGCTTATCCGCAACCTGCTTGCAATCTCGGCGCAGAAAAACTTGCAGCTGTCCCGCCGGATCTTCAATACATCGTCGAAATCCATCCGGGGACGGCTTCTGTCGTACCTCTCCGATCAGGCGGTAAAAAATGAGAGCGAGAGATTTGATATCCCATTCAACCGCCAGCAGCTCGCCGACTATCTGGGCGTGGACCGATCGGCGCTGTCGGCAGAGCTGGGGAAAATGCAGCGGGAAGGGCTTCTGGAATTTAGAAAAAATCACTTTCATTTATATGAAGAGGTTAGAAGCTTGTAGATTACAAACAAAAATACCCTGTCAGGAGCATTAAAATCCGATCGACAGGGTATTTTTAGTGAAAATCCCTATGGGTGTAACAAGACCGGCTGTCCATTCCCTATACTTTCCTGCACCGGCTGTTTCAGCATATCCAGAAATGCCTGTGCCGCCGGCGTCAGAGGGCGCATCGGGTTTTGCAGGATGAGGATCTGGCGCTTCGGGATAGGGATATTTAAGTGAAGCTGGAACACGCGGTAGTTGAGCAGGTAGTTCCGGGCAAATTCCGAGGGAACAAAGCCGATTCCCAGATTGTGGGAGACGGTCGGGGCGATCAGATCGTTGGAAGAAACTTCGATGCTCGGGTGCAGATCCAGCCCCTGTTCCTCAAAGAGATTGTCCCAAAAAAGCCGCGTCGTCGTGCCGGACTCCATGCTGACAAGCGGGTGCATACAGAGCTCTTCAAGGGAGAGTGTGCGGTTCTGCAGCTCGGAAAAACGGTTTCCGGCGATGACGATATCCTGGAACTCGGCAACCGGCATCACGTGAACCAGATCCAGCTCCTTCATGATCTCGTGGATCGGAGAGATGATGACGGCAAAATCATTTTCCCCGGCCTTTAAGGAAGAAGCGGTGATCGGCGCAGAGTTGGAATGAATCTGTACGGTCACATTCGGAAAACGCTGCTGGAACTGTTCAATATAAGGAAGCAGAAAGAAGCGCATCGTCAGCTCGCTCGCACCGATCGAAACCCTGCCGCTCTGACTGTTCGTATATTCTTTTAAAATCTCTTCCGCGCGTCCCATCTGCTGGCAGGGACGGTTGATCTGGCGGAACAGGATCCGCCCTTCATCGGTCAGGGTCACGCCTTTTTGGGAGCGGTTGAAAAGTTTGCACTGAAGCATATCTTCTAAATTATGAATGTATTTTGTTACGGTTGGCTGCGTGAGGCAGAGATTCAAAGCCGCCTGGGTAATATTCTGGCACCGAGCCACCTCATAGAAAACCTTGTAGTAGTCAAAACTGATGTCCATGTATGTAGTTGAAATCCTTTCTGTATGTCGGGCTGTTTCTGCCTGATTGAAACAGTGTTTATCTGATTTTATATCTGTACTTATCTGTATGTCTATTTACCAAATATAGTCACACTTTATCGTATTTTTCCAGAAATGTCCAGCCGCAATAACGATTACCAATAACTATCACCATTCATTTTATCTATGGATATAGGAAAAAAATATAATTTTACCATTTGTATTTCTGGGAGTAAGATCGGGAACAGACGGGAAGAATGTGGAGACACAGGAGAAAACGTTACTGGGCACGTATGCGTGAACAGTAACTAGAACACGTGGCGGCATCGGGAAATGAAAGAACAATAGCCGGGGCAGCCGCGGGAGAACAACCCGGAGAGAGGAAGTGACAGTATGGGAGATCTGGGTGCGACCCTGATCAAGGAATTGAACTGTGAGACAGCCTTTACAATTGGCGGGATCGGCATATCAGAATCCGTTGTGGTTACATGGATCATGATGGCAGTGGTGCTCGTGGTTTCACTGATTGTGACGCACGGTCTGAAAGTTGAACATCCCGGACGCGGACAGCTCCTTCTGGAGAACGCTGTTACGTGGCTGCAGGGCATTGGCGAGGGAATCCTCGGAGAGGAAGGAAAAGGCTATGCGCCGTATCTGACATCCGTGCTGATGTATCTGGGCGTGGCGAACCTGCTTGGTATACTGGGATTCAAGCCGCCAACCAAGGATTTGAACGTCACGGCAGCACTGGCGCTGATGAGTATTGTGCTGATTGAGACAGCAGGGATTCGGGTCAAAGGTTTAAAAGGATGGTTAAAGAGCTTTACAGAGCCGATCGCCATCGTGACACCGATCAATATCATGGAGGTATTTATCAAACCGTTGTCGCTGTGTATGCGACTGTTCGGAAACGTGCTGGGCGCGTTCGTCATCATGAAATTGATTGAATACATCCTTCCGGTAGGGCTTCCGGTATTGTTCAGCGCTTACTTTGATATTTTTGACGGTCTGATTCAGGCGTATGTATTTGTCTTTCTGACAGGGCTTTTTATCAAGGAATCAATCGAGTAATAGAAGAGAAATAGAAAATTACAAAAAGGAGACTTTATTATGGGTACAATCATTGCAATCGGAGCAGGTCTGGCAGTTCTTGCAGGCGCAGGAGCCGGAATTGGTATCGGAATCGCCACATCTAAGGCGACTGAGGCAGTCGCAAGACAGCCGGAGGCAGAGGGAAAAATCACAAAGATTCTATTGTTAGGTGCGGCACTTGCCGAGGCAACTGCTATTTATGGTTTCGTTATTGCCCTTTTGATTATTATTCTTTTAAGCTGATACGATAGAAAACGAAAGGTGGGGCAAGGCTATGTTACGGTTGGACATCAACCTGGTTTTTACGATCATCAACCTTTTAATCTGGTATGCGATTATCCGTATTTTCCTCTTTAAGCCGATCAACAAAGTGATCGATAAACGGAATGCAGCCATTCAGGAAAAGTATGATGAGGCAAAAAAGATGCAGGAAGAAGCGCAGGCGGAGAAAGAGAAATACGCAGCCTGCCAGGATGAAATAGAAGCAGAGAAAAACAAGGTGCTGGATGCGGCGCGTGCGAGTGCACGTGAGGAAGGACGCCAGCTGATTGAAAACGCCCAGAAAGAGGCAGATAAAGTCATCCGTAAGGCGGGCGAGGATGCACGCCGGGAGAAGGATAAGATGCTCGAACAGGCGAAGCATGAAATTTTGTCGCTGGTTCTGGACGCGGCGGCTGGTTCGATGAACAAGAAGTCGGATGACAGCGCTCTTTATGATGAGTTTTTGAAGAAAGCGGGTACGACGGAGAATGAAGAAACTTGATGTCTATTTACAAGAAATAAAGAGGCAGAAGATTTCTGTCGATGATCTGCAGCATGCGGCTGAGATACTGGCTGCGACACCGCAGCTTCCGGCAGAGCTTGAAAATCCGGATTTGACCCGTGAGAAGCGGGAAGATCTGGTTCGTAGCCTGTTTCCGCTGGCAGTCCGGGGAATCATCGAGGTGCTGGCACAGGATCAGACAATGAAAATGATGCCGGATCTGATTAAGGAAGCGGAGACGTTTGAAAAGCCGGATAAATATCTGCGCTGTGTGCTGGAATATGTCAAAGAGCCGGATGAAAAACAGGCAGCCGGAATCCGGAAATTTCTCTCGGAGAAATATCCGGGACGGGAACTCCGGATTGTGAAGGAAGAAAAGCCGGAGCTTGGAAGTGGTTTTATCCTCCGGGTCGGAAGTGAGGAATATGACTGGAGCACGGAGGGAAGAAAACGGGCACTGGCAGATAAATTAAAGAATCTGGTAAAAGAGCCGGATTCGGGTGATTTCCTTACCCAGAAGGGAATCATCGGGATTCTGAAAGGAAATCTGGATGGAATCGACATTTCAGCCCGTGAGATCGGTACGGTCAGCCGGGTGGGCGACGGCATCGCCTATGTGGATGGAATCGACCATGCGATGTACGGTGAGATTGTGGCGTTTGACGGCGATGTGAGAGGCATGGTACAGGATATCCGGTCGAAGGAGATCGGCTGCATCCTCTTTGGACATGCGAACACCATCGGAGAAGGAAGCCGCGCGATGCGGACCGGCAAGATGGCAGGTATCCCGGTTGGCGAGGGATTCTTAGGGCGTGTTGTAGATGCGCTGGGCAATCCGATCGACAATAAAGGGGAGATTGAGGCAGCCGGATACCGTCCGGTGGAATCACCGGCGCCGGGTATTATCGAGCGTCAGTCAGTTGATACCCCGATGGAGACCGGTATCCTCTCGATCGATTCGATGTTCCCGATCGGACGCGGACAGCGTGAGTTGATCATTGGTGACCGCCAGACCGGTAAGACCTCGATCGCGGTAGATACGATGCTGAACCAAAAGGGAAAAGACGTGATCTGCATCTATGTGGCGATCGGTCAGAAGGCTTCAACGGTATCGAGACTGGTTCATACACTGGAAAAACACGGGGCGATGGAGTACAGCATCGTGCTGGCAGCGACGGCGAGTGATCCGGCGTCCTTACAGTATATCGCGCCGTATGCAGGAACGGCGCTGGCAGAATATTTTATGCATCAGGGAAAAGATGTTCTGATTGTCTATGACGATTTATCGAAACACGCGGTTGCGTACCGTGCACTGTCTCTTCTGATGGAACGTTCCCCGGGACGTGAGGCATATCCGGGCGATGTATTCTATCTGCATTCCCGTCTGCTGGAGCGCTCGGCGCGGCTTTCGGATGAGCTGGGCGGTGGTTCAATCACAGCGCTGCCGATTGTCGAGACACAGGCGGGCGATGTGTCGGCGTATATCCCGACCAACGTTATTTCCATCACAGATGGACAGATTTTCCTGGAAAGTTCGCTGTTCTTCGAGGGCATGCGCCCGGCGGTCAATGTAGGGCTTTCGGTATCGCGTGTCGGCGGCGCAGCGCAGACCAAGGCTATGAAGAAGGCAGCCGGAAGCGTACGTATCGACCTGGCACAGTACCGCGAGATGGAAGTATTTACACAGTTTAGCTCCGATCTGGATCCGGCAACTAAGGCACAGCTTACCTACGGCAGCGGTCTGATGGAGCTGTTAAAACAGCCGCTTGAGCATCCGCTCTCGATGGAAGAACAGGTTGTGATTCTGTATGCGGCGACGAGCCATCTGCTGGTAGATATTCCGAAGGAAAAGCTGAAAGCATTCCAGGGCGGGCTCTACGAATATATGAGAAGTTTCTACCCGCAGGTGGGCGATGCACTCCGCACGACGAAGACACTCAGCGATGATATCCAGCGAGAGATTGCGAAGGCGGTGGGCGAGTACAAGGCAAAATTCCTGAAAGCACAGGGAAATGCGCCGGAGGCAGCAGCGGATGCAAAACCGGATAAGCAGTAAGGCGGTGATGGAAGATGGCAGGACTCAGAGAGATCCAGAACCGGATCCGGAGTATTCAGGATACGCGCAAGATCACGAATGCGATGTACCTGATATCTTCGACAAAATTAAAGAAAGCCAGAAAAGAACTGGCAGAGACGGAGCCGTATTTCTATGCATTGCAAAATGTCATCCGGCGTATCCAGAGGCATCTGCCAAACATGGAAAGCCCCTATTTTGAAAAAGAAGGACACCAGTCGAAAAAAACGGGGCTGCTGGTTATTTCCGGTGATAAAGGGCTGGCGGGTGCTTATAACCATAATATCATGAAGATGGCGGATACATTTTTAAAGGATCCTTCCCGCGAGGTACATCTGTTTGTCATCGGTGAGACGGGGCGGCAGTTTTTTGCCTCCCAGCACATCCCGATTGAAGAAAATTTCCAGTATACGGCGCAGGATCCGACGTTTAACCGGGCAAGGTGGATTGCTGGAATGCTTCTGGAACGATATTTGTCGGGTGATTTGGATGAGATCCATGTCCTGTATACAAGAATGGAAAATGTGATGCAGAGTGTGGCGAAGGATAAAAGAG
Organism: Clostridium sp. AM43-3BH; assembly: GCF_003479985.1. Taxonomy (NCBI): domain Bacteria; kingdom Bacillati; phylum Bacillota; class Clostridia; order Eubacteriales; family Clostridiaceae; genus Clostridium; species Clostridium sp. AM43-3BH. The sequence continues at coordinate 205,986 of NZ_QUIH01000004.1, forward strand.
TGCTTCCGATTACCAAGCCGGATATGCATGGAATGGCGATTCCGGTCGATGTGCGGCTGGAGGAGTTTTCCCTCCGGCCAACGCCGGAGGAAGCGATGAATGCGATCGTTCCGAACTATGTAGCCGGATTTATCTACGGCGCTCTGGTTGAGTCGTTCTGCAGCGAGCAGAATGCCCGTATGATGGCGATGGATGCGGCGACGGATAATGCGGATGCACTTTTAAAAGATTTGAATACGATGTACAACCGGGCGCGGCAGGCGGCGATCACACAGGAGATCACCGAAGTATGCGGCGGCGCGGCTGCACAGAGACGAGAACGAGAAGAGGAGATGAGAGTGTGATGGGAGAACAGGCGGCAAAGACAAAAAAGACCGAAACCAGCCTGCCGGAAGGCAAGATTGTCCAGGTTTCCGGTCCGGTTGTCGATGTGAAATTTGAGAGCGGTCCCCTTCCGGAGATCCGGGACGCGCTCACAGTAGAAAATCAGGGAAAGACGTGTGTGATGGAAGCTGCCAAGCACATGGGAAATAATATCGTCCGCTGCATCATGCTGTCGGCAAGCGAGGGCTTGAGCCGTGACATGAAGGTAACACCGACGGGAGAAGGCATTTCCGTTCCGGTTGGCGAAAAGACGCTTGGACGTTTGTTTAATGTTTTAGGTGAGACGGTAGATGGAGGACAAAAGCTGGATGGTGAGGAGCACTGGTGTATTCACCGGGATCCGCCGCCATTTGAGGATCAGAGCCCGGTCGCGGAGATTCTGGAGACGGGCATCAAGGTTATTGATCTTCTGGCGCCGTATTCCAAGGGCGGAAAAGTCGGTCTGTTTGGCGGCGCGGGCGTCGGAAAAACAGTCCTGATTCAGGAGCTGATCCGGAATATTGCGATGGAGCAGGGCGGTTATTCTATCTTTACGGGTGTCGGTGAGCGTTCCCGTGAGGGCAATGACCTCTGGAGTGAGATGAAGGCATCCGGTGTTCTGGAAAAGACAGCGCTCGTGTTTGGACAGATGAACGAGCCGCCGGGAGCTCGTATGAGAGTTGCAGAGACCGGGCTTACGATGGCAGAATATTTCCGTGACAAAATGCACCGGAATGTGTTACTATTTATCGATAATATTTTCCGCTATGTACAGGCAGGTTCGGAGGTTTCAGCGCTGCTTGGGCGTATGCCGTCGGCGGTTGGTTATCAGCCAACGTTAGCGAATGAGATGGGCGAGCTGCAGGAGCGGATTGCCTCGACGAAAGATGGTTCGGTCACTTCAATCCAGGCAGTCTATGTACCGGCGGATGATTTAACCGATCCGGCACCGGCGACTACCTTTACCCATCTGGATGCGACTACGGTTCTTTCCAGAAAGATCGTAGAACAGGGTATCTACCCGGCGGTCGATCCGCTGGAATCCTCGTCCCGTATTCTGGAACCGGATGTGGTCGGAGAAGAACACTATGAGACGGCCAGACGGGTGCAGGAGATTTTACAGAAATACAAGGAATTGCAGGATATCATTGCAATTCTGGGTATGGACGAGTTGTCTGAGGAAGATAAGCTGACCGTCGGTCGCGCAAGAAAGATACAGCGTTTCTTATCCCAGCCGTTCCACGTGGCGGAGAACTTTACCGGTGTACCGGGCAAGTATGTGCCGTTAAAGGATACCGTCAAGGGCTTTAAGGCAATTCTGGATGGTGAGATGGATGCGTACCCGGAGGCAGCATTCTTCAATGTCGGAACGATCGAGGATGTAGTGGCAAAGGCGAAGGCTTTAGAGAAACAGGAGGCGTAGGAACGGATGGCAGATTTTCATGTAAAAATCATATCCAGCAACCGGACATTCTATGAGGGAGTCTGCCACTGTCTGATCCTTCCGGCGGTGGACGGTGAGATGGCTGTCATGGCGCACCATGAGAGCGAGATCGTGGCAGTCAAAGCGGGAGAAATGCGTTTCCAGGTGACAGAGGACGGTCCGTGGGAGGCGGCAGTCGTCGGGCAGGGCTTCTGTGAGATCGCCAACAACCGTGTTATGTTGCTGGCAGATACGATCGAGAAACCGGAGGAGATCGACCGGATCCGGGCGCAGGAGGCATTAGAGCGTGCGAAAGAGCGGCTGCGCCAGAAACAGAGTATTTCCGAGTATTACAGCACCCGCGCGGCGATGGCGAGAGCGCTGGTTCGTCTGAAAGAGACGGAAAAATTTGTGGACTAGGTGCGTTAGAGGCGGATTTGAGCCTGATGTAATTTTGTGGCAGATGCGGTTCAGAAAGAAATGACAGAAAATCAGTAAGAATGGAGAACAGGGCATGACATTACTTCAGTTAAAATACGTGGTGGAGGTGGCGGCAGCCGGAACCATCAGCGGGGCGGCAAAAAAACTTTATATTGCACAGCCGAGCCTCACGGCGGCGATCAAGGAACTGGAGCATGAGATTGGATTTTCCCTGTTTACCCGCACGAACAAGGGCGTGGTGATTTCCCCGGACGGGGAAGAATTTCTGGGGTATGCGAGACAGGTGATCGAGCAGGCAAACCTGATCGAGGAGCGCTATTTTGGCGCTGTGCCGCAGAAACGCCAGTTCTGCGTCTCCACCCAGCACTATTCCTTTGCCGTTGAGGCGTTTGTCGATCTGATCCGCGAGTACGGCGGAGAAGAGTACGATTTCCGTATCCGCGAGACGCAGACGTATGAGCTGATTGAGGATGTGGCGAAGCTTAGGAGCGAGGTTGGCGTGCTGTATCTGAACCGTTTTAACGAGACGGTGATCCGCAAGACGCTGCGGGAACACGACCTCAAATTTACGCGGCTTTTTATGGCAAAACCGCATGTATTTATCGGTGCAGCCAATCCGCTTGCAAGCCGCAGTTCCATCACCCTGTCGGATTTGGAACCTTATCCGCGTCTGTCCTATGAGCAGGGCGAGCACAATTCCTTTTATTTCTCCGAGGAGATCCTAAGCACTCTGGACAGCCGCAAGGACATCCTGGTGTCCGACCGCGCGACCCTGTTTAATCTTCTGATCGGGCTGAATGGGTATACGATCTGCAGCGGTGTCATCAATGAGGAACTGAACGGACCGAATATTGTAGCGATTCCGCTTGATGTGGACGATTATATGGAGATCGGTTACATTACCCACAATCGCGTGACACCGGGACGGTTTGCGGGGCTATATATTGAGGCGTTGAAGCGGAGAGTGGGAGTGCCGGTTTCCAAAGTGTCTACCCGTGAACCAATAACCAGAATTCCTGTTTCCGACAGGTGATTTTTTGGTTTGACTTTTTTTAAAACAGGAAATATAATAATACCGAAACGAGTAGCAAACGAGCGTAAATCCAGTTTTTGCTGCTCTTTTTTTATTATTCCATAAAGAATGTGACAAGGTGCATTTTTTATTAAATTTCATAAAAATGCCATTAAAAAGTGTGTTGCAAAATAAATGCTTTTGAAATAAAGTCTTCCGGAATGGGAAAACATGAGTCAATCCGAGAGTCTTACAGAAAATATTCAAGGAATGTGCATAACCTATATTTGCTGTCACAGAAAGATGTGGGGAAAGAGGAAAATTTATTGTTGAAACCGTTTTATTTGATGCCATTTTTAACGTGACAAATCGAAATTTTTTGCCGAAGATAGATTTGTATGAAAATAGGAACGAAATCGGAAAGAGGATGATAGAATGCGGCAGAATAGAGGAATGATTTCATGTCAGCGTCCATAATCGGCACTTCCTTTTTGTAAGAAATGTGGTATACTCGATAGAACATGAAAACCATATTAAAAAAGGTGAAAAGCAGAATGAATCATATTTCAATTACAACCCTGGAAGCGCCAGAGCTGGATATCTACGCCCGGCTGAGCGAGGGGCAGTTATTTCATTATAATGAACCAAAGGAAGGTCTTTTCATTGCGGAAAGCCCTAAGGTCATCGGGCGGGCGCTCGACGCGGGATATGAGCCGGTTTCTTTTCTGATGGAAGAACGCCATATCGAGACAGAAGGGCGGGAGATTCTGGAACGCCCGGTGTGTGCGGGAGTGCCTGTGTTTACGGCACCATTTGATGTGCTGACGCGCCTGACCGGCTTTAAACTGACGCGCGGGATGCTGTGTGCGGTGAAACGGAAGAAAATGCCGGGGATCGAGGAAATCTGTGCAGGTGCCAGACGGATCGCGATTCTTGAGAATGTAGAAAATCCTACGAATGTGGGGGCGATTTTCCGGTCAGCGGCGGCGCTCTTTATGGATGCGGTGCTTCTGACACCGGGATGCAGTGACCCGATGTACCGCCGCGCAAGCCGTGTCAGTATGGGAACAGTGTTTCAGGTGCCGTGGACGTACATTCCGAAGGGCGACTGGGCGGAGAACAGTATGGAAACGCTTAAGAAGCTGGGATTTTGCACGGCGGCGATGGCGCTCAGTGACCGTTCCGTGAGTATCGCGGATCCGGCGCTTTCGCAGGAAGAAAAATTAGCAATCATTCTCGGAACCGAGGGTGACGGGTTGGCGGCATCGACGATCGCGGCGTGCGATTACACCGTGAAAATCCCGATGTCACACGGCGTGGATTCGCTCAACGTGGCAGCAGCGAGTGCAGTGGCGTTCTGGCAGCTGGGCATGGGAAACAGGAAATAAAGTTCTGGCTGTGTAAAAAATGTACATTGCTTAAATGTGTTTCAAATGCCAGAAATGAGTGCGGAAATGGATGGAAAGAATCGTTTGGAGGAAGGAGAAAATAGAATGAAGTGTCCAAAATGCGGACAGGAAGCAGTTGGAAATTTTTGCAGTAACTGCGGAACTCCGCTTGTAAATGATACAGTACGCCGAGAACAGGAAACGGTGGGAAGAAAGCTGGAAAATAGCTATGACGACGGTGATTCAGAACAGCGGAATCCAGCTCGGATGGAATCGGATGAGAAAAAGGCGGAATCTGGCTCTGGATCGAAACGAAACAGTCAGGAAAAGCGGAGCAGCCAGAGTCAGGACGCACAGAAGCGTGAGGAAGAGCGCCGCGACAATGAACGCTGCCAATCCCAGGCACAGGAGGATGCCCGCCGCGACCGTGAAGCGGCATCGCGCAGACGACAGGACGCGAGACGTTCTTCTTCCAGCGCGAAAGAGGATAAGCGGGATGCAAAACAGCAGAAGCAGATGGAAAAACGCCTTCATGCTCTGGAGTCGGAGCGGGAGCGCTCAGAGCGTCAGAAAAATCGGATGGAGCGCAGCCACCAGCGGGAACTGGAACGCCAGTCCCGGGAGGCAGAGCGCACCAGACGGGCGGCGGAGCGCAGTGAGGCGCATACGCAGAGTGACTCAAATGACGGTCCGTCCGTGCTGGATGTGACGGCAGCCGGAGTAACCGGCGTGGTTGTGCTGATGGCGCGCGTGATGCAGGCAGCCAGTTTTCTTCTGATGGCGGGAATCACCTGGGCGAATGCGAAGGCATTTCGGTATGGCGGCGACGATCTGGGCTATATCGGAACTATGATTACCGAGGAAAATTATGGTCTGGGGCTGTATGTAGGGATTGGCGTATTTCTGGTACTGATGGGCGCGATTTGGTGCCTGTGGATTCTTTCAGGCAAGCACGCGGGTGGTAAAGTACGGCTGCAAAAATACGATACGGGGCGCGGATTTATCCCGTTTATAATCATCCTTGTTCTGGTATTAGTAGCCGGTCCGGCAGCGTACCTGATGCCGAAGAATGCGGGCAGCTTACAGCCGATTGTGGACGGCGGCTATGCGGCGCTGGAGGCGATCAATGCGAACCACGGATTTCTGCTGTTCTGCAGCATCGGAGGCGCGATCCTTTCGTTTATCCGGAAAATGCTGCTGGTATAATTTTATAATTCATCTAATTGCCCGAACTGATACCCCATTTCCTCCCATTTTGCCAGAAGTTCATCGAGAATCTGAGCGTTGGTCTGCGAAGTGCTGTGCAGAAGGACGATCGCGCCGGGGTGGATGCGCGTCAGAAGCTTGGAAAATGCTTCTTCTTTGGATGGCTGCTGATCCTGCATCCAGTCCACATAGGCGAGACTCCAGAAAAAGGTCTTGTAGCCGAGCTCCTTTGCCATCTGCAGGTTCGATTCACTGTATTTGCCCTGTGGCGGACGGTAATATTTTTTCATTGTCTGCCCGGTGACGGACTGGTAGAGTGTTTCCAGGGCAGTCAGCTCCTTTTCAAATGCTGCTTTGTCGGAAATGCGGGACATATCGGGATGGTGATACGTGTGGTTGGCGACGGTGTGACCCTCTGCGATCATCTGTTTTACCAGTTCAGGACTGGTTTCGAGATAGTTGCCGACGACGAAAAAGGTTGCCGGGACATGGTGTTTTTTCAGTGCTTCCAGAATGGCAGGTGTGCAGCCGTTTTCATATCCGGCGTCGAAGGTCAGATAGATGACGGGCTTGGAGGTATCGCCTACATAGAAAGCATCAAAATTTTTTAAAGTGTCGGCGGAGGCATTGCCGACCGGTGTCTGCCCTGGACTGGGAAATCCAAGTCCCCAGTTTCCATCTGCGGAAACCGGAATCGAATCGGAATCAAAGGCAGGCGGGAGCGAGCCACAGGCGATAACAGGCGCTGAAACCGTGTGCCCGGATGGACGGCGCAGGAAATGTGCGGCAGTCTGCCCGGCGAAGAAAGAAATGGCAAACAGGGCGGGAACCAGCAGCGGGGAAATGATGTGCCGGAAACGTGATGGAACAAAATGCATGGGAAAATGAATGAACATGATGTGACCTGAAAGATATATTTTCATAAATATATGAAAGAAGGGGGAACATCATGTTTTTATTATAATTTGGTGTCCGTGAAATGCACCGAATCGGAAAAACCAAGCGGTACCATATAACAAATTTTATGTGCTGACATAACAAATTAATGCTTGTCATGCCCTTTGTACCTATGTTATTATTATAACGATGCTTAGATGAGATGCTCCGAACCCTTGAACAAGGGGAGCTGGATGAAAAGCAGATTATGAAATTATGATGAAATAAATAAGAGAAACAAGGAGGATGTTGAAGGATGAAGCCTTATAGCGAGATGACGAAAGAAGAACTTCTGGAGCTTAAGCGTGATCTGAGCGATCAGTACCGGGAGTTTCAGGGCAAGAATCTGACGCTGGATATGTCACGCGGTAAGCCAAGTGCAGAGCAGCTTGACTTATCGATGGGAATGATGGACGTACTGAGCAGCGACAGTGATCTGACCTGCGAAGATGGGACAGACTGCCGCAATTATGGCGGCCTGGACGGTATCAGCGAGGCGAAGGAGCTGTTAGCGGATATGATCGAGGTTCCGGCTGACAATATCATTATCTATGGAAACTCCAGCCTGAACGTAATGTACGACACCATCTCCCGTTCTATGACTCATGGCGTTATGGGAAATACCCCGTGGTGCAAGCTTGACAAGGTTAAATTCCTGTGCCCGGTACCGGGATATGACAGACATTTCTCCATTACTGAATATTTTGGTATCGAGATGATCAACATTCCGATGACCGCAGATGGTCCGGATATGGATCTGGTGGAGAAGTATGTGACCACCGACCCGACCGTAAAGGGAATCTGGTGTGTTCCAAAATACTCCAACCCGACCGGCAATTCCTACTCCGATCAGACGGTACGCCGTCTGGCACGCATGCATCCGGCAGCTCCGGACTTCCGTATTTACTGGGACAATGCTTATGGCATCCACCATTTATACGATGATGAGCAGGATCATGTGCTGGAGATTCTGGCAGAATGTAAGAAAGCCGGCAACCCGGATATGGTTTACAAATTCTCTTCAACCTCCAAGATTACGTTCCCGGGTTCCGGCATTGCGGCAATCGCAACCTCCCACAATAACCTGGATGATATCAAGAAGCAGTTAAAGATTCAGACTATCGGTCATGATAAAGTGAATCAGCTCCGCCACGTGCGTTTCTTCAAGGATATCCACGGCATGGTAGAGCACATGAGAAAGCATGCCAACATCCTGCGCCCGAAATTCGAGGCAGTTGAGAACATTCTCGACCGTGAGCTGGGCGGACTGGAGATCGGTACCTGGACAAAACCGCACGGCGGCTACTTCATTTCCTTTGATTCACTGAATGGCTGTGCGAAGGATATCGTTGCGAAGTGCAAGAAAGCAGGCGTTGTCATGACCGGAGCCGGTGCAACTTATCCATATGGCAAGGATCCGGAGGATCGCAACATCCGTATTGCTCCATCTTATCCGCCGCTGCAGGATCTGATCACTGCAACCGAGCTGTTTGCACTCTGCGTCAAGCTGGTCAGTGTCAACAAGTTGTTAGAGGAAATGTAATATTAAACCAAGAAGTACAGGAATTGTATGGGTATGTCGAAGGACCGCTGCCCATACAATTCTTTTTTCGGAGAAAAAGTGATGATAAAGGAAAAGTTATCCCTGATCTGGGGGAAGTTTGTAAACAGGGAGACGATATCGTATCTGATATTCGGCGTTCTGACGACGCTGGTGGACTGGATTTCCTATGCGGTTTTTCGCCACAACGGCATGAACTACCGTATGGCGACGATCTGCTGTCAGGCGGCGGCGATCCTGTTTGCATATGTGACAAACAAGATCTGGGTATTCCGAAGCTACAATTTCCACCCTGTATATCTTCTTAAGGAAATGGCTTCGTTTTTCTCCTGCCGTATTCTCACATCGGTGTTCACGTATGTGGCGATGATCGTGATGGTAGACGGCATGGGAATCAAACAGGATATGATCTGTAAGATTGTGGTATCAGCGATCTCGCTGGTGCTGAATTATATTTGCAGTAAATTATTTATTTTCAAAAAGAAAGAATCCTCGAAATAGGGCTGTGTGGAGAAATGACAGCGGAAATGGATGCTGTAGTCAGACCGGAAAAGCCGGAAAGAGTAGAGAAAACGCCGCCTGAACAGGATTCTGGATGGAGGGAAGATGGAGCAAAGAGAACGAGACGAAAGTTCCAGTAAACTGGAAGAAGCACTCAGGGAGCTTACGGGAGCGGAAACAACGGGGAAAATAGAGGAGTATGGGAACGAGCGGGAAGGTGCGGACGTGGATTCGGAGACCGCTTGTACAGATATGAGACGTGCTGAACGAATGCCGGCCTGGAGACAGGAAGAAGATGCCAGAAAATCTAAACTTTCAGAGTCCAGAGCAGATGTCATTAAAGAGTTGAATGATGATGACTGGGAGCAGGAAGAATTAGATGAATTAGATGAGTGGGATGAACCAGAGAAATCACCCCGCGGAATGGGCCGCCTGGCTGCGGTTTTCCGTCCGTCGGATGATCTCCTGGCGGCATTTTTCCTGCCGGTGGTGATTTTGATCCTGATTTTTGCATACCGCGGTATTTTCCCTTTTGGGCAGGAAAGCTTCCTGCGGACGGATATGTACCACCAGTATGCGCCATTTTTCTCGGAATTCCGGCATAAGCTTTTAAGTGGCGAGAGCCTGCTTTACAGCTGGGATGTCGGCATGGGCGTAAACTTTGCCGCGCTCTATGCGTACTATCTGGCGAGCCCGTTCAACTGGCTGCTGCTGTTATGCCCGTCGTCCCTGATTATCGAATTTATGACCTACATGATCGTGTTCAAGAGCGGTCTGGCGGGTCTTTCGATGGCGTGGTATCTGAAAAAGCACACGGGTTCGCAGAAGTTTGGAGCGTGCTATTTCGGCGTATTCTATGCGCTGTCCGGCTATATGGCGGCGTATAGCTGGAATATCATGTGGCTGGACTGCATCGTGCTGCTGCCGCTGATCCTGCACGGCCTGGAGCGGCTGGTGCGCGAAAAAAAAGGGCTTTTTTACTGCCTGATGCTGGGACTTTCAATCCTGTCCAACTACTATATATCAATTATGATATGTCTCTTCATGGTGATTTACTATGTGGCGCTCTTGTTTTTGGAGAAACGGCCGGGATGGAAAGATTGTCTGCACAGCTTTTTCCTGTTTGGTGTGTATTCGCTTCTGGCGGGTGCGCTGGCGGCTGCGGTGCTTCTTCCGGAGATTGCGGCGCTGCAGAGTACGGCGTCTGGCGATTTTAATTTTCCGACCACACTGGAAATCTACTTCCCGATCTTTGATATGATCGCGCGGCACATCGGAAATGTACAGGTGGAGACGGGACTCGACCATTGGCCGAACCTCTACTGCGGCGTGGCAGTCTACATTTTTATGGGGTTGTATTTTTTGAACCGCCGGATTGCGATCCGGGAAAAGGTTGTGTACGGTGTGCTGCTGCTCTTTTTCTATGCCAGCTTTTCGTTCAATGTGCTGAATTTTATCTGGCATGGCTTCCATTACCCGAACAGCCTGCCGTGCCGCCAGTCGTTTATCTATATCGCGCTGGTGCTGACGATGTGTTTCCGGGCGTATCTATATCTGGATGAAATATCCAAACGGCAGTTTGCCGGGGTGACATCCGCCACGATTGGCTACGTGATTCTGGCAGAAAAGCTGGTGACGGACGATGCGTTTGAGCCGGTTGTCTGGTATGTGGCAGTGGTGCTTCTGCTGCTGTATCTGGGCGTCTTTTATTTCTATCAAAATAAAGAACATTTCGCGTTCACGGCGGCGCTTCTGGCGATGGCGCTGGTAAGTGTGGAGGCGCTTGCCAATATGGCGGCAACGAGCATTCCGACGACGAGCCGGACTGATTATGTGGCAGACAATCAGGATGTTGCAGCGGTGACAGAGCCGCTCAAAAAGACGGAATTTTACCGGATTGATAAAACGAATGCGCGCACGAAAAATGATGGCGCGTGGATGCATTTTCCATCCGTATCACTGTTTTCATCGGTGGCAAATGCCGGGGTGACGGATTTCTTCAAACAGATGGGCTGCGAAGGTTCGACGAACGCATACAGCATCGTGGGAAGTACGCCGCTGGTGGATTCGTTATTTTCAATCAAATATGCACTCTATGAGGGCAAGCAGGACAATCCGCGCCTGTCGCTCTATGCATTTTCAGGTGACACGTACCTCTATGAGAATCCGTGGACGCTGCCGCTCGGCTTTATCCTGCCGGACATAGTAGAAACGGGCTGGAAGCGCGATCTTTCTTCGCCAGCGGATGTCCAGAATGATTTATCGGATGTGCTGGGCGTGCCGGAGTGCCTGATTTTCACGGACGGGGAGGAGCAGGGGAATCGTTTTTCCTTTACAGCACCGGAAGATGGGGAGTATTATATAAGTGTCGCAAACCGTCAGATTGATTCGGTTAAACTGGATGTCGGCGGGGAGAGCCGCAGCATTGATACGTTGAAACGCGGGTATCTGGTGGAAACCGGATATGTGAAGGCAGGCACATTGATTCTGCTGGAGAGCAATGACAGTGCCGGAAGCATGGACGCGAGCGCGTACCGCTTTGACGAAGCCGGGCTGCGTGCGCTCTATGAGCGCCTCAACCAGCATCCATTTGAACTGGAAACATTGGGCGAGGAGGCGATGAAGGGCACGATCGACGCGGGCGAGGGCGGAACGCTGTTCCTCACGATCCCGTATGACGAGGGCTGGACGGTCACGGTGGATGGAAAAGAAGCTATCACGCGTCCGGTCTGGAAGGCATTTACCGGCGTGGAACTGACGGCGGGAACCCATACGGTGGAACTCAGGTATTATCCGCAGGGACTGCATGAGGGACTGCTGATCAGCGGAGGTGCGCTGTTTGTGCTGGCGGTGATTGTGGCTTCTATGTATATAAGGAAGAAGAAGCAGGGGAAAACTTCTGCAAAAATGAGAAGAACGGTGGAAAAAGAGCCGGATGGAGATTTGAAACTGAGAAATTGAGATACAAAATTTATAGAAAAGAGGTTAAAATCATGAAAAAGCTGGAAGAATATGTAAGAAGCATTCCGGACTTCCCGGAGCCGGGTATTATTTTCCGCGATATTACTACGATTTTACAGGATGCAGACGGACTGCAGCTTGCGATCGACGGAATCCAGAAATCTTTAGAGGGCGTGGATTATGATATCGTGGTTGGTCCGGAGTCCCGCGGGTTTATTTTCGGCGTGCCGGTTGCATATGCGATGCACAAGGGATTCGTGCCGATCCGCAAGAAAGGCAAACTGCCGTGCAAGACGGTATCTGTAAGCTACGATCTGGAGTATGGCAGCGCGGTTCTGGAGATGCATGAGGATGCCATTAAACCGGGACAGAAGGTAGTTATCGTTGACGACCTGATCGCAACCGGCGGAACGACCGAGGCGATTGTCAAGCTCATCGAGAAGATGGGCGGCGAGGTTGTAAAAATCTGCTGCGTGATGGAGCTGGCAGGCTTAAAGGGACGCGAAAAACTGAACGGATATGCGGTGGATGCCCTAATTACCTATGAGGGGAAATAGATAACGGTTCACGGGTAGGCACTTTTGGAACCGAAAGTGCCGTAAGAAAACGTGGCGACAGCAGGAATTTGCCGTATTTAAATGCGAAGCCACGGCAAATTCCGTTACTGGGCATGTATGCGTGAACAGTAACAAAATAGTTTGCCGTTGCATTTTTTGTCAAATATTCGTATAATAGGTGTATTCTATATAATATTTTATTTCATTTGCGTGAACCGCTTTCCGGATTCCGAACGGCAGGCGTTTCAGTTATCTACGGAAGGGTCAGGAGGCATATATGGGAAATTTGGATAAAATAAAAAAGCTGGATCAGGAAATTGAAGCGCCGGCGGATTTTACGAGTCCGGAGGTACTGTATAATGAGTTGATTGCCGCCATTCGCAAGTACCATCCGTCGGATGACATCAGCATGATTGAGAAAGCGTACCAGATCGCGTATGACGCACACAAGGACCAGAGGCGTAAATCAGGTGAACCGTATATCATTCATCCGCTCTGTGTGGCGATCATTCTGGCGGATCTGGAGCTGGATAAAGAGACTCTGGTGGCAGGTATCCTGCACGATGTCGTGGAAGATACGGTCATGACAGAGGAGGAGATCACGGCGATCTTTGGCGAGGAGGTAGCACTTTTAGTAGACGGCGTTACCAAGCTGACCCAGATCTCGTGGACGATCGATAAAGTAGAGATTCAGGCGGAAAACCTGCGTAAGATGTTCTTAGCGATGGCGAAGGACATCCGGGTTATCCTGATTAAGCTGGCAGACCGTCTGCACAATATGCGGACGCTTCAATATATGAAGCCGGAAAAACAGAAAGAAAAGGCGCGTGAAACGATGGATATCTACGCGCCTATTGCTGATCGTCTCGGTATTTCCAAGATCAAGACCGAGCTGGATGATTTGTCTCTCAAATATCTCCAGCCGGAGGTTTACAAAGAATTGTCCGAAAAACTGGCGCTCCGTAAGGACACCAGGGAGGCGTTTATCCATAAGATTATGGATGAAGTCAAGAAACATATGGACGATGCGGGCATCGAAGCCAAGGTAGACGGCCGTGTGAAACATTTCTTCAGCATCTATAAAAAGATGGTAAACCAGGACAAGACGCTGGATCAGATCTATGATATTTTTGCGGTCCGGATTATCGTGGAGAGCGTGAAGGACTGTTATGCGGCGCTCGGTGTCATCCATGAGATGTACAAACCGATTCCGGGACGTTTTAAAGATTATATTGCCATGCCGAAACCGAATATGTACCAGTCGCTGCATACGACTCTGATTGGCAGCAGCGGACAGCCGTTTGAGATTCAGATCCGCACCTATGAGATGCACCGTACCGCTGAGTATGGTATCGCGGCACACTGGAAATATAAGGAGAGCGGCAGCAGCAAGGCGGCGATCGACAGCGCCGAGGCAAAGCTTTCCTGGCTGCGTGAGATCCTGGAATGGCAGCGGGATATGTCCGATAATAAAGAGTTCTTAAGTCTCTTAAAGAGTGATCTGGACCTCTTTACGGATGATGTATACTGCTTTACCCCGACGGGCGATGTCAAGAACCTGCCGAGCGGTTCCACCCCGATCGATTTTGCGTATTCGATCCACAGTGCGGTCGGCAACAAGATGGTTGGTGCCCGTGTCAACGGAAAACTGGTCAACATCGATTATGTCATTAAAAATGGTGACCGTGTCGAGATTATTACCTCCCAGAATTCCAAGGGACCGAGCCGCGACTGGCTGAAACTGGTTAAGAGCACACAGGCGAAGAATAAGATCAACCAGTGGTTCAAGAGCGAGCTGAAAGAGGACAATATTCTGCGCGGCCGTGCGCTTCTGGATAAATATTGTAAGGCGAAGGACATCAATTATTCAGAGTTAAATAAACCGGAATATATGGAAAAGGTCATGAAGCGCTATGCGTACCGTGACTGGGATTCCGTTCTGGCATCGATCGGACATGGCGCCCTCAAAGAGGGACAGGTCATCAACAAGATGCTGGATGAGCGCAACAAGAAGTTAAAGAAGGAAGTAACCGACACGACGATCCTCGATAACATGGCGTCGGATGGAAACAAGGTTCCGGTGATCGCAGCCGGGAAGTCGAAGAGCGGTATCGTTGTCAAGGGAATCCACGATCTGGCGGTTCGTTTTTCGAAGTGCTGCAGCCCGGTTCCGGGCGATGAGATCGTCGGATTTGTCACAAGGGGACGCGGTATCTCGATCCACCGGACGGACTGCATCAATGTGATGAATCTGCCGCAGGAAGAGCGTGAGCGCCTGATTGAAGCCGAGTGGCAGCAGCCGGAAGCACAGACGGGCACGGAAAAATACTCCACCGAAATCAAGATCTATGCGAACAACCGCATCGGCATGTTTGTGGATATTTCCAAGGTATTTACCGAGCGCCAGATCGACATTACCTCGATGAATGTGCGGACAAGTAAGCAGGGCAAGGCGACGATCGTCATGACGTTCGATATTCACGGAATTGAGGAATTAAATAAATTATCTGATAAACTCAGACAGATTGAAGGAGTATTAGATATAGAGAGAACTGCCGGATAAGCGGTTCTCTCTATATTTCACAGGTACTTACACCCTGTGAAAGTTTCACATATTATTAGGAGGAAAAGATGGAGATAAAACGGCTGATCGTGGGAATGGTCCAGACGAACTGTTATATTGCGGTGCATCCGGAGACGAAAGAAGCTGTGATTGTCGATCCGGGCGATGAGGCGGCGCGGATTGAGGATGCACTGGCGCAGACCGGAGCGAAGGCAAAGGCGATTCTGCTGACTCATGGACATTTTGACCATGTGACGGCGATGGAAGAGCTGAGACGGGATCTGGGCGTGCCGGTCTATGCCTGTGAGCAGGAGCAGGCGGTCTTGGCGGATCCGGATAAGAACCTGTCCGTCCAGTTTCAGGGCGGCGGTCTGCATCTGAAAGCGGATATGCTTTTGAAGGATGGAGAGACGTTCGAGGCAGCGGGCTACACGTTCCAGATGCTTCATACACCGGGACATACAGAAGGTTCCTGTTGTTATTATGTAAAATCAGAGAAGGTGCTGTTTTCGGGAGATACCTTATTTGAAGGTTCTTACGGACGCATCGATTTCCCGACTGGAAGCGGACGTCAGATGATTCATTCGGTGGCAGATATCCTTCTGAACCTGCCGGATGATACGAATGTATATCCGGGACACATGGGATATACGACGATCGCCGACGAAAAACAGTACAATCCGCTGGCGGGATACAGGGGGCGCGAAGCATGATAGCGATTTTGTTAAATGACGCGTCCTTTGAACAGGATATCCGTGAGCTCCTGATGGCATTTTATCCGGGCGAGACATTTACGCACAAGGAAGAGGAAGCCGGGGAGACGGAGCTGATTGTACGGGGAGTCCGGGACGGAAACTCGTTTTCACTGGATGTGACGCCGGTGAAGAAAGAAGCTGTTCACTTTGCTTTGATTTATCCGGATTTTTCCAACCGTTTTCAGACGAAAAATGAGATCAAACAGACGTTATACCGTCTTTTGAGTGCCCAGACCGGCAGAGAGCTTCCGTGGGGGACGCTTACCGGCATCCGTCCGACGAAGATTGCGCTCACGAAGCTGTATGATGGCTGGACGGACGAGCAGATCGAGACCTATATGCGCGAGACGTATTTCACCAGCAAGGAAAAGATCGATCTGAGCATCGACGTGGCGGAGCGCGAGAGACGCCTGCTGTCCACGATCGATTATGAGAATGGGTACAGCCTGTATGTGGGAATCCCGTTCTGTCCGACAACCTGCCTGTACTGTTCGTTTACGTCGTTTCCGATTGTGAAATGGGAAAAACGGATGGACCTCTACAAAGAGGCGCTTTTTAAGGAAATGGAATATGTGGCGGAGCAGATGAAGGATCGCCCGCTTTCGACCATCTATTTTGGAGGCGGCACACCGACCTCGTTAAATCCGCAGGATCTGGATGAGATCCTGACAAAGGTGGAAGAATTATTCCCGGTGGAACAGGCAGTTGAATTTACCGTTGAGTCGGGACGTCCGGACAGCATCACGCGCGAAAAGCTGCAGGTGCTCCGGAATCACGGCATTTCCCGTATTTCCATCAATCCGCAGACGATGAAGCAGGCGACGCTTGACCTCATCGGACGCCGTCATACGGTGGAGGATGTGAAGGAAAAATTCCTGCTGGCGCGGGAGTTGGGATTTGACAATATCAATATGGACCTGATCGTGGGTCTGCCGGAGGAGACGATCGACGATGTCCGCCAGACAATGGAGGAGATCAAGGCACTCAGACCGGACAGCGTGACGGTGCATTCGCTGGCGATCAAGCGCGCGGCGCGCCTGAATATCTATAAGGAGCGCTACGGAAATCTGAAGATTGTCAATACACAGGAGATGATTGACCTGACCGCGCAGTATGCCGAGGAGATGGGACTGAAACCGTACTATCTCTACCGCCAGAAAAATATGGCGGGCAATTTTGAAAATGTCGGTTATGCGGTTCCGGGCAAGGAATGTCTCTATAATATATTGATTATGGAAGAAAAACAGACGATCGCCGCCTGCGGTGCGGGAACGACCACCAAGGTTTATTTCCCGGCAGAAAACCGGATTGAGAGGGCGGAGAATGTCAAGGAAGTTGAGCAGTATATCGACCGGATCGATGAGATGATCGGGCGGAAAGAGAAGCTGCTTGGACGAAGAGAGTAAAAACGAAAAATTCACAGATACAGGGTGTCAGATGCAGAAAAACACTTTGTAACAGAGAAACATAAAAATCCAGTTTCCAGCATGGAAAAGTGAAGTTTCCTTTGCACAGGAAATATGGTTGCAGAAAGACATAGAAGGAGTTTGACACATGGCTTTAAAGAAAAAACCAGTTACAGGCATGAAGGACATTCTTCCGGGCGAGATGGAGATCCGGGATTATGTGCTGAATATCATCAAAGATACCTACCGCGGATACGGCTTCTCGGCGATCGAGACTCCGTGCGTGGAGCACATTGAGAACCTGACCAGCAAGCAGGGCGGCGACAATGAGAAGCTGATCTTCAAGATTTTAAAGAGAGGCGAGAAGCTGAACGTCGAGGCAGCACAGACAGAGGCAGATGTTGTAGACGGTGGTCTCCGCTATGACTTAACTCTGCCGCTCAGCCGTTATTATGCAAACAATTCTGCTAATTTATCAGCGCCGTTCAAGGCGCTGCAGGTCGGAAGCGTATGGCGTGCCGATCGTCCGCAGAAGGGACGTTTCCGTCAGTTTGTACAGTGTGATATCGATATTTTAGGTGATGCGACAAACCTGGCTGAGATCGAGGAGATTCTGGCGCTTACCAAGGCGCTGAAGCGCATCTGCCCGGACAAGGCATACACTGTCCGCGTCAATGACCGTGCGATCTTAAAGGGCATGGCAGATTACAGCGGATTCCCGGAAAATGAGACCGATAAGGTATTTATCATTCTCGATAAGATGGATAAGATCGGTCTGGACGGTGTCCGCGAAGAGCTGCTTGCAGAAGGTTATGCGCCAGAGGCGGTTGAGAAATACACCGGACTTCTGGCGGAGATTCAGAACGATGCGGCAGGCGTCCGCGCGCTGGGCGAGAAGCTCTCCGGCGTGATGGATCCGGCAAAGGCGGAGAATCTGGCAACGATCATGGAGACTGTTAAAGCGGTTGCAGACATCGAATTCGGTCTTGAATTTGACCCGACGCTGGTGCGCGGCATGGGCTACTATACCGGAACGATTTTTGAGGTTTCCATGGAAGGCTTCGGCGGCTCCGTTGCAGGCGGCGGACGTTACGACAAGCTGATCGGCAAATTTACCGGCGTCGATACACCGGCGTGTGGATTCTCCATCGGTTTTGAGCGTATCATCACGATCCTGATGGATTCCGGTTTCAAAGTACCGGAGGCAGCCGGCAAGAAAGCATTCCTGTATGAGAAAGGTTTAAGCGGCGAGCAGTTCCGTGCCGTCTTAAAGAAAGCACAGGAAGAGCGCGCTAACGGCACCCGCGTGGCAGTCGCACAGATGAACAAGAACAAGAAATTCCAGAAGGAGCAGCTGGCGAAGGACGGCTACGAGGAGATCGTGGAATTTTACAAAGACAGTTTGAAGTGATTCAGTTTTTGAATTTTTCAGATAAAACTATAATAAACGGAGGAAATATTATCATGGCAGAATCTATGGCAGGACTGAAACGTTCCCATCGCTGTACCGAGCTGGGAACTGCCAATATCGGTGAGAAAGTAACCGTTATGGGCTGGGTTCAGAAGAGCAGAAATAAAGGCGGCATTATTTTCGTGGATCTGCGGGATCGTTCCGGTATCCTGCAGCTGATCTTCGAGGAAGCTGACTGCGGCGCTGAGAGCTTTGCAAAGGCAGAAAAGCTGAGAAGCGAGTTCGTTATCGCCGTAACCGGACGCGTAGAGGCACGTTCCGGTGCAGTAAATGAAAACTTAAAGACAGGTGCGATTGAGATCCGCGCGGATTACCTCCGCATTCTGGCAGAGTCTGAGACACCGCCGTTCCCGATCGAGGAGAACTCCAAGACCAAAGAGGATCTTCGCCTGAAATACCGTTACCTGGATCTGAGACGTCCAGATATCCAGAGAAACCTGATGACAAGAAGCCGCGTGGCTATCCTGACCCGTGCATTCTTAGCAGAGGAAGGCTTCCTTGAGATTGAGACTCCGACTCTGATTAAAAGTACTCCGGAGGGCGCGAGAGACTACCTGGTACCGAGCCGTGTACATCCGGGCAGCTTCTATGCACTGCCGCAGTCTCCGCAGCTGTTAAAACAGCTTCTGATGTGTTCTGGATATGACCGCTACTTCCAGCTGGCACGCTGCTATCGTGACGAGGACTTAAGAGCCGATCGTCAGCCTGAGTTTACCCAGATCGATATGGAGCTTTCCTTCGTTGACGTTGAGGACGTTCTGGATGTCAATGAGCGTCTGTTAAAGAAGCTCTTCAAGGAGATCTGCAATTACGATCTGCAGCTTCCGATCCAGCGTATGACCTGGCGCGAGGCAATGGATCGTTTCGGTTCCGATAAGCCGGATCTGCGTTTCGGCATGGAGCTGAAAAACGTATCGGATGTAGTAAAAGACTGCGAGTTCGTTGTATTTAAGAGTGCACTGGAAAATGGCGGCTCTGTCCGCGGTATCAACGCAGAAGGACAGGGCGCTATGCCGAGAAAGAAGATCGATGCGCTGGTTGAGTACGCAAAAGGCTTTGGTGCAAAAGGTCTTGCATATCTGGCAATCCATGAGGACGGTACCTACAAGTGCTCCTTCTCCAAGTTCATGAAGCCGGAAGAGCTGGATGCACTGGTGGCTGCTATGGGCGGTAAGCCGGGCGATCTGCTTCTGTTCGCAGCTGACAAGGATAAAGTTGTATTTGATGTACTTGGAAACTTACGTCTGGAGATCGCTAGACAGCTTGACCTCTTAAAGAAGGATGATTTCAAGTTCCTGTGGGTAACCGAGTTCCCGCTGCTTGAATATTCAGAGGAAGAGGATCGCTACGTAGCTATGCACCATCCATTTACCATGCCGATGGAAGAGGATCTTCCGCTGATCGATACCGATCCGGGCAAGGTACGTGCAAAAGCATACGATATCGTCCTGAACGGTACCGAGATGGGCGGCGGTTCTGTCCGTATCCATCAGGCAGACATCCAGGAGAAGATGTTTGAGGTACTTGGATTCACGAAGGAGAAAGCACAGGAGCAGTTCGGCTTCCTGTTAGACGCATTCAAATACGGAGTACCGCCGCACGCTGGTCTGGCTTACGGTATGGACCGTATGGTTATGCTGATGGTCGGCGCAGACAGCATCCGCGACGTCATCGCATTCCCGAAGGTAAAAGATGCTTCCTGCCTGATGATGGAAGCACCGTCTCAGGTTGATCCGAAACAGCTTGAAGATCTTTCCATTGGTGTGGTCGAGAGCGATGAAGCGGAGAAGACCGAAGAATAAAATATAAGATATGGAACAGCCTGGGAAGACTGTGAAATAGAAAGCAAACAGGGCTGGATGAGAAATGCAGGGAAATACTGGATTTTGTCGGACAGTCCTGTTTTGCGTGTGAGATGAAAAAGTTCCATTTGTCCTTGGCAACTGAATATATAAATTGCTTGCATTGGGGAGCCCAGGAGGATGGAAAAGGATTTTGTCTACAGTCTGAGAATGTGCCAAGGCACATTCTTTTTTATAATAGGCGCTTTTCTATATGTGGCAGAAACTATGAATCTTTTGTGAACCTATGGAATCTCCCACCCGAATCTGCTAAAATACAGACAGATTGAGAATGTAATCAGGATATGACAGCGTGGAAAGAGGTTCTGTCATACACGGCAGAGTAAAATAAATGAGGTGAAGATTTTATGGATAAGATTAAAATACTGGTCGTGGACGATGAGGCGAGGATGCGGAAGCTGGTGAAGGACTTCCTTTCGATTAAAGGGTATCAGGTGCTGGAAGCCGGGGACGGCGAGGAGGCGGTGGATCTGTTTTTCCAGCAGAAGGACATTGCGCTGATTCTTCTGGATGTGATGATGCCGAAGATGGACGGCTGGGAGGTTGTGAAGACGATCCGCAAGTATTCGCAGGTGCCGATCATCATGCTGACGGCGAGAGGCGAGGAGAGCGACGAGCTGCAGGGCTTTAATCTGGGCGTGGATGAGTATATTTCCAAACCGTTCAGTCCGAAGATCCTGGTCGCACGTGTGGAGGCGATCCTGCGCCGCAGCAACGGCGGCAGCCAGGATGTGATCGATGTGGGCGGCATCCACATTGATAAGACGGCACATCAGGTCAGTGTGGATGGAAAACCGGTGGATTTAAGCTACAAGGAATTTGAGCTGATGACGTATTTTGCAGAGAATCAGGGAATTGCGCTTTCGAGAGAAAAAATTCTGAATAATGTATGGAATTATGATTATTTCGGCGATGCGCGGACGATCGATACGCATGTGAAGAAGCTTCGGAGTAAGCTGGGCGAGAAAGGCGAGTACATCAAGACGATCTGGGGCATGGGCTACAAATTTGAGGTAAGCGAATGAAACGTTCGGTCCGATGGAAATTTACAATCATATTTGCCGGGTTGATGACGGTTGCAATCGCGCTTATCTGGTGTATCAATAACTGGTTTCTGTCCGGATATTACCAGAATTATAAGATTCATACGCTGGAAAAGGGATATCGGGCGATTGACGCGATTATCCAGGATGAGGTCCGGAATGGCGAGAGTTCGCTGGAGGACGCACAGGCGGAGCTGAATTCGGGTTGGAAAGAGTACCAGAAGTCGAAAGATGGAAGTTCTGATATGGACAGTGCGGATGGCGGTTCGGCTCAGTCTGGTAAAAATGGAACCGGTGATAGGGCTGGCGATGAGACACAGGATGCGCTGGGTGAATATGCGGAAGGTGACACGGTGGTGCTGGAGGATGACTCGGAGGATGCATCGGCGGATGTACTGGATAGGGAGGAAGCTTCGAGCGGCGGTGTCCGGCTGGCAAATGTGATCCGCGAGCTGCGTGACCGGTCGAATATTTCCCTGCTTTTATATGACAGCGAGAGTGACCAGACACTCGTCTCCTCGGCGCGGGATGTGGAAGTCATGCGTGACCGGGTGCGGCGCTATATCGTCGGTCATGCGGGGGCGAAGCGGGATGTATTGCGGGAATATGACAACTACATGATTCAGAAGACGTTTGACCCGCTCAGCAAGACGTTTTATCTGGAAAGCTGGGGATTTTTCTCGGATAATGCGACCATTTTCATCATGACGATGCCGATGGAGAGCATCCATGAGAGCGCGGCTATCTCAAACCGGTTTCTGATGTTTGTTGGAATCGTGGTAATTCTGGCGGGAAGTATTCTGATTTATTTTATTACCCGGCACATTACAATGCCGATCAAACGGCTGTCGGAGCTGTCGGAAAAGATGTCGAACCTGGATTTTGATGCCCGCTATGAGACAAGCCGCCGCTCGACGGAGGAAATTGATACGCTTGGAAACAGCATGAATGTGCTTTCGGAGCGCCTCAAGACAACGATCGGGGAACTGAAAGAGGCGAATGCACAGCTTAAAAAGGATATTGACGAGAAAGTGCAGATCGATGAGATGCGGAAGGAGTTCATTGCGAATGTGTCGCATGAGTTAAAGACGCCGATCGCGCTGATTCAGGGCTATGCGGAAGGACTCGTCGAGGGCATGGCGGAGGACAAGGAGAACCGCGATTATTACTGCGGCGTTATCATGGACGAGGCTGGAAAAATGAATCGGATGGTGCGCCAACTTCTGACCTTGACGGCGCTGGAATTTGGGGGAGAACGGCTGTCTGTGGAGCGGTTTGACCTGACGGAGCTGATTGCCAGTGTGATTTCTTCTTCCGGTGTGCTGCTTAAGCAGAATGAGCTGACTGTGGATTTTGACGGGAAGGAACCAGTCTACGTCATGGGCGATGAATTTAAAATAGAGGAAGTCATCACCAATTACCTGACGAACGCGATTCATCATGTGGGTGGCAGGGAGAAGAAGATTCAGATTCGGATTGACCACCGGCGCGATGGAAAAGAGGTTTGCGTGGAAGTATTTAACACGGGAAATCCGATCCCGGACGAAGCGCTTCCGAACCTTTGGACGAAGTTTTACAAGGTAGATAAAGCGAGAACGCGGGAATATGGCGGCAGCGGCATCGGGCTTTCGATCGTCAAGGCGATCATGGAGATGCACCATAAGGCGTGCGGTGTGAAGAACCATGAGAACGGTGTGGAGTTCTGGTTTACGCTGGACACGGCTGGTGAAAAATGAAAATAAAATTTTGCCAGAGACAGAATCTTAGAATTATGAAATATGTTTCAGAATCGTGATTTGCATTATATATGAGATGATATAAAAAACACTTGAAAATACAGGGAATTTCGGCAGCCTGGGGCAAAAATATTTTGTCCCAATATGGTTGAAATTCCCTGTATTTTTGCGTTTTTTTGTCCGAAATTAAAATCTTAAATAAATATAAAAGATCCGTCATTTCCTTGACAACGAAAAGAAAAGAAAATATAATAATAACGTAACAAGATTTAATAATTATGTAACATTTCGACCGATAGATAACACCACAGCGATTGGGACTCGATTCTTTTGTTTCAGCAATATCTGCGGGAATCACAAAATCTAATTAAGGAGTTTTGAAGCATGAATTTAAATAGAACAAAGAAACTTTTCAGTATGGTATGCGTGTGCTCAATGCTGACCATTGGCAGCGCGCAGGCAGCTTTTGCGGGGCCGTCTACAGGTTATGAGAGCGACATGGTGGCAACCGTGGCAGCAGACCTTTCGATCTATGCGGATGAGGATGAAAACTCAGAAGTAGTAGCGATGGCTGAAAAGGGCGAGTCCTATGACGTAGTTGGAAAGGCAGATGACAGCTGGATCAAGGTAGCGGCCGGTGAGATGGAAGGCTATTTGAAGGTTCAGAGTAGCGTTATGCTCAGCAAGGCAGAGGAAGCAGCTGCAGTCGCAGATGCATTTGTCGCAGAGCAGAGCAATCTCTCGACCAGAGAGCAGTTAGTCAATTATGCACTGCAGTTTGTAGGTGGACGTTATAAATTTGGCGGCAGCGACCCGCACACAGGGGTTGACTGTTCTGGTTTTACGAAATATGTGATGCAGCACGGTGCCGGTGTGAGCCTGAACCGTTCTTCAACTTCCCAGTCCAAGCAGGGTACAGCAATCAGCGCTGACCAGATGCAGCCGGGCGACCTGATTTTCTACGGAAGCGGAAGAGGTATCAACCATGTAGCGATGTATATCGGCGACGGCAAAGTGGTACATGCTTCAACTGAAAGAACTGGCATCAAGACTTCCCCATGGAACTACCGCACACCGGTTAAGATTGTGAACGTGCTGGGTTAAGAATGAATTTACGAAACATCTGCATTGAACCTTTTCATGAAAAAAGGGTTGGATGCAGATGTTTTTTGATTTCATAGGAAATTGCGTCCGATGAAACAAAAAAATATTACTGGCATAAAAAGTAAGAATTACCCTGCATACTTTCGCAGTAAAATTCCATACTAAGACCTGTAACAAGAAAGTGACGGTTAAGCGGCTGTTCACAGGAAGCCGGAACCGACACGTAGAAAACCTGACAGGGCAGGAATTTAGGAGGAATGACTTATGTCAAGCAAAAACAGTTACAGCAACTATGATAACAGTGCCGAGAAAAACAGCACCAAAAATGCATCCAAGAACAGCTCTAATTATGGTTCCAACCAGAGCCAGAACCGCATGCAGAACCAGAGCCAGAACCGCATGCAGAACCAGAGCCAGAACCGTTCCAGAAATAGCTCTAAAAACCAGTATCAGGACAAGACAGAGGATGATTACAGCGATTGTGACTGATGAGATAGGCAGATAAGAGAAAAAATAGTGAATGCCGGGAATGCGGAATATCCACCGTTTCCCGGCATTTGTTCGTTTCATAGGAAATTACGTCCTATGAAACAAAAAACGCTCCGCTAGGATGTGCACTTGCGCAAAGCAGAAACATGTCGCAAGCGACCGCGCGAGACACCCGGATGTGCCAAGGCACAGTCTTTTGTACTTTCGTGCCAATGGAAGAGGCTGCCGCATCTCCTCCGACACCTGTCCGCCGGACAAAGCATATATTAATATTACATAGAGTTAAAAAAGAAATCGGGTTCTGTCAGAAACCGTTTTTGTATAAAATGAGGAGGGATGACGGATGTATCAGACCATACCGGTGCGGTATCTGGACGCGTGGCTGGAGCAAGGGTACACGGGACGGCTGATTGACCTTCGGACGCCGGAAGAATATAATGTGTCTCACCTCTGCGAGGCGGAAAATATTCCATTTTTATGGCTTCAGGATAACCGGCAGACACTTACAGGTGAACGTCCGCTTCTGTTTTACTGTGCGCGGGGGAGTGAAAGCCTTCTGGTGTGCGGCTGGTATGACCGGATGGGATATGAAGTTTATAATCTGGGCGGCGGTTACCGCTTTTATCAGGGGAAGTATCAGTGCAGCCTGAGATAGACACTTTTGCCGCGGCTTTTCATTGACAGATGCAGACCAGTCAACTAGAATAAAAATGGTGAAGACTGTAATGAAAATAAAAGGATTCTTTGCATGAAATGATTTGGCAATGAATCCACAGAGAGATAAGAGGAAAAAAGATTGGAACGATATGAACTGATTGCTCCCTGTCATTTTGGACTGGAAGCAGTGTTAAAAAAAGAGGTAGTGGATCTGGGCTATGAGGTTACCGAGGTGGAAAATGGTCGCGTAACCTTTATCGGCGATGCGGAGGCGATCTGCCGTGCGAATATTTTTCTGCGGACGGCGGAGCGCGTCCTTTTAAAAGTGGGAAGCTTCAAGGCAGTGACCTTTGACGAGCTGTTTGAGGCGACTCGTGCGATTCTGTGGGAGAAATATCTTCCGAAGGACGGTAAATGCTGGGTTAAAAAGGCGTCGTCTATTTCGAGTAAGCTGTTCAGCCCGTCGGATATCCAGAGAATTATGAAAAAGGCGATTGCCCGTCATATGCAGGAATATTACGATCTGGACCGGATGCCGGAGACGGGCAATGAATATCCGCTGCGCGTCTTTTTCTATAAGGATCAGGTGACAGTCGGTATCGATACGAGCGGCGAGTCGCTGCACAAGCGCGGTTACCGTCAGATGACGAGTAAGGCGCCGATCACGGAAACACTGGCAGCGGCGCTGATTCTTCTGACTCCGTGGAAAGCGGACCGGATTCTGGTCGATCCGTTCTGCGGAAGCGGTACTTTCCCAATCGAGGCGGCGATGATCGCGGCCAATATGGCACCGGGCATGAACCGTTCCTTCCTGTCGGAGAGCTGGACAAACCTGATTCCGAAGAAATGCTGGTACGACGCGATCGATGAAGCGACCGAGATGGTGGATGATACCGTAAAGGTAGACATTCAGGGCTACGATATTGACGGCGAGGTAATCAAGGCGGCGCGGGAAAATGCGGAGAGAGCCGGAGTGGATCACATGATTCATTTCCAGGAGCGCCCGGTGGCGCAGCTGAGCCATCCGAAGAAATATGGCTTTATTATCACAAACCCGCCTTACGGCGAGCGTATCGAGGAGAAAAAGAACCTTCCAGCGCTCTATAAGACGATCGGTGAACGGTTTAAGGCGCTGGATTCCTGGTCGATGTACCTGATTACCGCGTATGAGGACGCAGAGCGCTATATTGGCAGGAAAGCGGACAAGAACCGGAAAATCTACAATGGTATGATGAAGACGTATTATTATCAGTTTATGGGTCCGAAGCCGCCGAGAAGAAAAACGGGGGATCAGGTTGAAGCGTAATGTTTTCTATGGGGCGCTTCTGGTGCTTCTGCTGGGATTTCTGGTACGCGAGAACCGTCTGATTCATATTCCGAAGCAGGTGGAAAAGACGGAGGAGAGCGCCGAGTGGCAGCCGGAGTGGTATGAGCAGATGGCCGAGGAGATTAATGACAGCCCGATCACGCTGGAAGTCGATGGAACAATGGTCGATCCGCAGCTTGGAAGCTTGAGAATGTCGCAGGACGGGCAGTTTATGATACCGTATGGGATGCTGCCGGACGCGCTTTCCTGTGCGGCGCTTCTCTACGATGGAAACCGGCTTGTGATGGAGCGCGGCAATACTCATGCGGAGATGACGGTCGGAAGCCCGGAACTTTTGCTTGGGGAGGAGAGCCAGACGATTGCAGCACCCCCAGAGTGGGAAAATGGAATCCTGTATGTGCCGCTTGAGGCGGTGACGGAGGTATTTTCCTATGAAGAAAATTGGGATGCAGAGAACCGGAAAATGGAACTGACCGGGTCAGAGGATCCAGCCACGTTTTTGTCGGAATCCTATGATTACCGGAAGGCTGGCCGGGCACCGGCGGTTAAAAACCAGGGGAGTCTCGGAACGTGCTGGGCGTTTGCATCGGTAATGGCGCTGGAAAGTCGTGTCCGGCCGGAGTGGAATGTCAGCTTTTCGGAGGATCATATGTCCCTCCGGAACAGCTTCCATTTTTCACAGAATGCCGGGGGTGAGTATACGATGTCGATGGCGTATCTGCTGGCGTGGCAGGGGCCGGTGCTGGAAGAACAGGATCCATACGGCGACGGCTATTCGCCTGACGGTTTAAGCCCTGCTTGTCATGTGCAGGAGATACAGGTGTTGCCGGAGAAGGATTATGAGGCGGTTAAACGGGCGGTTTATCTGTACGGAGGCGTTCAGAGCTCCCTGTATACGGCGATGGTCAGTGACCGCGACGACACGCATTATTACCGGAAAGAGACAGGGGCGTACTGGTATAATGGCGATGAGAAGCCAAATCATGACGTTGTGATCATCGGCTGGGATGACCACTATTCGAGAGACAATTTTAACCAGCCGCCGGAGGGGGATGGCGCGTTTATCTGCGCCAACAGCTGGGGCGGCGAATTTGGGGACGATGGGTATTTTTACGTGTCCTACTATGATACAAATATTGGGATCCACAACATTCTCTATTCTGGAATCGAGTCGGCAGATAATTACGACCACATTTACCAGACAGATCTGTGCGGCTGGGTCGGGCAGCTCGGTTACGGAAAAGAATCGGCATTTTTTGCCAATATTTATACGGCAGAGGAGAAAGAAGAGCTGGAGGCAGTCGGTTTCTATGCAACCGGGGAAAATACATCGTATCAGGTATATACCGTGACGGACGCCGAGGGCAGCTCCCAGTTCGGGCGGCGCAGAAAGGTGGCTTCCGGGGAGGTTGTGAACGCCGGATATTATACGGTTTTGCTGGATAAGACGGTGACGCTGGAGGCAGGCGAACGGTTTGCCGTGATTGTCGAGATCACGACGCCGGGAGCGATTCATCCGGTGGCGATCGAGTACAGTTCGTCGGATAAGGGACTGACGGTCGATTTAAGCGACGGTGAAGGCTATATCAGTTACCGCGGTTCCTCCTGGGAGCGCGTGGAGGCGGAGCAAAACTGCAATGTGTGTTTGAAAGCGTATACGAGAAATGTGGATTCCTGGAATTGATTGCTGGTACGGATGTGAAGGTATGGCGGAAGCCGTTTTTGAAGAACGGTGATTCGGAATGTCGGGATATGAAAAGCCATGCTGTTTGAGGATAAAGGAGCGAGGAAAAGTGAGCGAGAAAATTATATTTGCGACGGGAAATGCGGGAAAGCTGAAAGAGATCCGTGAGATTTTAAAGGATTTAAACCGTGAGATTGTTACGATGCGCGAGGCTGGATTTGAAGGCGAGATCGAGGAAAATGGAACCACCTTCCGCGAGAATGCAGAGATCAAGGCGAAGGCAGTCTGGGAGAAGACGGGCGGCATTGTGCTGGCAGATGATTCTGGACTGGTGATAGATTATTTAAACGGCGAGCCGGGCGTTTATTCAGCGCGGTATTTAGGGGACACACCGTATGAGGAAAAGAACCGGATTTTGATTGAGCGCGTGAAGGATGCAAAAGGAAAAGAGCGGAGCGCCCGTTTTATGTGCAATATCGCGGCAGTGCTGCCGGATGGCAGAGTGCTTCACACAGAAGCGGCGATGGAGGGCGAGATTGCAAAGGAAGCGGCTGGAAACGGCGGATTTGGATATGATCCGATTCTCTGGCTGCCGGAGTACGGCAAAACGTCAGCAGAGCTCACGATGGAGGAGAAAAACCGTATTAGCCACCGGGGCAAGGCGCTGGAGCGGATGAAAGATGCGCTGAAGGAGGCGCTTGGCGAGAGATGAAAAAGATATTAATTACAAGCGACACCCACCGTCGGGATGGTAATCTGCTGGAAGTCATCCAGAATGAAGCACCGTTTGACATGTTCATTCATCTGGGTGACGCCGAGGGAAGTGAGGACATGATTACATCGTGGTGTAAGGAGCAGAACCCGGACTGCGAGGTCTATATGGTGCTGGGAAATAATGATTTTTTCTCCCATCTGGACCGTGAGAAGGAGATTTCGATTGGAAAATACCGCACATTTCTGACCCACGGTCATTTTTATAGCGTATCGGTTGGGACGGAGCGCCTGATCGATGAGGCACAGGATCGCGGCGTGCAGATTGCGATGTTTGGACATACCCACAAGCCGTATCTGGAGCGGCGCGGGGATCTGACTGTGTTGAATCCGGGCAGTCTTTCATTTCCGCGCCAGGAGGGCAGACGCCCGAGCTACATGCTCATGGATCTGGATGACGAGGGCGAGGCGCATTTTACGACCTGTTATTTGTAGAGGTCTGTTACTGGGCACATATGCGTGTCACTGTTCACGCATACGTGCCCAGTAACTATGCGTGAACAGAAACCGAAAAAGCAAATATCCGCATATTGACGCATTTTCGGTAAATTGTTATAATGAGAGAGATTGTGAAAAAGGTACTTATCAATGATTCAATCAACCCAATAAAGATGCCGGGGACGGAGGTTTCGTTTCCGAGGCAGGAGTATGACATGAAACTGGAAGCTTTAATTCAAAATATGACGGATCAGATCAAAGAGGCGCAGCTAAAACTTGGTTATGCCAGGGAGACGATGCGCCTTTATTATCCGCTTTCTTCCCTGAATGCGATGCTGGAGATGCAGGAGACGGATATCCGGGAGCTGGCGAAGAAGATACGGCATGAGCTGGAGGCGAAGAAGGAGAAAATGGGAGATACCCAGATTCGGATCCACGCCGATCGGATCGTCTTTACGATCCCGCCGGATTTTGTGGAGTATGTCCATGAGCAGGTGCCGGAACCGCCGTTTTTAAAAGAGCTGATTCAGTTGTTTCGGGAAAAGCACGCCTGCACAAAGGAAGAGATTACCGCTGTGTTTGAAAAATTCGGCGCGTATGAGTGCCGGCAGATGCCGGACGGCATGGATTTTGATTATGTCATTTATTTTACAGACAGCAGCATCGATGCATATGATTACTGCATCCGTGAGGAGATGGGGCACACGATTTACCACCGATTTGCACGGGCTGATTTTGAGGCATTGATGACGATTCAATAAAAAGGAGATTAGACGGATGGAAAACGAGACAAAGCAGACAAATACGAATGAACAGGAGCCGGATATCTTCGCACAGAAGTTAAGAGAGGCAGATTCCTTATATGCCATTCTTTCCGGATGTACGAAAGAGCCGTATGTATACTGTGATCCGGAAACAATGGATGATGCCATCCTGCTGTTTACGGACGAAGAGGGCGCAAAGGTAGGCGCACAGAAGCTGGCAGAGCAGCAGATTCCGGTAGGAATCGCGAAGGTAGACAGAAAGAGCCTTCTGCTTTTCTATACCAGCCTTTACACGATGGGTGTCAATGCTATCCAGGTACACGTGGGCGAGGAGCAGAAGATGATTCAGCTGACCGAGTTTGTAAGACGCAAAGACCCGGAGGAGAGCAAGAATGGAAAAGTCTGGGTGGAGAACCCGGAGCTGCACCTGACGATGCTTTACTATATGCAGGATCTGCGCCGTCATCCAAATCAGGAGATTACGCCGGAATTAAACGATTTACAGGAGGAGATCGGCGCGCACTTCACGAAGGGCCGCTATATCGTGCCGCTTCCAGAGGAAGGAAATGGCATTCCGCTGGTTAAATTAAAGAGCGGAGATATTTTCCAGCCGATCTTTACGGATGTGATCGAGTTCCAGCGTTTCAACCGTGAGAAGAAATTCCGCCCGGTTGTCGTAGATGCGCTCAAGCTGGCTCAGGTACTCCCGGAGGAGGCAAAGGGCATCGTTCTCAATCCGCTGGGCGTTAATATGCCGCTGACCGTACAGAAAGTAAAGAAGCAGCCGGAAGCACCGGTCCAGAAGCCGGTATCCGTAGAGGCACAGATCGACGCAGCTATCCGCGAGGTTCAGGCAGAGGCTGGACGGGAGTAGGAAAGGAAAGAGTATATGTATCAGGCAGCAGACGCAAGATATGATGGAATGACCTACAACCGCTGCGGCAGCAGCGGACTCAGGCTTCCGGCAGTTTCGCTGGGATTCTGGCATAATTTTGGCAGCACCGGCGTCTATGAGACAATGCGGAAGCTGTGTTTTACCGCTTTTGACAATGGCGTCACGCACTTTGACCTTGCCAACAATTATGGACCGGAGCCGGGAAGTGCTGAGGAAAATCTGGGACGGATTGTAAAGGAAAATTTCATGCCATATCGAGACGAGCTGATCATCAGCACGAAAGCCGGATACGAGATGTGGAACGGCCCTTATGGAAACTGGGGCAGCCGCAAATACCTGCTTGCAAGCCTCGATCAGAGCCTTACACGCCTGGGACTTCCGTATGTAGACATTTTCTATCATCACCGGATGGACCCGGAGACGCCCCTTGAGGAGACGATGGGAGCACTCGATCAGGCAGTTAAGAGCGGAAAAGCTCTCTATGCAGGACTTTCCAACTACAATGGACAAAAAATGCAGGAAGCCGCTGCGATCCTGCGTGATCTGAAATGCCCGTTCGTCATCAATCAGAACCGCTACAGCATCTTTGACCGCACGATCGAAAACAACGGCTTAAAAGAAGCCGCTGTCAAAGAAAAGAAAGGTCTGATTGCATTCAGCCCGCTTGCACAGGGAACCTTAACCGACCGTTATCTGTACGGCATCCCAGCCGACAGCCGCGTCATGACCGACGGCAGATTTCTCAAAAAAGACCAGCTCACCGAAGAAAAAATCAGCCAGATCCGCGCCCTCAACGAGATGGCTGGACAGAGAGGCGAAAAACTCTCCCAGATGGCGCTCAAATGGGTCATGAAGGATCCTGTGGTAACCAGCGTTCTCATCGGTGCGTCCAAACCGGAGCAGATATTAGATAATCTGAAAATGTTGGATGGGGCACCGTTGAGCGAGGAAGAGCTGCTTAAAATCGATCAAATTTGTGGAATAAAATAAACAGAAAACGCCCAGCGGCGCAATTATGCGTACCCGCTGGGCGTTTCCGTCCGTGTTGGCAAACCATATCTATTTAACCGCCACAACCACCCTATTCGGCAGGCAAACCAGCGATTCCCCACTCTCTGAAACGGTTCCCTGCTTCACACAGAGCTTGTCCGGGCAGTCTGCCTCTTCGATCCGGGCACATCCATCTTGAATCACCAGATGATTTTGTCCCCCCTGATACCCGTCGATCCAGGTGTCTATCTCCTCATCCAGCCGGTAGGTGGCGACGGTTGTTCCATTGACACTGACATCAACGGTAAAAGCATCCTTCTGGCGCTGCAAGCGCACAACCAGAAAACCGATGAGTATGACGGCTAGAAGAACCAGAATCAAAACAAAATCATTTCTATTTTTCTTTGATTTCATCAATAAATGCCTCCGCTCCATCCGAGTAAATCAGTTCATAA
This sequence comes from Clostridium sp. AM43-3BH, assembly GCF_003479985.1. Classification (NCBI taxonomy): domain Bacteria; kingdom Bacillati; phylum Bacillota; class Clostridia; order Eubacteriales; family Clostridiaceae; genus Clostridium; species Clostridium sp. AM43-3BH. The sequence continues at coordinate 238,745 of NZ_QUIH01000004.1, forward strand.
TCATCCGTGATAAAATAAGCATAAATGCCATCCATCGAATTGATGAGTTCCAGACCCTTATCCAGTCCCATCGAGAAACAGGTCGTGCTGAGTACATCGCCGTCCATCGAACGCGGGGAGACGATCGTCACGGAGACCAGTCCGTTCTGGTACGGATAGCCTGTTTTCGGGTTTAACAGGTGATGGTAATTGACACCGTTTTTTTCAAAATGGCGCTCATAGACGCCGGAGGAGACAACGGACATGTCATCAATATTCAGATCGGCAAAGACCGTTGCATAGTCGGCAAACGGTTTCTGCAGCCCGATGCGGAACGGCTGGTGGTTTGTGCGCTCACCGACACAGAGTACGTTGCCGCCCAGGTTGATGATGGCGCTTTCGACGCCGGATTCGGTCAGATAGTCTTTCATGCGGTCGGCAATGTAGCCCTTGGCGATGGAGCCGAGGTCAATCGTCGTGTCCGGGGAGAGGAAGGTTAAAGTATTTCCGTCAAGTTTCACATTTTTCCAGTTGACGCGTTCTGCCGCCGCTGTTATGTCATCCTCCGCCGGGATCACGTGCTCGTCGCTGGTAAAATTCCAGAGAGAACTGAGCGGTTCGATCGTCAGGTCGTAGGCACCATGGGAAACCTCACTGTAATGCAGTCCTTCAGAAATCATCGCCGCCATATCGTCGGAGACGGTAAAAGTCGTCTCGTCGGCACTGCGGTGGTTTAACTTGTAAAGCTCGCTGCCCTCGATCGTCTTGCTGAAACGGTTTTCGTACTCCTGGCACATGTCCACACAGTGGTCAAGGATCGCTTCATCCTGCGAATCATAGAGTGTGATGTTGACAAATGTATTCAGCAGAAACGCGGAACGGCTGATCGGCTCCCGGCGGGATTTGCTGAAAAGAAGCGCCGCGCCGCAGCCAAAAAATACGACGGCAAGAAGTGTCAGAAGCGCGGATAAATCCTTTTTTTTCATAAAGAGCTCCATTCTTAAAAATATCGAAAATTCGGTTTGAAACTATGTTTGCAAAAATGTCTGCAACTACTCTAACAAAGGTTGATAGGAAAGTCAAGATTACGGCCCAGAAACTAAATGCACCGGCAGCCAGAACGTTACTGGGCACGTATGCGTGAACAGTAACGCCAGAACTGTATCGTACGGAATTTTTAGTTCAGAAAATTCCTATCTGTGAACCGTTACGCGCTTTACAAAACTAAAAATTTTTACTAATATATTTATAGAGGTATACAGAGGAGGAAGAAATGCAGAAAAAAGGACGAGCAGGCACATCCAGAGCCGGAAAAATCGCTTTATATGGAATGATGACAGCGCTGGCATTTCTGCTGAGCTATGTTGAGACCCTGATACCGATCAACCTGGGCGTTCCGGGGGTCAAGCTGGGATTGGCGAATCTGGCGTCGATCGTGAGCCTGTATCTGCTGGGAGCCGGTGCGGCAGCGGCGATTGCATTGGTGCGTATCGTGCTGGTAGGATTTACATTTGGAAACCTGTCGATGATGCTGTATAGTCTGGCAGGTGCTGCGGTCAGCCTTCTTCTGATGGTGGTGTTCCGCCGGTTGGACTGGTTCGGCGTGACCGGTGTCAGCATCCTGGGTGGTGCGGGACACAACATCGGGCAGCTTATCGTGGCGGCGCTGGTGGTGGAAAATGCGAGTCTGTTCTACTATCTTCCGGTGCTTCTGGCAGCCGGAACGGCAGCGGGGGCGCTGATTGGGCTTCTCGGAGGAATCCTGGTAAACCGCTTAAAATGTCTGGATTTGACAAAATTTATGTAAATGGAAGTCACAAGAGTAAGAGGATGTACAGTGACTGTTCATATGCAGGCATTTTTGGAACCGAAAATGCCATGAGATAAGGTGGCGCAATGGTATACGGGCAGCTAAAGTTATAAAAAGGATAAGAATGAAACAGCAAGGTTGTTTTTCAGTCAGGAGGATAGGGTATGGCAGTATATGAAGCAATCAGAAATTTAGTACAGTACGGAGTCAATACGGGGCTTCTTCAGGAGTCGGATCGCATTTACGCGACGAACCAGATTCTCGAGGTTCTGGGACTGGATGAATATGAAGAACCACAGGGCGCATGCAGGGAGATTTCACTGGAAGAGACGTTGGATGCCCTGCTTGATTATGCACATGAGACGGGCGTTTTGAAGGAGGACGGCGTGGTGTACCGCGATCTGTTCGACACGAAGCTGATGAACTGCCTGATGCCGCGCCCGAGCGAGGTGATTGGACATTTCTGGAAATTGTATGAGGAATCGCCGGAGGCGGCAACCAATTATTATTACAAATTGAGCCAGGATTCCAATTACATCCGCCGTTACCGTGTTTCCAAAGATATGAAATGGAAAACAGATACAAAATACGGGGAGCTGGACATCACGGTTAATTTATCTAAGCCGGAGAAAGATCCGAAGGCAATCGCGGCAGCCAAACTGGCAAAGCAGAGCGGTTATCCGAAATGCCTCTTATGCAAGGAAAATGAAGGCTATGCCGGACGTGTCAACCATCCGGCGCGCAATAACCACCGCATTATCCCGATCACGGTCAATGACAGCCAGTGGGGCTTTCAGTATTCGCCGTATGTGTATTACAATGAGCACTGCATCGTGTTCAACGGTGTGCACACGCCGATGAAGATCGAACGGGCAACGTTTGTCAAATTGTTTGATTTTGTGAAATTGTTCCCGCACTATTTTCTGGGGTCCAATGCGGATCTGCCGATCGTCGGCGGTTCGATTTTAAGTCACGACCATTTCCAGGGCGGACATTACACGTTTGCGATGGCAAAAGCGCCGATTGAACAGAAATTTGAGATGGAAGGCTTCGAGGATGTGGAAGCCGGAATCGTTAAATGGCCGATGTCAGTTCTGCGGACCCGTTCCAAGAATCCGGACCGCCTGATTGATCTTGGCGAAAAAGTGCTGTGTGCATGGCGCAGCTATACGGATGAGGATGCCTTTATTTATGCCGAGACGGACGGAGAACCGCACAACACGATCACGCCGATTGCCAGAAAGAATGGCGATTTCTATGAGCTGGATCTGGTGCTCCGCAATAACATCACGACGGATGAGTATCCGCTTGGTGTTTACCATCCGCACGCGAAGCTGCATCACATCAAGAAAGAAAATATCGGTCTGATCGAGGTCATGGGTCTGGCGGTGCTCCCGTCCAGATTGAAACAGGAGCTTGCCGATCTGGCGGAGGCGATCCTTTCCGGAGGCGATATCCGTTCCAATCCAGAGCTTGAAAAGCATGCGGACTGGGTGGATGAGTTCCTGCCGAAGTATGAGCATATAACAAGTGAAAATATAAACGAAATCCTGCAAAAAGAGGTAGGTCTTGTCTTTGAGCAGGTACTGGAAGACGCGGGCGTATATAAGTGTACGCCGGAAGGCAGGGAGGCATTTGCCCGGTTCCTGCGCTCAGTGGGCTTCCGATAAAGAGGAGATAATGGAGAGAGATTTATTTTTAAGAAAATATCGGATCGAACAGGAAGACTTTGACGCGGCGGGCGTTTCCTGGGAGGAATTGACTGCGATCGCGGATCATTATGCGACGATCGAGGGAAAGCTGCGGGAGATTGGCAAGGATTTTGTAGATAAGTATCTGTATGATATTGAAAAAGCGGGGATCCATTCCTACCGTTACCGTACCAAGGCACCGGGGCATCTGCTGGAGAAGATCATCCGCAAGAAAAAAGAGCAGCCGGAGAAATTTGCCCAGCTGGGAGTTGATAATTACTGGAAATACGTGACGGACCTTATCGGTATCCGTGTATTCTTCCTGTACCGTGAGGATTGGCGTCATTTCCATGAATACATCACATCGGCGTTTGAAAATGCCCCGGAGCAGTATGTAAAAGACCGTGAGCGCGATTTTGACAACGATGAGACACACTGCTACATTGCAGAGCGTCCGAAGGTATACCGCCGAAACGGGGACAGCCGGATCTACGATGAAAATGTGATCGAAATCAAGTCAGGCGGTATCTACCGTTCCCTTCACTACATCATCAAATACCGCGGTTACTACGTCGAGATTCAGGCGAGAACGCTGTTCGAGGAGGGATGGAGTGAGGTTGACCACGACATTGTTTATCCGTACCACAAGGACGACGTGATGCTGCGCGATTTCTCCCGCCTGTTAAACCGGCTCTCCGGCATGGCGGATGAAATGAGCTCGTATTTCCGCCGGATGAAGGTGGAGAAGGAGTTTGAAGAGGTCCTGCTCGGAGAATATAAGGAAGACAAAGAGGCGAAGCTGCTCGCAAGTATGCGGGAGCTGCTGGGGAAAGAAGAACGATAAGGAATAGGGAAAAGAAAAGATAACTGGATCAAAAAACAGGCATTGGAATGCTTGCTATCCACACAGTGGTGGATGAAGAGCATTTCAATGCCTGTTTTGCTGTCATAGGTCTTTGAATCTGGCGTTACTGGGCACGTATGCGTGAACCGTGACAATCTGGCTGATTCTAAGGACAGATGCCAGATAGGAATGATGGATAATTGGAAGCACATGGAGCTATAATTATAGATCCAGCTTCAAATCGCCTTCCTTGATCCATCCGGCTTTCCGGCAAAGTGCGCCGAAGAACAGGGTCAAAACAGCCGGAAGCACGAAGCAGATGAGCAGGATGCCCGGCCACATCATCGAATTTCCACTTCCCTGCATGGCGGTGTAGATGCCGATCGGTCCGACGAGACCGCAGGTTCCCATGCCGGAACCGGCTGGAATATTTTCCAGATGGAAGACCATCGTGGAGAGCGGACCGGTGACCATCGAGGCGAGTGTCGGTGGAATCCAGATTTTCGGGTTCCGGACGATATTTCCCATCTGGAGCATCGAGGTTCCGAGTCCCTGTGCCAGAAGACCACCCCATTTATTTTCACAGAAGCTTAAAACGGCAAATCCGACCATCTGCGCGCAGCAGCCTGCGGTGGCGGCACCGCCTGCCAGACCGTCGAGGCTTAACATGATGCAGATTGCCGCACTGCTGATCGGAAGCGTCAGGGCGATGCCGATCAGGGCAGAAACCAGAATACCCATGAAAAGCGGCTGCATGACGGTCGCTGTCTTCACCAGATTTCCGAAAGCGGTCATGAATGCGGAGACGCCCGGACCGACAAACTGTGCGGCCAGGATGCCGGAGATGATGGTAACGCCCGGGGTGACGAGAATATCAACCGGTGTCTCTTTGGAGACGATTTTTCCAAGCTCGGCTGCGATGATGGTGGCAACGAGCGCGCCGACCGGACCGCCGAGTTCATTGCCCGCGATGCCGACGGTAGCGGCGGAGAAAAGGACGAGCGTCGGTGCCTTTAAGGCGTAGGCAATCGAGACGCCGAGCGCCGCACCGGTCGCGCTCTTGGCGTAGCCTGCGATCGTAGTAAAAATTACAACGCCTGTTTTTTCCCCCAGCGTGCCGAAAATGGTACCGATCAGAAGAGAAGCAAACAGACCAAATGCCATCGCGCCCAGCGCATCGATGAGATACGTCTGAACGGAGATGACAACCTGCTTCCGTTTCAGAAAAGCTTTCACACGTTCCATATTGATAGAACCTCCCAGAGTAAAATAATTGTGAACGGAATGAATCGTTTCAGCCATTCCGGTCAAATAAATGGCTTACACCTGTCTTGACAGGTGTAATGGACGTTTGTATTTTAACACGAAATGGAGAAAATACAAGAGAAAATATAGAAAAAAGTAAAAAAGTTATGATACAATAAAAAATAATTGACGAGGTGTTTTCGAAAAAGTATGTTCGATTCGAGGGGAGGTATTTCATGCAGAGACGAATTTGTCCGATTTGCGACCATCCGATCAAGTATGGTCATTATTGTTCTTTTTGTAAACAGTGGATCCGGAATCCTAACTATGTCAATGCAACTTATTATCTGAATGAGCGCCACCCGGCGCATGAGACGGACTGTGAGTACCACAATGCGGGATCTGCCTCGTGGGAAACGAGTGCAAGGGCAGGCACAGATGCCATCCGCACGCTTGCGGACCGGGCGAAGGTATATTCCCAGACGCAGAAAGCAGCAGGCGCAGGCAGACAGGCATCCGTCCGGACACAGAACCAGAACAGTATGTCGTATCAGACAACGCAGAGACGAAGCGCGGTGCAGCAAGGAAAAAATCAGAAAAAGAAGGGGAAAATGAGCCTTGTGCTGGTGATTTTGCTGATTTTGTTTGCTTTGTCTGGAATTAATTATCTGTATCGTATGTTTATGTATTTTATTTGGTTCCTATAGATTTTACCTATGGCAAGATATAGAAAATCAATCCAGAAGATAGCTGCCGGAAGTCTGGCGTTCATTGGGGAAATATGGTATACTGAGCAAAAATCATATAGAATACATAGGCAATAGAGGTCCGGGGCAGAACCGGACGAAATGATGAGAACAGGAGATAAATACGATGAAGATTAAGGATATTTTAGCCAAAGGACAGCCGACGCTTTCGTTTGAAGTGTTCCCGCCGAAGGAGGAGAGCAACTTCGCTTCCGTTGAGAAAGCGGCGCTTGAGATTGCAAAGTTAAATCCGTCATTTATGAGCGTGACCTACGGAGCAGGCGGCGGCACAAGCCAGTATACGGTCCAGATCGCATCGGATATCCAGAGCACCTGCCAGGTGCCGGCGCTGTCACATCTGACCTGCGTCTCCTCGACCCGTGAGAAGGTGCACAGTGTCCTGCGCGAGATTCAGGCACACGGAATTGAGAATGTCCTGGCACTTCGCGGCGATATTCCGAAAGACGGCAAGGTAGAAAAAGATTATCAGTACGCATCCCAGCTGATCCGCGAGATCCGTGAGACCTGCCCGGAGCTGTGCATCGGCGCAGCCTGCTATCCGGAGGGACATGTGGAATCGGTCAACAAGACGGTGGATATCGGGCATCTGAAAGAAAAAGTGGAAGCGGGCTGTGATTTTGTGACGACCCAGATGTTCTTTGACAATAATATCCTTTATAATTACCTGTACCGTATCCGAGAAAAAGGAATCACGGTTCCGGTTGTCGCAGGCATCATGCCGGTGACAAACATAAGTCAGATCAAGCGCATCTGCAGCATGTCCGGCACCTACCTTCCGGCACGCTTCAAGGCGATCGTAGATCGTTTTGGTGATAACCCGGCAGCGATGAAGCAGGCAGGTATCGCCTATGCAACTGAGCAGATCATCGATCTGATTGCGAACCATGTAAATGGAATCCATGTATATTCGATGAATAAACCGGATGTAGCGGCGCAGATTAAGAACAACCTGTCGGAGATTCTGTAATGGCAGAAGTCAATCGGAGAGAAATATATCGGTATTTAGGAATTAAAGGGCAGCAGGAGCCGGATCTGCAGACGAAAGATCTGGTGGAGGACTGTCTGGAAGAATTAGAGCGATCCGTCAACTGCCGGAGCTTTTACAGACGTTATCCGCTGACGCTGCTGCCAGATTCAGAACTTGATTTTACGTGTTTTAAAGTAAAAAGCCGGGCGCTCAGCCGCAATTTAAAGGACTGCCAGGAGGTCATCCTTTTTGCGGCGACGCTGGGGGCTGGTGTGGATCTGCTTCTGCGCCGATACAGCCGTCTTTCGATGAGCCGGGCGGTTGTCCTGCAGGCGTGCGCGGCGGCACGGATTGAGAGTTACTGCAATGAAATCAATGACAAATTAAAAGCGGAGGCAGCAGAAGAAGGACTCTATCTGCGTCCCCGCTTTTCGCCAGGTTATGGAGATCTGCCGCTTTCGTGCCAGCCGGATTTCTGCCGGGTACTGGAAGCGGAAAAGACGGTGGGGATTACATTGACGGAAAGTTTTTTGATGATGCCGTCCAAGTCGGTGACGGCGGTCATCGGAGTATCGAAGATAGCGGCGGGCTGTGTGAAAGAGGGCTGTGAGGTCTGTTCAAACAAAAACTGCCTGTACCGGAGAGATAAATAAGTAAGAAACAAAAAACAGAGAGGAAGCTGACATGGGTATACGGGAAGATTGGAACGATAAAATACTGGTATTTGACGGAGGAATGGGAAGTCTTTTACAGGGAGCCGGGCTGAAACCGGGCGAACTGCCGGAAACCTGGAATATCAAGCATCCGGAGGTTCTGGTAAAGATCCATGAGGATTATCTGAACGCGGGCGCGAATATTATTTTATCGAATACATTCGGCGCGAACCGCCTGAAATACAATGAGGCAGCCAAGTTTAATCTGGATGAGATCGTGGATGCGGCGATGAAAAATGCCCGGACAGCGGTAGAACACTGCGGCCGTGGTTATGTAGCGCTGGATCTGGGACCGACCGGACGCCTTTTAAAGCCAATGGGTGATCTGGACTTTGAGGAGGCGGTCTCCATCTATACCGAGGTGGTAAAGGCAGGCGTGCGAGGCGGCGCGGATCTGATTCTGATCGAGACGATGAGCGACACGTATGAACTCAAGGCAGCGGTTCTGGCGGCAAAGGAAAATTCCGATCTTCCAATCTTTGCAACCACAATTTTCGATGGAAAAGGCAAACTTTTAACCGGCGGAACACCGAAGTCCGTTGTGGCACTTTTGGAAGGTCTGGGCGTGGATGCGCTTGGAATCAATTGTGGATTAGGTCCGGTTCAGATGAAGCCGATTGTGGAAGAACTGCTTCGGTATGCGTCGATCCCGGTGGTTGTCAATCCAAATGCGGGACTTCCGCGAAGCGAGGGAGGAAAGACCGTATATGATATTGATCCGCCAGAATTTGTCGAGGAAATGAAAGGAATGCTGGAGATGGGCGTTTCGGCAGTCGGGGGCTGCTGTGGTACGACCCCGGAGCACATCCGTCTGCTGGCAGAGATGTGTAAGGGCAGAACGAGAAAGCCGATCGAGCCGAAAAATGACACTCTCATCACTTCCTACGCGTCGGTAGTTGAGATGGGAACCGATCCGGTCATTATTGGCGAGCGCATCAATCCGACCGGAAAATCAAAATTCAAACAGGCGCTGCGCGATCACAACCTGGAATATATCCTGCGCGAGGCGATCACCCAGCAGGAAAATGGCGCTGCGGTGCTTGACGTCAACGTGGGACTGCCGGAGATCGATGAAGTGGCGATGATGCGCGAGGTCGTACAGGAATTGCAGGCGGTGACCGAGCTTCCGCTGCAGATTGATACGACTGACACAGAGGCGATGGAACAGGCGCTGCGTATTTATAATGGAAAGGCACTGATTAACTCTGTCAATGGCAAACAGGAGGTCATGGACGCTGTATTTCCGCTGGTAAAACATTACGGCGGCACGGTGGTTGCGCTGACGATCGACGAGGAAGGCATTCCGGCGACGGCGGACGGACGTATGGCGATCGCGCGGAAAATCTGTGCGGAGGCGGAAAAGTATGGCATCCAGAAAAAAGACATCGTGATCGATGCGCTCTGTATGACGATCAGCTCCGAGCCGACCGGCGCGCTGGTGACACTGGAGACGGTGCGCCGTGTCCGCCAGGAACTTGGCTGCAATACGATTCTCGGCGTTTCAAATATTTCCTTCGGATTACCGCAGCGTGAGATTGTCAACTCCAATTTCTTTACGATGGCGATGCAGAGCGGTCTGACCGCGGCGATCATCAATCCAAATTCGGCGGCAATGATGCGTTCTTATTATAGCTACCGGGCCCTGGCAGCACTGGATGAACACTGCGGCGATTATATTGAGCAGGCAGCGCAGCTGGCGATTCCAAAGGCAGGTGCGGGCGGAGCTTCCGGCGCAGGTGCAGCAGGCAGCGCAGGTTCGGGTGCCCCGGCGGCAGGTGCAGCTGGAGCTTCCGGCAGTGCGGACACTGGCAGCCAGGCATCCGGTCCGGAGCATCAGCTTACGGTCAGTGTGGAGAGAGGTTTAAAAGAGCAGGCGGCATCGGCAGCCGGGGCACTCTTAAAGACCATGGATTCCCTGACCGTCATCAATTCCTGCATGATCCCGGCACTCGATAAGGTCGGAAAGGGTTTTGAGGCAGGCACCGTCTTTCTGCCGCAGCTTCTGATGAGTGCGGAGGCGGCAAAATCGGCGTTTGAGGTCATCAAAAACCAGATGGAGTCCTCCGGGGAAGCAGGAGAGAAGAAGGACAAGATCGTGCTGGCGACCGTCAAGGGCGATATTCATGACATTGGAAAAAATATCGTAAAAGTATTATTGGAGAATTACAGCTATGATGTGCTGGATTTAGGTAAGGACGTAGCTCCGGAGGCGATCGTGGAAGAGACGATCAAGAACCATGTAAGATTGGTCGGTCTGTCCGCCCTGATGACGACCACCGTGCCGAGCATGGAGAAGACGATCAAGCAGCTCCGCAAGGAAGCACCGTGGGCGAAAGTCATGGTCGGCGGCGCGGTTCTGACCCAGGAATACGCGGATATGATCGGAGCGGATGCGTATTGCCGCGATGCGATGGCGTCTGTTAATTACGCGCAGCAGGTGCTGGTCTAACGCTTGACAGTCTGCCCTACTTAGACTAAAATTAGAGTAATTAGAAACTAAGAATTGACGAGGGAGGGACAGCTATGGTATCGAAGAAAGTGAAAGTGGTTAATCCATCGGGACTTCACCTGCGGCCGGCTGGCGTGCTTTCGCAGACCGCGATGAAATTTAAGAGCCGGACTCTGATTGAGTGCGGGGAGAAACATATTGTGGCAAAGAGCGTGCTGAACGTGATGGCAGCGGGTATCAAGTGCGGCACCGAGATCACGGTTGCCTGCGACGGACCGGATGAGGAAGAAGCGCTGAAGACAATTACCGAGGCGATCGAGAGCGGACTCGGAGAAGAACTGGAACAGTAAGGTATCAGCCATTGCCTGCACAGTGTGCGGACGGTGACACACATATCAGAACCAGAGGGGGATATTGCAGAACGGCAGAAATTGCAGTTGTGCAGGTATCCCTTTTTAGATGGAAAAGAGGGGTTTTTATGGAACTGAAAATTTACGAACACAAAGCGCAGTATTATGAAACCGACCAGATGGGAATCATTCACCATGCAAATTACCTACACTGGTTTGAGGAAGCGCGGATCGACATGATGGAGCAGATGGGAATGGGATATGACATCATGGAAAAACAGGGGATCATAAGCCCGGTGCTGTCGGTTCACTGCGATTATAAGAGCATGGCGCGGTTTGGCGAGACGGTGCAGGTGCTGGTTCAGATGAAGGAATACAACGGCATCCGCATGACGCTGGAATACACGGTTTTTGACAAGGAAACGGGCGCAATCCGCTGCGTGGGCGAGAGCCGCCATTGTTTCCTGACCCGCGACGGAAAGCCGGTTTCCCTGAAACGCAACTATATCGAGATGGATCGTGCGTTTAGGGAATACAGCGAACAGAGCCAAAAAGAAGAGTAAATGCTGACTGGTTCGAAAATGACAGATGCGCTTATAAAGTGCTTGAAAAGCGGGAAAATTGTGGTATGATGTAAAAGATAAAAAAAGAAACGCAGAGTAGGAATACAGGCGTTAAGTGCCGGTTGAACAGGGAGTTGTCAGCCGGACGAAGAGACCTTCCGGGGTTTCGCGGTCAGTATTCCGCATCCCGCTGCATCGTTGATACAATCTATCTCCTGATGTGGTTCGAGAGATCTGCAGAAAAGGAGGTATTTTTTTATGAAAAAATTTGCAGTATGTTATCAGGCATCCTTTCAGGAACTGAAACACGTGAAAACACTCACGACTGCCGCCATGCTGATGGCTGTCTCCGTTGTTCTGGGATACTTCACGATTGAGGCTGGTCCGTATTTGAAAATCGGATTCGGCGGTGTGGTCAACCAGTTTGTCTACTACCTCTTCGGTCCGGTGGCTGGAGCGGTCTATGGCGGAGTCTTGGACCTGGTCAAATATGTCGTAAAGCCGACGGGGGCATTTTTTCCGGGATTTACGCTGAATGCGATGCTGGGCGGCGTGCTATATGGCACAATTCTGTATCGGAAACCGCTTACCTTCCGCCGGGCGCTCTGGGCGGATCTGGTGGTGGCGCTGATCTGCAACATATTTTTGAACACACTCTGGCTTAGCATGATGTCTGGAAAAGCAATGATGGTGCTTCTGCCGATGCGTGTGCTTAAGAATCTCATCAAGTGGCCGGTGGATGCAGCACTCTTTTATCTGATTGCAAAACGGATGGAGAGTCTTGGGCTTGTGCGGATGATCCGTAAATTCCAGGCGGAGTGATGCTGGAGGATTCGTTTTGAGCAAAAGGAAACATACATGGACAGCGAAAGTCTGCAGGCACGGTGGCTGCATGCCATGAAAGGAACCGTTTATGAAAAAATGCATCATGCATGATGGAGGAAAACAGATGAGAGAAAAAGCAGTTTCGCGGAGCCGGGAACATTCGAAGGATGTGGCGCTTTGCGGTCTGTTTGCGGCGCTGGTCGCCGTGGGGGCATTTATCAAGGTTGTCATTCCGACCGGCGCAGATACCATGAACTTCACCTTGCAGTGGTTTTTCGTGATGCTGGCAGCATTTCTGCTGGGCTCCAGACGGGCATTTACCAGTGTGGGTGTCTATTTGCTGATTGGACTTGCGGGCGTCCCGATCTTTGCACGCGGCGGCGGTCCGGCGTATCTGCTGCGCCCGACCTTTGGTTTTCTGCTGGGATTTCTCCTTGCGGCGTGGGTCATGGGAAAGGTCTGTGAATGTTTGAATTCCTGGAAAATGGGAGCGCTGATGACGGCGGCGACGGCTGGATATGTGGTATATTATGGAATGGGAATGGTTTATTTCTATCTGATTACCCATCTCGTAACCCTGCAGCCGATCGGCTGGAAAGCGATTGTGCTGGTTTACTGCCTGCCGGAGATGCCGGCGGATTATATTCTCTGCATTCTGGCGGCGATCATGGCAAGACGGCTGCGCCCGATGGTACAGGCGTATCTGTAGAGAAAAATGAATAGGATATAAAAAAGACAGACAGTCTGAATGCAGTGCAGCAAACGGGCTGTCTGTTTTTGTCTCATAGAAAACGTTACTGTTCACGCATACGTGTACAGTAACGGCACATTCTTTTGTAACGCTGCCAGTTGTGTTTGCCCCCTATCATTTTTGCAGAAAATATGGTAAAATGTACGGAGATTACGACAGGGGAGGATTTGGGCGTTACAGGTTTTTGGTCTTGGAAAACGTCTGAAGAGGATGCAAAAACGAAAACTAGCGAACGATCAGAATCCAACCTGATAAAAAGGAGAAGTATGTATGAGTGAGAATTGCAGTCATAATTGTTCAAGCTGCGGCGAAACGTGTGCCAGCCGGACGATGGAGAGTTTCCGGGTGCCGTTAAATCCACAGAGTTCAGTAAAAAAAGTAATTGGTGTAGTCAGCGGCAAGGGCGGCGTCGGAAAATCCCTGGTGACATCCCTGATGGCATGTAAGATGCGTGCGAGAAACAACCGCGTTGGCATTCTTGATGCAGATATTACAGGACCGTCGATCCCGAAGGCATTTGGCATTCACGGCATGGTAGGTGTGACAGCGGATCAGCTGATGCTGCCGCGCACGACCTCGACGGGGATAGAGATTCTTTCTTCGAACCTGATTCTGGAGCATGAGACGGATCCGGTAATTTGGCGTGGACCGGTTGTGGGCGGCGTGATTAAGCAGTTCTGGAGCGAGGCACTCTGGAAGGACATTGATTATATGTTTGTCGATATGCCTCCGGGAACCGGCGATGTGCCGCTGACTGTATTTCAGTCCCTGCCGCTGGCAGGTATTATCATTGTGACTTCCCCGCAGGAGCTGGTTTCGATGATCGTGGCAAAAGCGGTCAACATGGCGAAGAAGATGGATATTCCGATTCTGGGACTGGTTGAAAACATGAGTTATCTGGAATGTCCGGACTGCGGAAAGAAGATTTCTGTGTTCGGTGAAAGCCATATCGAGGAGACGGCAGACGAGTATGAGATTCCGGTGCTTGCGAAGATTCCGATCGATCCGTCGATTGCGTCCAAGGTGGACGAGGGGCTGGTTGAGTATGTGGAATCCCCATGGCTGGATGCGGCGGCTGACGCAGTGGAGAAGGCATAAAAGAATATAGATATATAGAAGAGGTGGAAGAATACAAATGAATATTGCTCAGAATCCCAACAGCGAGCTGAGCCATTTCGCGGTCAATACGCCTCAGGTGTTTGAGATTCCTGAGACATTCCGGGAGACGGCAAGGCAGTTTCAGGAAGCGATGATGCAGTACAGCTGCGCGATTCGAGAGTTTAAGACGAAGCTGGAAGTGCTCAACGATGAGCTTTCCATGCGGAATGCAAGAAACCCGATCGAGATGATCAAGGCGAGAGTGAAGAAGCCGAAGAGTATTGTAGAAAAACTGCAGCGGCGCGGACTTCCGCTTTCGATCGAATCGATGGAGTCCAACCTGGATGATATAGCGGGTGTCCGTGTGATATGTTCGTTTGTGGACGATATTTACGAGATCAGCCGGATGCTGGAACGCCAGGATGATGTGACCATCATTGCGATCAAGGATTATATCAAGGCGCCGAAGGAAAACGGCTACCGCAGCTACCACATGATCGTGGAAGTACCGGTATTCTTTTCAAGCAGTAAGAAAAATATCCGTGTGGAAGTCCAGATCCGCACGATCGCCATGGATTTCTGGGCGAGTCTGGATCACCAGCTCAAGTATAAAAAGCAGCTGGATGCCCAGGAAGCCGCAGAGATCGGTGCGGAGCTGAAAAAGTGCGCGGATGTCATCGCGGAGACAGATTGCAAGATGTTAAGCATCCGTCAGAAGATTGAGGAAAAACATCCGACGCAGGAAGAATAGTCGTGATGTAAACGAATAGCTCATGTATCGGGGTGCTTTTGGCGGCTGAAGCGCCTGCCATATCTTTAATACATAAAATAGGACAGGGTTTCGGTAATTCGGAACCCTGCTTTTTTATAGATCGAGAGTGCCGGATAATTGTCACTGCTGACGTGAAGAACAATTCGGGTGCAGCCGCGCGCGATCAGATCGTTTAAGACCAGACAGAAAGCAGCTTCACCGATTCCTAGTCCGCGGCAGAGGTCATGGACCCGGAAACCGTAGAAACAGGCATGAAATGTGCCGGGAACGTCCGAGACGGGCTGCATACGCGCCATGCACACGGCAGCCGGAGAGCACATCGGATCCGGCGGAGTCTCTAAAAATTCATAGGTCAGAATTGTAACGGCCGGATCTGGATCATCGGCGCTGTGGAAGCAGTCCCAGCAACTGTCGGGATCAACACTTTCGTTGACGTCACCTTCCGGTGCAGAAGTGCAGGTAAAGGTAAGCGGGCGTTTTTCAACCATGGGAGAGTCAAAGCGTTCGGCCGCCGGGTCAAAGTCCCATTTCATCTGATATTCCTGATCAACGCGGTCAGCGTGAATGGCTTTCATCGTGGCAGCCGTATCAGCAGATTCCGGGTCAACCGGAAATAGAATATCGTGCTCACCGGAGATGTCGCAGGCTTTTTCTAAGAGTGCGGCAAAATATCCGCGTCGGCGCAGGGAAGGGCGGGTGAAGGCGATGCATTCGACGGGTTCCTCGTCCGAAGAGCCATCCGGTGGAAGGATCATTCCCATGATGGCTGCAAGTGTCTCTGATTCATCCAGAAGAAGCAGGAAACAATTTCCGTCTTCAAATGGAAAAGAAATGTGGATCGGCTGCGTCTTCTGGCATTCATTCAACAGTGCCAGGATCTGTTCTGCCTGTCTGGCAGAGAGAGAGTTTGTCTGAATTAAATTCATAACTTCTAATCCTTTCTTTCTTGCAATACAAAGTGTACCAGCTACAAAAGCAGCTGAGAAGATAAGTCTTTCATAAAGATAAACGTATTTGCGGATAAAAACTTCACGTTTTTTGGATCGAAAATGTCTGGATTTTACGAATCGGAAAAGCTTACCTGTATCGTATAAAAAAGACGCAAAAAATTCAAGGAAATTGACAGAATTTATGCTAATTTTCATATTGTCCTATAAATTTGGGAGTGATAGAATAGAGGCATTAAATACGAAAGGTGAAGACATCATGAAGTACTTGAAAGAAGTGACAATTATTTTTGGCATCACAATGCTGGGAGAGTTTTTGAACTATCTGCTTCCGTTTCCGGTTCCGTCCGGCGTATACGGATTGTTCATTCTTCTGCTTCTGCTTTGCACAGGTGCATTACATACAGAAGATGTGGCGGAAGTGGGAGATTTCTTCCTGGATACGATGCCGATTATGTTTATACCGGCAGGTGTAGGTCTGCTTGACAGCGTGCAGGAGGCGGAGTCCATCCTGGTGCCGCTGACAGTGATTACCGTGATTTCGACGGTATTTGTTATGGTTGCGACCGGGTGCGTGGCGCAGAGCATCATCCGCAGAAAGAATAAAGGAGGTGCGAAAGCATGAATGGACTGATTCATTCTTCTCTTTATTTTGGAATGCTGGTCAGTGTTGGCGCGTATATGTTGGGCGTCTGGCTGAAAAAGAAGACCGGCTGGGCGATTTTAAATCCGCTGCTGGTTGCAATTATAGTTGTGATTGCATTTTTATCTGTTTTTCATATAGAATATAAGGAGTATAACCGCGGTGCGGTGTATCTGGGCTATTTCTTGACACCGGCAACGGTCTGTCTGGCGATTCCGCTGTATAAGCAGCTGGAGCTTTTGCGCCAGCACCTGATTGCGGTTGCTTCTGCAATTGTGGCAGGGGTAGCGGGAAGTGTCGGCAGTATCTATGTGATGTGCCGTTTCTTTCAACTGGAGCATACGCACTATGTGACATTGCTTCCGAAGTCCATTACGACGGCGATTGGCATGGGCGTCAGCGAGGAAGCGGGAGGTATCGTGACGCTGACGGTTATCAGCATTATAATTACAGGAATTTTGGGAAATATTATAGCCGACTGGCTGTTTCAGATATTTAAAATTGAAGAGCCAATCGCGAAGGGTCTGGCACTTGGAACAGCAGCCCATGCGATTGGAACGGCAAAGGCGCTGGAATTAGGCGAGATCGAGGGTGCGATGAGCAGCTTGTCAATTGCGGTCGCCGGTCTTTTGACCGTAGTGGTAGTACCACTGATGTCGGGACTGATTTAAAGGTGGTGCTGAAACGGTCAGAATTTGTATAGAAATTGGAATGCACATAGAGAGGCAGAGAAAAAGATACTGCGGGTCATGCGCATGATAACGGCAGCAAAAAGATAGGAGGGGAGCAGGTATGATGAATTTGTATGAGGCGATAGGATGTCGCCATTCAGTTCGAAAATACACCGATCGGGAGGTCACGGAGAAGCTGCGTGGGCAGATATTGTCCTATTTTGATAAGACCTCCCGGTTAAATGACCGGATCCGGGTTGAGGCAGTGATATTCGACAATACAAAGAAAAAAGCCGATGTCCACGGACTCTGGAAGGTGGATGCTCCCTACTATCTGGCGATTTATTCGGACCAGGAGGAAGGCTGCGAGCGCAATGCCGGTTATCTGATGGAGCAGATGGTGCTCTATATGACGGCAAAAGGGCTTGGAACCTGCTATTTGGGCAGCGTGCAGCCGGCGCAGAAGGTGCGCGGCGGCAAACGCTGCCTGATGATGGTCGCATTCGGCTACCCGGAGGGCAAGCTCTACCGTGAAAGCCCGCTGGCAAAGCGCCTCCCGCTCAATGAACTCTGTATTTTCAAGGAAGAAGCCGGAGAGCAGATGAAGACGATTCTCCGTGCGGCGCGTCTCGCACCGTCCGCGATGAACACCCAGCCGTGGCGCTTCATCGTCTATTCCGACCGAATCTATGTGTTCGCCCTAAAAACCCGCTTTCCGGGCAAGAGCTTCCATGCGATGCGCGAATTCAGCATCGGCATCATGCTCTCCCACATTATGCTCGCCGCCGAAGAACTCTGGATGGAACTTCAGACGGAGACGGAGGAACATTTTGCGGCTAAAAGTTACAAAAATGGAGATTATGTGGCGACGTTGACGCTGCATTAGATGCATTGATTCATTGTATTAAATGTTGAAATAGTTTATATTTGAGCAAGAAAAACTAATTTTGCAATTTTAAAACCAATTATTCAAAGAAACGATACACTCAAGAAAGAAGCGCGCCAGCCGTCCGATGCCGTGACAGCTGGCGCGCTTCTTTCGGGGCAATCAAAAGGGCATAAGCAAAAACCCTTTTTTCCTTGCTCCGTGCCCTTGAAAGCGCCCTCCACTTATGATAAAATAAGTTGATTATTTATGAGAGATACTCTGGAGGAGAACGTGATGGTTAGTAAATTGATTGAGAAGATTCAGAAGACAAAGGCACCGATCTGTGTAGGACTGGATCCGATGCTTGGATATATTCCGGAGCACGTGAAGGAAAAAGCATTTGCGGAGTTCGGAGAGACCCTGGAAGGAGCGGCAGAGGCGATCTGGCAGTTTAACTGTGCGATCGTGGATGCGACGGCTGATCTGATTCCGGCGGTCAAACCGCAGATTGCGATGTATGAGCAGTTTGGCATCGAAGGCCTGAAAGCGTATGACCGGACTGTCAAATACTGCCAGCAGAAGGGCTTAATTGTCATCGGAGACATCAAGCGCGGCGACATCGGTTCCACATCGGCTGCCTACGCAACTGGTCATCTCGGCAGCGTGAAGGTTGGAAATACGACCTGTTCCGCGTTCAATACCGAGTATGTGACGGTCAATCCGTATCTGGGAACCGACGGCGTGAAACCATTTGTGGACGAGTGCAACGCATCCGACCGCGGTATCTTTGTACTGGTAAAGACTTCTAACCCATCCAGTGGCGAGTTCCAGGATCGTCTGGTGGACGGCCGCCCGCTTTATGAGCTGGTAGCGGAGAAGGTCGTTGAGTGGGGGGAGGCTTCCATGGATGGCGACTACAGTAATGTAGGCGCAGTTGTGGGCGCAACTTACCCGGAGATGAGCAAGATTCTGCGTAAGCTGATGCCGAAGACTTACTTTCTGGTTCCGGGTTATGGCGCACAGGGCGGTACGGCAGAAGACTTAAAATACTGCTTCAACGAGGATGGACTGGGCGCGATCGTCAATTCTTCCCGCGGTATCATCGCAGCATACAAGAAAGACGCATACGCCAAATTCGGTCCGGAGCATTTTGCGGACGCATCGAGACAGGCTGTCATTGATATGATTGCGGACATTGGACGCGTACTGTAAGGAGGAGCTCATGGCACAGAAGAAAGAGACAGCAGTTGTATATAGTCAGGAAGAACTGGCACCTGGCATTTTCAGTATGTGGATCGTGACGGACATAGCGGACGAGGCAAGACCGGGGCAGTTTATCTCGGTCTACAGCCAGGACGGTTCCAGACTTCTTCCGCGCCCGATCAGTATCTGCGAGGCAGATCCGGATGAAGGACGCCTGCGGATCGTATACCGGATTGCCGGTAAAGGAACGGATGAATTTTCCAAATATGTTTCCGGAGACCCGATCGACATCATGGGACCTCTGGGAAATGGTTTCCCGCAGGAGGGCGAAAATGTATTTCTGATCGGCGGCGGTATCGGTGTTCCGCCGATGCTTGAGATGGCGAAACAGTTAAACTGCGAAAAACAGATCATTTTAGGATACCGGGATGAAAATCTCTTCCTCCGGGATGAATTTGAGGCATATGGAGAAGTCTTTGTGGCAACCGAGGACGGAAGCGTCGGCACGAAGGGCAATGTCCTGGACGCGATCCGGGAGCAGAACCTGACGGCGGATGTGATCTACGCCTGCGGACCGACCCCGATGCTGCGCGCCATCAAGGAGTATGCGGCAGAAAAGGGAATCAAGTGCTATATTTCCCTGGAGGAGAAGATGGCATGTGGAATCGGCGCCTGTCTGGCATGTGTCTGCCAGTCGAAGGATGTAGACCACCACAGCAATGTACACAACAAGCGGATCTGCAAGGATGGTCCCGTATTTTTAGCCGAGGAGGTAGAATTATGAGACAGATGGCAGTCAATCTTGCGGGTGTAGAGCTTAAAAACCCGGTCATGACGGCATCCGGAACCTTTGGTTCAGGGGCAGAGTACGGCGAGATGGTCGATTTGAACAAGCTCGGCGCGGTTGTGACCAAGGGTGTGGCAAATGTGCCGTGGCCAGGCAATCCGACCCCGCGTATTGCGGAGGTGTACGGCGGCATGATCAACGCGATCGGCTTACAGAATCCGGGGTATGATTTATTTGCATCGAGGGATATCCCGTTTTTACGTCAGTATGATACGAAGATTATCGTCAATGTATGTGGAAAAACGACGGAAGATTACGTCGATGTAGTGGAAAAACTGGCGAGCCAACCGGTCGATATGCTGGAGATCAACATTTCCTGCCCGAACGTCAAGGAGGGCGGCATCGCATTTGGACAGGATCCGAAAGCAGTGGAGGCGATCACCCGCGAGGTAAAACGCCATGCGAAACAGCCGATTATCATGAAGCTCAGCCCGAATGTTACCGACATCACGGAGATGGCGAAGGCAGCCGAGGCAGGCGGTGCGGATGTGCTGTCCCTGATCAACACACTGACTGGCATGAAGATCGATATTAACCGGAGAACCTTTGCGGTAGCCAACCGTACCGGCGGTCTGTCCGGTCCGGCAGTGAAACCAGTGGCAGTCCGCATGGTTTACCAGGTGGCGCAGGCGGTCAAGCTTCCGATCATCGGCATGGGCGGTATCATGAATGCGGACGATGCGATCGAATTTATTCTGGCAGGCGCAAGCGCGGTGGCAGTCGGTACGGCGAATTTCCATAATCCGTATGCGACGGAGGAGATCGTGAAGGGCATCGACGCCTACATGGAAAAATATGGCATTGAAGATATACATGAACTGATTGGTGCGGTTCGGTAAGATAGGAGAGTATGATGGAACAGTATAAGCAGGAATTTATCAATTTCATGGTAGAGAGCGAAGTGCTCAAGTTTGGCGAATTTACCTTAAAGAGCGGACGTAAATCTCCGTTCTTCATGAACGCGGGTGCATATGTAACCGGTACGCAGCTGCGCCGTCTGGGCGAGTATTACGCAAAGGCGATTCATGACAACTATGGTCTGGATTTCGATGTCCTGTTTGGACCGGCTTACAAGGGAATCCCGCTGGCAGTTGCCACCTCGATGGCGATCAGTGAGCTGTACGGCAAAGAAGTACGTTACTGCTCCAACCGGAAAGAGGTCAAGGATCACGGCGATACCGGCATCCTTCTGGGAAGCAAGTTAAAGGACGGCGACCGCGTCGTTATCATCGAGGATGTAACCACTTCCGGTAAATCCATCGAGGAGACCTTCCCGATCCTCAAATCCCAGGCAGATGTGGAGATCAAAGGCCTGATGGTATCTTTAAACCGTATGGAGCGCGGCAAGGGAGAAAAGTGTGCGCTGGATGAGATCAAGGAACTGTACGGCTTCCCAACCGCAGCGATCGTATCGATGTCAGATGTCGTAGAGTGCCTGTACAACAAGGAGTGCCAGGGCAAGGTCGTGATCGATGATACACTGAAAGCAGCGATCGACGCATACTATGAGCAGTACGGTGCAAAATAGAGATTTGGTTCACGGAGCGGCATGCTTGAAATGGGAAATGCCATGCGACGGAGTGTAAGAAGGAGCGGATCGATATGGAAAAGATCTACAAAACGATGCAGGGAACCGGTGTGATTAATATCGTGATTGGAAGCGTGATCATCACGGTAGGGTTGGCAGCCGGTGTGATGGCGATCGTCAGCGGTGCGTTTTTACTGAAACGCAAATCAGATATTACATTCTAAAAATTGGATTTGAAACAGGGCAGATATGCCCAGTCGAAAGAGAAAAACCGTATGACCGGGGACGGTGTACGGTTTTTCTCATTTCTGGCAGTTTATGTGGGGAATTATGTGGAAACGGACAAAAACGCATCAGAAGGTGTGCTGGATATTCTTTGTCGCATACCTGGTGCTTCTTATATATTTTATGTTTTTTTCGGACGGATTCGGGCGCGCGCCGCATGTGGAGTATGCCTATAATCTCGTTTTATTTAAGGAAATCAAACGGTTTTATATTTATCGTGATATAGTGGGGACGGAAGCGTTCCTGTTAAATACGGCTGGCAACGTGGTGTGCTTCATGCCGTTTGGATTTTTCCTGCCGATCATCAGTCCGAGATTTGGAAAATGGTACCTGATGTTGATTCTGAGCTTCCTTCTGACTTTGAGCATCGAGACGATTCAGCTCGTATTCAAGGTGGGAAGTTTTGATGTGGATGATATGTTTTTAAATACGTTAGGTGGAATTGCTGGCTACCTCTGCCAGTGGATTACACGTGCAATTGGGAGGTGTCTGCATGGGACGTCAAACAGATAACCGGATTTCTTATATCCGCAAGCCGATGGCAGAACACGGCTATCTCTGCCTGGGACTGGCGGGAGTCGGTCTGCTGCTGTGCGTGGCAGGGATGGCATTCAGTGTCCGCAGCCAGGGCAATACGCCGGTCGGCGCGCTGTCGATGTGCTTTTCGAGCATATTATTTTCCGTGGCGTCGCTGATGTACGGATGGAAATCTTTTAAAGAAGAAGAAAAAAATTATATATTCGCGAAAATTGGTACGATTTTGTCGGGGCTTCTGGTCATCTGGTGGATTGTGACGATTTTGATTGGCATCCGGGGCTAAGAATGAATGGTTTTTATGCGTGGCTTGCCTGGAATGCCGGACCAATGGAACGCCGGTAAGAGCCTTTGCGGCGGGCGTGGTTTGAAAGTGAAATTTGGCGATGGCAGAAGGAGGGAAATATCTGAACATGAAATATTGGGAACTTTTGAAAGAAGAAAATGAGGCGGTTGCGGAGCGCCATGAGCTCGCGATGGAGCGCATCGGCCATATGAAAGAAGAAGCGACGGTTGGCGAGCCATACCGGGCATTTTTTGAGCGCACCGTCCAGTTTATCGAGCTGATAGAAGAAACCTTCCAGAAACAGATGGATGGGACGCTGGCGGCGATGAGCCAGAAAGAGGCAACAGAATTTAACCGGACGCTTTATGCGGATATACTTCCAGGGGCGTATGGGAAGAGCTTTGCGAACCCGGACTATGCGGCAAAAGAGCTGGGAGAGAACTATGGTCCGTGGCTGTCATTTCTCTATACGGAGATCCGCAGCGCGATCGTTTACGCCTATGAGAGCCGTCTGGTGGATGTGACGGTGTTGGAGGAACTGTTTATTGAGGTTTACAACCTGTTTGAGGGCGGTACTCCGGAGGTGACGGAGCTTCGCGAGCCGCTCTACTATTTTGTCAGTGATTATTGCGACAGGATGCTTCCGTGGCGGGTGCGTGAGACGCTGGATCCGTCGCTGGATTTTGGAAAATCGATCATCATGGACAGTGATTTAAATGATCTGCGTTATCTGTACCGGTTTGGCGAATATATCTCGGAGACAGAGCTTGCGACGGCACGTTTTATGAATGAGCTGCCGGAGGAGACGGTACGCCGGATGGCAGATACCTACACAGAAGGCTACCGCAAGGGATTTGCGGCGACCGGACGCAGCTATGAGGGCAAGAAAACGGTGCAGATCCGTTACCACATCGGATTTGAGCGCATGATCCGGATGGCAGTGGAAAATTTCCGCGAACTCGGTCTGGAGCCGATCATTGCCCGCGCCTCCATCGGCACGGTGAACCGGATGGCGGCGCGCACGAACGGTTACTATGGCACACCGGCGAACCGCCAGTACGAGTATGATCACCGCTACGACAATGCGGTTTACCTGGACAAGGCCTTTCGTGAGCGGAAACTGTCTATTTTGAAGGTGGCATATGAGACATACAAGGATCTGGCGTCGGTATATGCCGGTCCGGCAGTTGTGGAAACCTTCGGCGAGGCCGGATTTGAGCCGGTCAATGCAGCAGCAGCCTTTTCTTTAAGTGAAAAACAGGAGAAACTGCTGTTATCCTACAGCAATGAGGCGATGCAGATTGTGGACGCGTATATTCCGGGAACGGAGACGAGCTTCACAATCATTGCATTCCCGCTTCCGGAGATCGGAGCGGAGTTTGAGGCGATTTTTAAGGAGACGATCCGCATCAATACGCTGGACTATGAGCTGTACCGCGACATCCAGCAGATCATGATCAACGAACTGGATCAGGCATCGCAAGTCCACATCAGCGGACGCGGCGGCAACCGTACCGATCTGACCGTACAGCTTCACACGCTTGCTGGGCCGACGAAACAGTCGAATTTCGAAAACTGTGTGGCGGATGTAAATATTCCGGTTGGAGAAGTCTTTACCTCCCCGCAGCTTGCTGGGACAAACGGGCTTCTGCATGTCGGCAGCGTCTATATTGGGGAATTTCAGTTCAAAGATCTGGAAATCCGGTTTGAAAATGGTATCGCTGTCTCCTATACCTGCAAAAACTTTGAGACGGAAGAGGAAAATAAGGCGTTAGTGAAACAGATGATCCTCAAAAACCATGAGACGCTGCCGATGGGCGAGTTTGCGATTGGTACCAACACAACTGCGTATGAGGTAGCGCTGCGCTACGGCATTCTCGACAAATTCCCGATTCTGATTGCCGAGAAGATGGGACCGCACTTTGCGGTAGGCGATACCTGCTACAGCTGGATGGAGGACTGCCCGGTCTTCAACCCGGATGGACGCGAGATGGTGGCGCGTGAGAATGAGATTTCAGCAAAACGCAAAGAAAACCCGCAGGAGGCATATTTTGGCTGCCATACAGACATTACAATCCCGTACTCCGAGCTGGATACGATCGAGGCGATTCATCCAGATGGAACGAGTGTAAAGATCATCGCGGGCGGACGGTTTGCGCTGCCGGGGACGGAGAAGCTGAATGAGCCGCTGGAAAAATAAAAAGAAAAAGTCATAGAAAACAGGTTTATTCTCATATAATCTCCTGAAAAGGGATTCCGGAGCAGCCGGATGGGAGATAGAATCAGAAAATGGATAGCCGTTCTGCTGGCAGGAAGTATACTGGCGATGATTCAGTTGGTTCCGGCCGGCGGGGCGGTTTTTGTTCGTGAAAACATAGAAAATAAAGAGATTCTGGGAGAGAAAGAGACTTCTCTACAACAGACCCTTCACGCCCGCGCCTGGGTTCTCATGGATGCGGACAGTGGGCGTATTCTGGCGGGGAAAGATGCGGATACCGCTTATCCGATGGCAAGCACGACGAAGATTCTGACCTGCATTCTCGCGCTGGAACAGGGAAATCCCGATGACTGGGTCGAGGTATCAGAGAAAGCGGCCTCCATGCCGGATGTCCAGCTCAATATGCGGGCGGGGGAGCGGTACCGCCTATCGGATCTACTCTATTCCCTGATGCTGGAATCCCACAACGACAGCGCTGTGGCGGTGGCGGAGCACATCGGGGGAAGTGTGGAAGGATTTGCGGAGAAAATGAACCGGAAAGCGCGGGAGATAGGATGTAAGAATGTTTGTTTCGTGACACCGAACGGTCTGGACGTTGCGGATGAGGATGGAAACGAACACAGCGCTTCTGCGGCGGATATGGCGCGGATCATGCGCTACTGCGCGTTCCAGTCGCCGTGCCGCGAAACATTTCTGGAAATTACCCGTACGGCATCACGGACGATTCAGGATGAGTCGGGAAACCGTTCATTTTACCTGGCAAACCACAACGCGCTTTTAAGCCAGTGCGCGGAGGTGCTGTCGGGCAAGACAGGATTTACCGGGAAAGCCGGGTACTGTTATGTGGCGGCGTTAAAAAAAGAGGGAAAAGCATTTACGGTGGCGCTTCTCGGCTGCGGGTGGCCGCCGCACAAGACGTACAAATGGGCGGATATGCGGAAACTCGATCAGTATGCATTTGATACATATAACTGGTATGATATATTTGACCGGGAGAAAACATTTCCGGAGGTGGAGGTGAGGCGGGGCATGAAAGGAACGACGGCGCTCACACTGAATCTGCCATCGGAAAAACAGATGTTTCTGATGCTTCTGCGCGCGGACGAGAAGCCAGACATCCGTTATGAGTACCCGACCGAGCTGGAAGCACCGGTTCATGAAGGACAGGAGGTCGGGCAGGCATCCTATTATATTAATGACGAGCAGGTGGCTGCTTATCCGATCTATGCGGCAGAAACAGTGGAGAAGATTGATTATGAGTGGTGTTTAAGACGATGCGTAACTTATTTTGAAAGAGAATTTCAGTCAATGTGGCAGACATGGGGAGTTTGAGTTGTTATTACTGGGCACGTATGCGTGAACAGCAACGACTTGTTCACAATACTTTTACAAAAATCTGCTTTATTTTGCTGGTTAATTTTGTTATAACTATAGATAGTGTGAATTACTGAGAATCAAGGATCCGGACACGGAAACGTGGAAAGAGAGGCACGGAGGATGAAACAGACATCACTGAGCAGAGAACAGGGGCTTGCGCTCCTTCGCAAGTATAATAAAGAACCATTTCATATTTTACATGGACTGACCGTGGAGGGCGTCATGGAGTGGTATGCTGAGCAGCTGGGATACGGGGACGAAAAAGCATTCTGGGGCATGGCAGGACTGCTGCATGACATTGATTTTGAACTTTATCCGGAAGAACACTGCGAGCGGGCACCGGAGCTTCTGCGCGACGGAGGCGCAGAGGAAGATTTAGTCCATGCGGTTGTCAGCCACGGCTATGGCATACGGGTGGATGTGGCTCCGGAACATGAGATGGAAAAGGTGTTGTTTGCAGCCGATGAGCTGACAGGGCTTATCTGGGCGGCGGCGAAGATGCGCCCGTCCAAGAGCACCAAGGACATGGAGCTTTCAAGTCTTAAGAAGAAATTTAAGGACAAGAAATTTGCGGCTGGATGTTCCAGAGATGTGATCCGCCGCGGGGCAGAGCAGCTTGGCTGGGAATTAGACAAATTGATGGAACAGACGATTCTCGCCATGCGTTCCTGTGAGGATCGGGTCAACAAAGAGATGGAGGAACTGGAGTTTTGAGAGAAAATAAACCAATGAAACTGTTGTCGGTAGCGATTCCGTGTTACAATTCGGCGGCATATATGCGTAACTGCATCGAATCCCTGCTGCCGGGCGGCGATGAGGTGGAGATCCTGATCGTGGATGACGGTTCCACAAAAGATAATACGGCGGAGATTGCCGATGAGTATGAGAGAAACTATCCGGGAATTTGCCGGGCGATTCATCAGGAAAACGGTGGTCACGGTGAGGCCGTCAATGCGGGACTGCGCAATGCGACGGGCGTCTATTATAAGGTCGTGGACAGCGATGACTGGGTCAACGAAGAGGCATATATGGAGGTTCTGGATACGCTGCGCAAATTTGTCCATGACAATGTGACGCTGGATATGCTGATTACCAACTTCGTTTATGAGAAACAGGGCGCAAAACACAAAAAGGTCATGAACTACAACATGGCGCTCCCAAAACGCCAGCTCATCGACTGGAACGGTGCAAGAGGCTTCCGCCTGGGACAGTATATCCTGATGCATTCGGTCATTTACCGTGTGGAAATGCTTCGGAACTGCGGCTTGGAACTGCCAAAGCATACGTTCTACGTGGATAATATTTTTGTATATCAGCCGCTTCCACACGTAAAATCCATGTACTACCTGGATGTGAATTTTTACCGCTATTTCATCGGACGCGACGATCAGTCAGTCAATGAAAAAGTCATGATCAGCCGTATTGATCAGCAGATACTCGTCACGAAGCTGATGCTGGGATATTACGATGTGACCAAGATCAAGAATCCAAAGCTGCGCCACTACATGGTCCGCTATCTGGAGATCATGATGACAGTTACTTCAATTCTGGCGATCCGCTCGGAGACAGAGGAGAATCTGAAGAAGAAAAAAGAACTGTGGCAGTATCTGAAACAGCAGAATTTCACGCTGTATATGCGCCTGCGCTGGGGCTTCCTCGGACAGGGCGTAAACCTGCCGGGAAAAGGCGGACGGAAGGTGTCGATCGCCTGCTATAAGATTTCGCAGAAGTTTTATGGGTTTAACTAGAAATTCATTATAAAAATTGAAATAATATGGATTAGAAAACGAAATCAAATCTATCATAAAAGTGAAATTAAAAGATCCGATCGTCTGGAAAGTCGAGTGTTTCCAGATGGTCGGATTTTCTGATTCTATGTCAATCATTAGATATGATTCGATAAGGGATTACCACGTGATGAATGTTAGAAACCTAGTTTTCGTAACGGCTGCGGCAGGGGGGATTTATCGCAGATAAAAAGCTGGCACCTGTCATACTTTGGCGCCAGCTTATGTTTACTTGTCTTGAGAAATCCTTTAGCGAATATATTCCGGTTCGTTCTCTGTCTCTTCCTGCGTGCTTCCCGCATATACTAACGGATAGATAGCTGCGCTTAAAAGAATCGCGCCTGCGACGTCCAGAACCGAGTGCTGCTTCAGCGAGACAGTTGCTATGCAGATAGCGACCATCAGGATACCGGAAAGAATCCGAATTACTTTGTGCTTTTTCAGAGATTCACTCTTCATGACCGCGATGTGGGTTCCGATGGAATTGTACACGTGGATGCTTGGAAATACATTCGTGTTCGTGTCAGCCTGGTGGAGCATATAGACAAGACGGGAACAGAGGTTCTTGTCCGGGTCTACGGCGGTCCGCAGGTCAGTTCCATTCGGGAACAGGGTGCAGATTAAGAGTGACAGCGTCATGCCGGTAAATAAAAATGCACATAACCGGTAATATTCTTCTTTGTTCTTGAAGAACAGGTATGCAATCGCAGCGGTCACATAGGCGAACCACAGTAAATATGGGATGACGAAGTATTCATTAAACGGAATCATATCATCCAGCGATGAGTGCATGATATGGTAATTGGAGGTCACGGTTTTTTCCAGATGCATAAACCACGGAAGATAGATAAATCCGTATCCCAGAATCCATATATGCCCGTATTTCTTCAGGAGTTCCTTCAGAAAATGTTTCATATCAATCAACCTCGATTTTCTTTTTATCATAAATAAATTAACATTATTTTAACATCTCTCCAAGTTCGTCTGATTATAGCACACTCACCCGCCAACTTCAAGGCTAAATAGGGATTGTTATAAATATTAAGAAAAAGGTTATGGAATGTGAAATTTGTTAAACAAAAATTTTATGGATGGACAGGGACTTTAAGTAAAATAAAAACAGCTTGCTCAACTGCAAGCTGCTTCATCAATAGCGAGAGGGGGATTCGAACCCTCGACACCGCGGGTATGAACCGCGTGCTCTAGCCAACTGAGCTATCTCGCCATATTAAATTTTAAAAAGTGGGACCTACAGGGCTCGAACCTGTGACCCTCTGCTTGTAAGGCAGATGCTCTCCCAGCTGAGCTAAGATCCCGCTGACACTCGCACAAATCACGACTGCTTTGCAAGTATAATATAAATTTTCAAGATTGTCAACACTTTTGAGAAAATAATTTATAGAAATTTTCTTATCATTTAAAAGGAAGTATGGTATACTTATCTCATGCAAAATTGTAATGGCGCTGTATCCTGTGACAGGTATTCTGGCAGGGTAAAAGATAAAATATAACGGCCCAGCAGGGGAGTTTCTGTATTTTCGGAAAGCAGGGGACGTTATGGCAAAATATGAGGATGGAGTAATGTATTATTTCATTATTAATCCCGCTTCACAGAGTGACCGCGGCTATAAGATATGGAAGAAAATAGAGCAGCGGCTTGTGCGGGACGGGGTTGAGTATCAGGCATATTTGACAGAATATGCGGGGCAGGCGACAGAGTATGCAAGGAAGCTGACGTCCCACTGCAAGGAGGCACGGGTGATTGTGGTCGTGGGCGGTGACGGGACGATGAATGAGGTCGTGGACGGAATCGTTTCCTGCGACATGGTGACGCTGGGCTATATTCCGGTGGGGACAGGCAGTGATCTGGCGCGCGGGCTCCGGCTTTCGAGAAGACCGATGCGTGGACTGCGCCGGATTTTTAAGGCGCGGCGGATCCGGCAGATCGATTATGGTGTGATTGCATATGGCGATGATGTGCTCCGACATCGGCGTTTTATCGTCAGCGCGGGGATCGGGCTGGATGCGGAGGTATGCCAGCATATGCAGCGTTCGGCGATCAAAAATATCTGCAACCGGATTCATCTGCGGCGATTGTCGTACCGGATACTGGGATTTATACAGTATTTGAAGGCGAAACCGATCCGGGGATATATTTTGCTCGATGGAACGCGCCGGGTGGAATTTAATTATATTTATTTTATCAGTGCACAGATTCAACCCTGCGAGGGTGGCGGATTCTGGTTTGCGCCGAAGGCGGACAGCAGCGACGGCAACCTGGAGGTCTGCATTGTCAGCCATGCCTCGAAGCGGCAGGTGCTTGGAACTCTGCTCCGGGCGTTGTTCCGGCGCTCCCACAACCGGGGGCTTCGGTGCTTCAGCTGCCGGGAGGTCCAGATCTACACGGAACGCCCGATGGCAGTTCACGTGGACGGCGAGAGCTGTCAGTACCAGAGCAATCTGGAAGTCCGCTGTATTGAGCGAAAATTAAAAATTGTTGGATAAGTGTATATTTTTCAAAAGTATAAAATAATTTATCAAATAAAGTAACTGCGGGCAGTCCGGACAGTTACAAAATGACCAAGAAAGGAACTGGAATACGATGAGAATAGGACAGGGATATGATGTGCATAAACTTGTTCCGGATCGGGAACTGATTTTAGGCGGCGTGACGATCCCGTATGAGAAGGGGCTGTTAGGACATTCGGATGCGGATGTGCTGGTGCATGCGGTGATGGATGCGCTCTTAGGGGCGGCGGCACTGGGCGACATCGGACAGCATTTTCCGGACACGGATCCGGAATATGAGGGTGCGTCGAGCATCGAGCTTCTGAAAAAGGTAGGGAAACTTCTGCAGGAACGCGGCTATGTGATTGAAAATATCGATGCCACGATCATTGCGCAGCGCCCGAAGCTGGCTGCATACCGCCCACAGATGGCAGAAAATATTGCAGATGCGCTGGGGCTTCCGGTCAGCCGCGTGAGTGTCAAGGCGACGACCGAGGAAGGGCTTGGTTTTACAGGCAGCGGCGAGGGCATTTCCTCACAGGCGATTACCCTGTTGACGGAAGTGGAGAATTACTGTTATGATAGTGAAATGATGACGCAGGCAGCGGCTTGCGGTGGATGCGGCGGCTGTGGCGGCTGTCAGGCAGCACCGGAAGCAGATTTAAAATAGAAGAGGAGTAATGAGGTTATGAAAATTTTCAACACATTGTCCCGCAGAAAAGAGGAGTTTGTGCCGATCGAACCGGGCAAGGTTAAGATGTATGTGTGCGGACCGACCGTTTACAATTTTATTCATATTGGAAATGCAAGACCGATGATCGTATTTGATACGGTCCGCCGGTATTTTGAGTACAAAGGATACGAAGTAAACTATGTATCTAACTTTACTGATGTGGATGACAAGATCATCAGGAAAGCCATTGAGGAGGGCGTGGATGCGGAGACGATCTCCAAGCGCTATATCGCAGAGTGCAAAAAAGATATGGAGATGATGAACGTCAAACCGGCGACGAAGAATCCGCAGGCGACTCAGGAGATCGGCGGTATGATCGAGATGATCAATACGCTGATCGAAAAAGGACATGCGTATGTGGCAGCTGACGGCACGGTTTATTTCCGCACCAAATCCTTTAAAGAGTACGGAAAACTGTCCCATAAAAATCTGGACGATCTGCAGTCCGGCTTCCGTGAGATCAAGGTAACCGGCGAGGAAGGCAAGGAAGATCCGACCGATTTCGTTCTCTGGAAACCGAAAAAAGAAGGAGAGCCGTTCTGGGAGTCTCCGTGGTGCCAGGGCCGTCCAGGCTGGCATATCGAGTGCTCCGAGATGTCCAAGAAATACCTTGGCGAGTCCATCGATATCCATGCAGGCGGAGAGGATCTGATCTTCCCGCACCATGAAAATGAGATCGCGCAGAGCGAGTGCGCGAATGGCAAGACCTTTGCCAACTACTGGATGCACAACGCATTCTTAAATATTGATAACCGCAAGATGTCCAAATCTCTTGGAAACTTCTTTACTGTGCGTGAGATCAGTGAGAAATACGATTTGCAGGTTCTGCGTCTCTTCATGCTGAGCGCCCAGTACCGCAGCCCGCTCAATTTCAGCGCGGATTTGATGGAAGCTTCGAAAAACAGCTTAGAGCGCATCCGCACTGCGGCAGAGCATCAGGCAGACTGCCTGAAAGCAGCGAAAGAGGGCGAGATGACGGCAGAGGAGAAGCAGAATCAGGCAGCAGTCGAGGAGTTGGTTCAGAAGTTCGAGACGGCGATGGACGATGATTTCAACACCGCAGATGCGATTTCAGCTATTTTTGAGATTGTACGCCTGAGCAACTCCACGATTTCGGAAGCATCGACGAAGGCATACGTTTCCTATGTTAAAGAGACGATGGATAAACTCTGCGATGTGCTCGGTATTATCACGGAGAAGAAGGAAGAGATTCTGGACAGCGAAGTAGAAGACTTGATCGCAAAACGCCAGCAGGCGAGAAAAGACAAGAATTTCGCACTGGCGGATGAGATCCGTGGACAGCTTCTCGATATGGGAATTATTCTGGAAGATACGAGAGAGGGCGTCAAATGGAAACGGGCTTAAATGCGTTTAAGGAAGCGCTGCATTTAAAACATGTTGAGGCGGGGGAGTATTCCCCGCTGGCGCTGGCGTATATCGGCGATGCGGTCTATGAGCTGGCGATCCGCACCCTTGTCATGAACCGCGGCAATATGCAGGTCAACAAGATGCACAAGAAGACGGCGAACCTGGTCAAGGCGGACGCACAGGCACATTTTTATCTGCTTCTGGAGGAAGAGCTGACGGATGCGGAGAAGGCGGCATACCGACGCGGACGCAATGCGAAATCTTTTACGATGCCGAAGCACGCGACGATGAAGGATTACCGGATGGCGACCGGATTTGAGGCGCTGATGGGCTATCTCTATCTGACCGAGCAGTTTGACAGGATGGCAGAACTTCTGGGAAAAGGGCTGGAACAGATGGGAGAATTAATATCGTTATAAATCATGATGAGGAAGATAGATGGAACAGGAAAATAAGCAGGAAAATAGATTTGAAGAGACGATGATCGAAGGCAGAAATGCCGTTTTAGAGGCATTCCGTTCGGGCAAGACGGTGGATAAGCTGTTTGTGCTGGATGGCTGCCAAGATGGACCGGTCAAGACGATCACGAGAGAGGCAAAAAAGCAGAATACGATCATCCACTATGTGGCGAAGGAGAGACTCGACCAGCTTTCTGAGACCGGCAAGCATCAGGGCGTGATTGCACAGGCAGCGGCATACCGCTATGCAGAGGTGGAAGATATGCTAAAGCTGGCAGAAGAGAAAGGCGAGCCGCCGTTTCTCTTTATTCTGGATGGCATTGAGGATCCGCATAATCTGGGTGCGATCATCCGTACTGCCAATCTGGCAGGCGCACATGGCGTGATCATCCCGAAACGCCGCGCAGTGGGACTGACATCGACGGTTGCTAAGACCTCGGCGGGAGCGCTGAATTATACGCCGGTGGCGAAGGTAACCAATATTTCAGCCACGATCGAGGAGCTGAAAGAGAGAGGACTCTGGTTTGTTTGCGCCGATATGGGCGGAGAGAGCATGTACCGCCTCGACTTAAAAGGACCGATCGGTCTGGTGATTGGCAATGAGGGCGAAGGTGTCAGCCGTCTGGTGCGGGAAAAATGTGATTTCATCGCATCGATCCCGATGAAGGGAGATATCGACTCCCTGAACGCATCGGTGGCAGCTGGTGTGCTGGCATATGAGATTGTGCGTCAGAGAATGATGTAGGGTAAGTGAAAGGTATCGGGCAACCGATTCCGCTACTCCCCTCCCCGTTGGAATCATATAAAAATATGAAAAGATAGGAAATGAGAATCGGATGTCTGCGAATGAAAACGGAGGCATCCGATGAAAAAAACGGGAAATTTAAAAAAATAAAAAAAATTCAAAAAAACCGTTGACAAAACGATTGTATCATGATAAACTAATCGAGGCTTAGAGATGAGCTGAAAACAAAAAGATGCTGCTGTAGCACAGTCGGTAGTGCGTCGCATTGGTAGTGCGGAGGTCACGGGTCCGATTCCCGTCAGCAGCTCTGCTAGAAAAGAACGGAAGCCTTTGATTTACAAGGGTTTCCGTTTTTTTTATTCTCTACTTGCAATTCATTCCAGTTGTGCTATAATGATAACAGTTTGGACGGGGACATAGCTCAGCTGGGAGAGCGTTGCGTTCGCAACGCAAAGGTCGCGGGTTCGAATCCCGTTGTCTCCATGATAGAGAAAGCCTTGAAAACACTGGTTTTTCCTTTGTTTTCAAGGCTTTTTTGTGTTTTTAAGATTTCAAGCGGAACAAAATATTCCGTTATAGGTACAAACTTTTCGGTACAAGGATCACACGAAAGATCACACGGACTTTCAGTATCGATGAATTTGCCGCACATTTTTTAAAAAAGAACTTTCGAAAAAATTCAAAAAAATAAAAAAAACTCTTCCATTTTGAACTACCCTATGTTATAATAAACTCACTTGTGAGTCAGAAAGACAAGCAAGCGGGCATGGCGGAATTGGCAGACGCGCCAGATTTAGGTTCTGGTACGAGAGTGTGCAGGTTCAAGTCCTGTTGCCCGCACTAGAAATTACGCAGAAGTGGCGGAATTGGCAGACGCGCACGGTTCAGGTCCGTGTGATGGCAACATCATGAGGGTTCAAGTCCCTTCTTCTGCATGATTAGCTGCAGAACCTGAGTGCAGCGTGGAACTCCCAGAGATGATTTCTCCGGGAGTTTTTCTTTTTCTATACAAGGAATCAAAAAGGGGCAGACGCGCAAGCGAAAGCCCCTTTTGTAATTCGAATTTGTAATATAAATCAAAAAATTAGAATTTCTGAAATTCTTCTACATTTATTACAAATACGGTTGCTCCGCCGACTTTCATGTTCATCGGAACGGTCATATTAACGGTCGGGCAGCAGTTTCCGGCCATGGTCGGCGGCGTGTATACAAGCTGCTCGCGGGCACCGGACATTTTTTTGATGATGGAGATGGCGTCCTCGACGCGTTCATCTTCGACACCGAGCATCAGGGTTGTACTTTTCTTTTTCAGAAAGCCGCCCATCGTGGAAAGCTTGGTGACAAAGAAGGAGTGCTGGTTTAATTCATATACTAAATCATCGGCGTCCTCACTGCCAATGATTGCGATAATCATTTTCATAAGCGGTACCTCCTGAAAAATTTTCTATTATTGTACCATTAATTTATGAAAATGGAAATAAAAAAATGAGAAATTTATGTTAAAATATAAATGATTATGATTGCTTGCAGGTGAGAATTTTTTGGACTGAAAATTCCATCTGCCGCAGGAATGGCGGCAGATTTGCGGGATGAGAGAAAGGCAGAAGTATGATTCGAAATATAGTATTTGATATGGGAATGGTTTTACTGGAGTATGATCCGGTCAAGGTGTGCTGGGAGTACACAGATAATCCGGAGGATGTGGAGTGGATGCGCCGCGAATTGTTTGATTCGAAGGAGTGGTCGCTTTTAGACGAGGGAACGCTGACGGATGCACAGGCGCTGGAGCGGGTGCAGAAACGCCTGCCAAATGAACATTTGCGCTGGCTGGCGAAGGAAAGTCTGGAACACTGGCATGAGTACAACATCTGGGCAAAGCCGGGGATGGGAGAGCTGGTGAAGGAACTGAAAGAAAAGGGCTGCGGCATCTACCTCTGCTCGAATTGTTCCGTGCGCCTGCGTGTGTTCGAGTATGAGATTCCGGGCATTGAATATTTTGATGGCACGCTTGTCTCAGCGGAGGAGAAGCTGGCGAAGCCGAATCCGGCGATCTATGAGAGATTGTTTGAAAAATTTCATCTCAAAGCGGAAGAATGCTTTTTCATCGATGACCGTCAGGATAACATCGATAGCGCGAAGGGCTGCGGCATGGATGGTTACTGTTTTGCGGACGGGAATGTGGAGAGGCTGCGGGCGTACATGGAGGAGATGGAAATATTATAGAAAAGCAGTGCAAGGTGGCCGATAAAAAGATTATTTTCCTAAAAAACATCGGGAGAGTCATAAGCTGATGAAAAGAAAGTGAAAAGGTTTTGGAATCAGGCACTTATGGTCTAAAAAAAATACAAAATCAGCAAGAAATTTGATTGATAATAATATCACAATATGAGATAATGAAGAAGAATGGGGAAAGATGCATTTTTAGTAAATTCCCCTGGAAGATGCATGTGAACAGGCAGTTTTTTGACCGGGAATCTCCGGTGAAAGGCTGCGTCTGTTTTATAACGGATAGTGAGGAGGTCATTATATGAGAGTATCGATTTGTATCGGAAGTGCCTGTCATCTGAAAGGATCCCGTGAGGTAATCCAGAAGCTGCAGAAGCTGGTTTCAGAGAATCATCTGGACAGTGAGGTAGATTTAAATGGAGATTTCTGCAGCGGCAACTGCCGTAAAGGTGTCTGTGTGACGATAGACGGAGAACTGTATTCCGTAAAACCGGAGACAACCGAAGAATTTTTCCAGAAGGAGATTCTGGGACGCCTGAACGCGTAATCGTTTACATATAACGGCAAAAAGAGAGGGAGAGTCTATGCCGATTATTGATTTTAAGGCGACGATGTGTAAGCATTGTTATAAATGTGTGCGGGGCTGCGAAGTGAAATCAATCATGATCCGGGATGGTCATGCATATATCATGCCAAATCGCTGTATTCTCTGTGGGCAGTGCCTTTTGAACTGCCCGCAGTCGGCAAAACGTGTTCCGAGCGAACTTTCCAAGGTCAAAAAGCTGATTGAGAGCGGCGCACCGGTCATTGCATCGCTGTCGTCTTCCTATATGGGGGTTCTGCCGTATAAAAAGCGGGGGCAGGTCAAGTCAGCATTAAAAAAGCTGGGATTTACGAATGTTTGTGATGCGGCGGAGGGCGCCGCGCTGGCGACGGAAGAGTATGTCCGTTTATTAGAGCAGGGCGAGATGAAAAATATCATCACAACTGCCTGTCCGAGTATCGTGAACCTGATTGAGATTCATTATCCGGAACTCATCAAATATCTGGCACCGGTGCTGATTCCGTCGGGGATCCATACGCGCATGCTGTATGCGGAGTTTGGCGAGGCGGCGAAGGTAGTCGTGATCGGACCGTGTATCGCGGAAAAAGAGAAAAACAGGGTTGTGAAGCCGGATGCAGTCCTCACATTTGAGGATTTAAAACAGTGGCTGTCAGAGGAACAGATCGAGATCGAAGCATGTGAGGAAGAACCGTTCGAGGATCGTGAACCGGGCGCGAACCTGCGTTATCCGGTCAGCGGCGGACTGCTCACGGCGGTGACGGCGACTCAGAAGAAACCGGACAAGTATCGCAAGTTCTACGTCAGCGGCGTGAAGGACTGCCTGGATGTCTGTGAGGCGATGAAAACCGGCGAGGTGGCTGGCTGTTTCATCGAGATGAATGCCTGTCATGGAGGCTGTGTCAATGGACCATCCACGGCGACCTCAGTGTCGAGTTTTAAAGTTAAGCTGGATCTGGAAGCGATGCTTCCGAAGGAACCGGCAGATCTATCCCTGATGCATGAGGCGGCGCGCCAGGTGGAGGTTCACCGGACGTTTGCGGATCGTTCCCAGAAGGAGCCGATTCCGACCGAGGAAGAGATCCGGGAGATCTTGAAAAAGACGGGCAAGATGACGCCGGAGCAGGAGTTAAACTGCGGTGCGTGCGGTTATCCGACCTGCCGGGAGAAGGCGATCGCTGTTTTCCAGAAAAAGGCGGAGGTCGATATGTGTATTCCGTACCTGCATGACCGGGCGCAGTCGCTGTCCCATCTGGTGATGGATACGTCCCCGAACCTGATCATGATCATCGACGATGATATGCGGATCCGGGAGTGTTCGGTGGCGGCAGAAATGTATTTCGGCGTCAAACCGGAGGCGATCAAGGGAAAACCGCTGGAGGACTTTATCAACGCCGAGGATGTACGCGAGGTATTCCGGACGCACACAAGCGTCCACAGCCGGAAGGTGATCTATCCGGATCGGAATCTTGTGACGCTTCAAAACATTGCGTATATCGATGACGGCAATTTTGTCATTGCCACGATCATTGATGTGACGCGCGAGGAAAAACAGGCAAAACAGGAATATGCCAAGAAAAAGGCGACCATTGATCTGGCACAGAATGTCATTTACAAACAGATGATGGTTGCACAGAATATTGCCGGACTCCTGGGGGAGACGACGGCGGAGACGAAGACAACCCTGATGAAGCTTTGTTCCCTGATTGACGATGAGAGCGAAAGTGAGGTCCGATAAATGGGAGTAACCGTAGATGTCACGTTTAAAAGTCTGAATAAGTATTCAGAGATCCTGTGCGGCGATACGGTAGAGTGCCTGAAAACGGAAGATTCGGACGTTATCATTCTGGCGGACGGCATGGGAAGCGGCGTCAAGGCGAATATTCTTTCGACGCTGACGGCAAAGATTCTGGGTACGATGTTTTTAAATGGAGCCACGCTGGAGGAATGTGTGGAGACGATTGTGCAGACGCTTCCGATCTGTCAGACGAGACAGGTGGCGTATGCGACGTTCTCGATTCTCCAGATTTTCAACAACGGCGAGGTATATTTAGTTGAATATGATAACCCGCGATGCATTTTTTTGCGCTGTGGTCATGTGGTGGAGCTGCAGAAATACAAGCGTCTCGTCAAGGACAAGGAGATCAGCGAGTGCCGGTTCCAGGTTCAGAAGGGTGATGCGCTGGTACTTGTCAGCGACGGCGTGACGCACGCGGGAGTCGGAAAGAGCGGCAAATATAAATTTGGCTGGCCGTGGGAGTCGGTGGCAGAGTTTGTTTCGGAACAATGCCTGACCTCTCTTTCGTCGGCACGTATGGCGGCGGCACTCTGTGCGGAATGCAGCCAGATTTACGAGGGAAAACCGGGCGATGATACGACGGTTGTGGTAGCTCGGATCATTGACCGGAAACCGGTCAACCTGATGACGGGACCGCCGCTCGACCGCAACGACGATGAGACGATCACGGCGGATTTTATGAAAGATGAGTCGGCAAAGCACATTGTATCGGGCGGAACCAGCGCGACGATCCTGTCGCGGGAGCTGGGACGACCGCTGCGGGTATCAATGGATTACAGCGACCCGGATATTCCGCCGATCGCTTTTATGGAAGGCATCGATCTGGTGACGGAGGGAGTTCTGACGCTGCGGAAAGCGATCGAACTTCTGAAACGCTATCTGATCGAATGCGATTTAAGTTCTGAGTTTTTCAGCGAGTTGGACAAGAAAAATGGTGCGTCCATGATCGCGAAGATTTTGATAGAAGACTGCACGGAATTACATATGTTTGTGGGAACGGCGGCGAACAGCGCCTACCAGAATCCAGGGCTGGCGTTTGATCTGGGAATCCGCCAGAACCTGGTCAAACAGCTAAAAGAAGCAGTCGAAGGTATGGGAAAGAAAGTTACGGTAACGTATTATTAATAAGGAGGATAAAACATGGTAACGAATGACGCGACAATTCTGCGCATCAAACATGAGATACTTTATGAGGTAGCAAAGCTTGCCTGGAATGATCAGTTAGAGGACGGAAGAGACGATATTCCGTACAAAATCAGCCCTGGTCCGCAGGCACAGTACCGCTGCTGTGTATACAAGGAGAGAGAGATTGTCCGCCAGAGAATCCGTCTGGCAGAAGGTAAATGTCCGTCTGACCGCAATACAAACAACGTCGTACAGGTTATCAATGCAGCCTGTGAGGAGTGCCCGATTGCGTCCTACACAGTCACCGATAACTGCCGTAAATGTATGGGTAAAGCCTGCCAGAACTCCTGTCCGTTTGGAGCGATCAGCATGGGAAATACCAAGGCGCACATCGACCCGGATAAATGCCGCGAGTGCGGAAAGTGTTCCCAGGCATGCCCATACAATGCGATTGCCCATCTGGAGCGCCCGTGTAAGAAGGTCTGCCCAGTGGATGCGATTACCTACGATGAGTATGGTGTATGTGTGATCGATGAGAAAAAATGTATCCAGTGTGGCGCCTGCATCCATTCCTGCCCGTTCGGTGCGATCGGTTCCAAGACCTTCATGGTCGATGTGATCCGCCTGATCAACGCAGGCAAAAAGGTCGTAGCGATGCTGGCACCGGCGACCGAAGGCCAGTTTGGACCGGACATCACGTTTGCAAGTTGGAAAACAGCTTTAAAGAAGATTGGATTTGCAGATATGATCGAGGTTGGTCTGGGCGGCGATATGACCGCGGCAGCCGAGGCAGAAGAGTGGGCGGAAGCTTACAAAGAGGGCAAGAAGATGACGACCTCCTGCTGTCCGGCATTTGTCAACATGATCAAACAGCATTTCCCACAGCTGCTTGACAATATGTCCACGACGGTTTCCCCGATGTGTGCGGTCTCCCGTATGCTGAAGGCGCAGGATCCGGAGGTTGTCACTGTCTTTATCGGACCGTGTATCGCGAAGAAGAGCGAGACGCTGGATCTGAATATCCAGGGCAATGCGGACTATGCGATGACTTACGGAGAGATCCGTGCGATGATGCGGGCGAAAGACGTAAATCTGGAGCCGGAAGAGAACAGTATGCAGGAAGCCAGTGTATTTGGAAAACGCTTCGGCAACGGCGGCGGCGTAACAGCGGCGGTATTAGAATGTCTGAAGGAGTCTGGTGAGAATACCGATATCAAGGTAGCGCGCTGCAACGGTGCGGCTGAGTGTAAGAAAGCCCTTCTTCTTCTGAAAGTGGGACGTCTGCCGGAGGACTTCATCGAGGGTATGGCGTGCGTCGGCGGCTGTGTCGGCGGACCGAGCAAGCACAAAGCCGAGCTGGAGGCGAAGAAGTCGAGAGACAAACTCATCGCCGAGGCAGATGCAAGAGAAGTACATGAGAACCTGAAGGCGTATGATATGTCGTCGTTCTCGATGCATCGGCATTGATGTGGGATACCCTTGGGAGAATGTGGCTGAGATAAAATAAATAGGAATTTATATATGAGTTAGTGGGAAAGTGCCTGCTCTGGAAAATGAAATTTGGGATATGAATTTTATTTTCTGGGGCGGGCGTTTTTCGTTGTGAAAATTCCAAAAGAGTTCTTGCATTTAGAGAATAGATGTGTTAGACTCAATATATCTTATCGAAATGAACTGCGGTCGCAGGTGGTTTCGTTCTAATTTATCTTTTTATTCTGGTAATTTGTGAGGTGCGTTTCGCACAGAATTCGATGATTTAGGAAAATTTGGGAGAATCGGATAACTGTATCGTTATAAAAAATGTGCAATATATTATATGATATATGCAATGTAAAATGAAAGCTTTTTATAGACGGAAAGAACCGTTGTTTAACTCAGAGTGAGGATGTGTTTTGAATTAGAAGAATGAAAATAGAGAATAGAAATTTGATATAAATTAGAACTTATATAACTTGCGAAAGAGGATAAGAAAAGAGATGTGAAAAAGGTTTGAGGGGGGAGGTTTGAGTTGTTAAAAATAAACATGGGGGCTCATAAAGGGCGTCGCTGCCGGAATGGTACCATTTTGGGAATATCACTGATATTGATATTTTCATCCGGTAGAATGGCGCTGGCAGCTGAAAATGCAGTGAAACAGGCAGAAACAGCTGTCATAGTCGGCTACAGCGTCTCATTTATAGATGCTGAGAATGCAAATCATCTTATATTTCATACGCAAACGGGCAAAGTTTTGGAAGGAACTTCCCTGAATGTATCTTTCCCAGAGCAAATCATAGGGAGCGACGGGCATATCTGGAAATCAGCGGTACAGTCACCGCAAATATTTGAACTGTATGGAACAGGAACTGAAAAAATTTATATCAAATATGAAAGAGGCGGCAAGGTCCCAGAAATGGGAGCAGAGGAGGATGCCGCCATGCTAGCGCTTCGGAAACGCCTGGAACGATGGAAACAGAGGGCATGGGAGGCAGAGTGTGCCATATTTGGGCGCGAGGATGCGGCGGTATCGGGCAGCGATTCCGGTCTGACCGTTCAAAATCAGTCGGAAAATGATGCCAGGATCCGGAATCTGGTATCTGCGATCGGGGATGCAGCGTGGCATGAATTTTATCTGATTGGTCAGGATTTTACACCATCGGCAAAAACAATCGGGGTGGAATACGACGCGGTTTATTCTGAGGTGGAAGAGGATTCCTTTTCGGTGGATGGAAAGGAATATATCATCACGCGCATCCGGGTGCGGAGAAAATGGGATGACCGTACTTGTACGCATCAGTGGAGCCAATGGGAGTGGGAGGAAAATGATTGCTTAAAGAATGGGCGGGCAGTGTATGTCTGCGGACGATGTCAGAAAGAAAAGATAGAGCGCCTTCCGGCGCTGGGGCACCTGGATGAAAACGGGGATCAAATCTGTGACCGCTGTGGAAGCGTGGATTGGAGTGAAAGTGAAATGCCCGAAAAAGTGATCTGGAAGGAGGGCGATGTCCAACTGCGCGAGGTGGGCGGAGAGATTTTGTCATTTACCTGTATCGACGACGATTACCATGACTGGCAGAATGAACACCGGAAAGCAGCGCTGTTTCTCTGTGACCGCGTGATCCGGGCGGATGTGGACACGGCACCGGGAAAAAAGATGAAGATTT
Source organism: Clostridium sp. AM43-3BH (assembly GCF_003479985.1). Classification (NCBI taxonomy): domain Bacteria; kingdom Bacillati; phylum Bacillota; class Clostridia; order Eubacteriales; family Clostridiaceae; genus Clostridium; species Clostridium sp. AM43-3BH. The sequence continues at coordinate 281,429 of NZ_QUIH01000004.1, forward strand.
TCTCGTTTGGCAAAGACAATAATTATAAAACTTCGCAGGTGCGCGCATGGCTGCAGAAAAACAGTCAGAACAGCAGCTTCTGTCTGGAACCGATCCATACGGGAATCCAGACCGCGTACATGGGAAGCACGGCGGCTGGTGCATTTTCGCAAACGTCCGGGCGGGAACTGGCGCGTCATGATATTGGTTTTCAGCTTATGAACGACCAGCTTTTCTGCCTGTCATTGGAAGAGGCACTTGCGTACCGGGAATATCTATGGCGGTTTGATTCCGGGGATGATAACCCACAAAGTCAGGTCAGTGCCTATTCACAGGGATATTATCTGCGGACGCCTTTTTATTTGCAGGATGAAAACGGGAAATTCATTTATAATCAGCAGATTTATGGCGTTGATCTGGTAAATGGCTGTCTGCGTCCGGTGAGGACGGACAGTGAGACATATGGAGTACGTCCGGCATTTGCACTGTCACAGATGTAAAAAAGAATACTTGTTGAGCTTGGAAAGCGGGAGTGAAGCTGTTTGGCAGTTTGATTAGGAGAAAAGATTGGACAAGGGGAAATCAATCTAATGTTTGGGGAAAGAGGGGAACGTGTATGGGGAAAAAGAAGATGAAAAAAGTGATTCCATTTGCGGTGATGACGACGATGCTTTTGTCGGCGACGCTGCCGGCGTTTGCGGCGAGCGGGTTTGTGTTTGAGGATTGGGATTTGGGGATTGTTTCGGAAAGAAAGGAAAAGTTGGATGATACAGACGATGCCATAAAAAGGCAGAAAGAATGGCAGAAACTGGCTGCATCGTCCAGTGAGCTTATGAATGCGGATGTGAGGGCAACTCCCTCAGAATTACGTTCTTCCAAAGTCATAGAGGCAACTCCTTCACAATTAATCATGCCGCGCGTTATCGTCAGCGCCAGCCTCGGAAATCTCTGGGAAAACTGGGATGTGGCGGATTTGAGCTTTCTGGATGGAACACATGGACTTGGAACGAAACAAAAACCGTATCAGGTACGCACGAAACATCAGCTGATGGGACTTAGCTTTTTGGCGGCATTTGGCATGCAGCCGGATCACGGCGAGGTGGAAGAAGAGATCGTAGGGGATTACCGGGGCGCATGGTTTGAGCTGACGGCGAACATCGATCTGGGAGGAATGGACTGGAATCCGATCGGTTATTACCGGGATGATTCGGAATTTTCAGGGGAGGTGACGCACCCGTTTATGGCAAATCTGGATGGAAACGGTTATAAGATTTCAAATTTCCGGTTTGCAGGAGGCAGTTCGCCGAATGTTGGATTTTTTGGTGCGCTGGATGGGGCGGAGATCCGAAATCTGACTCTGGAACCAGGAAAGCCGGTCAAGGGAGTGCGTAAGGTGGGAATTTTGGCAGGAAATGCGAAGAATTCCAAGATTTTTAATTGTCAGGTAAAAGGCGATGTGGAAGGAACCGGAGCGGTCGGTGGAATGATCGGGCACATGGAAGGCAGCACGGTGGAAAACGGAATGGCACAGGTAACCGTCCGAACGACGGGACGTGCAGCCGGAGCGCAGGCGCTTGCGGGCGGAATCGCCGGGGAAGCGGCGGATGATTCTCGTATCATTGACTGCCAGGTCCGCACCGGGGATAACAGTACCTCGCGGATTCAGGGAACGGATGCGACTGTCGGCGGAATTGTGGGGCTTCAGAATGGGGCGGCTCTCTACAATACCTATGTAAATGGCACGATCGGCGGTTCTGGCAGCCAGAATGTCGGAGGACTCGTTGGAGAACGAATCAGCGGAGACTTGAAAGTGGGGCGGTTTGAGGGAATGATCGGTCAGTCGGGAACCGGGGTTGCCGGACACAGAGGAACCTTCATCGGATACCGCGCACCAGCTAATTATTTTAAATATGGGGATGACATCGCGTACCTGTTTGCGGATACGGAAGCGAAAATCGCAAACAATGTCTGTGGAAGCGGCATTTCAGATGATAACCAGTATACATACGCGGCGCACATCGGATATTCCCACGCGAAGGACAATTTCTTCACGCTGGTATCCGGCGGTGTCACGCGGGATGTGGACGAGCGATATTTTTATGAAGAACTGGAACAGGGGATTCTCTCGATTGTGGATGAAGAGCTGGGCGGGGAGATGGATGCGGAGTCGGTCGGGTATGATCTTGACCATTTTGCACCAAATGATGCGGGACGCCCGGTCCGTGGTTATCTGATTACGATTCCGCAGGTCGATACCGTCTCCAATGGAACGAATTATTACGATGTGGCAGTGCTGGAAGCGCGGGGAAATGGCGCGTATTACCGGACACTCGATAAAAAACACCGCGGTGCGGTGGCACCGGGAAAGACGGTGACGGTCAGCACCTCGGCAAAGCAGGCGGAAAAAGCACGCTTTCAGATGGAGGGAGTTCCGACGTATACGCGTGGGAAGAGCCGGAAAGATACTACTTATGTAAACGGCGGCGAGTATTGTTTTACGATGCCGGAGGAAAATACGCAGGTGTCGGCGGTTTATAAAAAGGTGGCAGTTTCGGTCGGGCTGACGCCGGGCGTGACGAAATTCCAGGTGGTGCAGGAGCGGACCGGAAACCGGAAACATCCGACGAAAGTCACACGCGTGATGGATGGAAATGGAAAATTAATTGCGACGTACATCCATGGAAATCTGCAGGCGGGAACACAGGTGCAGCCGGTGACGGTGCAGGCGATTGTGGATCGGAATAATGATGTGGCGGATGCATCGGTGCGCTGGAGTATCGATGATTCAGATTTGATTACGTTACTTCCAAATGACGATGAGGAAAATGGTTATACGAAAAAGAGCGCGTCGGTTCAGGTAAATTTAAATAGTTCGTTTATCACTGATATAGTACGGAAGCTGGAAAAAGAGCAGGCAGACCGCGGATACCAGTATGCGATCGGAAGCGACATATACGGAGCAGGGTATCAGAACGGCGGCGTAGCGGTGCTGACGGCAGAGACGAAACCGGCGGCGAGCTTTGATGGGAAGCCGTGCCGGGGAAATGCGCGGATTGAGGTTACGTTCCAGATCAAGGATCAGACCTATGTAGCCAATGAAGGTGCGGCACTAAATCAGGATCAGTTGAAATTTGAGGTGGTGCGGACATTAAACGGAAATCGGAAACATCCAGATGAAATGATCCGGGTTACGGCACCGCAGGTCTTGAGTGCGTCTTTTACACCCGATTATTTTGACCGGAAAGATATATCGTGGACTGTCGGTGACGCAGCACTGATTTCGGTGGACGGCGAGGACAAGTCGGCCGGTGTGCAGGCGAAAAAGGATGCAAAATGGATCCGGGATCTGATCGCGGCAGATCAGGGCAGACATGTGAATACACCGTATGAAATACAGACAGCTTCCGGCAGCCGCACGACGAAGGTGACAGTGATCGGCGATGATATGCTTGGAAACCGGCAGACGGCATCGTGCAGAGTACAGGTGGATTTCCGGACAGTGGACGAATCGAAGATTTGTGTGGAAGGCATCAGCCTTATACCGAAAACGCTGCAATACGAGATCAAACGCACCCGGACGGGGGCGGGTTATCGTCCGGTGGAGGCATGGACGGGAACCGGTGCGAAAAAGCTGGCAGCGTCGGTATTTCCGGCGCAGGCGTTTAACCAGAAAGTGACATATCAGGCAAGTGATGATTCGCTGTATGTATCATCGGATGGAACCGTGACGGTCAATACGACGGCTTCCTGGATACAGGAGCTTGACCGTCAATACTTAAAATCAGGCAGCCATACGGCATATGTGACCGTGAAAACCGAGGATGGTGGCTTCACGGACCGGGCGGCAGTCACAATTCAGTATGAGGCGGTCGATCAGACATACAGCGGAGGTTCCCATTCGGGCGGAGGTTCTCATTCGGGCGGCGGCTCGGGTGGAGGCTCTTCTTCTGGAAAGGGGGCAGCGGCAGGAAGCAGTGCAGCGAATGCAACCGGACCGGCATCGGGGTTCAGTGATTTGACAGGAGCGGGTATTGGAAATCTGACAGAAGGACAGGCAGGACCCGGGCAGAATGCGGATGCGGCAGCCATACCGGAATATGTAGTAGCTGGAAACTGGCGGAAGAATGCAGATGGAAGCTGGCAGTTTGAAGCGGGCGGTAGAAGCTATGCTTCTGAATGGGCGGCTGTCTACAATCCATATGCCGATCCGGCAAAGGGGCAGAGTACGTTTGACTGGTTCCGATTTGATGGAGATGGCAGGATGGTGAACGGCTGGTATACGGATGTGGATGGAAACACATATTATCTCTGGAAGGAAATGGATGGAACACAGGGACGTATGCTGACTGGCTGGAACTGGCTGCCGGGAAGCGATGGAGTGTTTCATTGTTACTATTTTCAGGAAAAATCTGATGGAATGAGGGGACGTTTGTATCGAAATACGCACACGCCCGATGGGAATTTAGTCAATGCGGATGGTTCCTGGGTGCTGGACGGAATAGTACAGACGAGAAGCTGAGAGAGGAGGAGAGAAGAAAACAGAGACAAACAGGAAAATGAAGTGGAATGACACGGAAAGAATAAAAATGGGGGTAAAAAAAATGAAACAGGATAAGAAAACAACCAATAAATCTGGATGTACAGCCGTACTGGCAGCAGCCATGATCGCAGCCGGAGGTTTCAGCGCTTATGCGGGCAATCAGGGGACGCATGGCGGTGAATGGAAGGACACAGAGAGTCTGAGATGGGAGTGGCAGAATGGAGAGATGAGTTTTTATGGAAATGGAAGTATTTTTTCAGAGCAGCACCCAGAGATCAGCGATCCGGAATATTACCTGAAAGAGGCAGTCCGTTATCCGGGGGAAGCAAATCCAGGGTGGAATACGAAGGGAGAACCGAAAGCAAATTATAGCTGGGCTTCGGTCGAAGAACTGCAGAAATTTGTCAATAGTTTTGACTGGATTCATTTGGATGAAAAAACGCGTCTTCTGTATGTGCATAACCGGATTGCAAACGGAGAGGGAGGTTTTAACCAGAATCATTACGGTTCGCCGGAGGAAGCAAAGGATTTCCCGGTTTTGGAAGGAGGCGTTGGCGTCTGCCGGGATTTCGCGGAAGAATTTCAGTTCCTATGCCAGATCGTAGGGCTGGAGTGTGTGACCTACACGCCGGAATATCTCCATGATGCGTGCCTGGTGCGGATCGGCACGCAGTGGTATGCGACGGATCCGACCTCCAGCCTGCCGCTATTTTCAAATGCGAAAACATATCCGGTTGACTTTGAGACGGAGTTTTACCGCTATGAGAATAAGGAGCGGGAGCAGAGAAGAAAGGAGTATGAAGCGGATCCAGACAGTCTTGCCAATGTGCTGGCGCTGACCTTGAGTATGCGGGGAGAAGGGACGATTTCCGAGTCTGCCTGGGAGAAAATACAGGCACCGATGGGGCAGATAGAAGAACAGTGGGGACGACAGGAAATATCAAGACAGGAGTATGAAAAGGGGATTATCTCGCTGCTGAAATCAGTTTGGGGAACTGAAAAATAAAGAAAACGAGGGACTGCCGGTGTTAAGGGGCGCGGGGCAGTAAAAACGAGGAGGAAGTTTATGGGGGAGTATCGGTACAGAGAGAATGTGAAACGGGGGATGGCGTTTGCGTTGGCAATTATATTGGGAGGAATGGCTTTTTTGCCAGGATTCCCGGTTTTTCCGGCGAAAGCGGCACCTGCGAGCGGTCAGCAGACAACACTGACGACAGCCCATGGCGATACGCTGCTGGGACACAAGCTTTATTGTATCGATAAGGGCGGTTATGCGATCTGGGGAATTGCAGAAAAAGGGGATCTCTATGAAGCACACCGTCCCTCCCAGGCATCCGTTCCGCTGAGCAGTCAGGAACAGAAATATGTATTTTGGGCGATGCTCTCGCTCAGAGCAGCGCTGGGGGATGAAAAGGCAAATACATTTATCCGGGCGATCAATGTGGCAGCAAAAGCACAGGGAAAACCGGAAATTATCAAGATGGTGTCCGAGGAAGATCTGAAAACAATCCTCTATGTTCCGGCTGTGCGGGCAAAATATCCGTGGCTGGAGGCAGCTGCGTCAAATAGTGAGGCGTACATGCAAATGGGAGGAATGCTGTCTGGCGGAGGCAGCAGAAAGGAAAATACCGGTGTCGGCGGCGGAAAGATTCCAAATGTGATAGCTTCCAGCACCTCGCTGGGAACGGCAAAACAGGTAGATGCGGCGACTCTGACGCTGTCGTTTGCGCCGGATGGCTCGGATTGGGATTTTATCCGTTCTGTACCGCTTGAATTTTCAAACAATGACGGTGTTTCATTCAGCCCGGTTCCGACCGATGGATGGACGTATACAAAAACCGACTCGCAGATTGTATTTAAAAATCCAAATCCAAAACCGTCGAAAGCCCTGATTCGTTTCCGGGTGGAAGGAACCCCATACGCTTCGGGCGGCGGGGGATATGCTTCGGCGGAGGAGGCGATTGACCAGTCGCTTCAAATCTGGGAGTGTGTGACCTGTTCGGGGACACACGGAGGCGGAACGCCTGCCAAAAGTGATCCGTGGATTCATCAGCGGATGGCATGGATGGAGCTCGGAATGGTTCCGGTCAATTATTTTGCTGCATTGGCGGGCGATCCAACCCCGGTACCGGAGCAGGGAGGCATTCAGTTTGAGGTATTTAGGCATGAAGAGGATTTTGCTTCCACCTATAATCTACAGATGTATAAATACGATCATGAGACAGGGAAAGCGCTGGAAGGGGCGCGGTTTGGCTTCTTTGAGCGCTTTGACGATAAGAACAGGGTAAATACTGAGCGGGACGGAGCTGCCGAATTGTATGAGGGCGGAGAACCATATGCCAGTCATTATCAGGATGAGCCGGTTCTCTGGGATGGTTTCAGACAAGTGGGTTCGGCGGTAACAGATGGCGATGGCTACGCCTCCCAGACAGTGGAACACGGTTATCACTATGATAAGACATTCTGTGACGGTCATCCGGCGCCGGCCTTTGTACCTGTTCCAGAGGAAGAGGAGGACGAAGAGGGAGAAGTCATCAATGAGGATGAGATTGAGGCGGCGCAGGCAGAAAATATCCGCCTGGCAAATAGCTGGCTTTTGTGCGAAGAGGAATGTGAAAGAAAGGCGGGCGGAGACTTTGAGGGCGTCCATTTCCACTGGATAATGGAGGAGGTCGATGCAGGGGAGATAGAAGGTATCGCGTCAGACGGCGGCTCCGAGGGAGAAACACCCGATGCGGGACCGATGACAGGGGCAGACGGGGAAACTTCGTATGCAAAGTCTGGCTGCCAGGAGGACTGTGGGCAGACGTATGAGAAGTTCATTTCCATGAAGTACAGTTATACCTGGAAAGAATTTAAAGCGCGGGATGGATATATTCTGCATGATAGACATGCAGATGATCTGCCGATTGAGATTATCACAACCGATGCATCTGAACATGGGGCAAATGCGTCATTTGGAGGCGGGCATTCGCGTGATGTAGCGCTGGGAACGAAGAGTGTGAGAAGGAGTCAGGGCATCGGAGATGCTTTAGAAAATCGGAATGAAGAAAGTGCGGGGAAGACAGGATTTTTTGGGAAAATTGGCTTAGACGATCAAAGTGCGCCTGGTGGGACGATTTGGGAGAATCTAACGACTTTACCAGGCGAGGAGGCGGTATTTCCAGAGTCTTTAAAAATGCGTGTTTTGCCGCAGCGGATCGTTTTGTTTACAGCATTGGATGCAGCGCTTCTGAGGGAAGCGACACCGTCGGAGGAGGAAGCAACTGCCTCGGAGCTGAAAGTATCTATTTCGGACCATCTGGTAAATCGTGTCCAGAAAGGTTTTGTGTTTATTGATGAAGCGGATGATGATTTAGAAGAAGCAGAAAAAGCGGAACGTGAAAGTATTCGGCGATATACGGCAACCGGCTCAGATTTATTGACAACCGAGGCGGATTTTTATACAAGCTGGCATTCACCTTCTTTGTTGTATCAAAATCCTCAGTTGTCACAAAGAACGGAAACATTGGCGGGGGCGGCAGAAGAGTCACTATTTTTCCCTGCCTATGAATCGGCGCTTGTCTCCGCGAGTGTGGGTTCAGCGATAGAGCCGGGAAGTGCTGGCAATTTCAGCCATTGCAATGGGGCAGACGGCGGGAAAGATGCCTGGAGGATCTACGATCACCGGACAGAGGGCGAGGTACATATCAATAAAAAGGATCTGGATCTGAAAAGGGGCGAAAATGAGTCTTACAATGCTCTTGGAGACGCACAGGGGGATGCGACGCTGGAAGGCGCAGTGTATGGCTTGTTTGCAGCAGAAGATCTGCTGCATCCGGATGGGAAAACAGGGGTAGTTTACCGGGCAAATCATCTGGTGGCGGTGGCGACGACAGACAAAAATGGCGATGCCTCGTTTCTGGCATGTACAGAGGCGCCGGGGCGAACCTATGATTATTCGAAGGGGACAATTGCGGATGCAGCGGATGGATGGCGAAAGAAAGCGCCGGGAAATCTGTATACACAAGATGCGGCGATCGATGATTATACGGCAGATAAAGCCTGGGAGCGGATTTATTATAACAATACGTCAAAGAATGGAAATGCCTGGATTGGACGCCCGCTTCTGATGGGGGAATATTATGTCAAGGAATTAAGCCGATCCGAGGGCTTTGAACTTTCGATTGGAAATAAACTTCACGCAGTTACAAACCTGGGACAGGATCTGGAGGCAGCGGCCCTGGAACCGGGAGAAGGATATGCCCATATTTCCATGCAGATGTATGGGGAAGAGCAGGCAGGCGATGGCGGCGCTGATACGAATGAAATTTTCTTTTCGGCAGAGTCGAAGAACACGAAAGATGGAGTTTATGAGATTGTGGTGTCAGGGCTGCCGGAGGGCGTGAGCTTTTATCGAAAAGACGAGGGAAAAGGAACGGTTTCGGTGGAAGCTGGGACAGGTGAGTATGAAAAAGTTTATACCGGGGAACTGGCAGTGGCAGAGAACGACTATCAGTATCCAAAGTACAATGCGGATGGCACGCCGATGAATAAAAAAGTTCCGATTGAGTATGCGGCGGGGTGGATGCGCCAGGTCCGGGTGCAGGAACTTGTGCCGGAGACAGTGGAATCAGTTCTTTTGCAGGCTGAAACGGGAATGACCGAGGAAGAAAATGCGGACAAGCTGGCAAAGATATTTGATGTGGATGACTTTTGTTATCTGAAAGGGAAAGCCGAGCGGGTACTCCGCAGACATGCGAAAATAACACCGAGGACACCGGGAGCAGGAGGAAATGCATATTCCAGTATCTATACCGGCGTATTTGACCGGGGCCTCCGGGAAGGAGAGCGGGACGTGTACGGCGTCAGCGGTGTGACGCCGGGAGAAAAGGCAGAAAAAACAGTGTATGGTTCTCCGGTTCAGACGATTGCGGTGCCGAAAACAAAAGATGGAATTTCAATGACAGTGGGAGATGTGATCACTTCCATTCTGGATTTTTATCATACCCATCCATATATCAGCTATGGCGGTCTGGACGCGGTGCAAGAGTCTTCGGATTCGTTTGAATTTACGGTATATGCAGGAATTTTAGGAATACCGGAGAATTTCATGGTACTGGGAAGTGATCCGGAGAAAGACAGCCTGATTTTTCACCGGGCAGAGTGGCTGCCGGAGAATATGGAAATGTGTCCGCGTTATGTGTATATACCATATTCAAATAATCGAGGTCGGGACGCATTTGGAACGTATACTGATTATAGGGAAACTACCGCTGGAAATCAGGTGATGGCGTCGGCACTTTTGCAGACCGATGCTGTGATTGAGGGAGATGGTACGATTGTTCCGAAGGAAAATGAGGTAAATGTCTATTACAAAACCGGGGAAATTCCGCACGATGCGGATGGGCAGCCGCTTCGGGTATTTATTTACCAGGAAAAGACAGAAACACAGCAGCGGGAGGTGACGGAGACAAAATGGGTTCATCAGGCAGCAGAGCGGAATGCAGACGGAAAATACATACTGCAGATCAACGCGAATTTTACCGACAGTTTTGGTGTAAAAAAAACAAATGCGGGTGTGCTGGAAGAGCTGGGATTTAAGGCGGTATTGAAAGAGAAGAAGGTTACACTGAACGAGGAAGAAGCCGCAATGCTGGGAAATGGTTTCTTTGCCGGCCACCAGATGAACAGTTCCAGCTATTACACGTGGGTAAAACAGGCGCGGGCAAAGGCATATATCGATTCTGGACGTTCCGGCTTGATAGGGGATGATTCCTATGTGATCCCGGTGGCACTGGCATACCCTGGGCAGGAGACTACCTATCAGGATGCCGGGACAAGAAAAGAACCGCTGGGTGTACTGGAGCGTGTGATCCGCCAAAAGATAAAAATCATCAAAGATATAGCGACGACCCCGGAGAACACCTATGCACATAACACTTATGCGGAAAGTGGACATACCGATCTGTTTACGGAAAAAGAGGGAGGGAAGGAAAATGTCGCTTCGGCACTGCCAAAATTCCGTTTTAAGCTCTATTTGAAATCCAATCTGGAACGTCTGTACCGGAATACGGATGGCGAAATCGTGTGGATGAATCGGGATGGAGAAGTTGTCTCGTTGCCGGAGGTAAAAAAGAATTTTCCGCTGCTTATAGAATCCTTTGCTCCGGTTCAGAAAATTTTCACGCAGGTAACTCATAAAAAAGATTCCCAGACGGCTGGTTCCGTCAATAACAATGTCTGGGACAGCGCAGTGACGGCAAATGATCGTCTGTACGAATATGGAAAAGACGGGCAGATCGCGGATTCGAAAGAGGTCAATCAGGGGTATACAAGACTTCTTGAGACAGTCATGCGGATCAAGGAAGATGGAGCGGGAGCGGTACGGGAAGTTCCAGGCTATCAGTATGAGAAATTTTTCGATGCGATGGCGGTGGCGAACCGGGATAAATGGCAGCGGGCAGATGCAGCAGATACATCCTTTAAGCCGTTTGCGTGGATCCGTACGGGTATTTTTGGAAGCAGCGGCGGAGAAACAAAAGATCCGGTGCATCATAACAATGCGGCGATACAGAATCAGAGCCGTACGTCAGAAGCAGCCATAGAAAATGCAAAACGGTCGGATGCTGTCCGTCAGTTTGCGATTGACTGGTATTTGAAGAATGAGGTAAAGAAGCAGAACATTCAAGCATCGGGAGAACAGGAAAGCTATCCGGATTATATCTATGATGAAGCATTATATCAGGCAATTTTAAAAGCAGAGGAATATTTGAAGCCGTTTTTCTCCTATGATTTGGACGATTTATACGCGATTGAGTGGGACAGCGCGGAAAATGGAGGTTCCGATCGGGACAAAACAACGTTGTCAGCAGAAAAATTAAAAAAATCCGAGGAAGGTTATTATTATGGCGTTTCGAAATACCTTCCTTACGGAACCTATGTGGCAGTCGAGCAGCAGCCGTATTCGGGAGCACTGGAAGATTTCAAAAACCAGCATTATCGGATCGACCAGCCGAAAGAAATAGAAGTCCCGTCGGTTTATGAGGCAGGTGGAAACCTCGTATCTCCGGAAAAAAAGTCAGCGGATTATCAATATGACGCCTCGGCATCGCCGGAAACGCTGGCGGCGAACTATCAGATCCGGATGAATGAAGAGTGGGGAGATACAAATCAGGCGGATTTGAGGAAATATGTGATCCGCGCACATGGACAGGATGGAAATTATGAGATTTATAAGTATGGTCTGGATGCGGATAAACGGCAGGGAACGATTTCCTATCCAGGCGGAAGCTATGACTACAGCGGATTTTCGCCCGCTCAGAGGGAAATGGCGCCGTACAAGGACATTTATCGGTCTGAAAATGCAAACAGCCGGTACCGGAGCAACGAGAAGGTAGAAAGCTATTACCGTTATGGTTCGATCTCAGAGCAGGCAGGGTGGGCAGATTCAGTGGAATATCCGTATGGAGAGAAGACGGATGATAACAATCCGGCGGGATTTTATCTGAAAGATCATGTCAGGACAATCACCGGGGCGCTGACCGGGTTTGACGGGCGGTATTTTCAGGGATTGGTGCCTTACAGTGTGACAGAACCAGCGGCGGAGTCAGCCTATGATGCGTTGGGATTTACCGGCTACGCGGATGGAAAATACCGGAATACGTTTTATGCTGCAAAGCTTCGGATTGAAAAACTAGATTCGGAGACGGGAGAGAATATTCTGCATGATGATGCGGTGTTCGCTATTTATGCCGCCAGCCGGGACACGTCGAAGTACAGCGAGGGGGAGGTGCAGTTTTATGAAAAAGATACACAGGTGACAGCCAGCCGGGAATTTTTGGAGGCAATGGGGGCAAAGAAAATCGCGCCGGTTGATTTGAAAACGCTAATTCCGTCAAAATACCCCTGGAAAGCACCTTATACAGGAAAATATACAGGCATAATCCCGGCAGGAACTCCGATTTGCAGTGAAACCGATCAGGTGGTGATGCAGGATGCCTTTGGGACGCGGACGGGCACATTCCGGGTTTATTCGACGCTGCAGGATTTTGGTGGTTTGGGGGAAACTCTGCCGTCCAACCAGAATACAGGATATCTGATTACGCCGCAGCCGCTGGGAGCAGGAGCCTATGTGTTGTGTGAATTATCTGCACCGGAAGGATATGTGAGAACGAAACCGATAGCGGTGGAAGTGTATTCGGATGAAGTGACGTATTATCGGGACGGAGAGCGCGGTCAGCGGGTGGCAGCTGCCGTGTATGGAGAAATGGTAACCCGGATAAGTAGCAACGGAGAAGCAGTACAGAACCCGGATGGAACGAAGCCAAATGGCAATAAGCCGCAGGACCGGGGGGATGTGGCGCGGATTTATGTAGGAAATACGCCGATCCGGCTGGAAATCGCGAAAGTAAAACAGGAGGAAACGGAGATTTTGTTTGAGTTGAGCGATCGGCGAGAGGGAACTTTGACCGAGCTTTCGAACCGTTATGGTCTTGAAAATCTGGAACTGGCGTACAATGCGTCGGGAACGTTCCTTGGGTACGGGTGGTCAAAAGGCTGGCTGGACAGTCTGAGGGCAAAACAGGAAGCCGGGGAATGGATTGACCTGATTTATGAGGATCAGGTTTTTACTGGAAAGGCGATCTGGCATCGGGTTCCAGATACAGCGCACGCATTCAACCGATATCTTCCAGGTGCATCAATGCGCCTGTATGATGCGATCGAGGTAAAGAAGAACGGGGACAGTGAGGACCGGGCGTATGCCGGTGTCAATGTGGTGCGCGATTCGTTTGGAAATGTGACCCGGATGTATGTGCAGAAAGGCTATGCGGGAAACCGGCTTCTGTATGTGAGGGATAAAGATCAAGAGGGGGAAGATAGCAAAGGAGAAAATAACAATTATACACGATATACGCAGGATGACCGGTTCAACGACCAGGGAAAAGGCAGATGGATTCTCAAGCGGATTGAACGCGAAGATACAGACATTTTATATTATGATCTCGGGGCTCTGGAGGTATTTACGACACTCCGGGGCGTGCGGTATGCCTATAACGAAAAAGGCGAACCAGTGCGTCCAAAAGACAGCGAACCGATCTATGCGATGAAAGATGGCGTTCCATTTCTGGAAATTGTAAGCCCAAGCTATGAAGAACTGGCGTACAGCCGGAAAGAAAGGCGGTTTGAATACGTTCCGTCCGGGACGAAATTCTATCATCTGGCATCAGACGGAAGCCGGGACAGCGAGGTAGAACCGTACACGGGAATGGCATATGTGACGGAGGAGAAAACCGGTAAAACATTGGTGTGGGTGATCCAGGTATCTAAGGATCACTATGGAAATGTGATTGCCAGGGATAAGGTAAAGACCGGCCGCGTGGCAACGATGTATGCTGATACGGAACAGGAGTACACGATTGGAACATATGACGGAGGTCTGCTGCAGCCCCATGTCAATCCGGTTTTGAATGAAAATGGGCTGCCGGTTTATTACCAGCGTTCCGATCAGACCTATATCAAAGGATATCCCGTTTATGATCGGGATGGCGATTATGTGCGTTACCGATACAGCGATCTTCTCAGAGCTTACAATGCCAATGCATGGGATCTGCAGTTGAAGGCAGCGCTCTATGATATTGGAAATGATCCGGAAAACCGGGAAGACGATCGACCGCTGTACCACCGTCAGGGGGAGGCGTATCTGATGGAAAACAGCTGGATAACCGGGGATGAAACGCCAAACGATCCGTTCCATACACGGATCAGAGATGGGCAGGTGGACGTTTTAAAACGCGTTCCGGTGGGAGTGTATATTTTAGAGGAGACGCGTGCCCCATCCGGCTATGCGAAACGGATGCCGACAGGTCTTACGGTAGAGGAAACCTGTGAAGTACAGGAGCTGCGCCTTACTAACCGCCCGATCACGGTGCAGATTGAAAAGATCGACGCGCCAGAACAATATCAGCAGCCAGTCCGGGACTATGATCGCATTTTGAACGAATCGGATTCTAAGACCTGGGAGGAAGGAAAAGGAGGTTATACGTTTTCAAGTGTGGAAGGAGCCGTGTTAGCGCTCTATCCAGCAAAAAGAGTTGCGAGTGGTGATTTGGAAACACATCCGTCCGGGTATTATCTGGAAAAGAAAGGGGAACTTCCGGCGAACTGGACGGTACTGGATGAGAGAAACCAGAAAAAGACAGTGACTGCCAAATGGACCGTCGGAAAGACGCCAATGGCATGGGAGGGGATTCCGGCAGGCGATTATATTCTCGGGGAGATAGAGACGCCTCCGGGATATCTGACAAATCAAATGGAGGTGGAAATCCAGGAAACTTCTAAGCTGCAGCTCATCACGATGCAGGAAGATCATATAAAAACCGCCTTTTTCAAATATGAGAAGAAGGATGGAAAAAAAGAATGTCTGCCGAATGCATATGCGGCGGAGCTGACCCTGTACGAGGCAGTGACAGATGAAAATGGAATTGTCATGGAAGCGGATGGAACACCGCGCTATGACCGGGAAAAACGGGTGAAGAGCTGGAAGACCGAAGATGCGAAAGCCTACAGCCAAGGAAGCGACAGCTTTGCAACCCGCTATCAGAAGCTGTATGCAGAATATCATACAAGGTTCAACACGGTTACATGGTGTGGATATACCGCTGAAAAACAGGAAGAAACAGCGACAGAACAGGGCGAATCAGTGCGTCAGCTCTGGAATCTGGGAAATGGTTCGCAGGTGCTTGTTCAGGTAACGAAAAATCTGCAGCCGGATGGAAAAGCAGGCTACAGCTATGATTTCCGCTGGAATTACCAGACGGAGGGGACTCTGGTCAGTTATGATACCTCCGATGGGATTCACCGGATTGATTATTTACCGCTGAATCCGACGAAAAATGATTTGGCTTCGAACAGAAAGAAAGGCTATTACGTTCTGGTGGAGACGAAAACACCAAGCGGCTATCAGAAAGCAGCACCGAAGCCGGTGATTGTCGAAGAAACTGCTGAAATTCAGCTTTACGGGCTGGAAAACAGGGCAAAGTCTGTCTATATTTCCAAGCTGGGAAGCTCAGGAGAGGCATCCGAAGAGGCAATTTATCTGGCAGGCGCAGAACTTGCTGTTTTCCGGGCGGCACAGGATGGAAGCCTGATGCAGGAAAAAGAATATTTAGTGGAACGCTGGATTTCTGGATCGGATGGAAAATTTACAGAGGAAGAAGCAGAAAAACAGGAGATTCCGGCAGGCTGGAAGGTAGGGGACTGGAAGCCGCATCGGATTTCTCCGATTGCCTATGGAGTGTATTATCTGGTGGAACTTTCGGCACCGGCAGGTTATCGCCTCATGGAACCTAAGAAATTTACGGTGGCGGCTGCTTCGGGGGAGACAATCGAAGCGGTTAATACGTTGAAACAGGGACGGGTTCGGGTTGAAAAGGTGGATGAGAGAAAGCCAGAGGAAAAACTGGCAGGTGCGGTGTTTGAAGTGAAAAACAGAGAGACGGGAGAAAAGGTTCAGATGGAGACAGACGAGAGCGGTCAGGCGGAAAGCCCATTGCTGCCAATCGGAACGATAGGGGAGAATGGAAGCTGGATTCCGTACCATTACGAAGTCCGTGAGACGATGCCGCCGGATGGATATCAACTTATTCCGCGCGTGTACGAGGTGCTGATAGAAGATCAGAAGGAATGCGAGGTGCTAACGTATGATCTGACGGTGCCGAATGAAACAACGAAAATCAAAATTTCCAAGCTGGATTTCGATACGGGTCTCTTTGTGTCAGGAGCAAAGCTGGCAGTGTATGAAGCCGGATTTTTGGATGGTGTGTACACTGAAGCGGGTGAGGCATTGGAAACCTGGATCTGCGATGGGAAAACACACGTGATAGAAGGAAAGCTGATTGCCGGGCACACGTATCTTCTGAAAGAACTGGAAGCGCCGGATGGATACACTGTGCAGAAACCGATGATTTTCACGGTGTCAGATACAGGCAGGGGGATTAACGCAGCCAGAGATGGTGCAAATGCGCTGGAGACAGAGACAGCAGACGGTTTATTTGACAGCATAACGTCTCTGCAGGTGCAGGGAAGAAAAGCGCTTCGTCTGGTGAGAACTCTGTGGGATTTGGACAGTGGGGAAGAATTTGTACTTTCGTCACTGATGGAAGCTTCTGTGCCTTATCTGGAACGAGAAAAATGTGAAAAAGAGGGGGTGGCGGAAGGACATCGTTTCGAACTGCGGGAGATCATTGAGTTCAGTGACGGCAGCCGTCGGACGATAGGAAAAAATACATTCCGTCTGAATTGGGATGAGAACGGACATTATCCGCTGACGCTTCGAACATTAAAAGGAACGAGGTATCGTCTGGAAGAATATCATCAGAAAGAGACAGATGGCAGGGAAGTGGAAAGCTGGATCCCGGAAAACAGAGATGGCCTGGGATATATCCATGAAATACGAAATCCGGAATACAGCGATCCATGTGGCATCCGCGCCGTTTCCCCGATTGGAAAAGACGGAGCAGCGGTGCTGCCGGGAAGTGTAATTGTATATGAAATTACATATCGGAACCAGTCAGATAAAAAAGAAAATATGAAGATTGGACTGGAAATTCCAGCTGGGTGTGAACTAATGACAGCGGCTTCGATGGGCGGAGCGGAACAAATAGGTGAATCCTGGTATTGGAATATAGAGAATGTGGCAGCCGGATCAGGAGGCATTTTGCGGGTGGCTGTTCTGGTTGGAGATCATATAAATGAAAACGGACAGGAAAATCATTCTGGTATGACGGTAACGGCAACGATATGGGGAAAAACGGGCAAAAGCTATGAATCCTTCCATCCAATTCTATCTCCGGGCGCAATTGCTATCGCCGGGCGGGTGACGGGAACTGCTGCGGCGTTGTTAAGGCAGGTAGATATAACATATACGTTATACTTAAAGAATGCGGAGGGAAAAGAGCTTCCAGGCTTGATTTCGTACACAGGTTCTAAATCGGGAACGCTGCGAAGTGGAGGAAGCCTGACGCTTTCTTGTGGCGAATCGGTTGTTTTGACAGGAATGCCGTGGGGAACAAACTATGAGGTTCGGGCACAAGTTCCGGCACAGACTCCGGATGGACTGCCGATCGAGTGGAAGAGTACAGGAAGCACGGGACGGACCTCCCGGCAGGGAAATACAGTGCTCTGGGAATTTCATCAGAATGATCGGTCGGTGCGCGAAGTGCTCAAACGTGGGAATAGATACCGCCTAGTTGAACTGCTGGAACTGGACGGTGGAAAAACGGAAGAGGTGGAGTCGAATCAGATGATTTTTTCTCTGGGGGACGATGCACAGATAGACGGAATTGGAATGATAGATTCCCCGACAAAGCTGGTCTTTTCAAAGACAGATCTGGTCGGAACGGAGCTTCCGGGTGCTCAGATAGAGATTCTGGATCAGTCTGGAAATGTAATCGAATCATGGATTTCTGCGGATCATCCTCATGAGATAATTGGAACGTTGACACCGGGAAAGAGTTATATAATGCGCGAGACGGGAGCGCCGGATGGATTTGCGTATGCGGAAGAGATTCCGTTTACTGTTTCCGAGGATGGAACGGTCGAGCGGATTTCCATGCAGGACAAGCCGACGCACGTGGAAATCACAAAATACAGTGTGACGGGAGAAAAGGAACTGCCGGGGGCGCGGATGGAACTCTGGGAGGAGAAGGAAGGCGGAACCTTGGTTGATTCGTGGGTATCTGATCGGGGCGCCCATGTGATAAAAGGAAAGTTAAACGCTGGAAAAAACTATGTGCTGGTAGAAAAAATAGCGCCGGATGGGTACTGGAAAGCAGAAAAAGTGACATTTACGGTATCACTGGACGGTCGAGTCGATCAGGTGAAGATGTATGACAGACCGACGGAAGTGCAGGTGGAGAAGCGGAAATGGAGGGAGCAGAAAGGAGATAGCGAATTTGTAAAAGGTGCCCTCCTGAGGATTTCCGATGAGGCTGGAAAGGTAATATTGGAATGGATTTCTGAAGAAAAGGAGAAATGTATACAGGGCATTTTAAAGGAGGGCTGCCGCTATATTCTGGAAGAGCTGGAAGCGCCGGAGGGCTACGAAAAAGCCGAACCAGTTTCATTTACGGTTTCAGAGGACGGAACGGTGACGGTTGTGCGGATGTATGACCGTTTGAAGCCGGAGAAGCCAGGGCGACCGGGACATGGTCAGCCGGAATATCCAAAGAAAGTGATAGAAGAGCTGAAAGAGGGCTATTTAACAGTTCACGTGCCAGAGTCGATCTGTGGAGAGGGGAAAATTGTTCTCGACAGCAGACAGATGAAGCCGCTTCCGAGGATGGGATATGGAGAATCAGCCACCTGGGGAGTGGAAGGCGCTTATCAGATTGAGGACGAAAAAGAACGTCTGAATGAAGTGATTTCACTGATTTGGAAGTGGAAACTGGTGATTGGACTGATATGTATGAGCGTTGGGACAGGACTGGCGCTCGCAGAGCGGCGAAGAAAGGAGGAAAATATAAAAAAGAATATGGAGAGGAATGATAAGGGCAAGGAGGAGTAAAAAAATAAGAGAAAAATGAACAGAAGAAAGATGTACTCTCGGAGTCTTTTCTGCACTTGCTTTTGCGGCTAACAAAAAACATTTCACAAAATCAAGCACAGAAAGATTTCGAGAGCACATAAAGTGGGAGAGGAGGAATTTTATGAATCAGATGGCGAAAGGGCTGCTCTTCGGAGCAGCCGTACTGAGCCAGACGGCTGCGGGATGTTTCTCCGCTGCCGCAGCATCCATCGATCGGGTCAGGATTCGGCTGGCAGCAGAAGAGCTGGATGAAATGGGAATGCCTGTTTTGGAGGCAGAAAGCCGGGACAGGGCATATAGCGTCACTGGTGTGGAACGAATCTCCGGTGATCCGGCAAGCGGACCGGCGATGGATGGGGCAGAGGTGGGAAAAAAAGAAAATGAACAATATAAAGGGAGCATACAAGCCGACTCTGAAAATATAGGTACCAAAGAAGTTTCTTTAGAAGAACGAAAGATAGAAGAAATCCATGCAGAAGAACCTGCTCCGGAAATTCTATACGAAATAGAACTGGAATCCGACGCAGATGATTCTTTTTCCGTCCTTCGCCAGGAGGACATCCAGTTTTCAGGGCTTGGCGCGGTATGCAGCAAGGCAGTTCGGAAAGATAATGGCACTACGTTGCTTTTGACGATCGAATTACAGGATGCCGGAGAGATAATAGGAACGGTGGATGCAGCAGGCTGGGCGGAAAGAGGAATTGGCAGGTGGAAGAAAGCGCCGGGGGCTTCGGCATATTTGGTGATGCTTTACCGGGATGCGAAGCGTGTCGGACATCCGCATCGGACGAGTGCTGAACAGTACGATTTTGTACCGTTGATGCAGACTGCGGGTGTATATCATTTTAAAGTGATTCCTCTGACAAAGCAGGGAAAGCGTGGTCAGGCAGCAGAATCGGCATGGAGGAAAGTGACGGAGGCAGAGGCAGCTCAAAACCGGGAAGAATGGGGAGGGAAAAAGCCGGGATGGCAGCCAGAAGGGGAAATTCCATCGTATATTTTAAAAGATGGTGCATACCCGCAGATGGATTCTCTTTTGATTGGGGAAAAGTATGAGCAGTTTAATGAAAAGGGGGAAAACGTGTCGCGAACCGTAATATTTTGAGGATTTTCGTATAATTTATAAAAATCAGTTGAAAAAGCAGAAGAAATGTGATAGCATACCTCACATAAGTTCGTTCCTGTTTACTGAACCGTCCTGACGAGTGATCGAAGGTCAGTCAGGCAGGGACACTCTGGAGAGTCTCCAAGAAGGAGCGCCGAAGGTGTAAGACGGATGCACGTCCATGGTATTCGTTGATCTCTCAGGCAAAAGGACAGGGCATACAACCAATCACAATGGAACCAGGGGATGAGTTCTATTGTATGCATATGTTCTACTCTTTGGAGAGCTGATTTGTATCAGCTCTTATTTTATTACTCGATCCCGGATTTATAAAAGAGCCGGAATCGTAACGAAAACATAGAGGAGGATAAAAAATGGACACGATTTTGACACTGGTAAACAAAGGCAATGATTTTCTGTGGAGTTTTCTTCTGCTGATTCTGCTGTGTGGAACGGGCATCTATTACACGATTCGTCTCAAATTCATTCAGGTAAGAAAATTTGGAGAGGGCTGCAAGCATGTGTTTGGACATTTCAGCCTGAACGGAGAAAAACATGAAAAAGGGGAAATGAGCCCGTTTCAGTCGATCATGACGGCGATCGCAGCACAGGTTGGTACTGGTAACCTGGCAGGTGCGGCGACAGCGCTGTTTGGCGGCGGTCCGGGGGCAATCTTCTGGATGTGGCTGAGCGCGTTCTTCGGAATGGCGACCATCTACTCCGAGGCGGTTCTGGCACAGACCTACAAGACAGAGGTAAATGGTGAGGTGACAGGCGGACCTGTCTACTACATCAAGGCGGCATTTAAAGGTAATTTTGGAAAGGTATTATCCACTCTGTTTGCTATCTTTATTGTTTTAGCACTTGGGTTTATGGGCAATATGGTACAGTCCAACTCGATCGGTGCTGCGTTTACAGAGGTATTTCAGGTATATGGAATCAATATTCCGCCGATCACGATCGGTCTTGTGCTGGCAGTACTGGCAGGATTCATTTTCATTGGTGGAACCAAACGTCTGGCAGCTGTGGTAGAGAAGGTTGTGCCAGTTATGGCAGGCGTTTACATTGTAGGAAGCCTGATTCTGATTGGTCTTCATATCAATCACGTGCCGACAGCATTTATGATGATCATCAAGGGCGCGTTTGATCCGAAAGCGGTAATGGGCGCTGGTGCTGGTATCACCGTCCGCGAAGCAATCCGTTTTGGTGTAGCGAGAGGACTTTTCTCCAATGAGGCAGGTATGGGTTCCACACCGCATGCTCACGCACGTGCGAAAGCAGAAAGCCCGCATCATCAGGGGCTTTGTGCGATGATCAGTGTCTTTATTGATACATTTGTTATTTTAAATCTGACCGTATTTGCAGTCCTGACAACGGATGCGATGAGCTCCGGCAAGGATGGTACAGCGCTGACGCAGGCGGCATTCATGCAGAGTTTTGGAAACTTTGGTTCTATTTTTATTGCGATCTGCCTGCTGTTCTTCGCATTTTCGACGATTCTGGGATGGCATTTCTTTGGCCTGACGAATGCGAAATATCTGTTCGGCGAGGGGGCGGCAAAGGTTTATTCCTTCATCGTAGTGATTTGTATTGTCATTGGTTCTATGTTAAAGGTAAATTTAGTATGGGCTCTGGCAGATTTCTTCAACGCGCTGATGGTTATTCCGAACGTTTTGGCATTACTTGCATTGAGTCATGTGGTTGTGGCGGCTGATCGGAAAGCGGAAGCGATCACGAAAAATGTGACACAGGCATATCGGGCTGCAGAAGAAAAGTAAGAGCAAATAAAGAGAAGATAAAAGGTAACTGTAAGCGTAAAAAGCAAGCATTAAACAATCATTCAAAAAAGACCTGCTTATGTAGTGAAATACATAAGCAGGTCTTTTTTATGAAAATGAAAACAAATAAAAAACCAAAAATCCCTAAATAGCTGCCATTACCTTCCGCTCTCTGTAAAAATAAGGAGTTTCTCTCTTTGCTGTCTGCTTTTTAAGTGTTTCATCGGTCAATTTGCGGACAGACTGCAAAATCCTCAGATGCGTCTCCAGAGGGAGTGCATCAACGGTCAGTTCCGCTTTTTTCGTGCATCCATCCACACCGCCTGCTGCCACAACCCGGCGGAGCAATTCTGTCTCGGTGCGGTCAGAGGGGAGAAGATTCCGTCCTAATTCCAGGGAGAGCAGGGAGGCAATGCCCCAGCCCCACCAGTTGGAAACGCCGCTTGCCAGCGTCAGGTCTGCTGCTTCTGCGGTGCAGATAAGTTCGCCGTGTGGAACACCTGCGAGAATTTCACGGCGGAAGGTCCCCATTCCCATCTCGTTGCCGCCATCTCCGATGGAAATGACCGTGGCACCAGCTTCTCTGGCAGCAGACAGGAAAAGAGCCGAATCCGTGATCATGTCGTCGAGCTGTTCACCGCGCATGCTGTGATAATGTCCGTTTTCAGCTTTACCTGGGCGCTCCAGGCTGATCAGATGGGTCGGTTTTGCATCACGGATAAAGGTGCGGATAAAGTTATCCGTATTCTGTTCCGGCAGACGGATCAAGGTTGCCTGCGGAGCGCGGAAGCGGAGAGCCGCTTCCAGATGCGGATAAGAAGACCAGTCGGTTACGACTGACACGCCGCAGCCAGCTGCCGTCAGCGCTGCTGCGAGGTTGGCAGTTCCGGAAGGTCCATCCGTCTCGCCGGTAATAGAACCGTCTGGCATTCGAACCGGGAAACCGGTCAGAAGAACGGCTCTTTTCGCATGGGCGAGAGAAGCAGACACAGCCGCAAGTGGGGAAGCAGGCAGAGATGCTAAAAGTCCGCGACCGCCAAAATCCTGTTTCATAATTAAATCTAAAGTTTCATAAAAAGTCATGGTATCAATCCTCCAGGTATACTGCATTGTGCAGAAATTGACAGGGGATTTTCTATCTGGATGATCCGAGCGCTTATTTACTGGATAATTTCCAAATCAAAAAAGATTGGAAGCAGTCCGGTATGGTAGCTGTATCGGAATCATGTGCAATAAAAAAAGACCCACGTATCCTGTAAGATTCATGGCTCTTATTTACGAAGGGAGCATCCGGGCAGGAGTCCCGATAAATAAAAGAATCTGTTTTGTTATAATTATATTGTAAATGAAAAATATCAGACTGTCAATTCCAAATTTATTTTACGGCTGACAGAAAGCAAAATTTGGAATATAATAAAAAATGGGGTAACTGTTCAGTAGGTCAGCGCATTTACTGCGCTGACCGTACGAAAATATGGGTCAGCAGGCAAAAATCCCATTGCCGTAGGCAATTTTTAATGGATTTTTGCTTGTGGCTGTGAAGGTACTGAACAGCTACAAAATAGGCATATAAACAAGCTCAGAAATAAAAGCAGACAAGAAAATGGATAGAGAGAATGAAACGAGAATCAAATGAGATAAAAAAAGAAAATGACCGCGCCGCATCGTTCATGCGCTTCTGCGAGGTAGTCCGCCATCTCCGTGCCGAGGACGGCTGTCCGTGGGATCGGGCGCAGACGCATACATCGCTGAAACCGTACTGCATTGAAGAAGCGGCAGAGGTGATTGGCGGTATCAATATCTGGGAGGTGACCGGCGATGCGGAGAACCTGAAAGAAGAACTGGGGGATTTAATGCTGCAGATTCTTCTTCACGCGCAGATCGCGGAGGAAGAAGGACTGTTTACGATACGGGAGGTCATGGATGGCGCCAGCGAAAAGATGATCCGCCGCCATCCGCACGTGTTTGGTAAGCCTATGCTGTCCGAACAGGGGGAACCGATCACAGATTGGGATGCAATCAAGAAGCAGGAAAAAGCCGGAAAAGAGTGGACGGAAGCGTATCTTCCAGGAGCTCTGGAAGAGGCGGAGAAACTGCTCGAGCGGGCAGAGGAGCGGAAAGGCATCAAAAAATAACGTTTGAGATGCTTCAATACTGAAATAAATAGAAAAATCTATATATAAAAAGGCATTCGGTCAAAATGGAATGCCTTCGTTCATTTATAAATGCTAATTCGTACTTTTCGGCAAAGACTGACTTTCCTTTACCAGATCTTCTAAAGTAATATTATAGAAGAAATTGTGTACAACCTGATCAAAGCGTTTCCACATCGGCAGGGTCACACAGCTTGTCTGACGTTCGCACGGCGGCGCATCCGGTGCAAGGCAGGCAACGGAAGAGAGAGAGCCTTCGGTCAGTTCCAGAATCTCTCCGGCGGTATATTCATTAATCGGACGGGTCAGACGGTAACCGCCGCCTTTGCCGCGCTGTCCTTCCAGTAATTTATTTTTGACCAGAACCTTCAAGATGATTTCCAGATACTTTTCAGAAATCTGCTGACGGGTGGCAATTTCATTCAGTGGTATATATCCAGCAGAATTTTGTTCCGCCAGATCGATCATAACGCGCAGAGCGTATCTTCCTTTTGTCGATATCATTCGGTAACCTCCTTACTATTAACCAATTATAACGCAAGGTAATAGGACTTTCAAGGAGAAAAGCGTGGAAAACATAGAAAAAAGTTTTTTTCTAATACCTATTGACAAAGTTGGTTTATAAGAGTATCATTAAGCCATCGAGTTCAGAAAGAACATGAAAATAAAAAGGAGGCAGATACAATGGCAAGACAGAATATTATATGGAACGGAAATCTGATGTGTTGTTGTCGAATGTGTAATTCCCGGGCATTTTATATGGTCAGGTAAATTTGCATATCTGCCATTTAAGAGAATGACAACGATTTAAGATGCAAGCCATTTGCCCGGGAGCTTAAAGAAAATTAAGCGGTCCGGCTTTTTGTTTACCCAAAAAGCTAAATATACATTTGCATAAGCAAATATAATATTGCGGAAAAAGCAATTATTTTATATAAAACTTGAAAATAAATGGAAAAACGCTTGCTCAAATAAAAAATGAATATAAAATAAAAACAAATTTACATACTAGGAAATAAACTTTCAGAAATAGAAAGAGAGGTATTTTGAGATGGGAAACTATAGATTTGAGACTCTTCAGTTACACGTAGGTCAGGAGCAGCCGGATCCGGCAACCGATTCCAGAGCCGTTCCGATTTATCAGACCACTTCTTATGTATTTAAAAATTCAGCACATGCGGCAGCACGTTTTGGTCTGGCAGATGCCGGTAACATTTACGGACGTCTGACCAACTCCACACAGGATGTTTTTGAGAAGAGGATCGCAGCACTGGAGGGCGGCGTTGCAGCACTGGCAACCGCATCCGGCGCAGCTGCTATTACATATACAATCGAGGCACTGGCAGCGGACGGCGGTCACATTGTAGCACAGAAGACCATCTACGGCGGCAGCTACAACCTTTTAGAGCATACACTTTCCCATTTCGGTGTATCTACAACTTTCGTAGACGCTCATAATCTTGAAGCGGTAGAAAGTGCAATTCAGGAAAATACCCGTGCTATCTATCTGGAGACTCTCGGAAATCCGAATAGTGATATCCCGGACATCGACGCGATTGCTGAGATTGCACACAAACACGGACTTCCGTTAGTCATTGACAATACATTTGGTACACCGTACCTGATTCGCCCGATCGAGCATGGCGCAGACATTGTCGTACATTCCGCTACCAAGTTCATCGGCGGACACGGAACCACTCTGGGCGGCATCATCGTAGATTCCGGTAAATTTGACTGGAAAGCAAGCGGCAAATATCCGGCAATCGCAGATCCGAATCCGAGCTACCACGGCGTATCTTTCGTAGAGGCAGCAGGTCCGGCAGCATTCGTTACCTACATCCGTGCGATCCTTCTGCGTGATATGGGCGCTACGATTTCCCCGTTCAACGCATTCCTGCTTCTTCAGGGAACTGAGACATTGTCTCTGCGTATCGACCGTCATGTAGAAAATACCAAGAAGGTTGTTGAGTACCTGTCCAAACATCCGTTAGTAGAGCATGTAAATCATCCGTCTCTGCCGAATCATCCGGATCATGCACTGTATGAGAAATATTTCCCGAACGGCGGCGCTTCTATATTCACCTTTGAGATCAAGGGCGGACAGGCAGAAGCTCATAAGTTCATCGACAATCTGCAGCTCTTCTCCCTGTTAGCAAACGTAGCAGATGTAAAGAGCCTGGTTATCCATCCAGCAACAACAACCCACTCCCAGCTGACTGACGAGGAGCTGGCAGATCAGGGCATTAAGCAGAACACCATCCGTCTTTCCATCGGTACTGAGCATATCGACGATATCATCGAGGATCTGGA
Source organism: Clostridium sp. AM43-3BH (assembly GCF_003479985.1). Taxonomy (NCBI): domain Bacteria; kingdom Bacillati; phylum Bacillota; class Clostridia; order Eubacteriales; family Clostridiaceae; genus Clostridium; species Clostridium sp. AM43-3BH. Next base: position 307,860 of record NZ_QUIH01000004.1, read on the forward strand.
GCGTGGATTTGCAGCTCTGAAATAAGTAAGAGTGTGTCGGTCTGAGAATCCGAAGCATATACATAATAAATGGTAAATTGATAAAATGCGGTGTCATCTGCCAACTCTTCTTTAAGCAGGGAAGAACGGCAGATAACGCTGCATTTTTACTATTCCATTTTGGAAGAAAACGGCGTAGAAAAATTCATACCAAACCGCCTTTTACAGGGTAAAATGCTGAATTGTTGGGATTTAAGGAGGAAACGGGGAGGCGAGTCTTGACAATAAGGGCGGGTAAGTGGTAATTTATCAGATAGAAGGATACAGAGCTGTACATTTGTGATATAGGGGGGCTCTGGATTCCACCATAAAATTTAAGAATGAGGTGCAAAAAATGCAGGAGATGAAACCGATTAAAGAAGGAAAAGTCCGTGAAATTTATGACAATGGAGACAGCCTGATTATGGTTGCAACGGATCGTATCAGTTGCTTTGATGTTATATTACATAATGAAGTGACAAACAAAGGCAAAGTACTGACACAGATGTCCAAGTTCTGGTTTGACCTGACGAAAGACATTATCCCGAATCACATGATTTCCGTAGATGTAAAAGACATGCCGGAATTCTTCCAGCAGGAGAAATTCGAAGGAAAGAGCATGATGTGCCGTAAGCTTGAGATGCTTCCGATTGAGTGCATCGTCCGCGGTTATATCACAGGAAGCGGCTGGGCAAGCTACCAGAAGACCGGAAAGGTTTGTGGAATTGAACTGCCGGAAGGCTTAAAAGAGTCTGACAAACTGCCGGAGCCGATCTACACACCGTCCACTAAGGCAGAGATTGGCGATCATGATGAAAACATCTCCTATGAGCAGAGCGTAGATCATCTGGAAAAATACTTCCCGGGCAAGGGAAAAGAGTATGCAGATAAGCTGCGTGAATACACGATTGCACTTTACAAAAAATGTGCGGAGTACGCACTGGAAAAAGGTATCATTATCGCAGATACCAAGTTTGAGTTCGGTCTGGATGAGAATGGCAACATCGTTCTTGGTGATGAGATGCTGACTCCGGACAGCTCCCGTTTCTGGCCGGCACAGGGCTACGAGGCAGGACATTCCCAGCCGTCCTTCGACAAGCAGTTTGCACGCGATTGGCTGACCGCTCATCCGGGCAATGACTGGACACTCCCGCAGGAGATTGTGGACAAGACCATTGAAAAATATCTTCAGAGTTATGAGATGCTGACCGGCGAAAAGTTGGCATAAGCGGATTACTCGATGCAGCCAGTCAGGCAGCGGAAGAAAATGCATTGAATAAAAGTCAAAAAGCTGCTGTGAAAAGAATGAAATTCTTGTTTCGCGGCAGCTTTTATATATGGAAATAAAAAACAAATATATCGCTAGTTCGTAATCTGCAGCAGAGGGGCTGTTTACAGATGTGTGCTTTTGAAAGGGAAAATAAAAGATGCGCGATTTCATGGATTTATTTAGCTTAAAGGGGAAAAAAGCGATCGTCACGGGCGGAACCAGAGGACTCGGCTATGGCATGGCAGAGGGACTGTGCAGAGCTGGGGCGGAGGTTGCTATTTTGGGAACAAGTGAGAAGGTGCGGGAGAGCGCTGATGCGCTTGCACGGACAACCGGTGTGGTGGTTCACGGAATAGTGGGAGATCTGGTAAGAGAAGAGGAGGTTCCGAATATCTATAAGCGTCTGGTGGAAAGCCTTGATGGTCAGGCGGATATACTGGTAAACTGTGCGGGAGTTCAGCACCGGTGCGTGGCAGAAGATTTTCCGATGGAAGAGTGGAATCGGATTCTGCGAGTAAATTTAGGTGCTATGTTCCAGATGTCTCAGCTGGCGGCGCGGGATATGCTGCAGCATGGATACGGCAGAATTATTAATGTGGCATCGATGACCTCCTTCTTCGGAAGTGTGATGATACCGGCATACGCGGCAAGTAAGGGCGGTGTGGCGCAGCTCACGAAAGCCTGCTCCAATGAATGGTCATCGCGTGGTGTGACCGTCAATGCGATCGCACCTGGTTATATGGAGACAAAGCTCACATCGGATATGAAAGCCAAAAATCCGGATCAGTATGAAGAGGTAACGGCGCGGATCCCGATGTACCGCTGGGGGAAGGCGGAGGATCTGGCAGGAATTACCGTGTTTTTAGCGAGTGACGCGGCAGAATATATAACGGGAGCGGTAATCCCGGTGGATGGCGGCTACCTGGCGAAGTAAACGAGAGAAAAGGAAAGAAATATGAATCTATTTGATATAGTAGGTCCGGTGATGGTCGGACCGTCCAGTTCCCACACAGCGGGCGCGGTTCGGATTGGATTTGTGGCGCAGAAGCTTCTTGGGGAACCGGTTAAGCGGGCAAGGATTGGTCTGTACGGCTCATTTCTGGCAACGGGAACCGGACACGGAACCCAGAAAGCGCTGATTGCGGGACTTTTAGGAATGGTGCCGGACGACATGCGGATTCCGGACAGCTTTCACCTGGCAGAGGAGAAAGGGATTGAGTTTTCCTTTGAGGAAGCTAATTTAAAAGAGGCGCATCCAAATTCGGCGGAACTGGAGCTTGAGGGTATTTCTGGACGCAGTCTGACGGTAGTAGGTGAATCACTGGGCGGTTCCCGGATCAATATTGCGAAGGTCGATGGGATTGAAGCCAATTTTTCCGGCAGTTATCCAACCTTGGTTGTCCACAACGACGATCAGCCGGGACATGTGGCGGATGTGACGGCGATGCTGGCGCACAAATCGATCAATATTGCGACGATGCAGCTCTACCGTGCGGCGCGCGGCGGCATGGCAGTGATGGTTATTGAGTGCGATCAAGAGATTCCGGAAGAAGGGCTTGTGTGGCTGCGCCGTCAGGAGGGTATCCGAAAGGTAACATATTTAAGTCTTCGATAGGAAAGGTTCATATAAGAAAAGGAATGGAACGGGAAAATGGAAATGTTATATCATTCAGTGAGTGATCTGGTCCGCTTAGCGAACGAACATCAAATTCCGCTCTGGAAGGTGGTTCTTCTGGCAGATGTGCAGGAACGCCAGGTGACGGTGGAAGAATCGTTTGAAACAATGCGGCAGATGTATCAGGCGATGCGCCAGGCAGATCAGGAATACGACGGCTCGATCGTCTCGGCAAGTGGAATGGCGGGCGGCGACGGAGAAAAACTGCACGCATACAATGCCTCCGGTCGCAGCCTGGCGGGCGGATACATGGGGCTTGTGATGGAAAAAGCGGTGAAAATGGGAGAGTCCAACGCCTGTATGAAACGAATCGTGGCGGCTCCGACGGCGGGCGCATGCGGGGTGATTCCGGCGGTATTTTTGTCGTATGAGGAATATTGTAAGGAAACGGAGAACCGGATGGTCGAGGCACTCTTTGTCAGTGCAGGAATCGGTGCGGTTATTGCAGAAAATGCGAGCATCGCCGGTGCATCGGGTGGATGCCAGGCGGAGATTGGTTCAGCAAGTGCGATGGCAGCAGGGGGGCTGGCATATCTGCAGGGCGGCGATGCGGAGTGTATCGCGAATGCAGCGGCATTTGCCCTCAAAAATATGTTGGGACTAACCTGTGATCCGGTCTGTGGTCTGGTTGAAGTTCCGTGTATCAAGCGGAATTCCGCCGGCGCCGTCAATGCGGCGGTCAGCGCGCAGATGGCAATGGCGGGAATCAAGAGCGCGATCCCGGCAGACGAGGTCGTCGATTCCATGCGCCGGATCGGCAATGCGCTTCCGGCTGCTTTACGCGAGACGAGTGAAGGCGGTCTGGCAGTGACCGAGAGCGCCAGAAAGATAGCAGAACGGATGGGAAAGAAGGAAAACATTGCGTAGAAAACCCGGGAAGGCAATGAAAATCAATAGAACCAGACAGCACGCGATTGCAGAACCTGTCAGAACTGTTCCAGCTGCTGATTAGAAAATAAAATTGTAGAAGAAAGAACAGCAATATAGAAATAGCTCTGTTTAAATGATGCCAGAATATTCTTGAAAATCACAAAAAAACATATAAAATAGCAAATTTAGAAAAATGCTTGACTTTCCGGGAATGCTCTGGTATCATAACATACGTCCTCGAGACAAGGACAAAAACAAAACACGAAACGAAAGAAATGATTTGAAGATTCTTGATGAACTCAGAAAAATTTCAAAAAAACGTGGATTTGTAAAAAAATAAAAAAGTGTTGACAAAAGCAAAAACTTTTGATAAACTATAAAAGTTGCTGCTGAGGCAACAACAAAGAACCTTGAAAACTGAACAGTATGTAAAACCCTGAAAATTCTAAGAACA